>NZ_BCTC01000042.1 GCF_001571085.1 Azohydromonas lata NBRC 102462
ATCATCAGCTACGACGCCGAGCGCGGCGAGCCGCGCGGCGCCCGCTCCAAGAAGGTGGACCCGGCCCAGGCCGGCCTGGGCTCGTGCGTCGACTGCACGCTGTGCGTCCAGGTCTGCCCAACCGGCATAGACATCCGCAAGGGCCTGCAGTACGAGTGCATCGGCTGCGCCGCCTGCGTGGACGCCTGCGACGAGGTGATGGACAAGATGGGCTATGCCCGCGGCCTGGTGCGCTACGACACGCAAAACGGGCTGCAGCAGCACCTCACGCGCGGCCAGGTCCTGGCCCGCGTGCGGCGCCCGCGCATCCTGATCTACACGGCCATCCTCATCGTGATCTGCCTCGCCGTGGGCGCCAGCATCGCCCTGCGCACGCCGTTCAAGGCCGACATCGTCCGCGACCGCTCGACGCTGGCGCGCCAGGTCGAAGGCGGCTTCGTGGAGAACGTCTACCGGCTGCAGGTCATGAACGCCGCCGAAGCCCCGCAGGCCTATGGCGTCTCGGTCGATGGCCTGCCGGGGCTGCAACTGGCCGAGCCCGTCGAGCTCACGCTGGGCCCGGCCGAGGCGCAGTGGGTGACGGTGCTGCTGCGCGTGCCGCCGGAAACGGCCGCCGCCACGCCGGCCGGCGCGCACGAGATCCACTTCACCATCGAGCGCCAGGCCTCGGCCGGCGAGCCCGCGCGCACGCTGCGCGAAAAGTCCACCTTCGTGCTGCCCCGATGAGCCGGGCACGGCAGGCCCGCCGAAGAAGCGGGCCCCGGAGGGAGACCTTGGGACGCCGCGGCGTCCCTTTTTTGTTGGCGGGACGAGGGGCTGCGTGAGCGTGGGCCAACGGGCGGCTGCCGCCACCCGCCGCCCGCGCCAAGCACGTCAGGAAGCGCTGTCGCGCGGCGGCGCGGCCAGGCACGCCACCCGCGCCAGGAATTCGTCGCGCGTCGCGTGCGCGAACCACGGATGCGCGCGGCGCTGCTCCAGCACCTGGCTCACCGCGCGCGCGGCGCGTGCATGGCCGCTGAACAGCAGCGTCTCGGCCGGCAACGTGAAGACCTGCTGCGTGACGCTGTCCCACAGCGCCTCGGGGTCGGCCGGCCAGGGCTGGAAGGGGCAGGCGTCCACCGCCAGCAGACCGCCGCAAAACAGCCGGTCGCGCCACAGGAAGCTCAGGCAGCCCCGGGTGTGGCCCGGTGTCGCCAGCACCCGGATCACCTCGCCGCCAAAGGGCAGCACCGGCGGCGCTGCGGGGGCCTCGTGCACGATCAGCGGCGCCTGCAGCGCCTGCAGCGCCCTGCGCTCGCCGGGCGGCAGGGCCGCGTCGTGCTCATGCGTGCGCAGCATCCAGCGCAGGCGCAGCCGGTGCTCGTCGAGCATGGCCAGCAGCACCGGCGCGTCCGTGCCGCGCGGGTCCACGAGCACAGCCTCGCCGGCGTCCAGGTCGGCCAGCAGGTAGCTCACCGAGCCGCAGGCCTCGTCGTGCAGCATGCGGAAGTACATGGCAGCGCTCAGGCCTTGTCCTCGCCGATGAGCAGCCGCGTATCGCTCACGTAGCGGTGCGGCGGCACTTCCAGGTTGGTCGGCGCGGGCTTGTTCCTGAACACGCGCCCGGCACCATCGAACGTGGAGCCGTGGCAGGGGCAGAGGTAGCCGCCGGCCCAGTCCGCGGGCAGGCTGGCGTTGCCGCCGCCCGCGGGCGCGGCGCTGGGCGAGCAGCCCAGGTGCGTGCAAATGCCCACCGCCACGAACAGCTCCGGCCGTATGGAGCGGCCGGCATTGCGGGCGTAGGCGGGCTGCTGGTCCCGGGCGGACGCGGGGTCGGCCAGCGCATCGGTGTTCTTCTGCAGCGCCGCGATCATCTCCGGCGTGCGCCGCACCACCCACACCGGCTTGCCGCGCCACTCCACGGTCTTCATGCCGCCGGGCGGGATGTCGCTGACGTCCACTTCCACCGCCGCACCCAGGGCCTTGGCCCGCTCGCTGGGCGCGAAGGTGGAAACGAAGGGCACGGCCGTGGCCACGGCGGCAGCGCCGCCGGCGGCACCGGTGGCGATGAGCCATTGGCGGCGTTCGGGATCGGCCGGCGCAGCGGGTTGCAAGGCGAGGTCTGTCATGTCGTTGTTCCCCAAGGTGGATGCCCTCACCTATCAAGATGCGGGCCAGTCGCCCACCGGCCGCCGGCACCCGCACCCGCGCAAGTCCGCCCGGGACAGCAGGGCCTGCTCCCGCCCGCCAGGCCGCGCGATGCCGCCACCTGCCCTGCCAGCCCTGACAGCCCTGGCAGTGCCCCCGGCCCACGCGGGCGCCGCACAGGGCGTTACACGTGGACGGTCCTCAGCCGCCGGCGGCTTGCACAAAGTCAAAACCGGGCCAAGGCGACCGCCTAAGCTGTACCAAGGGTGCGCGGCACGCGCCGGCGGCTCGCGGCTGCGGGCGCGCGGCCGGCCGCACCTGCGCGGAGGCTTTGTCATGAACAGCAATCGCATCCCCTGCCTGCTGGCCGCGGCCTGCGCCGCGCTGGCCCTGGGCGTGGGTGCTGCCGTGCTCACCGGCACCAGCCCCGCGGGCTGGCCCTATGCCGAAGGCGGCAGCGACCCGCAGGACGAGACGCAGCTCATCGCCCGCCGCGCGCAGCACAACCTGCTGGTGATGGTGGCCGGCCACGCCGCGCCGCTGCAGCCCGTGCAGGGCGTACGGCTGCGCATCACGCAGCAGCCCGGCCCGGCCGACCAAGCGGTGCCCCGGCCCGGCTACGACCGCATGCTCACGGGCTCATGGGTGCTGGTGGACCTGCCCGGCGGCCAGTACGACGTGGACCTGCTGCACCGCGGCCGGCTGCAGCGCCAGCCACTGTCCATCAGCCCTGGCGAGCAGCCCCCGGCCCTGGTGTTCTACGTGGACAGCGCGCAGGCGGCGCCGGATTGAGCCGCACCCAGGTGCGCGAGGCGAGCCTCCCGCTGCGCGTTCGCCCCCATGGCCGATGTGTGCCCGCACCAGGCCGACACCCGGCACGGCCCTGCCGGGCGCCCACCCGCGTCCCCTCGGCTGCGTGAGGGTCGGCCGCAAACTTGCGCCTGATCAAGCCAAGCACCCCTTCCTCTCGAAAAATGGGTTCTCGCGCGGGCGCTTCCGCACCGTGCCCCGCCTGGCAAGCTCTAACGGAGGACACCGTGTACCCAAGAATCCTGGTTCCGGTGGATGGCAGCGACGCCTCCGTGCGCGCACTGCGCGAAGCGGCCGCGCTGGGTCGCGCCCTGGGTTCCGCGCTGGTGCTGCTGCACGTGGTGGACACCTACCAACTGCTGCTGGCCAAGGCGACACAGGCCGGCTTCGACGAGGCGCGCGGGGCGCTGCTGGCCCGCGGCCAGGCCTTGCTGCAGGCCTGCGGCCAGCAGGCCGGACAGTCCGGCGTGGCCTGCGACACGGTGCTGCGCGAGGTGATGTCCAGCCGCGTGTCCGCCGCCATCGTGGACGAGGCCACGCGCCAGGACTGCAGCCTCATCGTCATGGGCACGCACGGCCGCAACGGCCGCACCCGGCTGCTGCTGGGCAGCGACGCCGAGCGCGTGGTGCATGCCGCGCTGGTTCCCGTGCTGCTCGTGCAGCAGGACAGGGCCGACGGCCCAGCCGCCGGATGACCCACCCGCCGCCCCCCGCGGCATGGAGAAGCCGGATGTACGCCAGGATCCTTGTCCCCATAGACGGCAGCGACGCCGCCGCCCAAGGCCTGCGCGAAGCCATCGCCCTGGCCCGCGAGCTCAAGTCCACCCTCGTGCTGCTGCACGTGGTCAACGAATACCCGCTGCTCATCGACATGGCCGCGGCCACCAACGCCGAGGCGCTGCGCCAGGACTTGTGGGACTTCGGCAAGGAGCTGCTCGCCCAGGCCAGCCGGGACGCCAGCGAGGCCGGCGTCCCGGCCGAAAGCCTGGTGCGCGAGATGATCTCCGGCCGCGTGGGCGACTTGATCGCCGAGTCGGCGTCCCAGCAAAGCTGCCGGCTCATCGTCATGGGCACGCACGGCCGCCGCGGCCTCACGCGGCTGGCGCTGGGCAGCGATGCGGAAATCACGCTGCGCTGTGCGCCCGTGCCGGTATTGATGGTGCGCCGGCATGGTATAGACCCCTGAGGGCCGCGCCCGCGGCCGGCCCTGCCCAACCAACCGCCCAAACAAACCCGCTCGATGAACCCGACGCTTTCCCCCGACGCCGCCCGCGACGCGCCCCCCGGCCCCGGCGACGCGCTGCTGCTCGTGGACGTGCAGCACGACTTCCTGCCGGGCGGCGCCCTGGCCGTGCCGCAAGGCGACCGGGTGCTGGCGCCGCTGCAGCGCTGCCTGGCCGCCTTCGCGCGGCAAGGCCTGCCGGTGTTCGCCACGCGCGACTGGCACCCCGCCGCGCACTGTTCCTTCACCGCGCAGGGCGGCCCCTGGCCGCCCCACTGCGTGGCAGGCAGCGCGGGCGCGGCATTCCCGCAAGCGCTGCAATGGCCCCCGGGCGCCACCGTCGTGTCCAAGGGAACCGAGACGGGCCAGGAGGCCTACTCCGGCTTCGCCGGCACGGAGCTGGCCGCGCAATTGAAGGCCGCCGGGGTGCGGCGCCTCTTCGTCGGCGGCCTGGCCACCGACTACTGCGTCAAGAGCACGGTGCTGGACGCGCGGGAGCACGGGTTTGACGTGGTGGTGCTGCGCGACGCGGTCGCGGCAGTGAACGTGCAGCCCGCCGACGGCGAGCAGGCGCTGGGCGCCATGGCCCAGGCCGGTGCGGCCTTGCGCGACAGCGCCCAGGCACTGGGCTGAGCCGCGCGGTGCACGCCCGGGGCGTGAGCCCCGAAGCACGGCGCCTGAACGGCGCCTTGCAAAAGGTGGTCAGGGCCCGGGCCGCCGGCGCATCAGCGCGCCGGGCCGCGCGGACGCGATACGTTGGCCGGCGGCGGGCCGCGACGCTCCAGGTGGCGGAAGGTGATGCGGCCCTTGCTGAGGTCGTAGGGCGACAGCTCCAGCGACACGTTGTCGCCGGCCAAGATGCGAATATGGTGCTTCTTCATGCGCCCGGCCGTGTACGCCACAAGCTCATGCCCGTTTTCCAGCGACACGCGAAACCTCGAGTCGGGCAACACCTCGCGCACGACTCCGTTCATGGAGATGAGTTCTTCCTTGGCCATGGCATCACGCTTTCTGTAGTGTGGTTGTACGGTCATCGATCCACGCCAGACCCTCGGACTGGGCATGGCACAGCGCCGCCTGGGCGGTGTCGAAGACGGGAATGAGGCGCATCACGCGGTCGTGCGTGCCGCTGCCGCGGCCGCTGCGGATGGAGACGGAAGCCGTGTAACGGCCGTCATGGCGCTGCTTGGCCAAGGGCGAGACGCGGTACTTGCCGACGGTGGTGAAAATGTCGATGGAAATCTCTCAATGCGGCCGGCAGCGCAAGCCTGCCGAAAAAGCCGGCGCCTTGCGTGGAGGCAGGGGAACACGGGAGACGGCCCCTTCACAGGGCCCAAACAGGCCGCGAAGCCGCCCTTGCCTTCTTGAAGGGCCGGCGGCGCCGGCAACGTGACCGAAGAGGCGAGGCGAGCAAGGCTGCGTCGGTCGCGTACAGGCTTGCAGGAGTGGGCACGCATCGCGCGTGCGAACGCGTTAATGTAGCACTTCTCGTACCAGGAGCCCACGGCGGGGCTGAGACGGCCCCATGGCCAGTCCTGTCTTGGCACGGCTGCGGCCCGGCTCGCCTGGTTGCGTTGTCAACCTGAAGGGGTACTGCGACCTGCACCATGCCTTCGAAACAAGGACGGCCCGCAAAGCCCCGCGCCGGCAAGCGCCGGGTCTTGGTGTTAAGGTGTCCGGGTAGGTACTCAAGACCGTCTTCAACAGGTCTCCTCTGTTTTCCGCTGGCGCCGCCGGCCGGTTCCGGTCGAATCTCTGGATGATTTTCTTGGCGTCTCTGCCTGCGCCGCATGTGTGGCGCGTGAAACAGCACAGAGAGATTTCGACATGACGACTCAAACCGGCACCGTGAAGTGGTTCGACGATGGCAAGGGCTTCGGCTTCATCACTCCCGATGACGGCAGCAAGGACTTGTTCGCCCACTTCAGCCAGATCCAGAACAACGGCGGCTTTCGCTCGCTGAGCGAGCAGCAGCGCGTGCAGTTCGAAGTGACGCAAGGCCAGAAGGGCCCGCAAGCCTCCAACATCCGCCCGGTCTGATGACCGCAGGCCGTGCCCGGCACGGCCTCCATGGCGACCAAGCCGCGGCCCCCGGCCGCGGCTTTTTTCATTTTGAGGAGCCGCGATGAACAACCTGCAGGAAGCCACCGAGCGCATCTGCGAGCTCAAGGGCAACCTCGTGGCCCTGGACGCGCTGATCACCGCGCTGCTGCAGGTCATGCCTGCATCGGCCCGCGCCCAACTCCCGGCCACATTCGAGCGCTGCGCCGAAATGGCACGCACCGCGCTGCTGCACACGCCCATCTCCGAGCACTCCATCGCCGCCTTCGAGCACGACGTGCGGCGCACGCACGACCTGCTGGCGCCCGCGCCCAAGGCGGCGCAATGACCGGCCGCCGCATAGGCGCCATAGAGCCCTTGCTGCTGGCCGCGGCACGCATCACCACGTACGAGCAGGACCGCGTGCTCACGGGCGCCAGCGGCTTCTTTTTCGAGCGCGAAGGCCGGCTGTTCGTGGTCACCAGCCGCCACGTGCTGCACGACGAACCCAGCGGGCATTTCCCCGACCGCATGGAGCTGGAGCTGCACACCGACAGCGCAGACCTGGGCCGCTCCGTGGCCTTCTCCATGCTGCTGTACCGCGACGGCCGCAGCGTGTGGCGCGATGCCGGTGACGACGGCGGCGCCATAGACGTGGCCGCCGTCGAGCTGGACCGCGCGGCCCTGCCCCGCGCCATGGCCTTCGCCGCGTTCACGCCGGCACACCTGCAGTCATCGCTGGAGGACGTGGAAGTCGGCAGCCCGCTGCTGATCCCAGGCTTTCCCCTGGGCTTTCACGACGCGCTGCACCACCTGCCCGTCGTGCGCCAGGCGGCGATCGCCTCGTCGTTCGGCCTGCGCTTCCAGGGACAGGGTTATTTCCTGACCGATGCGCGTACCCACCGCGGCACCAGCGGCGCTCCCGTGGTGATGCGCGACCCGGCGCCCAACGCCGCGCTCAAGGCGCTGCCGTGGAAGCTGCTGGGTGTGCACTCGGCGCGCATGGACATGGCCAGCCGCGACCTGGTGCAGGACGAGGCCCTGGGCCTCAACTGCGCGTGGTACGCCGATGTGCTGATGGCACTGACCAAGCGCTGAAACCGGACAAGAGCCGGGAACACCACAAGCCGCCGCACGCCGCAAAGGCTTGCGGCGCCAGCCCGGCGCGGCCCGCCGCCTACGCCTGCCGCTTGTGCTGCATCGACGTCGCGTAGCGGCACACGTTCTGGCCCGTGGCCGTGAGCCGCAACGTGCCGCCATGCCATTCCAGCCAGTCCAGCGCCACGTAGTCCTCCACGTAGCCCACCGGGATGTCGCAGGCCAGCCGGTTCTTGAGCAGTTCCACGGTCAGCGGCAGGCCGTCACGCAGGGCTTCGCGCCGGGCTTCGCGCCGGGACGCGGGAGGGGTGTTGAATGCACGGGCCATGGTGTGGACCTCCACTGTGAAGACCCACAGTAGCAGCAAGCAATGCCGCTCGGACGGTAGGGACGAAACTAAATATCGTCCCGGCCATGCGCAATGCACGGGACAGCGAAGGACAAGCCCCTGCGCGACCTGCGCTCAATCCCGCGCCAAGCCGGGCTGCCCCTCGCCCACCGCCGCCTCCTCCATCGCATGGAAGGCGCGCCAGTGGTCCAGCAGCACGCGGCCCGTGCGCCCGCGGTGCAGCGCCAGCGACAACTGCAGGCGCTGTGGCGTGGCCTCGTCGGCCGCACGCGGGCCGGACGCCTGCAGCACCAGCACGCCGTCGGCGGCGCCATAAAGGGCTTGAACCTCGCGCCCGTCCGGCAGCTCCTGCACGTCGCCGGCCAGCGGCCCGCCCGCGGGGCACAGCGCCAGCACCGCGGCGCCGGTGCCGCGCGCCAGGTCCTTGCAGGCCGCGGCCAGGGCGCCCAGGCGATGGGCGGCGTCGGCGTGCGCGTCCAGCGCCGCAATGCCGCTGCGCAGCAGCGGCAGCGGGTCCACCACCAGCAGCGGCGCCCTGCCCGCGAAGGACTCGCGCGCCGCCCGCGCCCACGCCGCCAGCCCGGCCAGGCCCACGGCCGCGTCCGCTTCCCACAGCGTCAGCGCCTGGCCCTCGCGGGCGAGATAGGCGTCCAGCGCCGCGGCCACGCGCACGACGTCCTCCGGCGCCAGCAGGCCGCCTTCGATGCGCCGCGCGTCCAGCTTGAGCCGGCGCGCCAGCGCGCCATGGACGAGCTGCTCGCGCGCCATCTCGTAGCCCGCATACAGCGCCGGGTGGCCGTTGGCCGCGGCATGGTCCAGGCAATGCGCCGCCAGCGTCGTCTTGCCGGCCTTGGGCGGGGCCAGCAGCAGGTACAGCCGCCCGGCGCGAAAGCCGCCGTGCAGCAGGCTGGTCAGCCCGGGAAACGGCGTGGCCACCACGGCGGCCGCCGTGTCGGTGAGCGCGCGCATCAGCTCGTCGCGCACGCCCGCCAGCGGCCCCGGCGCCGCACGCTCCCCCACGGCAGGCGCGGGCGGCGCTTCCGCTTGGGCGCACGCCGCAGCCGCGCCGGCCTCCTGCGCCGGCACCGCACCCCGCACGCGCTGGCGCAGGCGGCCCAGCGCCTCCTGGAACAGGGCCGGCGGGATGGGCTCCAGCCGCGCCAGCAGCTCGGCCTGCTTGTCGAGGTTGGGCGGCAGGTCTATGCCGGCTTCCGCGCTGAACGAGGGCGCCAGCCCGGGCGCGATGAACACCGACCACAGCGCGGTGGCCGCATGCAGCCCCGGCGGCAGCGCCACGCCGCCGGCGGGCGTGGCGGCATCGCCCGCGGCGCCCGGCCGCAGCCGCACGGCGGGCAGCTCCGGCAGGTACGCCTCCTGGAGCAGCGACAGGAACTCGCGCGCCGCGTCCACCGGCACCGGCTCGGCCAGCGGCAGCCACAAGTCGTAGCCCTCGCGGCCATCGACGGAGAAGGCCGCTTCGGGCAGCGACAAGTCCTCGATCAGCGCCTTGCCCAGGTGCAGCAGCGCGGCGCAGTGCGCATCGCCCTGCCCGCGCGAGACGCCGTGCAGGCCCACGGCCAGCAGCCGCACGCGGCCCTGGGCGTCCGTGAGGGCCGGCGAGGCCGCCTCGCCGCCCATGAGCTGCCGCTGCAGCGCGGCCAGCTCAGGCGCGGGCGCCTCGGGCAGCAGAAACAGGCGGCGGAGCTGGTCGAGCAGGCGTTGCGTGCGGGCGGTGTCCTGGGTCATGGGCAAAGGCGGCGTGGCGCATCAAACCGGAGGGCCGGAATGCTACCGGTGTCGGCCACGGCCGCCCGCGCCGGGCGGCCGGCGCGTCAGAACGCGTGCCGCACGCCCACGGCCAGGCCGGTCTGCGAGCCGTCGAAGGCGGGCAGGCCGCCGGGCGAGCCGCCGCTGGCCGACACGTTCATGCGCGCGCCGTCGTTGCGGATGTGCCCGGCCGTCACGTAGGCCGCCGTGCGCTTGGACAGCGCATAGGTCGTGCGCAGCGACAGCAGGGTCGCCTGGTTGTCGCTGCCGCGGTAGTCCAGCTTGGCCAGCTGCGCCTCCAGCGACAGCGCCGGGGTGACGGCGTAGGCCGCCTCCACGTAGCCGATGTCGCTGCGCCGCGCGATGGCGGTGACGGACTCGTTGTCGCGCCGGATCCAGCCCGCGCCCACCTTCCACGC
Source organism: Azohydromonas lata NBRC 102462 (assembly GCF_001571085.1). GTDB lineage: Bacteria > Pseudomonadota > Gammaproteobacteria > Burkholderiales > Burkholderiaceae_C > Azohydromonas > Azohydromonas lata. Next base: position 9,833 of record NZ_BCTC01000042.1, read on the forward strand.
GCCCAGCTTGGCGTAGGCGGTGACGAAGAGGCGCTGGTCGTGCAGGTCGCTGGAGGTCAGCCCGGCCGTGGCCGAGGAGCCCGCGCCGCCGCGCTGGCGGTCCCACGCCAGGGCGCCGCCCCAGCCCTCGGTGTCGTACTTGAGCATGGCCGAAGCGGCGCGGCAGGCCTGCTTGTCGGCGGCGCTCTCGCCGCCGCAGGCCGTGCCGCCCGGCGCGGCGCCGATGTCGCGGCCCAAGCTGTAGTTCAGGCCCGCGCTGAAGGCGCCCCAGCGGCCCTGCCAGGCGATGGCGTTGTCAAAGCGCGCCTGCGGGATGTAGGGGTCCAGCGAGCCCACGCCGTAGATGTTGGGGCCGAAGATGCCCGCGTCCAGCATGGACAGGTAGAAGTAGCTGTACTGCCGCCCAAGCGTCACCTGGCCCCAGCCGGGGCCGGCCAGGCCGACGAAGGCCTGGCGGCCGAACAGCCGCCCGGACTGGTTGAGCCCGCCCGTGTCCGGGCCGAAGCCGGACTCCAGCGTGAAGATGGCGCGCAGGCCGCCGCCCAGGTCCTCGCTGCCGCGCAGGCCCCAGCGCGAGGGCAGCGTGGCCGTGATGTTGGGCATGCGCGTGAGCGTGCCGCCGTTGGCCGCGCCGCCGGTGGGCGCCACGTGGTTGAGCCGCTCGACGGCCACGTCGATGAGGCCGTAGAGCTGCACGCCGGCAGGCGCCTGCGCCTGCGCGGCGCCGGCCGCGGCGGCCAGGGCCGCGGCGGCGATGAGGGTGTGCTTGTTCATGTCTCCTCGTTCCCTTCCTTTGGTTGTGGAACTGCATCGGCTGCGCGTTGCACGGGCAAGCGCAGGCCTCCTTCACCTGAGACGCAGCAGCCGCGCCGCGTTCTCCTTGAAGATGAGCGGCTTGACTTCAGGCTTGAAGCCGGCCTCGTCGAAATCCTTCATCCAGCGCTCCGGCGTGATGAGGGGGTAGTCGCTGCCGAAGAGCATGCGGTCCTTGAGCAGCGAGTTGGCGTACTGCACCAGTTGCGCCGGGAAATACTTGGGGCTCCAGCCGGAGAGGTCTATCCAGACGTTGGGCTTGTGCAGCGCCAGCGACAGCGCCTCGTCCTGCCACGGCCAGCTCGGGTGGGCGATGACGATCTCGATGTCCGGCCAGTCGATGGCCACCTCCTCCAGCAGCATGGGGTTGGAGTTGGCGAGCTTCAAACCGCCGCCGCAGCGCATGCCGCTGCCGATGCCGGAGTGGCCGCTGTGGAAGATGGCCGGCAGCTTGTACTCGGCGATGACCTCGTAGATGGGCCAGGCCATGCGGTCGTAGGGCAGGAAGTCCTGCACCGTCGGGTGGAACTTGAAACCCTTGACGCCCTCTTCCTCGATCAGCCGCCGCGCCTCGCGCGCGCCCATCTTGCCCTTGTGCGGGTCGATGCTTGCGAAGGCGACCATCATGTCCGAGTTGTCGCGCGCGGCCCGCGCGATCTCCTCGTTGGGAATGCGCCGGCGACCGAGCTTGGCCTCCGAGTCCACCGTGAACATCACCAGGCCGATGTTGCGCTCGCGGTAGTAGGCCACCGTCTCGGCGATGGTCGGCCGCTTGCCGTTCTTGAAGTACTTGTCGGCGGCGCGGTCGTACTCCTCGGCGTAGTTGTCGAAGGGGTTCCAGCACGACACCTCGGCGTGCGTGTGGATGTCTATGGCGATGAGCTTGTCGAGGTCCATGGGTGTCTCGGGGGAATGCACGCCCCCCCCCCCTGGGGCAGGCCGTGCGAGGTTGATCACTGGCAGCTGAAGCTTTCAGCCGCCTCCAGGCTGCCGCTGCCCTTGTAGCGCGCGACCTGCGGGTAGGGGCACAGCGGGCGGGTGCGGTCCGCGGCCCAGCTTGCGGGCACGTCGGCGTTGACGCCGCCGCGCGCCGAGGCCACGACGGCCTGCGGCGCCTGGCCCTGCTCCACCCACTTCACCAGCGGCGTGAGCATGTCGAACTGGTCCGTGGCCGGGCCGCCGGAGCAGTGGCCCATGCCGGGCACGCGGTAGAGCTTGGCGAAGCTGCCGGCGTCGCCGCCGTTGTTGGCGCGCAGGCCGTCATACCAGGCGGCGGTGTCGTTGACCGAGAAGATCGGGTCGCCCACGCCGTGGTAGACCATCATCTTGGCGCCGCGGTTCTTGAGCGCGCCCAGGTCCGTCGGATTGGGCGGGGCCATGAAGCCCATGGCCGACTCGGCATAGACCCCGGCCGTGGCCGTGATGCCCGCGGCCAGCGCATCGATGCTGGCGCCCAGCGCGAAGGCCGCGCCGTCGAAGCCGGCGGCCGCTTGCGGCGGCGTGTTGAAGATGAAGGCCACGGCGCCCGCGTCGCGCTGCAGCGGCGAGGCGAACTCCCAGGAGGCGATGCCGCTGCCGGCGATGCCGCTGTCCCAGGGGAAGCTGGTGTAGATCGGGGCGCCGGTGCTGGTGGTGGCGCCGGCAAAGATGGAGGCCACCACCGTCTTCTGCGCGTCGCTCAGGCAACTGCCGTCGCGCCCGCCGCTGCCGCAACTGGGCACGTCGCGCGCCAGGTTGAAGGCCGCCTGGCAGGCCGCCGTGTCCTGCACCAGGCCGTCGGCGGCGCCGTCCAGCGCATCGCACTTGGCCAGCACGGCGCGGCCCACGAGCTGGCGCTCCGCCAGCGTGAAGGCCGTTTCCAGGCCCGCCGGCGTGGCCGGGTCGTTGGGCGCGGCCGCCAGCGAGGCGTAGCGCTGCCCGCCCCAGATGCTGGCCACCGCCGCCTTGGGCAGATTGAAACCCGGCGCGCCGGCGAGGTAGCCGTCGTACCAGTCCGGGTGCCGCGCCGCGGCCACGAAGGTGTGGCGCCCGCCGTTGGAGCAGCCGCCGAAGTAGGAGCGGTCCGGCGCCTTGCCGTAGGCGCGGCGTATGGACTCCTTGGCCATGGGCGTGAGCTTCTCCACGGCCTGGTAGCCGTAGTCCAGCCGCGCCTGCGGATCGATGCCGAAGGTGGGGTCGGTGTTGGGCTGGTGGCCCGCGTCCGAGCTGATCACGGCAAAGCCCTGGACCAGCGCGCCGGTGAGCGGCCCGCCGCCCAGGGCGCCCGCTGCGGGCACCACCGCGCCGTCCATGCCGCCGTTGGCCTGGTAATAGAAGCGCCCGTTCCAGGCCTTGGGCAGGCGCAACTGGAAGCCGACGGCGTAGCTGCGGCCGTCCACCGTGCTGGTGCGCTGGGCCATGTGGCCTTCCACCAGGCAGTGCTCAGGAGCCGGCGTGCTGGCCGTCAGCACCGTGCCGGCCGCGACCGTGCTGACCTTGTCGATGACGGTGCCGGCCTGCCCCGCCAGCTTGGCGCCCAGCTCGTCGCAGCCGCCCGCCAGCGCGGCTGGGGTGGCGGCGGCCAGCTGCGGCAGCGCATGGGCCGTGTCGGCGGGAACGGGCGCGGCGTCATCGCCGCTGCCGCCGCAGGCGGCCAGCGACAACAGCGCCAGCGCGCCCAACCCCAGCGGCAAAGCGGGTCCGATAACGAAAGGCTTGGTACGCATGGGCAACGATGTCTCCTGTGCTGTTGTTGGACTTCATGCCGCGCCCGGAACGGCCCCGGAGACTCCTGGGCAACGGCATATGCTTAAGTTTATTAATCATTCAGAGTCCGCATCACCGGGATTCCCCTAACCCGTCCAGCTCGTATTCACACCTCTGGCTGTTGATTCAGGGAAAACACCAAGATCACCACCCCTCAATTTGCTTAAGACTATTAACCATCAACGCACCACACCGAACAACCATGCATCCCGACTTCACCCCCGCCGCCGGCCTGCTGGCCGATCTGGACCTGCTGCACGTGGAAACCTGCGGCCCCGTGCTGCACGTGCGCCTGATGCGCCCGGCCAAGCGCAACGCCATCAGCGATCCGCTCATCCAGCAGTTGCACACCGTGTTCATCAACCTGCCGCAGGCCACCCGCGCGGTGGTGGTCAGCGGCGAGGGCGAGCACTTCTGCGCCGGGCTGGACCTGTCGGAGCTGGTGGAGCGCGACATCGGTGCCGGCGTGCAGCACTCGCGCATGTGGCATGCGGCCTTTGACGCCGTGCAGTTCGGCCGCGTGCCGGTGGTGGCCGCGCTGCATGGCGCGGTGGTGGGCGGCGGGCTGGAGCTGGCGTCGAGCTGCCACATCCGCGTGGCCGACGACTCGGCCTACTTCGGCCTGCCCGAGGGGCAGCGCGGCATCTTCGTGGGCGGCGGCGGCTCGGTGCGCATTCCGCGCCTCATCGGCGTGTCGCGCATGACCGACCTCATGCTCACCGGCCGCGTCTACGACGCCGACGAGGCCCAGGCCGTCGGCCTGGTGCAGTACCGCGTGGCCGAGGGCCAGGCGCTGGACAAGGCCGTGGAGCTGGCCCGCCGCATCGCCACCAACGCCCCCATGAGCAACTACGCCGTCATGCACGCGCTGCCGCGCATCGCCGACCAGTCGCAGTCCGAGGGCCAGTTCACCGAGAGCCTGATGGCCGCCGTCGCCGAGAGCACGCCCGACGCCCAGGAGCGGCTGCGCGCCTTCCTGGAAAAGCGCGCCGGCAAGGTGCTCAAGGGCTGAGCCCGCACGCCCCCCCACACTGAGACACGAGGAGACAAGCCATGAGCATCCTGGCCAAGTACCGGGCGGCGCGTGTTGGCGGCTGCCTGAGCGCGACCATCGAAGAAAAGCAAGGCGGCGTGCTGGTGCTGCGCTCCACCGAGCCGCTGCAGCCCTATCCCGCGCGGCTCACCGACCGGCTGGAGCGCTGGGCCCGCGTGGCGCCCAACCGCACCTTCGTCGCCAAGCGCGACCCGGCCCTGGGCGGCGACTGGCGCCGCATCACCTACGCGCAGATGCTGGAGCTGGCCCAGCGCGTGGGCCAGGCGCTGGCGACCCGGCCGCTGTCGGCGCAGCGCCCCATCGCCATCCTGTCGGACAACGACCTGGAGCATTTCATCCTGTCCACGGCCGCGCAGTGGGTGGGCGTGCCCTACGTGCCCATCTCGCCCGCGTACTCGCTGGTGGCCACCGACTTCGCCAAGCTGCGCCACATCTTCAGCGTGACCACGCCCGGCCTGGTCTTCGCCGCCGACGCGCGCTATGCCAGGGCCATCGAAGCGGTCGTTGGCGAGGACGTGGAAGTGGTGCTGGCCGAAGGCAGCCTGGAAGGCCGCGCCGTGACGCCCTTCTCCGCCCTCACCGCCACCGAGCCCGGCACCCGCGAGGAGCTGGCGCATGCCGAGGTGGGGCCGGACACCATCGTGAAGTTCCTGTTCACCTCCGGCTCCACCAAGGCGCCCAAGGGCGTGGTCAACACGCAGCGCATGATGTGCGCCAACCTGCAGATGGCCACGCAGGCCTACCCCTTCCTGCAGGACGAGCCGCCCGTGCTCGTGGACTGGCTGCCCTGGAACCACACCTTCGGCGGCAACCACAACGTGGGCATCACGCTCTACCACGGCGGCACGCTCTACATCGACGACGGCCGCCCAACGGCCGCCGGCATGGCCGAGACGCTGCGCAACCTGCGCGAGATTTCCCCGACCATCTACTTCAACGTGCCCCGCGGCTTCGACGAGATCGCCGCCGCCATGGACAGCGACGAGCAGCTGCGCAAGACCCTGTTCGCCCGCGTGAAGCTGTTCAAGTACGCCGGCGCCGTGCTGTCGCAGGCGACTCTCGACAAGCTGCACGCCCACGCCGAGGCCACCGTTGGCGAGCGCATCCTGATGATCACGGGCCTGGGCATGACGGAGACGGCCCCGTCCTGCACCTTCGCGCTCAACAAGGAGCTGCAGACCGGCCACGTCGGCCTGCCCTGCCCGGGCGTGGACGTGAAGCTGGTGCCGGTGGCCGACAAGGTGGAAATCCGCTTCCGCGGTCCCAACGTCATGCCCGGCTACTGGCGCAACCCGCAGCAGACGGCCGAGGCCTTCGACGATGAAGGCTTCTATTGCACCGGCGACGCCGTGAAGTTCGTGGACGCGACGGACCCGCAAAAGGGCCTGCTCTTCGACGGCCGCATTGCCGAGGACTTCAAGCTCTCCACCGGCACCTTCGTGAGCGTGGGCCCGCTGCGCTCCAAGGTGATGCTGGCCGGCGCGCCTTGCGTGGCGGACGCGGTGGTCACGGGCCTGAACCGCGGCGAAGTGGGGCTGATGGTGTTCCCGCGCCTGGACGAGTGCCGCAAGCTCGCCGCGCTGCCTGCGGGCACGCCGGCACCCGAGGTGCTGCACCACGCGGCGGTGCGCGACTTCTTCCAGCGCCTGGCCGACCGGCTGTGGGCCGAGGGCACGGGCAGCGCCAGCCGCGTGGCGCGGCTGCACGTGCTGGTGGAGCCGCCCTCGCTGGACAAGGGCGAGGTCACCGACAAGGGCTCCATCAACCAGCGCGCCGTGCTCGCCACCCGCGCGCCGCTGGTGGAAGCGATGTACGAGGGCTCGGACCCGTGGTTGATCGTGCCGCGGCGGTGAGGGGGTGATGGGGAACTGCTGCGGCACGCCTTGGATGAACCCTCGTAGGCCGTCAGCAGATGCGCCCCGCCCCCCACTTCGTCATTCCCGCGAAGGCGGGAATCCAGGCGGCCCCCAGGGAGGCCGCAAGCTGAGCGGCAGGCCTGCCGGGTTCTTGGGTTCAACGTGCCTGCAAGGCCGCTGCGCTCCGGCTTGGGGCCGCCTGGATCCCCGCCTTCGCGGGGATGACGAAGCAGTAAACGCAGCGATGCCGGCGTCGGCTGCCCCCACGCAGACGACAGCCCACACGAGCAACGGCCGACACAAAGAACAGCCAGCCCAAAGTCGCACCAACAAGGAAACAAGCACATGGACATCCACGGACAAGCCGCCCTCGTCACCGGCGGCGGATCGGGCCTCGGCGAGGCCACCGCGCGCGAGCTGGCGCGGCTGGGCGCGCAGGTGGCGGTGCTGGACGTCAACGAGGCCGGCGCCAAGCGCGTGGCCGCCGACATCAACGGCCTGGCGCTGCACTGCGACATCACCGACGAGGCCAGCGTCGTCCGCGCCCTGGCCATGGCCCGCGAAGCCTTCGGCCCCGCGCGCATCCTCATGAACGTGGCCGGCATCGGCGGCGCCAAGCGCGTCATCCAGCGCGACGGCTCGCCCGCGCCGCTGGCCGACTTCGAGCGCACGGTGCGCGTCAACCTGGTGGGCACCTACAACGTCGTGCGCCTCTTTGCCGCGCAGGCCGCCAAGCTGGAGCCGCTGAACGCCGCGGGCGAGCGCGGCGTCATCGTCAACACCGCCAGCGTCGCCGCCTTCGACGGCCAGGTCGGCCAGGAGGCCTACGCCGCCTCCAAGGGCGGCATCACCGCCATGACGCTGCCGCTGGCGCGCGACCTCGCGCAGTGGGGCATCCGCGTCATGACCATCGCGCCGGGCCTGTTCGCCACGCCGCTGCTGCAGGAGCTGCCGGCCGAGGTGCAGCAGTCGCTGGCCGCGTCCATTCCCTTCCCCAAGCAGCTTGGGCGCCCCGAAGAGTTTGCCCAACTGGCCGCGCACATCGCCGCCAACGGCCACCTCAACGGCGAAGTCATACGGATAGACGGCGCGCTGCGCATGGCGCCGCGCTGACGGCGCAAGCGCTCCCCACACCGAAGCCCAAGGCCCCAAGCCCAACACCTCACCGCTCTGCGGCCACCCCGGCACCCCCGGCACCCAAAACCACACCAACAGGCCGCAGCAGCGGCCGGCCACTACTCAGGAGACTTGACCATGACGCTGGATCGCAGACAGTTCCTCGCCGCCACCGCCGGCGGCAGCCTTTCCCTGCTGGGCCTGCCGCGCCTGGCGCAGGCGCAGACGCTGGTGGAGCAGACGCGCGTGCTCTGCGGCTTCCCCGCGGGCGGCACGACCGACGCCGTCTCGCGCCGCGTGGGCGAGCGGCTGCGCGGCAGCTTCGCCAAGATCTCGCTGGTGGAGAACAAGCCCGGCGTGGGCGGGCGCCTGGCCGTGGAAGAGCTCAAGCGCAGCGCGCCGGACGGCACCACGATGCTCCTGTCGCCCGCGTCGCCCATCACGCTGTACCCGCACATCTACAAGAGCCTGAGTTACGGCATCAACGACTTCATCCCCGTCTCCACCGCCTGCAGCATCAACTTCGCCCTGGCGGTTGGGCCGGCCGTGCCCGACAGCGTCAAGACGCTCAAGGACTTCCTGGCCTGGGCCAAGGCCAACCCCTCCAAGGCCAGCTACGCCACGCCGGGCGCGGGCACGCCCAACCACTTCGTGGCGGCGCTGCTGGCCAAGGAAAGCGGCGTGGACCTCAACCACGTGCCCTACCGCGGCTCCGCCCCCGGCGTGCAGGACCTCGTGGGCGGCCAGATCGCCGCCATGAGCTCGCCCATCGGCGACCACCTTCCCTACATCAAGAACGGCAAGGTGCGCGTGCTGGCCACCTCCGGCGCGCAGCGCTCGCGCTTCCTGCCGGACGTGCCGACCTATGCCGAACAGGGCTTCAAGTCGCTGGTGATGCAGGAGTGGTACGGCTTCTTCCTGCCGCTCAAGACGCCGGCCGAGGTGGTCAACCGCGCCGCGGCGGCCATCAAGGCGGCCGTGTCCACGCAGGACACGATAGACGCCTTCGCCCAGCTCGGCCTGGAAGCCGGCGCCAACACGCCGGAGGACATCGCCCGCGCCGTGCGCGAGGAAAACGCCGCCTGGGGGCCCATCGTCAAGAAGGTGGGGTTCACGCCGGAGGCGTGAGTCGCGGGCGGTGCGAAGGCGCTTCGCACCCTCGTCCGTCGTGCCCGCGAAAGCGGGCATGACGGGGCAGAGGGCGAAGCGCCCTTGCTGACGGCAGACGACATCCAACCCGTCTTCTCAGGACTGCCCTCTCCTGTCTCTACACCTCTTCCAACCCCTCCAGGACCCACCGTGACCGACGCCCTTCGCGACACCCGCTTCGTCCTGCAGCACCTGCTGCAGGCCCCAGCCGCACTGGCGGCGCTGCCGCCTTATGCCGAGGTGGACGCCGACCTCATCTCCCAGGTCGCCGAGGCCGCCCACGAGTTCTGCAACGGGCTGCTCGCGCCGCTCAACGCCGCGGGCGACCGCGAGGGCTGCCACCTCGAAGGCGGCAACGTGCGCGCGCCCACCGGCTTCGCCTGGGCCTGGAGCGAGTTCGTGGAAGCCGGCTGGCCGCTGCTGGCCTGCCACCCCGAGGACGGCGGCCAGGGCCTGCCCCACGTGGTGGACGCCGTGCTGCACGAGGCCGTGAGCGCCACCAACCCGGGCTGGGGCATGTACTTCGGCATCCTGCACGGCGGCTATGCCTGCCTGCGCGCCCACGGCAGCCCGGAGCTCAAGGACCGCTACCTCGCCGACATCGCCGCCGGGCGCAGCCTGGTGACCATGGCCCTGACCGAGCCGCAGGCCGGCAGCGACTTGGGCGGCTGCCGCACCCGCGCCACGCCCCACGACGACGGCAGCGTGCGCGTGGAAGGCACCAAGATCTTCATTTCCGGCGGCGACCACGACCTCACCCACCAGATCGTTCACCTCGTCCTGGCGCGGCTGCCGGACGCCGCGCCCGGCTCGCGCGGCCTGAGCCTCTTCCTGGTGCCCAAGTGGCTGCCGGACGGCACCCGCAACGCCGTGGTGGTGGAGCGCATCGAAGAGAAGATGGGCCTGCACGCCAGCCCGACCTGCGTGCTGCGCTTCGACGGCGCCGCGGGCTGGCGCGTGGGCGAGGCGGGCCGGGGCCTGAACGCCATGTTCGTGATGATGAACGCCGCCCGCATCAACGTCGGCCTGCAAGGCGTGGGCGCCGCCGCGGCGGCGCTCGCCCAGGCACAGAGCTACGCGCTGGACCGCGCCCAGGGCGGCGCGCCCATCCTGCGCCACGCCCCCGTGCAGCGCCTGCTGGCCCACACCCGCGCCTGGACCGAGGGCGGCCGCATGCTGGCGCTGTGGACCGCCCTGCGGCTGGACGAGGCCCACGCCCACCCCGAGCCCGCCGAGCGCGAGCACGCGCTGCGCGAAGCGTCGCTGCTCACCCCCATCGTCAAGGCGCTGCTCACCGCCCAAGGCTTCACTTCCGTCAGCGACGCGCTGCAGGTGTTCGGCGGGCATGGCTACGTGTCGGAATGGGGCGTCGAACAACGCCTGCGCGACCTGCGCGTGTCCCTGCTCTACGAGGGCACCAACGAGATCCAGGCGCTGGACCTGTGGCAGCGCCGGCTGCTGCCGGACCACGCCCAGGCGCTGGCCGGGTTGCTCGACCGGCTGCTGGAAGGCGTGGCGTCGCCCTGGGCCGCGCCCGCCGCGGCGGCGGCCGAGCGGCTGCTGTCCAGCCTGCGCGCCGTGATGGACGCCGACGCCCCCGCCGGCCTCGTGGCCCCGGCCGCGCTGCGCGGCTGCGGCCTGGCGCTGCTGGGTGCGCTGTGGGCCCGCGCCGACGACGCGGCCGCGCATGACGGCGAGGCCGCCTTCACCCGCCGCAAGCAGGCCACGGCGGCCGTGTACTTCACGCAATTGCTGCCGGAGCTGGACGCGTTGCTGGCGCAACTGGACGCCCTGCGCCGCGACCCGCGCGCGGCAGCGGATACGCTGGCGCTGGCCGCGGGCGCGGCCGACGGGGCCGGCGACTTCTGAGCCCAAACGCCAACGGCCCGCCGCCGGCCCCGCGGCGTTGATCCACCGGCGCGCAAGGAGACCCGCCATGCAGGCATGGACGCTCAAGGACACGGCCCTGGACCCGGCCGAGGCGGCGCTGGCACGCGCGGTCGCCGCCGTGGGCCGGCCCAGCTTTGCCGCCGACACCCTGGCCGGGCTGGACGAGGCGGTGGGCGCCGCCTCCTGGGCCGTGTACCGGCTGCATCCGCGCCGCGCACCCCGGCTGCACTGTGCCGCCAGCCGCGGCGTGCCCGACAGCACGGGCGAATGCTTCGCCATCTACCGCGACGCAGGCCTGTACCGGCGCGACCGCAGCTTCGACGCCGTGCGCGCCCAAGGCGGCGCCCAGCGCGCCGTGATGCTGCGCATGCACGCCGACGAGGCGCCCAGCGCCGACCACCGCCAAGCCATCTACCTGCGCCACGGCATGGCCGAGCGGCTGTCCGTGGCGCGGCTGGAAGCCGACGGCTCGCTGCTGGCCGTCAACCTCTACCGCCACGCGCCACATGCGGGCTTCACGGGCGACCACGTCGCCCGCTTCGGCCGGATCGCCCCGCTGCTGCTGGCCGCCGTGGCGCGGCATGCGTCGTGGCAGGGCGAGCAGGCGGTGGCGGACGGCCCTTTCGCCGCCCTGCCCGCGCCCGCCGCCGCGCCCACGCACCGCGAGGCCCTGCGCCGGCGCTGCGACGCCCTCACCCCGCGCGAGCTGGACGTGCTGGAGCGGCTGCTGCGCGGCATGACCTACGACGGCATCGCCGCCGACCTGGGCCTGAGCCTGGCCACCGTCAAGACCTACCGCGCGCGGGCCTTCGAGCGGCTGGACATGCGTTTCAAGAGCGAGCTGTTCGCCGCCTTCATGGCCGCAGCCGCTGCCTGAGCCTCAAGCCAGCCGATACAAGTCCAGCACCACGCGCCGCGCCGCGCGCTGGCCCACGGCGATGGCCATGGTCTTGTTCAGGTGCGCCCAAGCCGGCGCGCCGGTGGTGAAGCGCACGAGGGTGCGAAAGAAATATTCGTGCGGCGCCACGGCCTCGCCGCTTGCCAGCCGCGCCATCACCTCCGCCGGGCCATGGCGCAGCCCGTCGCTTTGCACTTCCACCAGGCTGCCGTCGTCCAGGCGCAGCACGTAGTGCGCGGCGATCTGCAGCACGCCGTCGGCGCGCAGCACCTGCCAGTCCACGCCGCCGGGCACCAGCTCGCCGTTCATCTCCGGCCCCCGCACCGTGCCGCCGCCCAGCGGTACGTAGCGGCGCTCGCCGCCCGGCGCGGGGCCCAGGCTCACCAGCGCATCCACCTCGCAGGTGATGCGGCACAGCGGCGTCAGCGCCGGGGCGCTGGGGAAGGAGACATCGGCGGGCTGGGACATGGGGGTGGCGGGGTGTCTGGTGCGGTGCGCCATGCTGGCGCAGGCGCTGCCCGCCGGCAGTCCACCCAGAGGATGACAGGCGGGCCTTTCCTGTCGTCCTCTGGGATGACAGCCCTACCGCCGCCCGCCCAACACACTGGCGCACATCAAGAAGACCCGGAGACACCCGCCATGCGCCGCCGCCACCTGATGCTGAGCCTGGGCGCGCTGGCCCTGCCCCCGCTGGGGGCGGCCGCGCAAAGCCCGCTGAAACTCGTCGTGGGCTTTCCGCCCGGCACCGGCCCCGACGTGCTGGCCCGCACCTTGGGCCAGCAGTTGGGCGAAGTGATGAAGCAGCCCGTGGTCATCGACAACCGCGCCGGCGCGGGCGGGCAGATCGCCACGCAGGCCGTGGCCAAGAGCGCGGCCGACGGCAGCACGGTGCTGTTGGGCGAGGTGGGCTCCATCGCCATCGCCCCGGCGGCCTACAGCAAGCTGCCCTACGACCCGGCGCGCGAGCTGCTGCCGGTGGCCGAGGTGGTGCGCTCGGACTTCGTCCTGGTCGTGCCCGCCGGCTCGCCCGCGCAGGATTTGAAAGGCTTTCTCGCCGCCGCCAAGGCCAAGTCGGCCGGCGACCGGGTGAACTTCGCCACCTTCGGCGCCGGTACGCCGGGCCACTTCGGCGCCGAGCTGCTGGCCGAGCAGGCGCAACTGCGCATAGAGCCCGTGCACTACCGCGCCACGGGCGACGCCATCACGGCGCTGGTGGCCGGCGACGTGCAGGCCGCCTTCGTCTCCACGGCGCTGGCCGTGCCCCAGGTCAAGGGCGGCAAGCTGCGCGCGCTGGCCACCACCGCCGCGGTGCGCTCGCCGCTGCTGCCGGACGTCGCCACCTTTGCCGAGGCGGGCTGGCCCAAGCTGGACTTCTCGGCCTGGTTCGCGCTGTTCGTCCCGGCGGGCACGCCTGCGGCCGTGGCCGATCAACTGGGCCGCCAGGCCGTGGCCGCCGTCCAGGCGCCGCAGGTGCGCCAGAAGCTGCAGGAGGCGGGCTTCACCGTCACCGGCCTCACGCGCACGGACACCGAGCGCGTGGTCAGGGCGGAAACGCAGCGCTGGGCCGGCATCGTCAAGGCCAGCGGCTTCAAGGCGGACTGAGGCGCCGCCGCGCAGGGCTGCGGCTGGCGCTCCTGCGCTTTCCCTGAACGGCCTCACGCCTGCGGGTACAGCCCCCGCACCCGCCCAAACAGCCGCGTGAGGCCCAGCAGCGCGCCCACGTTGGGCGTGGGCACCCCCAGGCGCTGGCCCATCTCGTGCACGGCGCCCACAATGGCGTCCAGCTCCAGCGCGCGGCCGGCCTCCACGTCCTGCAGCATGGACGTCTTGACGGCCCCCAGCCTGGCCGTGACGGCGTGGCGGTCCTCGGGGCTTTGGGCGACGGCGCAGCCCAGCCGCTCGCCTATGGCCGCCGCCTCGCGCATGGCCGCGGAGCAGAAGTCGCGCACCAGCGCATCGGCCAACACGCGGTCCACGGTGGCGCCGGTGAGCGCGCTCACCGGGTTCATGGTCAGGTTGCCCCAGAGCTTGAACCAGGCGTCAAAGCGCACGTCGGCCGAGTGCGTGGCGTTGAAGCCGGCGCGCGCGAGCAGTTGCACCACGCCCTCGGCGCGCTCGCTGCGCCCGCCCCGGGGCTCGCCCACGATGAGCCCGTCGCCCATGCGGTGCACCACCAGCCCCGGCTCGCTGGTGAAGGTGCTGGCGTGCACCACGCAGCCCAGGACCTGATCGAAGGGAATGGCGCGGGCGACCACGCCGCCCGGGTCCACGCTGCGCAGCGGCTCCTCGAATCCCGGCCAGCCCTGGCAGAACCACCAGGGCACGCCGTTCATGGCCGGCAGCACCAGCGTGCGCGGGCCCAGCAGCGGCGCCAGCCCGCGCGCAACCCCGGTCAGCGCCGGGCCCTTCACGGCGATCACCACCAGGTCCTGCTCGCCCAGCTCGGCCGCGGCCTCGCTGGCCCGCGCCGGGCCCGTCACGGCGCCAAGGGCGGTCTGCAGCCGCCAGCCGTGCGTGCGCAGCGCCTGCAGCGTCGCGCCGCGCGCCAGCGCGCTCACCTCCACCTCGCCCGCCGCCGCCAGCCGCGCCCCGATCAGGCCGCCTATGGCGCCCGCGCCCACGATGCACACCTTCCTCATCTCCATGGCCTCCTGCTGGTCCGTCCCAGGGCGTGCTTATACCGGCCGCAAACGCGCCGGCACCGCAGGCCTAGGTATTTACCTTGATCGTCGACATTTTTGTCGACAATACTTTTGACACTTTTGTCGACAGCACCTAGATTTCAGCCACGGCCTGTGTCGACGTCCGGACACTTGCAGTGGGCACGGGCCGCCTGCCTTTCAAGACCAGTGCGCGGCCACCCCGGTACGAACCCCCGCCGGCACGCGCCCAAACCACCGGAGACGAACGATGCAAGCCCCCACGGCGGCAATCGCCAACCCAGCGCTGCAGCCCACCAAGGTGCGCTGGAAGATCTTCTTGATGATGTTGTTTCTCATCTCGATCAACTACATCGACCGCGCCTCGCTGTCGGTGGCCATGCCGCTGATCGCCAAGGAGTTCGACATCGGCCCGGCCACGCAAGGCCTGCTGCTGAGCTCCTTCTTCTGGACCTATGCCCTTATGCAGATTCCCGGCGGCATGCTGGCCGACCGCTTCGGCCCGCGCGTGGCCATTGCCGGCGCCACGCTGGGCTGGGGCTTCTTCCAGGCCATCGCCGCGGTGTGCACGGGCTGGGTCAGCCTGCTGGTGACGCGGCTGGGCCTGGGCGCGGCCGAGGCGCCCATCTACCCGGCGGGCGGCAAGCTCAACGGCATCTGGATGACGCAGAACGAACGCGGCCGCGGCGCCACGCTGCTGGACGGCGGCGCGCCGCTGGGCGCGGCGCTGGGGGCCATCCTGATCTCGGGGCTGATCGCGGCGCTGGGCTCGTGGCGGCTGGCCTTCGTCATCGCCGGCGTCGGCACCGTGGTGGCCGGCTTCTTCGCCTGGAGCTACATCCGCAACCACCCGCGCGAGCATCCCGGCGTGAACGAGGCCGAGGCCCGCTACATCGAGGCGTCCCACGCCGAAGATGCCGCCAATGCGCCCAAGGCCACCAGCGGCCGCGTGCTCGACTTTTTCCGCTACCGCTCGGTGTGGGGCATGTTCTTCGGCTGGATGTGCTTCAACGCCCTGTTCTACGGGCTGCTGACCTGGATGCCCAACTACCTCGCCAAGGTGCACGGCTTCGACATCAAGCAGATGGGCGGCGCCGTGTTCATCATGTTCTTCTCGGGCTTCGTGGGCGAGATGTTCGGCGGCTGGATCGCCGACAAGTGGCGCGCCGCCGGCGCCTCGCAGAGCAAGGTGCTGCGCACGCTGTTCGGCATCGCCTCGGTGGTTGCGACCGTCTCCATCTACATGGTGGCGCAGATCAAGGACCCGGTGGCCGTGGTGGCGCTGCTGTCGGTGACGCTGTTCTTCCTGCGCTGGTGCGGCCTGTTCTGGTGCGTGCCGTCCATCCTGGGCACGCGCGACCGCGTGGGCTTCCTGGGCGGCACCATGAACCTGGGCGGCAACTGCGCCGGCATCGGCGTGCCCATCATCGTGGGCCTCATCGTGCAGGCCACGGGCTCCTACTTCATGGCGCTCATGCTGTTCGCGGCGGCCGGCGCGGGCCTGTTCGTGTGCTCGACGCTGCTGATCGACTACAGCAAGAAGATTCCGGTCTGAACCAGGAGGCACGACGATGAAACCCCTCTTCCTGCAAGCCGCCCTGGCGTTCGGCCTGGGCCTGGCCGCCACGGCGCCGCGGGCGCAAACCAACCCGGTGGACTTTCCCGCCGCGGCGCCCGAAGCCGTCGGCATGGACTCCGCCAAGCTGGTGGACCTGTCGCAGTGGCTGCGCCGCGACAAGCTGGCCGTGCGCAGCCTGCTCGTGGTCAAGGACGGCAAGCTCGTCTTCGAGCGCTACGGCGACCACCTCCAGCGCGGCCACAACTACGAGCTCTACTCCATCACCAAGAGCGTGAGCTCGCTGCTGGCGGGCATGCTCGTGCGCGACGGCCAGCTGTCGCTGGACGACAAGGCGGCCGACGTGGTCGGCCGCTGGCGCCCGCCCCTGGCGGCGGGCTTCGCCGACAAGCGCGAGGTGACGCTGCGCCACGTGCTGTCCATGTCCAGCGGGCTGCACTACGACTTCAAGCCCAAGGACGATCCCATCTACTACGGTGCGCCGGACCGCCTGGCGCTGGCGGCCGGCACGCGCCAGAAGGAGGCGCCCGGGCGCAGCTTCGAGTACACCGACATCAACCCCGTCATCGCCGCGGCCATGCTCAGCGCCGGCGCCGGCATGCCCGTCGAGCAGTACGCCCGCCGCGCACTGTTCGAGCCCCTGGGCATGGTCAACGCCGCCTGGGAGCGTGCGGACGACACCGGGCTGGTCTCGTCAGGCTGGGGCCTGCGCCTGCGCCCCATGGACATGGCCAAGATCGGCCAGCTGGTGCTGGACCAGGGCCGCTGGCAGGGGCGGCAGCTCGTCCCGCAGGCGTGGATCCAGCAGATGACGACGCCGCACGCGGCGCCGGACTTCGGCTACTACTGGTGGGTCAACCACATCGTGCGCGGCGAGCCCGAGGTGGACGCCATGGGCTTCAAGGGCCAGTTCATCGCGGTGCTGCCGCAGCGCAGGACGGTGGTGGTGATGACGAGCATGCTCTCCATCGCCGGCGGCCTGCGCGACGCCGACAACGTCAAGACCTTCAGAAGCGTCGTCAACGACTACGTGCTGCCCGCCATCGAGCGCGGCGCGCAGGACGGCGCCGACGCCAACGCGCTGCAGCGCGAGCTCGACCTGGCGCGCCAGGCGCCCACCGAGCCCGGCACCAGCGCCGACCCGACCGACACGCCGCGGCTGTAAGCCCCGCCATTGCCAACGCAACAGCTCACCATGAACCAACGCTACCGCATCGGGGTGCTCACCCCCTCCTCCAACACCGCCCTGGAGCCGCTGACCAGCGAGATGGTCTCGCGCGTGCCCGGCGCCTCGGCGCACTTCGCGCGCTTTCCCGTCACCGAGATCTCGCTGCGCGACGCGGCGCTGCGCCAGTTCGACGACAGCAAGATCCTCGAAGCCGCGCGGCTGCTGGCCGACGCGCGGGTGGACGTGATCTGCTGGAGCGGCACCTCCGCCGGCTGGCTGGGCTTCGAGGCCGACGAGCGGCTGTGCAGCCGCATCGCCGAGGCCACCGGCATCCCCGCCACCACCTCGGTGCTGGCGCTCAACGAGGCGCTGCAACTGCGCGGCGCGCGCACGCTCGGCCTGGTGACGCCCTACGTGGCCGAGGTGCAGCAGCGCATCGTCGCCAACTACGCGGCGCGGGGCATCCAGTGCGTGGCCGAGCGCCACCTGGACCTGCACGTCAACTTCCGCTTCGCCGAGGTGTCGCCGCAGACGCTCACGGAGCTGGTGTGCGAGGTGGCGCGCGACAAGCCCGACGCCATCACCACCTTCTGCACCAACCTGCGCGCGGCGCAACTGGCCAGCACGCTGGAGGAGCGCACCGGCGTGCCGCTGTACGACACCGTCTCCACCGTGGTGTGGAAGGCGCTGCGCATGGCCGGCGCCGACACGCGCGCGCTGCGGGGCTGGGGCAGCCTCTTCGACGAGTCGCCGCGCCACGGCGCCGCCTGACGCGGTGCCCAACGCTTGCCCTTTTTCAAGAGCCAAGACCATGGATTCCCAAGCCTTTGATCTGGTGATTCGCAACGCGCGCATCGCCACGGCCAGCGACTGCTTCGAGGCCGACATCGCCGTGCGCGACGGGCGCATCGTGCAGCTGGGCCTGGCGCTGCCGCCCGGCGCACGCGAGCTGGACGCCGCCCACCGCTGGGTCACGCCCGGCGGCGTGGACGCGCACTGCCACCTCGACCAGCCCATGGAAGCGCCCGTGCGCATGGCCGACGACTTCGACAGCGGCACCCGCGCCGCGGCCTGCGGCGGCACCACCACCGTGATCCCGTTTGCCGCGCAACAAAAGGGCCAGTCGCTGCTGGCCGCGGTGCAGGACTACCACCACCGCGCCGAAGGCCGCGCCCACGTGGACCACGCCTTCCACCTCATCGTGAGCGACCCCACGCCGCAGGTCTTGAACGAGGAGCTGCCGCGGCTCATCGCCGAGGGCTACACCTCGTTCAAGATCTACATGACCTACGACGACCTCAAGCTCGACGACGGCCAGATCCTGGACGTGCTGGAGGTGGCGCGCCGGCACGACGCCATGGCCATGATCCATGCGGAGAACGCCGACTGCATCGAGTGGCTGAGCAAGCGGCTGGAGGCCAGCGGCCGCACCGCGCCGCGCTTCCACGCCCACGCGCGGCCGCTGCTGGTGGAGCGCGAGGCCACGCACCGCGCCATCGCGCTGTCGGAGCTGGTGGACGTGCCCATCATGATCGTCCACGTCTCCGGCCGCGAGGCGGTGGAGCAGATCCGCTGGGCTCGCGCGCAGGGGCTCAACGTCTTCGCCGAGACCTGCCCGCAATACCTCTTCCTCACCGCCGAGGACCTGGGGCTGGACGACAACTACCTGGGCGCGCGCTGCGTGTGCAGCCCGCCGCCGCGCAACCGCGCCAACCAGGACGTGATCTGGCGCGGCCTGGCCGACGGGCTGTTCACCATCTTTTCCTCCGACCACGCGCCCTTCAGCTACGAGGGCACGCAGGGCAAGAAGCCCGGCGGCGAGGAGGTGGCCTTCCGCCACATTCCCAACGGCATTCCGGGCATAGAGACGCGGCTGCCGCTGCTGTACTCCAAGGGCGTGCTGGAGGGGCGCATCACCATCAACCGCTTCGTGGAGCTGACCTCCACCAACCCCGCCAAGGCCTACGGGCTGCACCCGCGCAAGGGCACCATCGCCGTGGGCGCCGACGCCGACCTGGTGGTGTGGGACGAGTCGCCGCGCACCCTCACCAACACGCAACTGCACCACGCCGTGGACTACACGCCCTACGAGGGCATGGAGTTGCAGGCCTGGCCCGCGCTCACCCTGGCCGGCGGCGACGTGGTCTGGGACGGCCGGCAGTTCCACCCCCGCCCCGGCGCCGGCCGCTTCCTGCGCCGCGACCGCCCAAGCCTGCTGCCCAAGCGCAGCGCCGCGGCCTGAGCGCCGCCGTGCCTCCAGCCAAGGACACCGCCATGAAGCTCCTGCTCATCAACCCCAACACGTCCCAGAGCGTCTCGGACCTCATAGAGGCCGAGGCCAGGCGCGCCGCCGCGCCCGGCACCGAGGTGCGCGTGCTCACCGCGCCGCTGGGCGTGGCCTACATCGAAACGCGCTTCGAGGCCCTCATTGGCGCCTACGCCGCGGCCACGCTGGCGGCCGAGCACTGGCGCGAGCACGACGCCATCGTGGTGGCCGCCTTCGGCGACCCGGGCCTGGCGGGCCTGCGCGAGGCGCTGGACATTCCCGTGGTGGGCCTGACCGAGGCGGCGCTCATGAGCGCCTGCATGCTGGGCCAGCGCTTTTCCATCATCGCCATCTCCGCGCGCATACAGGCCTGGTACCGCGAGACGGTGCAGGCCAACGGGCTGCTGGACAGGCTGGCCAGCATCCGCAGCCTGGACCAGCCGCTGCGCGACATCGCCACGGTGCAGGAGGACCACGCCGAGCGGCTGCAGGCGCTGTGCCGCTCGGCCGTGGAGGACGACGGCGCGGACGTCATCATCATCGCCGGTGCGCCGCTGGCCGGGCTGGCGCGCACGATCCGGCAGCGCATTCCCGTGCCGGTGGTCGACGGCGTCTCCAGCGCCGTGAACCACGCGCAAAGCCTGGTGTCGCTGGCCCCGGTGCCCGCGCGCCGCGGCAGCTTCGCGCCGCCGCCCGTCAAACCCAACCAGGGCCTGAGCGAGGCCCTGGCGCGGCTGCTGGCCGGCAGCCACCGCCCGTGAAGCTCGTTTGCCGGGACTGCGCGAGCCCCCCCTCAACACCGTCCCTAAAATCCGACGTGATGCCATCCAAAGCCACTGCGCGCGCCGAGGCCGCCGGCCGCGAACACACCTTCGACGAGATCGTTGAAAAAATCTCGGCGGCCATCCTGGAGCACCGGCTGGTGCCCGGCACCAAGCTGGGCGAAGACCGGCTGGCCACCATCTTCGGCACCAGCCGCGCCAAGATCCGCGAGGTGCTGGCGCGGCTGGCGCACGAGCAGGTGGTGGAGCTGGTTCCGCAGCGCGGCGCCTTCGTCGCCAAGCCCACCATAGAGCAGGCGCAGGACGTGTTCGAGGCCCGCCGCCTCATAGAGCCCGGCGTGCTGCGCCGCCTGGTGGCGACGCTGGACGACGTGAAGCTGCAGCGGTTGCGCCGCCACCTCGACCAGGAAGCCGACGCCCGCCGCCGCGAGGACAAGCGCGCCATCGTCCGCCTGTCGGGCGAATTCCACACGCTGCTGGCCGAGCTGGCCGGCAACTCGGCCCTGGCGCGCACCATGCGCGAGCTCTCCACGCTGACCTGCCTGATCATCTCGCTCTACGACGCGCCCACCGCCACGAGCTGCCGCGCCGACGAGCACGAGGAGATCGTGGCCGCGGTCAAGCGCGGCGACGTGGAGTCCGCGCAGTCGTTGATGCTGCACCATCTCGACCACATCGAGAGCAGCCTCAACTTGGGCGGCAGCGCGGGCGAGGCGGACCTCGAAAGCATCTTCGCGTGAGGGCCGCGCCATGAAGCTGCTGCGCCACGGGCCGCCCGGCGCCGAGCGCGCCGGTGCGCTGGACGGCCAGGGCCGCCCGCGCGACCTCTCGCTGCTGGTGGAGGACATCACGCCCCAATGGCTGTCCCCGGACAAGCTGCGCGCCCTGGCCGCCATAGACCTGGAGCGCATGCCGCTGCTGCCCGCCGACACGCGGCTTGGGCCGCCCGTGGGCGGCGTGCGCCAGTGCATCGCCATAGGCCTGAACTACCGCGACCACGCCCGCGAAGCCGCTCTGGAGGCGCCCACGGAACCCATCGTGTTCAACAAGGCCGTCACGGCCCTGGCCGGTCCAAACGACGAGCTGCCGCTGCCGCCAGGCTCCACGGCCACCGACTGGGAGATCGAGCTGGCCGTGGTGATGGGCACGGCCGCGCGCCGGGTGCCGGCGTCGCAGGCCCTGTCGCACGTGGCCGGCTACTGCCTGGCCAACGACGTGTCCGAGCGCGACTGGCAACTGCGCCGCAACGGCCAATGGACCAAGGGCAAGAGTTTCGACGGCTTCGGCCCGCTTGGGCCCTGGCTGGTGACTTGCGACGAGATCCCCGACCCGCAAGCCCTGCCGCTGCAACTCGCGCTCAACGGCACGGTGATGCAGCGCGGCAGCACGGCCGACATGATCTTTCCCGTCGCCCACCTCGTGGCCTACCTCAGCAGCTTCATGACGCTGCAGCCCGGCGATGTGGTGCTCACCGGCACGCCCGCCGGCGTGGGCATGGGCCGCCAGCCGCCGCGCTACCTGCACCGGGGCGACGTGCTCACCCTGGACGGCGCAGTGCTGGGCACGCAGCGCCAGCGCGTGGCCTGAAGCCCCCGGCGCGGCCCGCGGCTGCCGCCGCAGCAGCGTTCAAGCCCCAAATTGCCTCTTTTTGAGGCACGGCGAGTCAACGCCTGTGAAATCAATCACTTGGCGCCGCCGCCTGCAGGTACACCACAGAGTTATCCACAGCAGCGGGGGGTAAGTGCCGCGCGGTGCGGACGGCAGGAATGGACGGCATAAGGCCCGCTCTTCCGGGCACCGGCCAAGTGACCCACCGGTCACACTGGGGGGCTGAGCATCCGCCCGGCCTGGGGAGCGCGCGCTGGCGCGCCCGGCGGCTGATGGAGTCCGCCACCCTGAATAGCCCGCATGTCCGCAGAAATTCCAGACCGGTCCACCTCCCTGCCCGCCAGCCCAACCGGGGCCCTGACGCGCCTGGCGCTGTGGCGGCCCGCCGCCTGGGTGGCGGCACTGGTGGTGATGGCGCCGCTGCTGTACGTGCAGGCCTGGAGCGGCGGCGCGCTGGACGTGGCGCTGCCGCAGGCCGAGTTCTTGTCGCTGCACACGCTGCTGGAGGTGGTGGCGGTGGTGGTGAGCATGTCGGTGGGCCTGACCGCCAGTTGCGTGCTCAACCAGCGCCGGCGCGCCATGAGCCGCGCGCTGGGCGCGGCCTTCATCGCCGTGGCCGTGCTGGACCTGCTGCACCTGCTGTCCTTCGCGGGCATGCCGCATTTCGTCTCGGAGAACACGCCGCACAAGTCCATCGTGCTGTGGCTGCTGGCGCGCTTGCTGGGGGCGGTCGCGCTCATCGCCTGGTGCTTCCCGCGCGCGGCGCAGGGCGTGGGCGCCCATGCGGCGGCGCGCGCCGTGCTGGCGGGCGTCGCCCTGAGCCTGGTGCTGGGCGTGCTGGCGGTGTTCCGGCCCGAGCTGTTCCCGCACACCTTCGTGCCCGGCCAGGGGCTCACGACGCTGAAGCTGGCGGCCGAGGGCGCCATCATGGCCCTGCTGGCCGTGGCGCTGGGGGTGCAGCTCCTGCGCATGGCGGCCATGCCGCCCCCGCGGCGCGCCGACCACGCGCCGCTGTGCGACGCACTGCTGCTCATGCTGCTGGGCGAGTGCTTCTTCGTGATCTACGGCGACCGCATCACTTCCGCGACCAACCTGCTGGGCCACGTCTACAAGGTGCTGGCCTACGGCTGCCTCTACCGCGTCATGTTCCTGCAGCGCGTGAAGCGCCCCTACCTGCGCCTGGAGCAGGCGCGCCTGGAGATCGAGCAGCGCGGCGCCGAGTACCGCGCGCTGCTGGAGCTCGCGCCCGTGGGCGTGGTGGTGATCAACCCGCAGGGCGAGATCCAGCTGGCCAACCGCGCGCTGGAGTCCATGTTCGGCTGGGGCGCGGGCGAGCTCCAGGGCCGTCCGGTGGACCTGCTGCTGCCCGCGCACCTGCACGAGCGCCACGCGCACCACCGTGCCGATTGGGCCAACGGCGACGACGCTGCCGACCGCCGCCTGGCCTCGGTGCCGGGGCAGCGCAAGGACGGCACGCTGCTGGACGTGGAGGTCTCGGTGACGCGCACGCAAATGGCCGGCGGCATGCGAATGACGGCCTGCGTGAGCGACGTCTCGCACCGCCGCGCCCACCAGGCCGAGCTGGAGCACCGCGCCACGCACGACATGCTCACCGGGCTGCCCAACCGCTGGCGCTTCGTGGAGGCGCTGCGGCAGGCCATCGCACAGGCCGCGGGACAGGCCGGCGGCACCGCGGCCGTGGCCATGATGAACTGTGTGGGCTTCAAGCAGGTCAACGAACGCCACGGCGGCAGCGCGGCCGACATGCTGCTCAAGGCGCTGGCGGACCGGCTGGTCGCCACGCTGCCCGCCAGCTGCTTCGTGGCCCGCTTGGGCGGCGACGTGTTCGGCGTGATCGCGCCGCAACTGGCACCGGCCGAGCTGGCGCGGCAGCTCGCGCAGGCGCTGGCGCCGGGCGTGCGCTGCGGCACGCTGGAGTGGCCGGTGGCGGCGGCCATGGGCCTGGCCGACTGCCCTGCGCACGCGCAGGACGCCGACCTGCTGCTGCGCTGCGCCGACCTGGCGCTGCACGAGTCCAAGCGCCTGGGCCGCGGCCAGACCACGCTGTACGACGCCGCGCTGGGCGAACGCGCGCGCCAGGCGCTGCGCGTGCACGCGCGGCTGCAGGCCGCGCTGCGCGAGGACGCGCTGTCGCTGCACTTCCAGCCCCAGGTGGACGTGGCCAGCGGCCAGGTGCACGGCTTCGAGGCGCTGCTGCGCTGGACCGACGCGGAGCTGGGCGTGGTGCCGCCGGGCGTGTTCATCCCCGTGGCGGAGGACACCGGGCTCATAGGCGCGCTGGGCGAGGCCGTGCTGCGCATGGCCTGCCGGCAGATGCGGCAGTGGCAGGACGAGGGCTTCACCGCGCGCGTGGCCATCAACCTCTCGCCGCGCGAGTTCCTGCACCCGGGGCTGGTGGCGCGCATCGCGCAGGAGCTGCAGCGCCACGGCGTGCCGGCGCAGCGGCTGTCGGTGGAGGTGACGGAGTCGGCCGTGATCGACGACTTCGCCACCGTGGCCGAGCAGTTGCAGGCGCTGGTGGAGCTGGGCGTGGAGGTGCACCTGGACGACTTCGGCACCGGGCACTCGTCGCTGGCATGGCTCAAGGCATTCCCCATCACGGCAATCAAGATCGACCGCTCCTTCGTGCGCGACATGGCGCAGGACGCCAGCGACGAGGCCATCGTGCGCGCCGTCATTGGCCTGGGCCACACGCTGGGCTGCAGCATCGTGGCCGAGGGCGTGGAAAAGCCGGAGCAGCTGCAGCGGCTGCGCGAGCTGGGCTGCGAGGCCTACCAGGGCTGGCTGTTCAGCCCCGCGCTGCCGGCGCCGCAGGCCGCGGCGCTGCTGCAGCGCTGAGCGGCCAGCCGCCCGCGCCGGGCTCGGCCGCGGGCCGCGGCGCACCGGCAGCCTCGACGCCCGCCTGCCCGCGCCGCAGCGTGCTGGCCGGGTAGCTGAACACCTCGCGAAAGCGCCTTGAAAAGCTGGAGCTGTCGCTGAAGCCGCACTCCAGCGCGATCTGCGACAGGGGCATTTGCGTGTGGCTGGCCAGCCAGTGGGCGTGGCGCAGCCGCAGCCGCACCGAGAACTCGTGCGGGCTCATGCCTATGGCTTTGCGAAAGCGCCGCTCCAGGTGGCGCACGCTGAGGTGGACCTGCTGCGCCACCGCGGGCAGCGGCATGGGGCTGGAGCGGTTCTGCTCCATCAGCCACATGGCCTGGCGCACGCGCTGGTCGGCGGTGCTCTCGGCCAGCTCGGGTTGAGGTTGCGGCGTGCGCGCGGGCAAGGCGCCCTCCTCCAGCAGGATGCGCAGCGCCTTGCCCGCGGCGGCCTTGCCGCAGTGGCGCTCCAGCAGCCAGGCCGCGAGGTGGACGACGCTGGTGCCGCCGGCGCAGGTGAGCCGGTCGCGGTCCACCACGAACATCTCGTGCGACTCCGCGCGCAGCAGTGGGAACTCGCGGACGAACTCCTGGTGGTGGTACCAGCTCACGCAGCAGCGCCGCCCCTCCATCAGCCCGGCGCGCGCCAGGACGAAGGCGCCGGTGCACAGGCCCACCAGCGGCACGCCGCGCGCGGCGGCCGCGCGCAGGAACCCGGTGACCGCGGCCGGCACCTTCTGCTCGCCGTGCAGCAGCCCGCCCACCACCACGATGTAGTCGAAGGCCGACGGATCGCCCAGGCGCGCCGTGGGCATCACCTCCACGCCGTTGCTCGCGCGCTGGGGCCGCAGCTCCTCGGCCAGCACGCTCCAGCGGCAATGGATGGGGCGGCTGCGGTCGCCCTCGTCCGCGGCCAGGCGCAAGGCGTCCAGGAAGCCGGAGAAGGCCACCATGGTGAAGCTGGGCGCGAGCACGAAGCCGACGTTGAGCGCGGGACGCGCGGACGGGGCGGGCGCAACAGGCGCAAGGGGCGCCACTGCGCCGCGGTGGAAAGCGTTCATGGGCTGGGTCCTTCAGGCGCGGGCGCGGGCGGCACTCGCCACGCCCCGCGGCCGCCGTGGTTCAGGAGCGGTGCTTGGCGCGATCGGCGGCCGGCGTGCAGCCGTAGGCCTCGCGGTAGCGGGTGATGAAGTGGGGCATGGAGACGAAGCCGGTGGACTGCGCGATGTCCTCCGGCGCGCGGGAGCTGCGCAGCAGCGCGCGCCGCGCGCGCTCCAGGCGCAGTTGCAGGTACTTGCGCGCGGGCGACATGCCCAGCTGCTCGCTGAACAGCCGCTCCAGCTGGCGCCGCGAGATGCCCAGGTAGCCGGCGATCTCGGTGGGGCTCAGCGGCTCCTCCAGGTTGCTTTCCATCATCTCCAGCGCCGAGACCACCAGCGGGTGGCCACCGGCCAGGCGGTGGCGCAGCGGGACGACCTGCTTTTCCTCGCCGCCGCGGCGCTGCGCCACCAGCAGGTCCGAGACCTGCTCGGCCAGGGCGCGGCTGCCCGGCGGGCGGCTCAGCAGCGTGGTCATCATGTCCAGCGGGCTGATGCCGCCGCTGCAGGTGTGGCGGTCGCGGTCGATCTCGAAGAGCTGCTCGGAGACCTCGATGCCGGGAAAGTCCTCCAGCAGCGCGTCGCGGTCCTCCCAGTGGATGGTGCAGCGGTAGCCCTTGAGCAGCCCGGCCTTGGCCAGCACGTAGCTGCCCGTGTCTATGCCGCCCAGCGTGGCACCGGCGGCGGCCATGCGGCGCAGCCAGGCGATGCACTCGCCGTAGCCCTGGCGCGGCAGCGGGTTGGGGCCGATCACGAACACCGCGTCGAAGTCGAGCGCGTCGGCCATGGTGAGGTCGGGCACCACGCGTATGCCGTCGCTCGAAGGCACGGGCTCGCGGGTGGCGGCCACCACGGCGTACTCGTAGGCCCGCCGCTCCAGCACCGCGTTGGCCAGGCGCAGCGGGTCGATGGCCGCGCTCAGCGCGATCAGGGAGAAGTTGGGCACGACCAGGAAGCCGAACCGTTGCAGGCCGCCATTCATCATCGAGAGCGCGCGCGTGGCCGGCCGGCTCCGCGGGGCGGGACGCGGGCCGGACAGCGCGCCGGGTGCTGTGCAAAGAAGGCTGATGATGCTCATGCGGCGTGGCTTGCGAAAGTCCTGGGCGATCCGGGCTCCGGCGTTGGCGTTGGCCTCGGCCGCCGCGGCGGGAGCGGTGCGGGGGGCGGTGGGCGGGCCTCAGGCGGCGTCCAGGGCCTTGCCGGTGGCGGCGTCCAGCGACAACCCGGCGGGCCGGCGCGCGAAGGACAGCGCCACCAGCGCCACGGACGCGGCCGCCACCAGGTACCAGGCCGGCGCCAGCGGCGTGCCCGTCTGCCGGATCAGCCAGGTGCAGACGAAGGGTGCCGTGCCACCGAACAGCGTGTTGGCCAAGTTAAAACTGAAGGCGAAGCCGCTGTAGCGCACGCGGGTGGGGAACAGCTCGGCCAGGAAGCACGCCAGCGTGCCGTCGTTCATGGCCAGCAGCGCGCCGAAGGCGATCTGCACCAGCACCAGCGTGGCGTAGTCCGCCGCGCCCAGCACGCCGAACAGCGGCACGCTGGCGGCCATGAACAGCAGCGAGGCCAGCACCAGCATCGCCTTGCGGCCCACGCGGTCCGACACCGCGCCGACCACGAAGATGAAGCCGATGTAGGTGAGCAGCGCGATGGTGGCGGCCATGAAGGAGCGCGATTCCGACAGCCCCTGCTCGGTGCTGAGGTAGGTGGGCATGTAGGACAGCAGCACGTAGAAGCCCACGGCGTTGAGGCAGGCCACCCCCAGGGCCACCAGCAGCGCGCGGCGGTGGCGAGAAAGCAGCTCGCGAATGGGCGTGGCCTCGTGCGCGTTGAGCGTGCTGGCCTCCAGCGCGCGGAAGGCGGGCGTGTCCTCCAGGCTGTTGCGTATCCAGCGGCCGATCAGGCCGAAGGGCGCGGCCAGCAGGAAGGGCAGCCGCCAGCCCCAGTCGTGCAACTGCACGGGCGTGAGCCAGGCGTGCAGCCCGGCCACCAGCAGCGAGCCGAACAGCAGGCCCGCGGCGGTGCTGGCCGGCACCAGGCTGGTGTAGAAGCCGCGCTTTTTGGCCGGGGCGTATTCGGCGATGAAGGCCGCGGCGCCCGCGTACTCGCCGGCGGCCGAAAAGCCCTGCACCACGCGCACCAGCAGCAGCGCCACGGCGGCCCAAAGGCCCCAGCGCTCGTGGCCGGGCAGGAAGGCCATGACGAAGGTCGAGGCCGACATGATCAGGATGGACAGCGACAGCGCCTGGCGGCGGCCCAGCCGGTCGCCGATGTGGCCCCAGACGATGCCGCCCAGGGGCCGTATGAAGAAGGAGATGGCGAACACCGCGAAGGTGGACAGCAGCGCCGTGGTCTTGTCCTCCGACGGGAAGAACACGGTGGCGATCACCGTGGCCAGGTAGCCGTAGGCGGCGTAGTCGAACCACTCCACGAAGTTGCCGACGAAACTGCCCGCCGCGGCACGGCGCAGCATGCGCTGCTCGTGCCCCGCCGCGGGCCTGCCCGCCATGGCGGACGTGGGTTGCTTGGACATGCGTGTCCCCTGCTGTGCCTTGGGCCGCCCCGGGGCTTGAAGCCACGGCCCGCAGCCCCGGGTGAGTGCTGTTGAAGGCGGCACGCCCGCTGTGGGCGGGCGTGCCGCGCGCCGGCTGAAGGCTCAGGCCTTGATGATGTTGTGCGCGGGCCCGTAGGGGAAACCGGTGAGGTTGCGGTTGCCTTCCGGCGTGATCACCAGGATGTCGTGCTCGCGGTAGCCGCCGGCGCCGGGCAGGCCTTCCGGCAGCATGATCATGGGCTCCATGGACACCACCATGTTGGGCTGCAGCACGGTGTCGATGTCCTCGCGCAGCTCCAGCCCGGCCTCGCGGCCGTAGTAGTGGCTGAGCACGCCGAAGCTGTGGCCGTAGCCGAAGGTGCGGTACTGCAGCAGGTCGTGCTCCAGGTAGATCTCGTTGAGCTGGTGGGCGATGTCGCTGCACCTGGCGCCGGGCACCAGCAGCTTCTTGCCCTCGTCGTGCACCTTGCAGTTGATCTCCCAGAGTTTCAAATGGGCGTCGCTGGCGTGGTCCAGGAACAGCGTGCGCTCCAGCGCGGTGTAGTAGCCGCTGATCATGGAGAAGCAGTTCAGGCTCAGGATGTCGCCCTTTTGCACGCGGCGCGTGGTCACCGGGTTGTGGGCGCCGTCGGTGTTGAGGCCGGACTGGAACCAGGTCCAGGTGTCCATCAGCTCGGCGCCGGGGTAGCGGCGCGCGATCTCGCGCACCATGGCCGCGGTGGACGCCAGCGCCACCTCGTGCTCCGGCACGCCCTCCTTCACCGCGGCCACCAGCGCCGCGCCGCCCACGTCGCAGACCTGCGCACCGGCGGCGATGAACTCGATCTCCTCGGCGCTCTTGACCATGCGCAGCCGCATGCAGGCCGCGGAGATGTCCACGAACTCCACGCCCGGCAGCGCGTCCCTGAGCGCCTGCAGCCGGTCCACGGGCAGGTGGTCCAGCTCCACGCCGATGCGTCCGCGCGCGGGCAGGCATTGCGCCGCGGCGCGGAAGAAGTTGCCGCGCTGCCAGTCGGTGTAGGTGAGCACGTCGTCGGCCACGGACTTGCGCCAGGGCTGGGCGCCGTCGATGTTGGCGGCGATGACGGTGGTCTTGGCGTGCGTCACCGCCAAGCCGTAGAAGCGGCCGAAGCTGCAGTAGAGGAAGTCGCTGTAGTAGGCGACGTTGTGGTAGGAGCTGAAGAGCGCGGCGTCGATGTTCTCGGCCGAGAGTTGCGCACGCAACGCGGCGATGCGCCGTGCGTATTCCTCCTTGCTGAAGGTCTTCCAGGCCGGTTCGCCGTTGCGCAGGCGGATGGTGCTGGGCATGTCCATGGTCGTCTCCTTGGGGGGGTGGAAGGTGACGCCATGGTGTGGCGCGGGGGCCCGGCGCGGTTCGCGGTTGCGACAGCCGGTTTGCCGCTTGCGCCACGGCTTGAAGGGGTTTTCCCGCTTGGGGTTGGCCCTGAATGCGCCCGGCGCCTACGCGAGCGCGAGCGGCTGCAGCAGCGCGTCGCGCTGCACGCGAAAGCGCGCCGCCTGCGCCGTGAGCCAGGCCAGCACGTTCTCCGTGCGCGCCGTGCGCTGCATGGGGCAGACAAAGTGGTACGAAGCCCGCGAGCGCACCGGGAGTCCGAAGGGCACCACCAGGCGGCCGGCGGCCAGCTCGTCCAGCACCAGCGCCGCCCGCCCCATGGCAATGCCCTGCCCGGCCAGCGCCGCGCCCTGCGCCAGCAGCGACAGGTTGAAGTGGTGCCCCTGCTCCAGGCCGGGCAACTCCACGCCGGCGTGGCGCAGCCAGTGCGCCCACTCCTCGCAGGGGCCGGCGCCGTCCCAGGCGCTGCTGTCGTGCAACAGCAGCTCCGGCCGCAGGTCCGCCGCCGAGCGCAGTTGCGTGTGCGCGGCCAGGAAGGCGGGGCTGGCCACGGGCAGCAGCCATTCGTCCAGGATCTCGATGGCCACCAGGTCCTGGTAGCGGCCCAGGTCGTAGCGCAGCGCGGCGGCCACCTCGTCGCGCGCCATGCGCTCGCGGTCCAGCGCGTGGAACTCGCCGATGACGCGCAGGCCGATGTCCGGGTGGCTGCGATAGAAGTCGCCCAGGCGCGGCGTGAGCCAGCCCATGGCGAAGGACGGCGCGCAGCTCAGCGCCAGCGGCCCCGCGGCCGGCGGGATGCGCAACTGCACCAGCGTGCCCTCTATGGCCTGGAAGGACTCGCGCACCACCGAGGCCAGCCACTGCCCCTCCGGCGTGAGCACCAGGCTGCGCGGGCTGCGCAGGAACAGCGGCCGCTGCAGCCAGCCCTCCAGTTGCTTGACCTGCTGGCTCACCGCGCCCTGCGTCACGCACAACTCCGTGGCGGCCTTGGTGAAGCTCATGCACCGGGCTGCGGCTTCGAAGCACCGCAACCATGCAAGAACGGACGGAGAGAGCCTGGTATCCACGTCATGCCCCAGTTTGACTAATGACCAGGGCAATATAAATGCTTTGCGCGGCAGCGCCGGCCGGCCCACCATGGCAACACCAGACGACGAATAAAGACGATTCCATGCCGCAACCGACCACCGCAACCCCGCCGAGCACCGCACCGGCCGGCACCCATGCCGCCCAGCAGGCGGACACCTTCGACCTTCAAGCCCTGCAGCGGGGCGAGCCGGTGCTGTGGACGGCCACCGCGCCCCGGCCCGCCGCCCAGGCGCCAAACGGCGCAGGCATTAGCCAGCTTGATGTGGAGGCGGCCGTGGCGCGCTGGCGCCGCTTCGCGCCGCTGCTGGCCGGGCTGTTCCCGGAGCTGCAGGCGCGGGAGGGCGTGATCGAGTCCGAGCTGCTGCCCGTGCCCGCGCTGCAGCAGGCGCTGGGCCTGTCGCCGGACTTCGGCACCCTGTTCGTGAAGGCCGACCACGGCCTGCCGGTGGCGGGCTCCGTCAAGGCGCGCGGCGGCATCCACGAGGTGTTGGAGCACGCCGAGGCGCTGGCACTGCGCCATGGCCTGCTCACGCCGGACGGCGACTACCGCGTGCTGGCCGGCCCGGCCGCGCGTGCCCTGTTCGCCTGCCACCAGGTGGCCGTGGGCTCCACGGGCAACCTGGGCCTGGCCATTGGCGTGATGGCCTCGGCCCTGGGCTTCAAGGCCGTGGTGCACATGTCGGCCGACGCCAAGGACTGGAAAAAGGCCCGGCTGCGCGCACGCGGCGTGGACGTGGTGGAGCACGCGGGCGACTACGCCCAGGCCGTGGCCGCGGGCCGCCGCGAGGCCGAGGCCGACCCGGCTTGCCACTTCGTGGACGACGAGCGCTCGCGCTCGCTGTTCCTGGGCTACGCCGCCGCCGCCCCGCACCTGGCGCTGCAACTGGCCGCCCTGGGCCGCCCGGTGGACGCGCAGCACCCGCTCTTCGTGTACCTGCCCTGCGGCGTGGGCGGCGCGCCGGGCGGTGTCGCCTTCGGCCTGGCGCAGCTCTTCGGCCCCCACGTGCACTGCTTCTTCGCCGAGCCCACGGCATCGCCGTGCTTCCTGCTGCAGATGCTGGCCACCACGCCGGGCTTCGAATTTTTGGGCAGCAACCCGTCGGTCTACGACGTGGGCCTGGACAACCGCACCGAGGCCGACGGCCTGGCCGTGCCCAGCGCCTCGGAGCTGGCCGCCGCCGTGGCGGGGCCGCTGCTGGGCGGCGTCTACACGGTGCAGGACGAGACGCTGTTCAAGCTGCTGCACGCCGCCGCCCGCACCGAGGGGCTGCGCATTGAGCCCTCGGCCGCGGCCGGCTTCACCGGCCCCGCCATGCTGCGCGACACGCCCGCGGGCCGGGCCTACATCGAGCGGCACGGCCTGGCGCCGCACATGGCCGCGGCCACGCACATCGCCTGGACCACCGGGGGCCTGTTCGTCCCCGAGGACGAGTACGCCCGCTTCCTGGCCCGCGGCCAGGAGGCCGCCGCTGCTTCAGACGCGGCAGCCTGAATTCCACGCAAGGTTTCTCTCTCAACCACCCCCGCCCAAAGGAACGCCCCATGAAGAAGCCCACTTTCCTGCTCCATGCCACGGTTGCGGCCGCGGCGCTCGCCGCGCCGCTGGGCGTTGCCTGGGCGGCGGACGCGACGTACCCCACCAAGCCGATCCAACTGGTGATCCCCTTCCCGCCGGGCGGTGCCACCGACGTGGCCGGGCGGCTGCTGGCCAAGGCGCTGGAGGCCAAGCTGGGCCAGACCGTGATGGCGGACAACCGCGCCGGCGCCGGCACCGTCATTGGCGCCAGCTTCGTGGCCAAGGCCCCGGCCGATGGCCACACGCTGCTGGTGAGCTCGGGCACCACCTTCACCGTCAACCCGGCCATACAGCCCAAGCTGCCCTACGACCCCGTGAAGAGCTTCGAGCCGGTGGGGCTGGTGGCGCGCACGGGGCTGATCCTGCTGGCCAACAAGGACGTGCCGGCCAACAACCCCAAGGAGTTCGTCGCGCTGGCTAAGTCGCAGCCCGGCAAGCTGGCCTTCGCCTCCTTCGGCAACGGCTCCACGGCGCACTTCACCGGCGAGCTGCTGGCGCACATCACCGGCACGCAGCTCATGCACGTGCCCTACAAGGGCAGCGCCCCGGCGATGACGGACCTCATGGGCGGCCAGGTGCCCTTTGCCGTGGACACCGTGGCCGCGGCCCTTCCGCAGCTCAAGGGCGGCAAGATCAAGCCCATCGCCGTCACCACGGCCAAGCGCTCCACGCTGCTGCCGGGCGTGCCCACCTTCGCCGAAAGCGGCTACGCCCTGGACGCCGACACCTGGCTGGCGGTGGTGGCCCCGCGCGGCCTGCCGCCCGCGGTGAAGGCCAAGCTGGAGAAGGCGCTGGCCGAGGTGATGGAGCAGCCGGACGTGCGGGAGAAACTCGCGGCCAGCGGCTTCGAGCCCGGCTACCAGAACGGCGCGGCGGTGGAGGCGCTCATCCAAAAGGAGCTGCCGCTGATGCGTGAAACTGCGCAGCGCGCCCACATCACCGCCGACTGACCGAAAGGCTCACGCCATGCCCATGACGGAAGGTTTCCTGCCCTTCCCGCCCGCCGCCACGGCGGGGCAAGCCCTTGCCGAGGTGGACACGCCCGCCCTGCTGCTGGACCTGGACGCTTTCGAGCGCAACCTGGCCCGCATGCAGGCCGCGGCCGACGCCGCCGGCGTGCACCTGCGCCCGCATGCCAAGGCGCACAAGTGCCCTGCCGTGGCGCTGGCGCAGATGGCGCGCGGCGCGGTGGGCGTGTGCTGCCAGAAGGCCAGCGAGGCGCTGCCCTTCCTGCTTGCCGGGGTGCGCGACGTGCACGTGAGCAACGAGCTGGCCTCGCCGCTCAAGGCGCGCGCGCTGGCGCAGTGGGCGCGCCAGGCCCGCTTGAGCGTGTGCGTGGACGACGCCGCGCAGGTGGACGCCCTGGCCGAGGCCACGCGCGAGGCCGGCAGCCACCTCGACGTGCTGGTGGAAATCGACATCGGCCAGGGCCGCTGCGGCGTGGCCGACGCGGCCGCCGTGCAGCGGCTGCTGCAGCGGCTGGCGCCGCATCCGCAATTGAGCTTCGCCGGGCTGCAGGCCTACCAGGGCGGGCTGCAGCACCTGCGCAGCCGCGACCAGCGGCGCGAACAGGCGCTGCGCGCGGCGGCGCGGGCCGGCGAGGTCGTGACGGCGCTGGAGAACGCCGGGGTGCGCTGCGCCACCGTCACCGGCGGCGGCACGGGCAGCGTGGAGTGGGACCTGGAAAGCGGCGTCTACACCGAGCTGCAGCCGGGCTCCTACGCCTTCATGGACCGCGACTACGCCGACAACGAGGCCGGCGCGCTGCGCTTCGAGCACGCCTTGTTCGTCGCCACGCGCGTGATGAGCACGGCCGCGGGCACGCACGCCGTGGTGGACGCGGGGCTCAAATCGCTGACGCTGGAGTGCGGCCTGCCGGTGCTGTGGCCCGCCGATGGCGCGTTGGCCTACACGCAGGCCAACGACGAGCACGGCCTCGTGGACGGCGCACCGCTGCCCGCGCTGGGCAGCCTGCTGCGCCTGGTGCCCGGCCACTGCGACCCGACTTTCAACTTGCACGACGAGATCGTGGCCTTCCGCGGCGAGCGCGTCGAAGCCGTGTGGCCCGTGGCCGCGCGCGGCCTGAGCCGCTGACTGCACTGACACCCCCAAAAACCGAGAGAGACAAACACCCATGCAGACCCCCGACATCACCTCCCTGAGCGCCGTCGAGATGCGCCGCCGCATCGGTGCGCGGCAGCTCTCGCCGGTCGAGCTGCTGCAGGCGTGCATCGCGCGCATCGAGGCGGTGAACCCCTACGTCAACGCCGTCACCGCCACCTGCTTCGAGCGCGCCCGCGAGGAGGCCCGCGCCGCCGAGCAGG
This sequence comes from Azohydromonas lata NBRC 102462, assembly GCF_001571085.1. Taxonomy (GTDB): domain Bacteria; phylum Pseudomonadota; class Gammaproteobacteria; order Burkholderiales; family Burkholderiaceae_C; genus Azohydromonas; species Azohydromonas lata. The sequence goes on from NZ_BCTC01000042.1 coordinate 44,284, forward strand.
CCGTCATGAAGGGCGAGCCGCTGGGCCTGCTGCACGGCCTGCCGCTGGGCGTGAAGGACCTGGAAGAGACGGCCGGGCTGCTCACCACCTACGGCTCGCCCATACACCGCGGCAACGTGCCGGCGGCCGACAACGTGCTGGTGGCGCGGCTGCGCGCGGCCGGCGCCATCGTGGCGGGCAAGACCAACGTGCCGGAGATGGGCGCGGGCGCGAACAGCTTCAACCCGGTCTGGGGCGCCACGGGCAACCCCTTCAACCCGAACCTGAACGCGGGCGGCTCCTCCGGCGGATCGGCCGCGGCGCTGGCGCTGGACCTGCTGCCGGTGTGCACGGGCTCGGACACGGGCGGCTCGCTGCGCATTCCGGCGGCCAAGTGCGGCGTGGTGGGCTTCCGGCCCTCGCCCGGCGTGGTGCCCAGCTCGCGCAAGCCGCTGGGCTGGACGCCCATCTCCGTGGTCGGCCCCATGGGCCGCACCGTGGCCGACGCCTGCCTGCAGCTCGCGGCCACGGCCGGCGTATCGGCCACCGACCCGCTGACCTACGAGCTGGACCCGATGAGCTTCCTGCTGCCGCAGGACGTGGACCTGAGCGGCCTGCGCGTGGGCTACACCGAGGACTTCGGCGCCTGCGCGGTGGACGACGGCATACGCGCCGTGTTCCGCGAGAAGGTGCAGGCCATGCGCCACCTCTTCCGCAGTTGCGAGCCGCTGGCGCTGGACTTGGGCGAGGTGCACCGCTGCTTCGACGTGCTGCGCGCCGAGGCCTTCGTGGCCGGCATGCGCGAGGCCTACGAGCGCGACCCGATGAGCCTGGGCCCCAACCCGCGCGCCAACTACGAGATGGGCGCCGCCATGCGGCTGCTGGACTGCGCCTGGGCGCAAGCCGAGCAGACGCGCATCCTGGCGCGCTTCCAGGCCGCCTTCCGCGACGTGGACGTGATCCTGGCGCCCACCACGCCCGTGTCGCCCTTCCCCTGGACGCAGCCGCACGCCGCCACCATCAACGGGCAGGCGCAGGAGAACTACTACCGCTGGCTGTCGCTGACCTACGTCACCACGCTGACCACGCACCCCGCGCTGAGCCTGCCCTGCGGCACCGACCACGCGGGCATGCCTTTCGGCTTGCAGGTCGTTGGGCGCTTCCGGGCCGACCGCCACACGCTGGGCGTGGCGCACGCGATGGAGCAGGCGTTCAACGGCATCGCTGCGCTGCGCCGCCCGGTGCCGGACGCGGGCCGGCTGCGGCGCGCGGAGCCGGCGCTGGACTCCATCGTCACCGCGCCGCCCGTGCTGGGCGGCACCTCCACCGGCACCGCCTCGGCGGTCTGAAACGCCATGGACCGTTTTGATTTCATCGTGATCGGCGCCGGCATTGCCGGCGCCTCGGCCGCTTATGAGATTGCGGAGCGGGCCGGCGTGCTGTTGCTGGAGCGAGAGAGCCAGCCGGGCTACCACACCACGGGGCGCTCGGCGGCGCTGTACATGGAGAGCTACGGCACGCCGGCCATACGCGCGCTGACGCGGGCCAGCCGCGCCTTCTTCGACGCGCCGCCGGAGGTGTTCGGCAGCGAGCCGCTGCTGTCGCCGCGCGGCGTGCTGCACGTGGCGCAGCCGGACCAGGGCGAGCTGCTGGAGGCGGCGTGGCGCGAGCTTTCGGAGCGCGGCGGCGGCGTGCGCCGCGTGGGCCGCGACGAGATGCTGGCGCTGGTGCCCTGCCTGCGCCCCGAGGCCACGGGCGCGGGCCTGGCCGAGGACAGCGCCAGCGACATCGACGTGCACGCGCTGCACCAGGGCTACCTGCGCGGGCTGCGCCAGCGCGGCGGGCAGCTGCGCAACCACGCGGAGGTGGTGGCGCTGTCGCGCGCGGACGGCCTGTGGACCGTGCGGCTGGCCGACGGGCAAGCCGTGCAGGCGCGCCACGTGGTGAATGCCGCCGGCGCCTGGGCCGACGAGATTGCGAAGCTGGCCGGCGTGCGCCTGATCGGCCTGGAGCCGCGGCGGCGCAGCGCCTTCACCTTCTCGGCGCCCGCAGGCGTGGACGCCACCCGCTGGCCGGCGGTGGTGGGCGTGGACGAGAGCTATTACTTCAAGCCGGATGCGGGGCAGTTGCTGGGCTCGCCGGCCAATGCCGACCCGGTGGCGCCGCACGACGTGGTGCCGGAGGAGCTGGACGTGGCGATGGGCATCTACCGCATCGAGCAGGCCACCACCATGACCATCCGCCGCCCGGGGCACACCTGGGCCGGCCTGCGCTCCTTCGTGGCCGACGGCGACATGGTGATCGGCTGGGACGTGCAGGCCGAAGGCTTCTTCTGGCTGGCCGCGCAAGGCGGCTACGGCATACAGAGCGCGCCGGGCGCGGCGCTGCTGGCGCGCAGCCTGGCCTTGGGCGAGCCGCTGCCGCAGGGGCTGCGGGAGCAGGAGGTGGATGTGCGGGCGCTGTCGCCTGGGCGGTTGGGTTGAGGGCACTGCTCTAATGCGGGCGCCTGGAAGCCGCCAGGCGCCCGCTCGGCATTTCCTGCGGGCAACGCGGGCGGGCTGGGAAATTCTCACGGCCAGCCCCAGATGCGCGCGCCGGGTATTTGACGGCAAGCACATCCGGCAGCCAGACGGCGCCGAAACCGGCCTGCAAATCGCAGGCGGAAATGACCTCGTCCAGCCACGGCACATCCATTCTCTGGACTTGGCCAAAAAATACAGGATGGCGCCCTTGGCCTGACTTTATGTGGCGACTGAAACCTGTCGCTCGGCGGCGAGCCAGGAAAAAAATTCCGTGATTTCTTCCACATCCATTTCCTTGGGATGGCGTTTGCCGTGGAAAAGAATGAAGCGCTTGGCCTGGCCGACGTAGGCTTCTTCGGTGCGCAACGAAAATAGTGGCGCAGCGTGGATTTCCGCGCGCAGGCGGTCGAGCAAGTAGGGCGATTTAAACTGATTTTCGTCAAAGCTGGGGCCTGATTTCGTGTAGTTGCTGGGTTCGGCGACAGGAAAATTCCAGGCTTCGAAGTCGTGGAGGGCGTTGGCGGTGTCCAAGCGCTTTTTTTTGCGGCCTAACGCACCGCAGGCAGACCCGGAACGTAAGGCGATCTCATCACCGTGCTGAGAATGGACGGCCGGGTGATGATGGCGGGTTCGAGTTGTTTAGGCCGCATCGGCGCCTTGTTACCGATCGGGTCAATTAACGTTGGGTGTTATTGCAATAACCATATGTCCATAGCAACCCAATTCCAGGCAAACCTGGGAGCCGAAGTGACCGCACTGCTGGGCTCGAAACATCGGTTCTTCAAGTCTCGGATGGATATCCGAGCCGAAGCACCACAGGGCCACAACGTTGTTATCTTGTCAGGCTCGAATAAGTATTCACCATTCATCGACGTTGCCTTCTACTTTGGCAAGAACTTTGCTGCCGTAAAGGCGTTGGAGCCTAAGCACGGTCTGCACCATTTTCTCTATCATATTCAGAAATATTCTTATAACCGAGCATCGTTTTCTGAGTTTTCCTTCGATGGGCCTTGTACTTGGTCGATCGATATCAATAACCCTCCTTCCAATCTTGCGCAAGAGATTGCGGCTGCAATAAAACCATGAACCTCCAAATGCAACTTGTCTCGCGGATATTCATTGCCATCAGCTTGCTGGTCTTCGCAGCCCCATTCTGCTGCGCGGCAAATGAAAGTTGGCCTTCAACCGTGGTCAAAATTGAAGACTTGAGAACCACCTCGGAATTCGAAATACGTATTCCGGCCATAGTGGTGAAGGGCAAAGTAACCGGACCTGCCATCATCCGAGCGCATGTAGCCACGGACGGCGCAGTGGTTCGGACAGCACTTCTGTCTTCCTGTGGAAATGCAGACCTGGATGAAGCATCGTTGCGCGCCATAAGGGCAATGCGATTTGATCCTTACCTGGTGAATGGCGAACCAACCGATGTTTCACTTGTATTGCCCGTGCACATTCCCAAAAATTTCGGCCGAAGCAGATAAGCCGCACATTTTGCCTTTTACCCAACAAAAGGGTGCCATTTAAAACAGTTCATCATATTTTGATGAATGTGGGAGCGTGGTCGGCAGTCCATATCGGAAAATGGAGCTCCTGGTCTTTGCTGGTCATCATGACATTCACCATCGTGGCCAATCTCAAACATATCAAGGGGCGCATTCATGTTCCCGCGTAACAGGGCCAACGACCCCGGCATACGATGCAGCAAATCCAGTTCGGTGCTGCGCACGCTTGAGAAGAGCCCTTTGCCTATTCGGCGTTGATCGCAAGCTCACGGTCTATCAATTTTCGGAACATGCAACACCCAACCAACAGTAAAAAACGGGCCCTACAATGGCCCCTTCTAAAACAAAAAAAGTTTTCGGAGATGCTGAGGCTGGCGGCCGCTGATTGGTTCAAGTCCAAGCATCTCCCCACGCATGCTCGCATGCCCTACTGCCTGGGAGAATGGGAACAATGGCCATCCAACCTGATCCTGCCTGAAGTAGCCGACTATATTCAAAAGCAGCGCGAAGCCGCCGCCGAGAAAAAATCGCCTTTCCCCCTGCACAAATATCTCCATCATGGGATGAGCAGCCAGGCCATGGCATTCAATCTCATTGGACCGCTCATCACGAGACGTGATTATTCCCCACTCATCTCCCTTTTGGAATCCAAGAACGTGGAAGGCGCCTCGGAAATCGCCGAAGCCGTTTTCGAATACAAGGACAGGAAGGTGTTCAACGAGGATGCGGGACAACCCACCTCCATCGATATTGCGCTCAAGGACAAGAACGGCCAGCCCTTCATTTTCATCGAGTCGAAGTTCGATGAACGAGCGTTCGGCGGCTGTTCGGTGTTTGGGCTTGGGGACTGTTCTGGAGCCAGCCCCATTGGCTTTGAAGACGATTGCTTCCTGCACTTCATCGGCCGAAAGTATTGGCCACTCATGAGCAAGCACGGCATCACGGACCAATTGAAGAATGAACGCCAGTGCATATTTGCCATGCACTACCAGTTTTTCAGGGAAATTCTTTTCTCCATCGAAAAGAATGGCACTTTCGTCCTGCTGAGCGACGAACGAAGCCCCGTGTTTTCAAGTCGCGCCGGTGAAGACAGGCGCAGCTTGATGCCTTTTCTTACCAGCTTCTTGCCCGAGAAATTAAAATCCAGGGTAGTCGCTATCAGCACACAAGAATTGGTCAGGGAAATCGAGCACAATCCAAGGCACGAAGACTGGATACCGGAATTCAAGAAAAAGTATGCAATGAACGCTCTTTGATTTCCTGCCAGTCCACATCCGTCGATGGCGACATCACCGCCTACTCAGGAGACGCACCATGCCCACCGGCACTGTTCATCTTCACCGCGTGCTGCGCGCACCGGCCCAACGGGTTTATCGAGCATTTGTGGAGGGCGATGCACTCGCGAAATGGCTGCCGCCCCACGGCTTTACCTGCCAGGTACACCACCTGGAAGCCAAGGTTGGCGGCACATTCAAAATGTCGTTCACCAATTTCTGCTCCGGCCACGCCCACTCCTTCGGCGGCGAGTATCTGGAATTGGAACCAGGCCGGCGCATTCGCTACACGGACCGGTTTGACGACCCCAACTTGGCCGGCGAATTGCAGGTCACGATTGAATTGACGGAGGTGTCCTGCGGCACGGACATGCGCATCGTGCAGTCCGGCATTCCGGAGGCCATTCCCGTCGAGATGTGTTATCTCGGCTGGCAAGAATCCCTGGCGCAATTGGCGGCGCTGGTGGAGCCTGAGATTCCGGGCTGAACTGGAAGCCGCCCTTGGCGGCTTCCTGCCCAGCGAATGACGCCGCTCAGGCGTGCGTCAGCCCCACAAAGGCTTCCATCACCTTGTGCGGGTTCTTCATCAACTCCGCCTTCCACTCGCCCAGCGCGCGGCCGGAGTGGATGAGCCCGCGCAGGGCGCCCACGTGGCGCGGCTGGCCTATGGTGATGGCGCCCACCAGGCGGTCGCCGTGGAAGCACAGCCGGGTGTAGAGGTTGCGCGCCTCGTCGGTCAGCTCCACGACTTCGCCGCCCTCGCGGCCCTTCCACTCGCCAAAGGTGTGCGAGATCAGGCCCACCGTGTCCAGCACGTTCATGCTCAGGCTGCCGCGGTAGGGCACGTCCTTGCCCACCATGTTGAGCGCCGCAATGCGCCCGTGCTCCGTGGCCGTGGGCTGCAGCGCGTGCACCACCCACTCGCCCGTCGAGAAGTCGCGGCCCTGCGCCACGTCGCCCGCGGCGTACACGCAAGGCACCGTGGTGCGCATGCGGTCGTCGATGACGATGCCCTGGTCGATCTTGGCGCCCGTGCCCTCCAGAAAGGCGATGTTGGGATGCACGCCGGTGGCCAGGATGATGAGGTCGGCGTCTATGGTGCGCGTGTCCATCACCAGGCGCGGGCCGGGCTCGATGCGCTCGGTGCGGCCGGAGGTGATGACCTCCACGCCCTTGCCCTCCAGCCAGCGCTGCAGCATGCGGCTGCCCACGGGGGTCATCATGGTGCGCAGGATCTGCCCGGCACGGCCGGCAATCACCGACAGCTTCACGCCCGTGCCCACCAGCGCCTTCATGCACACGCCCGCCACGAAGCCGGCACCGATCATCACCACGCGGGCGCCGGGCTTGAGCTTGTCGGCAATGGCGCGGGCGTCTTCCAGCGTCCAGCACGTCACCACGCCGGGCAGGTCCGTGCCGGGAATGGGCGGCAGCGAGGGCGAGGAGCCCGTGGCCACCAGCAGCCGGTCGTAGTCCAGCGTGCTGCCGTCGTCCAGCTCCACCGTGCCGCCGGTGGGCCGGGCCTGCACGCGCAGTGCCTTGCGGTTGAGGTAGCGGATGCCCAGCGTCTCGTAGTGCAGCGGCGTCTTGCGCTGCAGCGCGCCGGCTTCGTCAATCGAGCCGTTGAGGATGTAGGGGATCGCCATGCGGGCATAGGGCTCGCCCGGCTCGCCGCTGACCAGCGTGATCAGCCCATCCGGGTCGTGCTCGCGCAGCGCCTCCACGGCCCGCACGCCGGCGGGGCCGGCACCGATCACGACGTACTTCATTGCCATGCTCATTCCTCAAAAATGCAGGCAGGCATCGTGGTCAAAGCGGCTGACGCGGGGCTGAAAAAATAGGGCAATGCATGCATAAGTTGGCCTGCATCAGGCAACCCTTCACAGCGTGGGCAGCTCGACCGTGAAGGTGCTGCCCCGCCCCGCCCCGTCGCTGGCGGCGCTGATGTGGCCGCCGTGCATCTCCACCAGGCGCCGCGCCAGCGACAGCCCAATGCCCAGGCCGCCCTGTGAGCGCTCCAGCGCGGCGCCCACCTGCGTGAACAGGTCGAACACCTGGTCCAGCATCTGCGGCGGTATGCCTATGCCGTTGTCGCTCACGGCGATGCTCACGCGCCGCTGCGGCAGGCAACGCGCGGCCAGGCGCACATGCCCACCCTCGCGCGTGTACTTGGCGGCGTTGTTGAGCAGGTTGCTCAAGACCTGCGACAGCCGCGTGGCGTCGGCGTCCAGCAGCACGGGCTCGGCGGGCAGCGCCAGCTCCAGCCGGTGGCCGGCGGCGTCCAGCAGCGGGCGGCTGGTCTCCAGCGCGGCTTCCACCACCGCGCCCAGCGCCACCGGTGCCTTGCGCAGCTCCACCTTGCCGCGGCTCACGCGGGAGACGTCGAGCAAATCGTCCACCAGCCGGACCATGTGGGCGAGCTGGCGCTCCATCAGCTCCCGCGCGCGCACGCCCACGGCGCTGCCGGCCTCGGCGTGGCGCAGTATGGCCAGGCCGTTGGAGATGGGCGCCAGCGGGTTGCGCAGCTCGTGCGCCAGGGTGGCGAGAAACTCGTCCTTGCGCGCGTCGGCCTCGCGCAGCGCCTGCTCCACCTGCTTGCGCTGCGTGATGTCGCTGAACAGCAGCGCCACCTTGTGCTCGGCCGGGTTGCCGATGCGAAAGGCGAACACGTCGAACCAGCGGCCCATGGAGGGCGCGTGGTCCTCGAAGCGCAGCGGCTCGCCCGAGACCGCCACGCGCGCGTAGGTGTGCACCCACGTCAGCTCCAGGTTGGGAATGAGCTCGCGCGCCGTGCGCCCAAGCGCGCCGGCCATGCCGGTGTGGCGCTCGAAGGCCGGGTTGATCTCCACGAAGCGGTAGTCGTGCGGCTGCCCCGCGGCGTCGAAGAGCACCTGCAGGATGCAAAAGCCCTCGTCTATGGACTCGAACAGCGTGCGGTAGCGCGCCTCGCTGCGCACCAGCGCCAGCTCCACGGCCTTGCGCTGGGTGATCTCCAGGAAGAGCACGCAGAACTGGCCGTGGCCCAGGGCGCGGGCGCGGGCCTCGTACCAGCGGTCGTTGAGCGCGGGCACGTGCACTTCGAACTCCGCGGGCTCGCCGCTGTCCACCACGCGGGCGTAGGTGCGTATGAGATCGTCCGGCACGCCCGGAATGACTTCGCGCACCGGGCGGCCCAGTGCGTGCTGCATGGGGATGCCGGTGAGCCGCTCGAAGGCCGGGTTGACCTCGACGAAGCGGAAGTCTGTCATGCGGCCCGCGGCGTCGCGCAGGGCCTCGGCGACGAAGAAGCCTTCGCCCATGCGCTCGAACAGCCCGCGCCAGCGGGCCTCGCCGGCGTGCTGGCCTTGGGGTCCGGGGCCGTCCTCAGCGTGTTCCATGCCGGCATCTTTGCATGGTCGCCCCTGGAGCCGGCGGTGAAGGACTTGGCGATGCGGCGGCACTCCCGCGCGGCCGCATCGCCTGGTGCCGGCGGTTTATTCGCCCAGGTAGGCCGCGCGCACCTTGGGGTCGGCCAGCAGCTGCTTGGCCGGGCCCGTCATGGTGATCTCGCCGGACTCCATCACGTAGCCGCGGTTGGCCAGGCCCAGGGCCC
>NZ_BCTC01000043.1 GCF_001571085.1 Azohydromonas lata NBRC 102462
GCGGCATGGCGGTGCAGCAGGCCACGGCGCGGCTGTGGCTGGAGAAGACGGGCTGTCCCATCGTCGAAGGCTACGGGCTGTCGGAGACCTCGCCGTCCGTGTCCTGCAACCCGGTCAACAGCACGCAGTTCAACGGCACGATTGGCCTGCCGCTGCCCAACACCGAGCTGGCGCTGCTGGACGACGCCGGCCAGCCCGTGCCGGCGGGCCAGCCCGGGGAAATCGCCATACGCGGCCCGCAGCTCATGGCCGGCTACTGGCAGCGCCCGGACGAGACCGTCAAGGCCATGACGGCCGACGGCTTCTTCCGCACCGGCGACATCGGCACCATGGACGAGCGCGGCTACTTCCGCATCGTGGACCGCAAGAAGGACATGATTCTGGTGAGCGGCTTCAACGTCTATCCGAACGAGGTCGAGGACGTGCTCACCCAGTTGCCCGGCGTGCTGGAGTGCGCCGCGGTGGGCGTGCCCGACGGCCGCGCGGGCGAGGCGGTGAAGGTGTTCATCGTGAAGAAGGACCCGGCCCTCACCGAGGAGCAGGTGCGCGGCTTCTGCGAGGCCAACCTCACCGGCTACAAGCGGCCCAAGGTGGTGGAGTTCCGCAGCGACCTGCCCAAGTCGCCCGTGGGCAAGGTGCTGCGCCGCGAGCTGCGGGACGTGCAGCCGCCGCAAAAAGTCGGTTCCTGACGGCGATTGCGCCGGACCGGCTCAATGCATCAGCATCTTCACGCCCACGAGCACCAGCACGATTGAAATCGCGCCCTGCACGAATTTCATCGGCAGCCGCGTGCCCACCAGCGAGCCCAGCAGCACGCCGGGGACGGAGCCCAGCAGCAGATTGGTCATCAGCGTGGTGTCCACGTTGCCTATGAGCAGGTGGCCCAGGCCCGCGATCAGCGCCAGCGGGATGGCGTGCGCCAGGTCCGTGCCCACCAGCTTGTGCGAGTTCATGCGCAGCGGGTAGAGGTGGACCATCATCACCGTGCCCAGGGCGCCGGCGCCAATGGAGGTCAGCGTCACCAGCACGCCCAGCACGGCGCCGGCCACTGAGGTCAGCCAGCGCTGCAGCCGCCGGAACCACTGCGGCCGCTTGATGCGCTCGCGCTTGCCCACCTGGTGCAGCCAGGACTTCAGCAGCATGCCCACGGCCGTGATCATGAGCGCCACGGCCACGGCCTTGATGATCAGCCCGTCGCCCACGCGCTCCGCGCCGGACCACTGCATCCACGCCAGCGTCAGCGCCGCCGCGGGCAGGCTGCCTAAGGCCAGGCGGCGAACGATCTGCCAGTCCACCGTGCCGTGTCGCTGGTGCACGGCCACGCCGAAGAGCTTGGTGACGGCGGCCACCAGCAGGTCCGTGCCCACGGCCGTCTGCGGCGCGATGCCGAAGACCAGCACCAGGATGGGCGTCATCAGCGCGCCGCCGCCCACACCGGTGAGGCCAACCACGACGCCCACCAGCAGACCGGACAGGGTCGTCGGTGCATCCAAACTCATGCGCATCCTCCGGGTCATTGCTTCTGGACAAGGGCCGTCATGCTAGGGCCGGGATTGGCGTGCCCGGCCCCGCGACTGGGGCACACTTGCGCCGCGATGAATCCTCGAATGCATGTGGCGCTGGCGATCTCGGCCGGTGCGGAAATCGATTTGCCCGACAGCGCGGCCCGGCACGTTCAAGTGCTGCGGCTGCAGCCGGGCGCGGAAGTGACCCTCTTTGACGGCCGCGGCGGCCAGTGGCGCGCGCAGGTGCTGCACATGGGCAAGCGCTCGGTGAGCGTGCAGGTGCTGCAGCACGTGGCGCTGGAGCGCGAGCTGCCCATGGCGGTGACGCTGGCGATGGGCGTGCCGGCCAACGACCGCATGGACTCCCTCGTCGAGAAGGCCACCGAGCTGGGCGTGGCCGCCATACAGCCGCTGCTCATGGAGCGCTCCGTGCTGCGCCTGGCCGACGAGCGCGCCGCGCGCAAGGTGGCGCACTGGCAGGCCGTGGCCGAGGCCGCGTGCGAGCAGTGCGGCCGCAACCGCGTGCCCGTGCTGCTGCCCATGCGCACGCTGCACGAGTGGCTGCAGCTCGACCCCGAGCCCGCCCAGCGCCTTGTGCTCAGCCTGGGCCCGGACACGCAGCCCCTGCCCCGCGTGGTGACGCAGCCCGCGGCGCAGCCGCTGACGCTGCTCAGCGGCCCGGAAGGCGGCCTCTCCGCGGTGGAGGAAGCCACCGTGCGCGACCACGGCTTCCAGCCCGTGACGCTGGGCAGCCGCGTGCTGCGCGCCGACACGGCGCCGCTGGCCGCCCTGTCCTGGCTGGGCGTGGCCGCCGTCGCCGCGGGCTGAGCCGGCGGGCAGCAAGGCCTTCTACAAATCGCGCGCAGAACCGCGGCGGGGTCCGACCGTCTTGCAGGGTGCATCGTTCAGAAATCTGAACAATGCCGCCCATTCAATGGGGCCCCAACGGGCACGTGAGTGAACAGTCGGCAAACGGTGGGCTGCGGCTTATTCGCCTGAGGGCGGATTGGCGTCCGCCTCGCGCCGCGCCGAGCCGGCCACGAGGTCAAACCGGAACAGCCGGCACTCGATGGGGCCGTTCCACATGGGCACGCGGCGGCTTTCCTTCAGCCGCATGAGCGAGGGCAGCTTCATGTCCGGCGTGAGCACCCAGGCGGTCCAGCCGGCGTACTGGCGCTTCCAGTGCGAGGCCAGCCCGGAGAAGAAGGCCGAAGAGGAGCCGCCGCCTTCGAAACTCTCGCGCGCCGCGGCCGGTGCCTGGCCTTGGCCCTTGGGCGCCAGACGCTCGCCGTAGGGCGGGTTGAGCATGAGCACGCCCGCATCGGCCGGCGCCGGGCGCTGCAGCGCGTCGGCGGTCTTGAACTGGATGGCGTGGGCCACGCCGGCCCGCTCGGCGTTGCGGGTGGCGAAGTCCGTCATGCGGAAGGCCACGTCGCCGGCGAACACCTCGACTTTCGGCGCGTGCACCGCCGCGCGCGCGGCCTGCTGCAGCTCGCGCCACTGCGGCAGCAGCTCGTGGAAAGGTCCAAGGCGCTCAAAGGCAAAACGGCGCAGCGAGCCCGGCGCCACGCCGCAGGCCAGCTGCGCCGCCTCGATGGCGATGGTGCCCGCACCGCAGCACGGGTCCAGCAGCGGCGCGTCGCCCTCGAGGCCCTGCCAGCCGGCGGCGGCCAGCATGGCCGCGGCCAGCGTCTCCTTCAGCGGCGCCTCGCCCTGCACCTCGCGCCAGCCGCGCTTGAAAAGCGCCTCGCCGGAGAGGTCCACGTACAGCATGGCCTGCTCGGGGCCCAGGTGCAGGGCCAGCGGCAGGTCGGGGAATCGCGTGTCCACGCTTGGGCGCTCGCCCGCGTGCTCGCGCATCACGTCGCACACGGCGTCCTTGATGCGCAGGTTGGCGAAGTTCAGGCTGCGCAGCGGCGAGCGCTGCGCCGTGCTGTCCACGCGCAGCGTCTGGCGCGGCGTGATCCATTCCTCCCACGGCACGCTGCGCGCCATGTCGTAGAGGTCTTGCTCGTCGTGATAGGGGCCCCAGACGAGCTCCAGCAGCACGCGCTGCGCCAGGCGGCTGTGCAGGTTGAGCTGCATGGCCACGCGCAGGTCGCCGTGCACGCGCACGCCGCCGCGGAGCGTCTCGATGTCGCGCTCGTCCAGCGCGGTGATGCGCCGCACCTCGTCGGCCAGCAGCGGCTCCACGCCGGCGGCGCAGGGCAGGAAAAGAACAGCAGCGGCGGTCATGCGGCAAACCTCGGCAACAGCGCCCGGCCACGCCTGCGGCCGGGATGGGCTGCCTCGGCAGCCCGGGAAATGATCAGGGCCGGCAGGCCACCCGCGGCGCGGGCGGCCGGGCCGGCGGCAAACGGCAATGCGCGCGGCCGCGGATTCGCGGCGCACGCCCGGGGGCTTACAGCTCCTTGCGCAGGTTGGCCGGCGCGATCTTGAGCGCTTCGCGGTACTTGGCCACCGTGCGCCGTGCCACCTGGATGCCCTGCTCCTCCAGCATGGCGCTGAGCTGGCTGTCGGAGAGAGGCTTCTTGGTGTCCTCGGCGCTGATGAACTGCTTGATCAGCGCCCGCACCGCCGTGCTGGAGGCGTTGCCGCCGGCATCGGTGTTGAGCGAGGAGCCGAAGAAGTACTTGAGCTCGAAAGTGCCGTAGGGCGTGGCCATGTACTTGGCCGTGGTCACGCGCGAGATGGTGGACTCGTGCAGGCCCAGCTCGTCGGCGATCTCGCGCAGCACCAGCGGCTTCATGGCGATCTCGCCGTGGGTGAAGAAGGCCTTTTGCCGCTCCACGATGGCGGTGGACACGCGCAGGATGGTGTCGAAGCGCTGCATGATGTTTTTCATGAACCAGCGCGCCTCCTGCAGCCGCGCCGACAGCCCCGAGCCCGACCCGTTGCGCTGCCCGCGTATGGCTTGGGCGTAGAGGTCGTTGATGCGCAGCTTGGGCATCACGTCCGGGTTGAGCACCACCTTCCAGCCGCGGCCGGCCTTCTGGATGATGACGTCGGGAACGACGATGTTGGCCTCGGCCCGCGTGAAGGGCCGCCCCGGCTTGGGCTCGCAGCCGCGGATGAGCGACTGCGCCTCGCGCAGCGTGTCCTCGTCGGCATGGGTGAGCGCCATGAGGCGGCGCGTGTCGCGCCGCGCCAGCAGCTCCAGGTGGTCGCGGCACACGGCCAGCGCCACGGCCTGCGCCGCGCAGGGCTGCCGCGTCTGCAACTGCAGCACCAGGCACTCGGAGAGGCCGCGCGCGCCCACGCCGGTGGGCTCCATGCTCTGCAGCCAGCGCAGCGCGCAGCGCAGACGGCCCAGCAGGTCCTCGCGCTGCTCCTCCAGCTCCTCGCCCTCGCCGGGGACGAGCTGCGCGGCGATCTCCTCCAGCGGGTCGGCGAGGTAGCCGTCCTCGTCCAGCGACTCGATGAGCACGTGCACCGCGGCGGCGTCCTCGGCGGAGAGCCGCATGCCCAGCAGTTGCGCGCGCAGGTGTTCCTGCAGCGACAGCCCGCCGCCGCCGCGCTCCTGGGGCTCGAAATCCTCGTCGCCGCTGGCACCGGCGCTGGCCGGCGTTTCGCGGATGCCGTCGAAGTCGTCGCGCTCGGTGCCGTTTTCCCAGTCCTCGCGCTCGGTGGCGCCGAACTCGGCGCTGTCCACGCCGCCCACGTCGGCGTCGTCGCGGCCGTCGGTGTCGTCGCGCTCGGCGCGTTCGGTGGCGGCGTCGCTGCTGGTGCGCTCAGGCGCGGCGGCGCGGTCCAGTGCCTGCTCGTAGGCCGGCACGCCGTCGTCGTCGGTTTCCAGGAAGGGGTTTTGTTCGAGCATCTGCTCGACTTCCTGGTGCAGCTCCAGAGTGGAGAGCTGCAGCAGCCGTATGGACTGCTGGAGCTGGGGTGTGAGCGCCAGGTGCTGCGACAGCCGGACTTGCAAGGACGGTTTCATGGCTTCCCCAACTGCATGGCGTTGATTTCGTTCACATCCGGAAGTGCTCGCCGAGGTAGACCTTGCGCACGTCGGCGTTCTCGACGATCTCCAGCGGCGTGCCTTCGGCCAGCACCCGCCCCTCGCTGATGATGTAGGCGCGGTCGCAGATGCCTAGCGTCTCGCGCACGTTGTGGTCGGTGATGAGCACGCCAATGCCGCGTGCCTTGAGAAATCCGATGATTCGCTGGATCTCGATCACGGCAATGGGGTCCACGCCGGCAAAGGGCTCGTCCAGCAGGATGAAGCGCGGCTGCGTGGCCAGCGCGCGGGCGATCTCCACGCGGCGGCGCTCGCCGCCGGAGAGCGCTGGCGCCGGGCTGTGGCGCAGCTTTTCTATGCTCAGCTCGTCCAGCAGCGACTCCAGCTTCTCGCTGATGGCCGCGGGCTTGAGCGGGCGGCCCTGCGCGTCGAGCTGCAGCTCCAGCACGGCGCGCACGTTCTCTTCCACCGTGAGCTTGCGGAAGATGGACGCCTCCTGCGGCAGGTAGGACAGGCCCAGCCGCGAGCGCTGGTGGATGGGGCGCTCCTGCACCTCCTGCCCGTCTATGAGGATGCGCCCGGCATCCGCGCGCACCAGGCCCACCACCATGTAGAAGGTCGTGGTCTTGCCCGCGCCGTTTGGGCCCAGCAGCCCAACCACTTCGCCCGCACCCACGGCCAGGTGCACTTCCTTGACGACCTGGCGCGCTCCGTAGCGCTTTTGCAGCCCGTGGGCTTCAAGCCGGCTGTCGGCGGGCTGCGTGTCCGCCACGGCGTTGATGGCGGCGTTCATCAGCGCGAGCCGCCGGCGGCGGCGCCGGACGCGGCCGGGGGCGGCGGGGTCAGCACTGCGCGCACGCGGCCACCGGCGGCGTTGTCGCCGGCCACGTTGAAAAGCTCGGCGCGGTTGTCGTAGGTGATGAGGTTGCCGGTGATCTCGTCGGCGGTGGTGCTGCCGCGCAGGCGGCGCACCTTGGCGTTGCCGGTGAGCTTGACCAGGTCGCTGCGGCTGTCGTAGTCGATGCGGTCGGCGTTGCCTTCGATGAACTCGTCCAGCCCTTCGCGCTTCTGGCGGAAGTAGGCCTGCGTGCTCGGCACGCCCAGGGCGACGGCGGTGCGGTGGCCCTCGCCCACCTCGCGCAGCTCCATGCGCTCGGCCGTGATGCGCATGGTGCCCTGCGTCACCACCACGTTGCCGTTGAAGACCACGACCTGCTTTTGCATGTCCACCGTGCCCGGCTTGTTGGCCTCGATGACCAGGGGCTGGTTGCGGTCGGCCTTGTCGGCCTGGGCAGCGCCGCCGGCCAGGGCCAGCGCGGCGCTCATGCAAAGGGTAAGAAGGCGGTATGGGCTCATAAGGGCACGAAACTTGCAGGCCATTCTAGCCACAGTTCGTGCCCCGCGTGTCGCTCACGCGCGGCTTGGTCGGGAAAAGCCCGCAGCCGGCAGCTTGTCACGGCCGGGGCTGGTAAGTGCTCAACCGGTCTTGCGCACGACGCCAATGAGGTATTCGGTCGCGGCCAGGGCCCGCTCGTTGGAGCCGGCCAGCGACCCGGAGGTGAAGAAGCGGCCCTGCACGCCCAGGGAGGGCACGCCGTCAATCTTGTAAGCCTCGGACAGCGCCTTGGCTTGGCGCACCTTGGTGGCCACGCCGAAGGACTTGAAGGTTTCCGCGAACTTGGCGCCGTCCAGGCCGTTCTCGGTGGCGAAGGCGACGATGTCGGCCTCCTTGTCCAGGCGCTTGTGCTGCTGGTGGATGGCGGCAAAGACCTTGCGGTGCATGGCCTCGACCTGCTGCATGGCCTCCAGCGCGTAGAACAGCTTGGCGTGCGTTTCGTGCAGCGCCGTGAAGGCCACGGGCACCCGGCGGAAGGCCACGTCGGCGGGCACCTTCTTGCTCCACGCGTCGAGCTGGGGCTCGAAGGCGTTGCAGTGCGGGCAGCCGTACCAGAAGAACTCGACCACTTCGATCTTGCCCGGCGTGCCGGCGGGCACCGGGGTGGCCAGCTTCACGAAGTCCTTGCCTTCGACGAAGCCGCCCTGCGCCCGCGCGGCGGGCGTGGCGCCCAGGGCCAGACCGGCCAGAACGAGGGCGGAGCTGAATTCACGACGTTTCATGTGCGGGTATTCCTCGATTCAGCGGCCGCAGCGGGGGATGCGGCCCGCGCGGCCGGGATGTATGCCGGTTGTCTCCTGGCGCTCAACGCTCCACGCGCACCAGGGCCGATTCGATGGTGCTGCCGCGCAGGCGGTCCTGCGTCATCTCGGCCTCTTCCTTGCGTTCATAGGGGCCCAGGCGCACGCGGAAGACGGTGCGGCCGGACTGCTCGCGCTCGGTGACGCGGGCCGTGTAGCCCAGCATCGCCAGCCGCGCGCGCTGCTGTTCCGCGTCTTCCACGCGGGAGAAGGCGCCCACCTGAACGAAATACGTGAACGCATCAGCCTCGGCGCGGGTGGACCGCGACGACGAAGAAGTTGAAGGATTGGTCACCGACGGCGGCGTGGCCGTGTCGCCGCCGGAGAGGATGGCCGCGGGGTCGCGCGTGGACTTGGCCGCCGGCGGCTGCGCGGGCGTGGCCGGCGTCGTGGAAGCGCGCGGGCGCTCGGCGGGGGTGGCCGGAGCCTGCGGCGCGGGCGGCACGGCCGGGGCCGTGGCCGTGCCGCGAGGGGGCTCGGCCGGCGTCGTCGGCGTGGAAGGCAGCGGCGCGACGCCGCCGTTGTCCGGCGCCGGCGGCGTGGCCGGCTGCTCCACCGGCGGCACGGGCGGGCGCTTGCCGGCCAGCGGGGCGTTCGGGTCCCAGCGCTTGTTGCGTTCGGCCTCGGCGGCCTCCTGCTCCGGCGTGCGCTGCGGCACCTTGTCCACGAAGGGCACGGGCACCTTGGTCACGTACAGCGCCACGCCCAGCGCCAGCCCAAGGCCGACCAGCAGCCCAATGATGATGCCCAGGCCGAAGCCGCCCTTCTGGTAGCGCTTCATGGCTGCTCGGCAGCGGCCTCTTCACCGCGCTGCATGGACTGCGGCGCCGACACGCCCAACAGCGCCAGCGCATTGCGCAGCACCTGGCGCGTGGCCGACAGCAGCGCCATGCGCGCGCCGGCCAGCGCGACGTCATCGACCAGGAAGCGCTCGGCCGCGTAGTAGCTGTGGAAGGCGGCGGCCACGTCGCGCAGGTAGAAGGCGATGTCGTGCGGCGCGAGGTCGGCCGCGGCGCGCTCCAGCACCTGCGGGAGCTCGGCGAGCTTCATCATCAGCGCCAGCTCCGTGGGAGCGGCCAGCAGCGAGAGGTCGGCATCGGCGGGCACGTCCCGGCCGAACTGCGCCAGCACCGAGCAGATGCGCGCATGGGCGTACTGCACGTAGAAGACGGGGTTCTCGTCGCTGTGCTTGAGCGCGAGGTCCACGTCGAAGACGAACTCGGTGTCGGCCTTGCGGCTGATGAGGAAGAAGCGCACCGCGTCGCGGCTGGTCCAGTCGATGAGGTCGCGCAGCGTCACGTAGCTGCCGGCGCGCTTGGAGATCTTGACCTCCTGGCCGCCCTTCATGACCGTGACCATCTTGTGCAGCACGTAGTCGGGGAAGCCTTGCGGAATGCCCACGCCCGCGGCCTGCAGCCCGGCGCGCACGCGCGCGATGGTGCCGTGGTGGTCGCTGCCCTGGATGTTCACGACCTTGGTGAAGCCCCGTCCCCACTTGTTGATGTGGTACGCGACGTCGGGCACGAAGTACGTGAAGGTGCCGTCGGACTTGCGCATGACGCGGTCCTTGTCGTCACCGTAGTCCGTGGAGCGCAGCCACAGCGCGCCGCCCTCTTCGAAGGTCTTGCCGGCGTCGATGAGCTTTTGCACCGCTTCTTGCACCTTGCCCGTCGTGTACAGGCTCGATTCCAGGAAGTAGTTGTCGAAGCGCACCCCGAAGGCTTGCAGATCCAGATCCTGCTCGTGGCGCAGGTAGGCCACGGCGAACTGGCGGATGCTGTCGAGGTCCGCGGGGTCGCCAGAGGCGGTGAAGGCGCGGTCGTCGGCGGTGACGGTCTTGCCGGCCTGGAAGTCGGCGGCGATGTCGGCGATGTAGTCGCCGTTGTAGGCGGCATCGGGCCACTGTTCGTCGCCGGGCTTCAAGCCCTGCAGCCGCGCCTGCGTGGAGGCGGCCAGGGTGCCGATCTGCACGCCGGCGTCGTTGTAATAGAACTCGCGCGTGACGTCCCAGCCCTGCGCCTCGAACAGGTTGCAGATGGAGTCGCCCAGCGCCGCCTGGCGGCCATGGCCCACGTGCAGCGGGCCGGTGGGGTTGGCGGAGACGAACTCCACCATCACGCGCTGGCCGTTGGCGGCCTTGCGGCCGAAGCCCTCGCCACCGTCCCGTATCTCAGCCACGACCTGCTGCTTGGCCGCGGGCGCCAGGCGCAGGTTGATGAAGCCCGGCCCGGCAATTTCCACCGCCTGCACCCAGCGCTGCACGGCCGGCTGGGCCTGCAGCGCCTGGACGAGCTGTTGGGCGAGCTCGCGCGGGTTCTTCTTGAGCGACTTGGCCAGCGCCATGGCGGCGGTGACGGCCAGGTCGCCGTGCGAGGCCTGCTTGGGAGACTCGAAACTGAGTTGCGCGGGCACGTCGGCCCCGAGTTCTGCGACGGCTGCGCGCAGCGCGGCGAGCAGCTCCTGCTTGGCTTGGATCATCGGCCGATTCTACGAGGCGGGGTCCGCACCCCCGCCGCGCAGCGCCACAATGGCCCGGCCATGTCCGCCCAAGCTCCCGTCGCCCCCTCGGCCGCGCCGCTGCCCGCGGCCATAGGCAAATACCGCGTGCTGGCCCGCTTGGGCGAAGGCGCCACCAGCGAGGTGTTCCTCGCCCGCGACGACTTCCAGGGCCGCGACGTCGCCATCAAGCGCGTGCACCCGGCCACGCTGTTGGGCGCCGACGCCGCCTCGCCGCAGTTGCAGGCGCGCTACTTCGCCGCCGAGGCGGCGCTGGTGGGCAAGCTGCAGCATCCCAACGTGGTGCAGATCCTGGACGCGGTGCCGGACCCGGTCTCGCCCTACTTGGTGATGGAGTACGTCAGCGGCACCACGCTGCGCCACTTCTGCAGCCCGCACCGGCTGCTGTCGCTGGAGCAGATCGTGGAGATCGGCTTCAAGTGCGCCATGGCGCTGGGCTACGTCTACCGCCAGGGCTTCATCCATCGCGACGTCAAGCCGGCCAACGTGCTGGCGCAACTGCAGCGCGATCAGGTGGTGGACATCAAGCTCAGCGACTTCGGCAGCGCGCTGCAGCTCGAATCGGACCGCACGCAGGTGTTCCGCGTGGGGTCGCTGTCCTACGTGTCGCCCGAGCAGCTCGACGGCGTGGCGCTGGACGCGCGCGCGGACATGTACTCGTTGGGCGCCGTGCTCTACCACCTCATCAGCGGCCGCCCACCCTTCGAGGCGCCCACGCAGGCGGCGCTGATGGCGCAGATCTACACGGCCGAGCCGCCGCCGCTGGCCTCGCTGCGCGAGGGCGTGCCTGCGGCGCTGGAGTCGCTGGTGCGCGACGCGCTGGCCAAGCGGCCGCAGCAGCGCCCGGCCGACTGGGACGCCTTCGCGCAGCGCCTGGCCGAGCTGGTGTCCCAGCGGCTCATCCCGCTTGGGCGGCTGCAGGGACCGCTGGATTCCGAGCGCTTCAACCTGCTGCGCACGCTGGAGTTCTTCGGCGAGTTCGACGACGTGGCGCTGTGGGAAGTGGTGCACCGCGCGCGCTGGCAGCGCTTCCCGGCCGGGCACGCGCTCTACCGCAAGGGGCAGCAGGGAACGAGCTTTCACATCCTGGCCCAGGGCGAGGTGGACGTGCTGCGCGACGGCGAGGTCACGGCGCGGCTGGGCGCGGGCACTTCGGTGGGCGAGATGGCCTACCTCGCTCCCAGCCCCGAGCTGCGCACCTACAGCTCCGACGTGCTGGTGACGCAGCCCAGCGTCACCGTGAGCTTCACGCCGGACACGCTGCAGCAGCTCAGCGCCAGCACGCGGCAGCTTTTCGATGCGGCTTTCATCCGCGTGCTGGTGCGGCGGCTGCATGCCGCGCACGAGGCGCTGGCCCACCCGCGGCGCATCGTCTGAGGGAAATCGCCTGCGGACTTGTGCCCAGTGGCGGCGCGGCGCCAGCGTGCTTCAATGCCCCGCGGCCCGTCGCCGCGCACCGAGGAAGGAGAGCCCAATGACCAAAGCCCCGCTGGCCTGGCTGCTGGCCGCCTGCGCCTTCGCCGCCCACGCGGCCGACCCCGCGGCTGATCCCGCGGCCAAGACCGACAAGGCCGCCGAGAAGGCACCCACGACGCAGCAAAGCAAGATGAAGGCATGCAACGCCCAAGCCGATGGCAAGAAGGGCGACGAGCGCAAGGCCTTCATGAAGGAATGCCTCTCTGCCAAGTCGGACGCCTCCACCGCCCAGCAAAGCAAGATGAAGGCATGCAACGCCCAGGCCGATGGCAAGAAGGGCGACGAGCGCAAGGCCTTCATGAAGGAGTGCCTGAGCAAGAAGGCGTGACGGCCGCCGCCGTCGCCCAACCGACAGCCCGGCACCGCCGGGCTTTTTCATGGCCGCCGCAGGCCGCCGGGCCGCCGCGGCTTCAGCCCGCGGCCGATTGCCAGTACTGCGGGTCGCCCCAGCTGTGCTTGAGGAAGTCGATCCACAGCCGCACGCGCAGCGGCAGGTGGCGGCGCTGCGGGAACACGGCGTAGATGCCGTTGGGCGGCGCGGCGAATTCGTCCAGCACGCTCACCAGCGTGCCGCGCGCCATCTCCGCCTCCACTTCCCAGGTGCTGCGCCAGGCCAGGCCCAGGCCGGCCAGGCACCACTGGTGCAGCACCTGGCCGTCGCTGCAGTCCAGCCGCCCGCTTGGGCGCAGGTGCAGCAGCGCGCCGTCCACCACGAAGGCCCAGCCGCGCGTCTGGCTGGCCTCGGAGCTCAGCGTCAGGCACTCGTGGCGCTGCAGCTCCGAGGGGTGCTGCGGAACGCCCGCGCGGCGCAGGTACTGCGGCGCGGCCACGCAGCGGCGGCGGTTGTCGGCCAGGCGCACGCTCACCAGGCTGGAGTCGGGCAGGTCACCCACGCGCACGGCGCAGTCGTAGCCTTCGTTGACGATGTCCACCACCCGGTCGCTGAGGTTGAGCGACAGGCTCACCTCCGGGTGCTGGGCCAGGAAGCGTGGCACCAGCGGCGCGACGTGGCGTCGGCCAAAGCCCGCCGGCGCCGTGATGCGCAGGTGGCCGCTGGCCTTGACGCCCCCGGCGCTCACGCTGGCCTCGGCGTTGGCCAGGTCCACCAGCAGCCGCTGCGCGTCCTCCAGGAAGGCGCTGCCTTCGTGCGTGAGCGTGATGCGCCGCGTGGTGCGCAACAGCAGCTTGACGCCCAAGCGCTCCTCCAGCGCATCGATGCGCCGGCCGATGACGGCCGGGGCCACGCCTTCAGCCTGCGCTGCCGCGGTGAGGCTGCCCTTGGTGGCCACGGCGACGAAGGATTCGATCTGCTTGAGACGGTCCATGGTCAAAACTGGTGCATGCCAGCGGCGTAATAAACGCAAGTTAGGCAGTCACTCATGATTGAAACAGAAGCAATGGTGAGGAGCGTACCGCAGTGTCGGCAGCATCTTTGCGTGGAAGTCACGAATCTTTAGCAAATTCAGTTCTTAATGTATTCAATCTGATGGAATAAATTTCAGGCATGGATGCCTCCGTCACGCCGCGCGCGGTGCTTTTCGATGCCTACGGGACGCTGTTCGACGTCTACAGCGTCTCGCTGGCGGCCGAGCAGCTCTTCGCCGGCCGCGGCGAGGCGCTGGCGCAGTTGTGGCGCGACAAGCAGATCGAGTACACGCGGCTGCTGACCATGAGCGGGCGCTATCAGCCCTTCTGGGACCTCACCCGCGCCGGCTTGCGCTTCGCGGCGCAGCGCCTGGGCCTGCCGCTGTCGGCGGCCGACGAGGAGCGGCTGATGAACCAGTACCGCCACCTCAGCGCCTTCCCCGAGAACATGGAAGTGCTGCGCACGCTGCGCGAGCGCGGCATACGCGCGGGCATCCTGAGCAACGGCGATCCGGAGATGCTGGGCGTGGCGTTGCGCAGCGCGGGCTTCAGCGACCTGATAGATCCGCTGCTGTCCGTGCACGCGGTGCGCCGCTTCAAGACCGATCCGGCCGCCTACGCGCTGGGCCCGCAGGCCCTGCAGTTGCCCGCGCGCCAGATTCTTTTCGTATCCAGCAACGGCTGGGACGCCATCGGCGCCACCTGGTACGGCTACACCACGCTGTGGGTCAACCGTGCCGGGTTGCCGCTGGACCCGCTGGACACCGAGCCCACGCGTCGCGGCAGCAGCCTGCGCGACGTGCTGGCCTTCTTTCCCGAGTGATTTCTCTTTCCTACTGCGAGCCCAACATGACTGCACGCACCAACGTTCATCGCCTCCAGGTTGCCACCGAGCTGTACCGCTTCGTCGAGGAGCAGGTCCTGCCCGGCACCGGCATAGACAGCGCGCGCTTTTGGGCCGGCTTCGACGCCATCGTGGCCGATCTGGCCCCGCGCAATGCCGCCTTGCTGGCCGAACGTGACCGCCTGCAGACCGAGCTCGACAACTGGCACCGTGCCAACCCGGGCCCCATCCAGGACATGGCCGCCTACCGCGGCTTCCTGGAGTCCATCGGCTACCTGCTGCCCCAGCCCGCGGGCGCCAAGGCCACCACCACCAACGTGGACGCCGAGCTGGCCCTGCAGGCCGGCCCGCAGCTGGTGGTGCCCATCCTCAACGCCCGCTACGCCCTCAACGCCGCCAACGCCCGCTGGGGCTCGCTGTACGACGCCCTCTACGGCACGGACGCGCTGCCCGAGACCGACGGCGCCGAGAAGGGCAAGGGCTACAACCCGGTGCGCGGCCAGCGCGTGATCGAGTTCGCCCGCAACTTCCTGGACCAGGCCGCCCCGCTGGCGCAGGGCTCGCACCGCGACGCCACGGCCTACCGCATCGAAGGCGGCGCCCTGGCCGTCACGCTCCAGGACGGCACCCGCGCCGCGCTGGCCGACCCCGCGCAACTGGTGGGCTGGCAGGGCGAGGCCGCCGAGCCCTCCTCCGTGCTGCTGGTGCACAACGGGCTGCACGTGGACATCCGCATCGACCGCTCCACGACCATCGGCGCCTCCGACGCCGCCGGCGTGAGCGACCTGGTGCTCGAAGCCGCGCTGTCCACCATCCTGGACCTGGAAGACTCCGTCGCCGCGGTGGACGCCGCCGACAAGACCCTGGGCTACAGCAACTGGCTGGGCATCATCAAGGGCACGCTCACCGAGGAAGTCGCCAAGGGCGGCAAGACCTTCACCCGCGGCCTGAACGCGGACCGCATCTACAACGGTCCCAACGGCGAAGTTCGCCTGCACGGCCGCTCGCTGATGTTCCTGCGCAACGTCGGCCACCTGATGACCAACCCGGCCATCCTGTGGGGCGACGAGGGCCGCGAGATCCCCGAAGGGATCATGGATGCCGTCATCACCACCGCCATCGCGCTGCACGACCTGCAGGGCCACGGCGCCAACGGCCTGCGCAACTCGCGCACGGGCTCGGTCTACATCGTCAAGCCCAAGATGCACGGCCCGGTGGAAGTGGGCTTCGCCGACGAGCTGTTCGGCCGCGTCGAGGAGCTTCTGGGCCTGCCCAAGCACACGGTCAAGCTGGGCATCATGGACGAGGAGCGCCGCACCAGCGTGAACCTGCAGGCCTGCATCGCCGCGGCCGCCTCGCGCGTGGCCTTCATCAACACCGGCTTCCTGGACCGCACCGGCGACGAGATGCACACCGCCATGCAGGCCGGCCCCATGCTGCGCAAGGGCGACATGAAGACCAGCGCCTGGATCCAGTCCTACGAGCGCAACAACGTGCTGGTGGGCCTGGCCTGCGGGCTGCGCGGCCGCGCCCAAATCGGCAAGGGCATGTGGGCCATGCCCGACCTGATGGCCGCCATGCTGGAGCAGAAGATCGCCCACCCCAAGGCCGGCGCCAACACCGCCTGGGTGCCCTCGCCCACGGCCGCCACGCTGCACGCCCTGCACTACCACCAGGTCAAGGTTTCGGACGTGCAGCAGGCGCTGGAGAAGATCGACGCCGCCGCCGAGCGCGACACCATCCTCGCCGGGCTGCTGACCATCCCCGTGGTGGCCGAGGCCCAGTGGAGCGCCGCCGAGATCCAGCAGGAGCTGGACAACAACTGCCAGGGCATCCTGGGCTACGTCGTGCGCTGGGTGGACCAGGGCGTGGGCTGCTCCAAGGTGCCTGACATCCACAACGTCGGCCTGATGGAAGACCGCGCCACGCTGCGCATCTCCAGCCAGCACATCGCCAACTGGCTGCACCACGGCGTGACCAGCCGCGAGCAGGTCATGGAAACGCTGCAGCGCATGGCCCGCGTGGTGGACGAGCAAAACGCCGGCGACGCGCTCTACAAGCCCATGGCCGGCAACTTCGACACCAGCGCCGCCTTCAAGGCCGCCTGCGACCTGGTGTTCGAAGGCCTGTCGCAGCCCAGCGGCTATACCGAGCCGCTGCTGCACGCCTGGCGCCTGAAGGTCAAGGCCGGCACGGCCTGATCCTCAAGGCCGAGCCCGCGTCGCCCGCCGTGACAACGCGCGGGCGGCCGGGTTGACCGGAAAAGCAAAGAGGCCGCGTCAGCGGCCTCTTTGTCTTTGCGGGGGACGGTTCATCCGTCCTGCCCGGGCGCCGTGCCGGCGCCACTGCGCCAGCGCTGGCGCAGCCACCACAGCGCGCTCACGAGCACGTAGGCGGCCAGCCCCGTGAGCGTGGCCATGAGCGCCAGGCCCAGCAGCAGCGGCTTGCCCACGCTGCGCAGCCGCTCCCACAGGCTGCTCCACCAGGAGCCGCCGGGGGCAGCCTCGGCTTGCGGCGCGGGCCCCGTGGCGAGCACGGCCGGCGCGGCGGCCAGCGGCTCGTCCAGCACCGTGGCGCCCAAGCGCCAGGCGGCGTAGTACAGCGGCGCCACGGTGACCGGATTGGTCACCAGTGTGCTCACCACCGCCGTGGGCAGATTGGCACGCAGCAGCACCGCGGCGGCCGCCGACAGCGGCATCTGCGCAATGGGAATGAGCAGGCCGAAGAAGAGGCCTATGGCCAGGCCCAGCGCGATGGCATGGCGGTTGACGCTCCAGAGGACTGGATGCGTGATCGACGGCCCAAGCCAGCGCAGCCATCGGTGCCGCTGCAGCGTTTGCGGCGTGGGCCGCCAGCGGCCAAAACGGGCTGCGGCCTTGAGGGCAAGGCGATCGACGGGCAGGTGCAGGCGCATGGGTTCAAGCATGTCACCAAGCGATGAGCCGTGCTTCGCCCATTGGTGCCCCGCGGCAGGGGGAATTCACAGTTCCGCCATCGCTTGGCGGCCCGCTGCTGGAGGCGCGACAGGCAGCGGCGGGTAGGGACGGCTGCCTAGAATCCCCGCCACCATGGAGAACATTCCCCAAACCTGCGAGGTGTTGGTAGTAGGTGCCGGACCGGCTGGCAGTGCCTGTGCGCAGATGCTCGCGCGCACGGGGCTGGACGTGCTGCTGGTGGACGAACACGACTTCCCGCGCGACAAGGTGTGCGGCGACGGCCTGATCCCGGACGCGCTGGCGGCGCTGCGCCGCTTGGGCGTGTACGAGGAGGTGTTGGCGCGGGCGCAGCGCGTGTCGCACGTGGCCTGCATCGGCTCGCGCGGCGGCCGCGTGGACGTGCCCGGCACGCTGGCCGTGCTGCCGCGGCGCGAGCTGGACATGATCCTGTGCACGGCGGCGCGCCGCGCGGGCGCGCGCTGGCTGGCGCCGGCGCGCTTCGAGGCGCCGCTGCTCGACGGCGAGCGCGTCATCGGCGCGCGCTTGCAGGTGGGCGGCCAGGCGCTGGAGGTGTCGGCGCGCTGGGTGGTGCTGGCCACGGGGGCGCGAGCGCAGGCGCTCATCGCCTCGGGGCTGTGCGAGCGCCACACTCCCTCCGGCGTGGCGCTGCGCGCCCACGTGCGCCATGCGTCGCTGGCGCAGCGGCTGCACGCCATGGAGGTGGTGTGGCACCGCCGGCTGCGCGGCGGCTACGGCTGGATATTCCCGGGGCCTGACGGCGTATTCAACATCGGCACCGGCCTGCTGGGCAGCCACCAGGCCGACGCACAGGGCCACGGCCACAAGCAGCCCATGAACCTGCGCCGGCTCTTCGACGACTTCTGCGAGGTCTACGCGCCTGCGCGCGAGCTCATGGCGGGCGGCCAGATCGTGGGCGAGATCAAGGGCGCGCCGCTGCGCTGCTCGCTCACCGGCGCACGCTGGTCGCGCCCGGGCATGCTGGCCTGCGGCGAGGCCGCGGGCAGCACCTACGCCTTCACCGGCGAAGGCATTGGCAAGGCCATGGAGACGGGACTGCTGGCGGCGCAGGCGCTGCAGTCACAGCAACCGGAGTCGCTCACCGACGCGCAAGTGCGCCAGCGCTACGAGGAGTCGCTGCGCGCGCTGCACCCGCGCTTTGCGCTCTACGAGAAGGCCAACCGCGTCAACAACCATCCCTGGCTGGCCGACCTGGTCATCTGGCGCGCGCAGCGCAGCCCGGCCATCCTCAAGCGCCTGAGCGGCGTGCTGGAGGAGCGCACCAACCCCGGCCACCTGCTGAGCGTGCGCGGGCTCATGAAGCTGCTCGTGGCCAGCCAGTAGACGGACCCCACTCAAGGAGCAGGCCCGCAGCCTGCTCCACAATTCGTCGCCATGTGCCAGCTCCTGGGGATGAATGCCAATACGCCGACCGACGTGATGTTCAGCTTCACCGGGCTGGCCACGCGTGCGCACGAGCACAAGGACGGTTTTGGCATCGCGTTTTTCGAAGACCGCGGCGTGCGGCTGTTCGTGGACCACTACGGCGCGCGCCAGTCGCCGGTGGCCGAGCTGCTGCAGCGCTGTCCCATACGCAGCCGCAACGTCATCGCCCACATCCGCAAGGCCACGCAGGGGCGCATCGCGCTGGAGAACACGCACCCCTTCATGCGCGAGCTCTGGGGCCGCTACTGGGTGTTCGCCCACAACGGCGACCTGAAGCAGTTCGAGCCGCGGCTGCACGGCGCCTTCCGCCCCGTGGGCGACACGGACAGCGAGCGCGCCTTCTGCTGGCTGATGCAGGAGCTGGCCAAGGCCCATGCCAGCGTGCCGGCGCTGCCGGAGCTCACGCGCACGCTGTCGGAGCTGGTGCCGCAGCTCAACGCGCAGGGCAGCTTCAACTTTTTGCTTTCCAACGGGCAGGCGCTGTGGGCGCACGGCTCGACGCGGCTGTTCTGGCTGCAGCGCCGCCACCCCTTCCGCCCAACGCGGCTGCGCGACGAGGATTTGACCGTGGACTTCGCCCAGCTCACCACGCCGCAGGACCGCGTGGCCGTGATCGCCACCGAGCCGCTGACCGCCGACGAGGAGTGGACGGCTTTCGAGCCGGGCGAGCTGCGCCTGTTCATCGACGGCGCGCCGGCCTGAAGCGGCGCGTCCGGCGCTGCGCGGGCATACGCTCAGAGGCTGCCGTAACCCTGCCGCGCGTCTTGCAGCTTCTCCTGCACGCGGTGAGCCATCTCCAGCAATTTCTCGGGCTGCAGGCCTATGGGAGCGGCCACGCGCTGCACGGTGGGTTTCAGGGCGGCGGGATCCTGCATCAGGCAGTACGCCAGCGCCGACAGGGCCAGCACCGTCGCGCGTTGAGACCCATCGGGCAACGCCGCCCCCTGCTGCACCGCCACGTGGTGGCGCACGCTGGCCACGGCAGGACCGGCCAGGCCCCAGCTCTCGCATAGGGCCGCGCCCAACGCGGCATGGCTCACGCCGAAGCGGTCGCGCTCCAGCTTGACCAGCGTCACGTCGTCCTGGCCGGCGGCCTGCAACATGGCCCGGTAAGGCGCACAGGCATGGCGGAACAGCACGGCCTTGCCGCATTCCTCGAACAGCCCGGCCGAATGCGCGGCCCAAGCGTCGACCAGACCCAGGCGCTGCGCCATGCGGCCCATGATCAACCCGCGCCGCACCGCGCGGCGCCACACCGGCTCCAGCTCGTGCGCGGCCGGGAAAACGGCGCGCAAGCCGATCTCGAAAGTGATGGCCGCCACCTCGCGCAGGCCCAGGTAGGTAAGCGCCTGGTGCACCGTCTGCACGCGCCCACGCAGCCCGTACAACGATGAATTGACCGCGCGCAGCACGGCCGCGGCCAACGCCATGTCGGTTTCTATGAGGGCCGAAACGGCCGGCAACGCCACTTCCTCCTGGGCCAGCAGCGGCGTGAGCTGGGCCAGGGCGTGGGGTTGGGTAGGAATGTCGATGTCGAGGCGACGCAATGCAGGATCGACGGGCATGTCACGACTCTGCTGTGCAATGTAAGCATGGTAAGCGGGCCGGCGCTCGTGCCAATGCCCGCGCGGCTTAAAGCCGTAACGCGTCCAGGCCGGTCTTGAGGATGAGCACGCTCACCACGGCGATGAAGGCCACCCGCACGAAGCCCGCGCCGTGGCGCAGCGCCAGCCGCGTGCCCAACAGGCTGCCGCCCACGTTGGCCACTGCCAGCACCGGCGCCACGTGCCACCAGACGTGCCCCTTGGGCGCAAACAGCGCCAGCGCCGCGACGTTGGTGGCCAGATTGAGCAACTTGGCGCTGGCCGAGGCGTGCAGGAAGTCGTAGCCCAGCACGCGGACGAACAGAAACACGAAAAAGCTGCCCGTGCCCGGTCCGAAGAAGCCGTCGTAAAAACCCACCACCGCGCCCACCGCCGCGGCGGCCAGCGCCTCATGGTGGCCCACGAAGCGCGGCTTGTGCGTGCGGCCCAAGTCCTTGCGCATGAGCGTGTAGGCCAGCACCGCCACCAGCACCAGCGGCAGCGCACGCTTGAGGCCCGTCGGGTCCACCTGCGTGACGGCCCAAGCACCGGTGAAGGCCGCCAGCAGCGCCGCCGCCACGGCCGGCCACAGCGCACGCATGTTGAGCTTCACGCGGCGCGCGTACTGGCTGTAGGCCCAGGCCGTGCCCCACACCGAAGCGCTCTTGTTGGTACCCAGCAGCGTTGCGGGCACCGCCTGCGGATAAACCGCGAACAGCGAAGGCGTGAGCACCAAGCCGCCGCCGCCCACGATGGCGTCAATGAAACCAGCCAAGGCCGACGCCATGGCAACCAACAGCAAATCAGACATCGGGAACAACCACTGCCGCGGCGCAAAGCGCACCGCGGTGAGACGGGGAAGAGAAACGACAGGGACGAAAAAAAGGCGCCGGATGAACCGGCGCCTTTGAATTGTGACAGCGGGCCGCCTTCCGGGCGGCGCTTCGCTCACTTGATTGAGTCGTTCTGAAAAGTCTCCTCGGCCTCCGTCCAGACAGCGCCTGCCAAGGGGGCGGCGCTGCTGCGAGTGGGTGCACTGTAATCATTGCCTGTGATGCCAACATCGGTATTTACCCGATTCGCTGTGTCGTCAGACGTCGCATCACGTATCCATTGCGCGGCGCGCTCGGCAATCATGAGCGTGGGCGAGTTGGTGTTGCCGCTGGTGATGATGGGCATCACGCTGGCATCGGCCACGCGCAGTCCGCGCATGCCGCGCAGGCGCAGCCGGCTGTCGACCACCGCCATTGCGTCGTCGACGCGTCCCATGCGGCAGGTGCCCACGGGGTGGAAGATGGTGGTGCCTATGTCGCCGGCCAGGCGCGCAAGCTCCTCGTCGCTCTGGAACTGCACGCCGGGGCGGAACTCCTGCGGCGCATGGGGCGCCAGCGCCGGCATGCCGACGATGCGCCGCGTCAGGCGCAGCGACTCGGCGGCGATGCGGCGGTCCCGCTCGGTGCTGAGGTAGTTGGCGCGAATGGAGGGCGCCTGCGCAGGGTCGGTGGAGACGATATGCACGTGACCGCGCGAGCTGGGATTGAGGTTGCAGACGCTGGCGGTGAAG
This sequence comes from Azohydromonas lata NBRC 102462, assembly GCF_001571085.1. Taxonomy (GTDB): domain Bacteria; phylum Pseudomonadota; class Gammaproteobacteria; order Burkholderiales; family Burkholderiaceae_C; genus Azohydromonas; species Azohydromonas lata. The sequence continues at coordinate 21,406 of NZ_BCTC01000043.1, forward strand.
GCATCGAATGCGTGCAGCGGCTCGCCGAAGGCGTCCAGCGACAGCGGCTGCACGTGGTACTGCAGGTCCGGCCAGGGCTGCGACGGGTCCGAGCGCGTGAAGGCGCCCAACTGCGAGGGCGCCATGCTCATTGGGCCGCTGCGCTTGAGCAGGTATTCCAGGCCGATGCGCGCCTTGCCCGCGAGCGAGCCGGCCAGCGTGTTGAGCGTGCGCACGCCACGCACCTTGAACACGGCGCGGATCTGCAAGTGGTCCTGCAGGTTGCCGCCCACGCCAGGCAGTTCGTGACGCACCTCCAGACCCAGACCGTGCAGCAGCGGCGCCGGACCTATGCCGGAGTGCTGCAGCAGTGCCGGCGTGCCAATGGCGCCGCTGCAAAGCACCACTTCACGCGCGGCGCGCACGCGCAGCGGCGCACTGCCACCGCCCAGCCGCATCTCAATACCGGTGGCGCGCTGCACGCCGTCGCCATCGCGCTCCAGCAGCACGTGCGTGACGGTGGCGCCGGTCTGCACGTGCAGGTTGGGGCGGCGCCGTGCCGGCTTCAGGAAAGCTTTGGCCGCGTTCCAGCGCACACCGCCACGCTGGTTGACCTCGAAATAGCCCACACCTTCGTTATTGCCGCGGTTGAAATCCGCCGTGGCCGGGATACCGGCCTGCTGCGCCGCCCGTGCGAAGGCATCCAGGATGTCCCAGCGCAGCCGCTGACGCTCCACGCGCCACTCGCCGCCTGCGCGCGCGCCGCTGGAGTCCAGTCCCGGCGCGGCGTGCATGTCGTCGGCGCCGCGCCAGTGATCCTCGTGGCGCAGGAAGTAGGGCAGGCACTGCTCCCAGGCCCAGGCCGAGTCGCCGCAGTCCTGCGCCCATTGGGCGTAGTCGCGGGCCTGGCCGCGCATGTAGATCATCCCGTTGATGCTGGAGCAGCCGCCCAGTACCTTGCCGCGCGGGTAGCGCAGCCGGCGACCGTTGAGCCCAGGGTCGGCCTCGGTGTGGAAAAGCCAGTCCGTGCGCGGGTTGCCTATGCAGTAGAGGTAGCCCACGGGGATGTGGATCCACAGGTAGTTGTCGCGTCCGCCCGCCTCCACCAGCAGCACGCGCCGTGCGGGGTCGGCACTGAGCCGGTTGGCCAGCAGGCAGCCGGCCGTACCGGCGCCCACGACGATGTAGTCGTAGAGGGAGCTTGTCTCGCCGCTCATGATTTTTATTGATGGAAACCCGGCGCGCGTTTAGTGCGCCGAGAAGGAGCATGCCTTGTTTCCGTGCACTGAAACAGGAATCCGGTAGGCGTAGGAAAATTGGCTCAACAGCGATGGGAAGGCCGTGGACAAAGGATTTTTTGGCTTTTTTGCCGCGGGCGATCAAGGGTGAGTTGCTCTCGCTACCTGTCGTTTTTGGAGCGCCGGGGCTAGAGCTATTGAGGGTCTCCCGAGGCTGCTACGGGTTTTCACTCAACCCGCAATACAACATTTAACTTCCGCAGGGCGTGTGGCGCGAAAAGATTCCTTGATAATGGTTCGCCTGTGTCTGGATGCGGCGCCTTCGGTTGAGTGGTTCACGATGGGTTGAAGCTCCACATGGTATTGAGTGAGTGATTGGAAAGGGGCTTCCCCATGGGAAATAAGCTGTATGTAGGCAACTTGGCCTACAGCGTCCGTGATGATTCGTTGCACGAGGCGTTCTCTCAATTCGGTGCTGTGACCTCCGCAAAGGTCATGATGGACCGTGAAACCGGCCGTTCGAAGGGCTTCGGCTTTGTCGAAATGGGCTCGGATGCCGAGGCGCAAGCCGCCATCAACGGCATGAATGGTCAAGCCCTGGAAGGCCGGGCGATCGTCGTCAATGAAGCCCGTCCGCGTGAAGAGCGCCCGGGTGGCTTCGGCGGCGGCGGTGGCCGTGGCGGCTTCGGCGGCGGCGGTGGCGGCAGCTACGGTGGTGGCGGCGGTGGCTACGGCGGCGGCGGCGGCGGTGGTGGCTACGGTGGCGGCGGCGGTAGCCGTGGCGGCTACGGCGGCGGTGGTGGCGGCGGTGGCCGCAGCCCCTACGGTGGCGGCGGCGGCGGTGGCCGTGGCGGCTACGGCGGCGGTGGCCGCGGTGGCTACGGTGGCGGCAGCAGCGGCTACTGATCCCGGTTGAATTGCAGGCCGGTCCTCTCTCGGATCGGCCTTCAGCCCAAGGGCGCTGGTGGAAACACCAGCGCCCTTTTGCTTTTCGCCATGCTGTTTCGTGCACGCCGACGGCAGGGCTGCGCCGTCCGCACAGGGTGCTGAAGGTTTGTGCGTGAAAGCGCTACTGCGCCCGCCGCGGCTTGCGCGGCCGGCCGGCGAAGAGGCGGTCGAACAGCGCGTTGGGCAGCAGCCGCAGCAGCTTGGCCACCAGCGCCATCGGCCAGGGAATGACACGGTAGCTGTCGCCCGCGTTGATGGCACGCCAGGCGCTGGCGGCAAAGGCCTCAGGCGTCATCAGAAACGGCATGGGGTAGGGATTGCCCTGCGTCAGCGGCGTGTCCACATAACCCGGGCTGACGGTGAGCACGCGCACGCCGTGCGGGCGGCACTCGCCACGCAAGCTTTCGCAGTACGCCACCGCCGCGGCCTTGCTGGCGCAGTAGGCACCGTGGCCGGGCAGCCCGCGTAGGGCCGCCACGCTGCCCATGCCCACCAGCGTGCCGGCACGGCGCTCGCGCATGGCGGCGATGAAGGGGTGAAATGTCGCCGCCAGGCCCAGCACGTTGATCTCCAAGGTGTCCTGCAGCACCTGCAGATCCTCAAAATCGGCGCTGTCCATGCCCACGCTGATGCCGGCGTTGGCGATGACCACGTCCGGCACCCCGTGCGCCGCGATGCAGGCGCGTCCCATCTCGGCCATGGCCCGCGTGTCGCGCACGTCCGTGCCATAGAGGGCGATACGCCCGCGCGCCTGCGGCAGGCTCTCGGCCCAGGCCCGCAACAGCTCCACGCGGCGGGCCACCAGGACGACCCGGTCACCCGCCTCCAGCGCATGCGCCGCCAGCGCCTGTCCAATGCCGCTGGAAGCCCCTGTGACGAGAACGAGCCGGCTCACGGACACACGGATGTTGGCTCTTCAGCGCCGGCGGGCCGGCGGGTCCAGCCGGGCGCGCATCGGTCCTGTGAGCTGCGCCAGGCCGCTGCGGTGGTCGTAGTCCACGCCGGCGGCGCGCATGTCATTGCTGCCCTGCAGGACCTGCACGGGCTGGTCGGTGACCACGCGCTTGGTCTCGGTAAAGAAGGTCAGCAGCTCGCTGCGGATTTCCAGCGGCGGCTGGCCGTCCAGCGCCTCGCGCACCACCACCGCGTTGCCCATGAGCTGCACCTGCGTGCCCTTGCCGTTGCTCAGGGCGCGGCGCGCCGTGGCACGCATCACGGTGCCGTCCTCGCCCAAGGAGCGGATGCGCACCTCGTCCACCTCGAACGTGTCGTTGTCCGGGTAGTGGCGCATCTGCGTGCCCTCGATCTGCACCTGCAGCGCCCCCTGCGGCGTGAAGCGCTGCGTTTTGAAGCCCTGCATGGTGTAGTCCGGCACGTGCCGAACGGCCGCTTCGCTGCCGGGCTCCGGTGCGTTGGGCGTGCTCTTGACCAGCCACCAGGTGGCCAGCGCCAGCAGCGCCATGAGCAGCAGCGGCAGGTAGCCCAGCACGCACTCGCGCAGGCGCAGCGGCCAGGGCATGCGCACGGCCGGGCGCGCCGGCGGCGTGGGAAGGCTCAGCGGATCGTCGTCCAGTGCCAGCACGTTCGGCGACCCTTCAGCGCGCGTCCAGCGTGGTGAGATGGCCGTCCAGCAGCGCCGCGTAGCGGCCGCTGGCCACCAGCAGCAGGTCGCAGAACTCCCGCGCCGCACCCTCGCCGCCGCGCGCGGCCGTGACGTGATGCGCCCGCGCGCGCGCCTCGGCATGGGCATTGGCCGGCGCGCAGGCAAAGCCCGCACGCGCCAGCAGCGGCAGGTCCGGCCAGTCGTCGCCCATGACGGCCAGCTCGTCCCAGCCCACGCCCAGGCCGTCGAGCAGTTGCTGCGCCACCGCCAGCTTGTCCTTGACGCCGTAGTGCGCGTGCTGCAGCCCCAGGTCGGCCACACGGCGGCGCACGGCCGCCGAGTCGCGCCCGGTGATGACCACCGGGACGATGCCGCCCTGCGCCAGCAGCTTGAGCCCCTGCCCGTCCAGCACGCTGAAGGCCTTGAACGTCTCGCCGGACTCGCCGATGTAGAGGCTGCCGTCGGTGAGCACGCCGTCCACGTCGAAGATGGCCACGCGCATGCCCAGCCCCGGGCCCTGGGCCTTGAGCAGCAGCTCAGGCGCGAAAGTGAGTGCGGGCTGCATCAGATGACCTTGGCCCGCATCAGATCGTTGCTGTTGAGCGCGCCGGCCAGGCGGCCGCCGGCGTCCACCACCAGCACGCTGGTGACGCGGTGCTGCTCCATCAGGTCGGCGGCTTCCACGGCCAGGGCGTCCTCGCGCACGCGCTTGGGATTCCCATGCATGACGTCGGCCGCGGTGAGCGCGCGCAGCTCGGCGCCGCGCTCTATGAGGCGGCGCAGGTCGCCGTCGGTGAAGATGCCCAGGATGCCGCCGTGCTCATCGGTCACGGCGGTGAAGCCCAGGCCCTTGCCCGTCATCTCGCGCAGCAGGGTGTTGAAGTCGGCCTGCGGCCCAACGCGCGGCACGGCGTCGCCGCTGCGCATGAGGTCGCTCACCAGGACGAGCAGCTTGCGGCCCAGCGCGCCGCCGGGGTGGGAGCGGGCGAAGTCCGCCTCCTTGAAGCCGCGCGCGTCCAGCAGCGCCACGGCCAGCGCGTCGCCGTAGGCCATTTGCGCCGTGGTGCTGGCCGTGGGGGCCAGGTTGAGCGGGCAGGCTTCGAGCTCCACGCCGCTGTCCAGCACCACGTCGGCAAAGCGCGCCAGCGTGGAGCCGGCCCGCCCGGTGAGCGCCACCAGCGGCACCAGCAGCCGCTTGAGCACGGGCAGGATGACGTTGAACTCGTCGCTCTCGCCGGAGTTGGAGATGGCCAGCACCACGTCGCTGGCCGTGACCATGCCCAAGTCGCCGTGGCTGGCCTCGGCCGGGTGGACGAACATGGCCGGCGTGCCGGTGGAGGCCAGGGTGGCGGCGATCTTGCGGCCCACGTGGCCACTCTTGCCCATGCCCATCACCACCACGCGGCCGCGGCAGTCCAGCATCAGGCGCGCGGCGCGGGCAAAGGCATCGTCGCGCTGCACGCGCTCCTTGAGCGCCAGCAGCGCGCGCGCCTCGATGTCGAAGGTCTGCGCGGCCAGGGCCAGCGCGCGTTGGTTGTCCAGGGCTTTCACTTGCGGGGGGTCCGATAGAGTGCGGGATTCTAGGTGGCAGGCCGCTTGTGCTTGCGCGCCGTGCCGCCGTCTCCCGTTGCTGTCCATGGCCTCCACTCTCGAAGTCGTCCTTCTCTATCTCGTCGCCGCCGTGCTCGGCGTGGTGCTGTGCCGCTCCATGAAGCTGCCGCCCATGCTGGGCTACCTGGCCGTGGGCGTGCTCATTGGGCCCAACGCCCTGGCCCTGGCCAAGGACAGCGCGGGCGTGAAGTACCTGGCCGAGTTCGGCGTGGTCTTCCTGATGTTCGCCATCGGCCTGGAATTCAACCTGCCCAAGCTGCGCAGCATGCGCACCCTGGTGTTCGGCCTGGGGATGTCGCAGGTGGTGCTGACCATGGTCGGCGCCGTGCTGGGCCATTTCCTGCTGCTGTTCGCCTTCTCGTTCACGGCGCAGGCCTGGGAGCTGTCGTGGCAAGGCGCGGTGGCGCTGGGCGGCGCCATCGCCATGTCCAGCACCGCCATCGTCGTGAAGCTCATGGCCGAGCGGCTGGAGCTGGAGAGCGAGCACGGGCGCCGGGTGCTGGGCATCCTGCTGTTCCAGGACTTGGCCGTGGTGCCGCTGCTGGTGCTCATCCCGGCGCTGGGCGACAGCGGCGGCGAGCTGTGGCGCTCGCTGGGCTTGGCGCTGCTCAAGGCGGCGGCGCTGCTTGGGCTGCTGCTGTCGGGCGGCCAGAAGCTCATGCGCTGGTGGCTCACGCTGGTGGCACGGCGCAAGAGCGAGGAGCTCTTCGTCCTGAACCTGCTGCTGGTGACGCTGGGCCTGGCCTGGCTCACCGAGCACGCCGGGCTGTCGCTGGCGCTGGGCGCCTTCGTGGCGGGCATGCTCATCGCCGAGACCGAATACAAGCACCAGGTGGAGACGGACATCCGCCCCTTCCACGACGTGCTGCTGGGCCTGTTCTTCATCACGATAGGCATGAAGCTCGACGGCCGCCCCATGCTCACCCAGTGGCCGCTGGTGCTGCTGCTGTCCACGCTGCCGCTGCTGGCCAAGTTCGTCCTGGTGGCGGGGCTGGCGCGCGTCTTCCGCGCACCGCCCGGCGTGGCGCTGCGCACGGGCCTGTACCTGGCGCAGGCGGGCGAGTTCGGCTTCGTGCTGCTGACGCTGAGCACGGAGCACGGGCTGATCGATCCCAAGTGGGTGAGCCCGGTGCTGGCCAGCATGGTGCTGTCCATGCTGGTGACGCCCTTCGTGATCATGCATGCCGACCGCATCGTGATGCGGCTCTCCGCCACGGACTGGATGATGCAGTCGGTGCAGCTGACCACCATCGCCAAGAAGTCCATGCGCAACGAGGCGCACGTGATCATCTGCGGCTACGGGCGCAGCGGGCAGACGCTGGCGCGGCTGCTGGAGGCCGAGCACATCCCCTACATGGCGCTGGACCTGGACCCCGACCGCGTGCGCCAGGCCGCGGCCGCCGGCCAGAGCGTGGTCTTTGGCGACGCGGCGCGGCTGCGCAGCCTCATGGCCGCGGGCCTGGCCCGCGCCAGCGCCGTGGTGGTGAGCTACCACGACACGCCCTCGGCGCTGCGGGTCTTGAGCCTCGTGCACGAGCACGCGCCGCACGTGCCGGTGGTGGTGCGCACGGTGGACGACAGCGACCTGGAAACGCTGCGCGCCGCCGGCGCCACCGAGGTGGTGCCGGAGTCGCTGGAAGGCTCCCTCATGCTGGCCAGCCACGCGCTGGCGCTGGTGGGCGTGCCCGTGCGCCGCGTCATCCGCCTCACGCGCGACGCGCGCGATGCGCGCTACGGCCTGCTGCGCGGCTTCTTCCACGGCGCCGACGACGACCAGACGCTGGAGGAGCGCCAGCAGGCGCGGCTGGCCACGGTCAACCTGCCCGCGGCCGCCGCCAGCCTGGACCAGACCCTGGGCGACCTGGCGCTGCACGCGCTGGGCGTGCGCACGCTCTCCATCCGCCGCGCCGCCGGCCAGGTGGTGCCCGCCAACGACGCCATCGTCCTGCACTCCGGCGACACGCTGGTGCTTTCCGGCATGCCGGAAGCCCTGGCCCTGGCCGAGGACAAGCTGCTGCGCGGCTGACGCGCACGGCCAGCCGCTCGCGCGCCCTGCGGGCGCCGGCCTTGCCGGTAGCCGCATCCGTTGCCGTCCCCAACAATGCCGCCCGCCATGCCCCCTGCCCCGGTTTTTCATCCCCGCCCCATGGAAGACGGCAGGCCCGTGCCGCTGCACCACCCCAGCGCGCCCACGCCGCTGGCCACCTGGCTGGACGCGCAGGCCATTGCCACCGCCGTCCCCGACGGCCCGCTGCCGGCGCTGCTCAACGGCGTGCCGCTGGCGCCCGCCACGGCACTGCCCACCGACGCGGCCGGCTGGGAAGCGCTGGCCGCCGCCTCGCCCGCCTTCGACGAGCCGCCCTACCCCGCCGTGTCCACCTTGCAAGCCGCCGCCGGCGTGGCCATTGAGGAAAGCGATGGCCGCCTCTGGCTGGTGGCGCCCAGCAACGCGTACGGCGGCTACGCCTGCACGCTGCCCAAGGGCCGCGTCGATCCGGGCTTGTCGCTGCGCGCCACGGCGGTGAAGGAGGCGCTGGAGGAAGCCGGGTTGCTGGTGCAACTCCACGGTTTCCTGGCCGATTGCCGCCGCACCCAGACGCTCACCCGCTACTACCTCGCCCGCCGCATCGCCGGCCACCCCGGCGCCATGTGCTGGGAATCCCAGGCCGTGCACCTGGTGCCGCGCGCGCGGCTGGACGACTTCCTCACCCACCCCAGCGACGCGCCGCTGCTGCAGCTGCTGGGATCGGCCGGCTGACCACCGGTCCGCCCCAGGCGGTGCCGCACCCAAATGAACAAGGCTGTGGACAGTCGCGTGGACAACTTTCGCTTGTCCACAAGCCCCATGGCATCGCCCCAAGTTGTTGTATCGGCGGCATGCGCCAAGGCGCTGTTCAACACACAGGCTTGTGCTCGCCGCAAGCGGTTGACAACTCAGGGAATAAACAGGTTATCCACAGAAAGGGGGGAGCCTCTACCACGACCACCAATTCAAATTTCATTCATCAGGAAAGAGAAATCAACGTTCCCTTCAAGCTCACCAGAACAAGGCAACTGCGCAAGACGAAAACCGCATGAATTCTCGTTTTACAGGGTATTGGAAGAACTAACCACCAACAAAAGGCTGTTGAGAACGTGTGAATTACTACTTTGAATGTGAATAATCCGTAGAAAATTCGGAGTTGGTTTCCGCCCTCAAGCTCAACTGGACACAAAAAAGCCCGCGCAAGGCGGGCCAGGAAAGCTCGTGAAGGATTTCACGGTGACGAGGCCGTTCGGCGCCCGGGCCAGGAGGCCCTGCCGTGGCGCCGCAGCCACGTCACTTGCCGATACAGAAGCGGCTGAAGATTTCGCCGAGTAAATCGTCGGCGGAGAAGGCGCCCGTGATCTCGCCCAACGCGTTGTGCGCCAGGCGCAGCTCCTCGGCGAAGAGGTCCAGCGGCGGTTGCGGCGAGTCGATGTGCGCCGCGGCGTACTCCAGGTGCTCGCGCGTGCGGCGCAGCGCCTGCACGTGGCGTGTGCGGGCGATGAAGACCCCTTCCGGGCTCGCGTGCCAGCCCGCGCGCTCCAGCAAGGCGGCGCGCAGGGCGTCCAGGCCCTGCCCGCTCTTGGCGCACAGGGCGAGGCTGCCGGCGGGCGCGCTGCCCAGGTCGGCCTTGTTGTAGACGTGCAGCACGCGCTCGGCGCCGGCTTGGGCGCTGTCCAGCCCCAGGCGCTGGGCGATCTGGGCCTCCGCCGCGTCGTAGTCCGCCTCGCCCAGGCGGGAGAGGTCGTGCAGGAAGATCACCGCGTCGGCCTCCTGGATGGCCTGCCAGCTGCGCTCTATGCCTATGCGCTCCACCTCGTCGGCGTGCTCCTCGCGCAGGCCGGCGGTGTCTATGACGTGCAGCGGCACGCCCTGGATCTGTATCGTCTCGCGCACCCGGTCGCGTGTGGTGCCCGCAATCGGCGTGACGATGGCCAGCTCCGCCCCCGCCAGCGCGTTGAGCAGGGAGCTCTTGCCCACGTTGGGCTGACCGGCCAGCACCACCTTGATGCCCTCGCGCAGCAGCGCACCCTGGCGCGCGCGGTCCAGCACGCCGTCCAGCGTGGCGGTGATGCGCGTGAGCTGCCCGCGCGCGTCGGCCTGCTGCAGGAAGTCGATCTCCTCCTCCGGGAAGTCCAGCGTCGCCTCCACCAGCATGCGCAGCTTTACAACCCGCTCGCGCAGCGTCTCGATCTCCACGGAGAAGGCGCCGCTCAGGGACCGGCCCGCCGAGCGCGCCGCGGCCTCGGTGCTGGCGTCTATGAGGTCGGCCACGGCCTCGGCCTGGGCCAGGTCCAGCTTGCCGTTGAGGAAGGCCCGCTCGGTGAACTCGCCCGGCTCGGCCAGGCGCAGCCGCGGCAGCAGGGCGCGGCCGTCGGCACCGGGCCCGGCGGCCACTTGCAGGCAGCGCGCCAGCAGCAGTTGCAGCAGCACGGGGCCGCCGTGCGCCTGCAGCTCCAGCACGTCCTCGCCGGTGTAGGACTGGGGGCCGGGGAAGAACAGGGCCAGGCCCTGGTCGATGGGCTGGCCGTCCTCGGCCAGGAAAGGGCCGTAGGCGGCGTGGCGCGGCTTCAGCGCGCGGCCGCAGAGCGTCTCGGCCAGGGGCGCGAGGCCGCGGCCGGAGACGCGGACGATGCCCACGGCGCCGCGCCCGGGCGCGGTGGCGATGGCGACGATGGGGTCCTGGTGGCGGGCAAGCATGGTTCGGATTGTGGAGCGCCAAAGAAAACGCCCCGCGGTGGGCGGGGCGTCGGAGTCAGGGCGTGAAGGCTGGAGGCCTTACTTGGTCACGCCCAATCGCTTGTTGATCACGTACTGCTGCGCGATGGACAGCAGGTTGTTGGTCAGCCAGTACAGCACCAGGCCGGCCGGGAAGGTGAAGAACATCACCGAGAACACCAGCGGCATGATCCACATCATCTTGGCCTGCGTGGGGTCCGGTGGCGTGGGGTTCAGCCAGGTCTGCAGCAGCGTGGAGGCCGTCATCAGCAGCGGCAGGATGTAGAACGGGTCCTTGGCCGAGAGGTCGGTGATCCAGCCCAGCCAGGGCGCGTTGCGCATCTCCACCGAGCTCAGCAGCACCCAGTACAGGGCGATGAAGAAGGGCATCTGGATGAAGATGGGCAGGCAGCCGCCCAGCGGGTTGACCTTCTCCTCGCGGTAGATGCGCATCATCTCGGTCTGCATCTTCTGCGGGTCGCTCTTGTAGCGCTCGCGCAGTTCCTGCACCCGCGGGTTGACCGCCTTCATCTTCGCCATCGACTTGTAGGCGTTGGCGTTGAGCCAGTAGAAGGCGATCTTGAGCAGGACGACCAGGGCGATGATGGACCAGCCCCAGTTCTTCAGCACGCTGTGCAGCTTGTCCAGCAGCCAGAACAGCGGCTTGGACAGGATGGCGAAGTAGCCGTAGTCCTTGACCAGCTCCAGGCCCGGGGCGATGGCTTCCAGGCGCTTTTCCTCCTGCGGGCCGGCGAAGAGCTGCGTGTCCTGGGCCTTGGTGGCGCCGGGGGCGACTTCGCCCAGCGGCAGCACCATGGCGATGGAGTACAGGTCCTCGGCGAGCTTGGCGCTGCGGAACTCGCGCGGCTGCGGCTGGTTCACCAGCCAGGCCGAGGCGTAGTAGTGCTGGACCATGGCGACCCAGCCGCTGTCGGCGCGCTTCTCGAAATCGGCCGTGCCCTTGGCGAGGTCCTTGAAGTCCACCTTCTGGTACTTCTTGGTGTCGGTGTAGACGGCCGGGCCGGTGAAGGTCGAGTAGAACGACGAGCCGCCGGGCAGCGCCTTGTTGTCGCGCACCAGTTGCAGGTAGAGCTGCGGCGCCACGGGAGCGGCGGAGCGGTTGATGACCTCGTGGCGCACGCCCACCGTGTACTCGCCGCGGCGGAAGGTGTAGGTCTTGACCAGCTGCACACCATTGACCTCGGCGGACTCGAAGCGAACCTGCAGCTCGTTGCCGTCCTTGAGCTCACGCGCGCCCGGGGCCACCGTCATGGGCGTGAGGTGGGTGGGCAGTGGCGCGCCGGTGGCCGAGACCAGGCCGGTCTGGGCCAGGTAGGTGCGCTCGGCGCTGCGGTCGAACAGGACGACGCGCTTGTTCGGGTCGTGGTCGTCCGCTTGCGTGAGCAGCTCCAGGCGCACGAGGTCGCCGCCCAAGCTGCTGAGCGTGGCCTTGACCACGTCGGTGGTGATGGTCACGTTCTCGGCCGCGGCCGGTGCGGCTGCGGCCGCCACCGGGGCGGCGCCCGGCGCGGCGGCCGTGGCCGTGGCGGCGGGTGCGGGCACGCTGGCCGGCGGGGCCGAGCCGGCGCCCGCGGCCGGGGCCGTGGCGGTGGTGCGCGGGCCGAAGAACGAGGGCTGGCCGTTGTGCTTGTTCCACGCGTCCCACAGGAGGACGAGCGACATCGTGAACACCACCCACAGCAGGGTGCGGCGTATATCGGTCATGGAGATTTCCGGGTCGGAAGGGAATCGGCGGACGACGGCATCGAGGCCGTCGCCGGCGTGCGCAGCAGCCGCGTGAACAGGCGCGGCGGCTGTGCCGGCACGGGGTCGTGGCCACCGGCGCACCAGGGGTGGCAGCGCAGGAGGCGGGCGGTGGTCATGTAGGCGCCGGCGGCGGCGCCGTGGCGCTCCAGCGCTTGCAGCGCGTAGGCCGAGCAGGTGGGCTCGAAGCGGCAGGCGCTGCCCAGCCAGGGGCTCAGCAGCAGCCGGTAGCCGCGCACCAGGCCGATGAGCAGTCGCTGCGGCAGTTGGGCGAGGGGCGCGGCCATGGCGTCTTGCTCAGGCGTGAAGGTGCGGCTGGCGGCTGCGGTGGGCGCGAAACGGCGGCGCGCGCCGTTCAGGGCCGGATGCGGCCCAGCAGTTGCTCCATCTCCGCGCGTACTTGGACGCGCAGCGCGTCGGAGGCTGCGGAGGGGAAGCGCTTGAGGTCTATGGGCGCGCGCAAGCGCAGCACCCACTGCCCCGGAGGCAGGTGCTGTTGATGGCGCCGCAGGGCTTCTCGCATCTGGCGCTTGATGAGGCTGCGCGTGACGGCACGGCGGGCGTGGCGCTTGGGCACCACCAGTCCCAGCCACCAGCCGGCAACCAAGTCATCCACAGGGGCCTTGGGCATGTCGCCCTGGGCTGTTGACAACTCGGCCGCCGCGGGTGCAGGGCCGGGGCGCTGGCGCAGATGGTGCACCGCGAAAAGCGGGCTGCGCGAGAGCTGCCGGGTCTGCAGCACGCGCTGGAAGTCGGCCGCGCTGGTGAGGCGGCCGATCACCGTGCGCTGGTCCGCGCTCAGACGGCCAGGCGCTTGCGGCCCTTGGCGCGGCGGGCGTTGATGACGGCGCGGCCGCCGCGGGTCTTCATGCGCACCAGGAAACCGTGGGTACGGGCGCGGCGGGTCTTGGAAGGCTGGTAGGTACGTTTCATGGCCATGGCGAAATCCTCGGCAGTGTTCTCGGGAAGGGGCCCGGGTCAGGGTCGCTCCCGGAAGCCCGTGCAGTTCTTGGAAAGTTCTGCACAAGGCGGCCGCGTCGCGACGGCGCGCAAGGGTATCGGCTGTTGCGGCCCGTGCCCGCACTGGACTTGGCCCAGGTTTGTCCTGGAGCAAGTGCGTGAAGCAGGAGTTAGTTCTCCGCCGCGCGGGCCCGGCGCAAAGGCTCGATGGGCTCGGGTGGACGCAAGGCCGCACCCGAAATCTCGCGCATCCGGGAAACCCGCGATTACAGCAGAAGCGAGGCGCACGGTCAACGTGGCGAGCAACATCCCCTGTTGACGACTTGAGCCGATCTGTGGATAACCACCGCCTCGCACCGCGGCGGACCCGTACAATCCCGCCGCTCATGAAAGAGTTTTCCACAATGAGCAACGACCTCTGGCAACAGGGCTGCGCGCGTCTTGCAGCCGAGTTGCCCGAACAGCAGTTCAACACCTGGATCCGTCCCCTGCCGCCGGCCGACGTGGCCGAGGAGGGGGATACGGCCGTGGTGAGCCTGCGCGTGCCCAACCGCTTCAAGCTCGACTGGATACGTTCGCAGTACGCCGCCCGCATCGAGCAGGTGCTCTCCGACGTGGCCGGCAAGTCCGTGCGCCTGGAGCTGACCCTGGCCGCCCGCCCCGCCGCCCCCATCGAGCGCCCTGCCCCGCGCAGCACCAGCACCGCCGACCTCTTCAACGGCACGCCGCACGCGCCCAGCACGCCCACCCCCGTGGCCGCCCCCGCGCGGCTCGCGCCGGCGCAAGGCGCGCTCAACCGCCTCAACCCGGCGCTGACGTTTGACACCCTCGTGCCCGGCCGCGCCAACCAGATGGCGCGCACCGCCGCGCTGCACGTGGCCGGCGCCCCCGGCCACATGTACAACCCGCTGTTCATCTACGGCGGCGTGGGACTGGGCAAGACGCACCTGATCCACGCCGTGGGCAACGCGCTGCTCAAGGACAACCCCGAGGCCCGCATCCTGTACCTGCACGCCGAGCAGTTCATCACCGACGTGGTGAAGAACTACCAGCGCAAGACCTTCGACGAGCTCAAGGCCAAGTACCACTCGCTGGACCTGCTGCTCATCGACGACGTGCAGTTCTTCGCCGGCAAGGAGCGCACGCAGGAGGAGTTCTTCAACGCCTTCGAGGCGCTGCTGGCCAAGCGCGCGCACATCATCATGACCAGCGACACCTACCCGAAAGGGCTGGTGGACATCGACGAGCGCCTCACCAGCCGCTTCGACGCCGGCCTGACGGTGGCCATCGAGCCGCCGGAGCTGGAGATGCGCGTGGCCATCCTCATGAAGAAGTCCGACGCCGAGGGCACCGCCATGCCCGAGGACGTGGCCTTCTTCATCGCCAAGAACGTGCGTGCCAACGTGCGCGAGCTCGAAGGCGCGCTGCGCAAGGTGCTGGCCTACTCGCGCTTCAGCCAGAAGGAAATCAACATCAACCTGGCGCGCGAGGCGTTGAAAGACCTGCTCTCCATCCAGAACCGCCAGATCGGCGTGGAGAACATCCAGAAGACGGTGGCCGACTTCTACAAGATCAAGGTCGCCGACATGTACTCCAAGAAGCGCCCGGCCAGCATCGCCCGCCCGCGCCAGATCGCCATGTACCTGGCCAAGGAAATGACGCAAAAGAGCCTGCCCGAGATCGGCGAGCTCTTCGGCGGCCGCGACCACACCACCGTGCTGCACGCCGTGCGCAAGATCGGCGGCGAGCGCCAGAAGAACACCGAGCTGAACCAGCAGCTCCACGTGCTGGAGCAGACGCTCAAGGGTTGAGGCGCCACGGTTGCAGCGGGCCGTTTTGCCCCCATCTGCAAACGCTTCGACAACTAACGCCGGGTGCTGCGCGGTGGGCCTGAAGCCGCTGCGCGCCGGGCGAAAATAACGGGATTTCCCAGTTCAAACGACAAAGAGGACGACATGATTGTTCTGAAGGCTCCCCAGGAACAACTGCTGGGGGCGCTGCAGGCGGTCTCCGGCATCGTGGAGCGTCGCCACACGTTGCCCATCCTCGCCAACGTGCTGCTGCGCAAGAACGGCGACGACATCGAGCTGACCACCAGCGACCTCGAAATCCAGGTCCGCACCAGCGCCACCTTGGGCGGCGACGCGGGCAGCTTTGCCACCACCGTGGGCGCGCGCAAGCTGATCGACATCCTGCGCACCCTGCCGGCCGACCAGATCGTCTCCCTGTCCGCCAGCCAGAACAAGCTCACGCTGCAAGGCGGCAAGAGCCGCTTCACGCTGCAGACGCTGCCGGCCGAGGACTTCCCGCTGGTGCAGGAAGCCGCCGACTACGGCCCGTCGTTTTCCGTGCCGCAGAAGACGCTGCGCGGGCTGATCGACCAGGTGCACTTCGCCATGGCGGTGCACGACATCCGCTACTACCTCAACGGCATCCTGTTCGTGGCCGAGGGCAAGAAGCTCACGCTGGTGGCCACCGACGGCCACCGCCTGGCGCTGGCCCAGGCCACGCTGGAAGAGGAAATTCCTAAGCAGGAAGTGATCCTCCCGCGCAAGACGGTGCTGGAGCTGATGCGGCTGCTCAAGGACGGCAAGGACGACGCCGCCATCGAGATGCGTTTCGCGGGCAACCAGGCCAAGTTCTCGTTCTCGGGCATGGAGTTCGTCACCAAGCTGGTCGAGGGCAAGTTCCCCGACTACAACCGCGTCATCCCCAAGAACCACCGCAACAGCGTGACGCTGGGCCGGGCTCCGCTGCTGGCCAGCCTGCAGCGCGCGGCCATCATGACCAGCGACAAGTTCAAGGGCGTGCGCGTGAACATCGAGCCGGGGCTGCTGCGCATCGCCTCCAGCAACGCCGAGCAGGAAGAGGCCAAGGAGGAGCTGGAAATCGACTACGGCGGCGACACCATCGAGATCGGCTTCAACGTGACGTACCTGATGGACGCGCTGGCGAACATGGACCAGGACATGGTCAAGGTCGAGCTGCAGGACGCCAACGCCAGCGCGCTGATCACGCTGCCCGACCGGGACGACTTCAAGTACGTCGTGATGCCCATGCGAATCTGAGGCGGCACACACCACCACAGCGGGCCCCGAGCCCGCTTCGGCATTTTTATGGGCCGGCGTGAGTGACGCGCCGCGCCTTGCGAAAGAAGCACATGAGCGACCAAAACACTCCCCAACCCCAGGGCGACGGCGGCTACGGCGAAGGCAGCATCCAGATCCTCGAAGGCCTGGAGGCGGTGCGCAAGCGCCCCGGCATGTACATCGGCGACACCTCCGACGGCACCGGCCTGCACCACCTGGTGTTCGAAGTCGTGGACAACTCCATCGACGAGGCGCTGGCCGGCTACTGCGACGACATCATCGTCACCATCCACTCCGACAACTCCATCAGCGTCATCGACAACGGCCGCGGCATCCCCACGGGCGTGAAGATGGACGACAAGCACGAGCCCAAGCGCTCGGCCGCGGAGATCGCGCTCACCGAGCTGCACGCCGGCGGCAAGTTCAACCAGAACAGCTACAAGGTCTCCGGCGGCCTGCACGGCGTGGGCGTGTCGTGCGTGAACGCGCTGTCCAAGTCGCTGCGCCTGACGGTGCGCCGCGACGGCAAGACGCACTTCCTGGAGTTCAAGAAGGGCGTGCCGCAGGACCGGCAGATCGAAGTGCGCGACGGCTTCGAGATCAGCCCCATGAAGATCATCGGCGAGACGGAGAAGCGCGGCACCGAGGTGCACTTCCTGCCCGACGACACCATCTTCAACAACGTCGACTTTCACTACGACGTGCTGGCCAAGCGGCTGCGCGAGCTCTCCTTCCTAAACAACGGCGTGAAGATCAAGCTCGTCGATGAGCGCAACGCCAAGGAAGACGACTTTGCCTACGCCGGCGGCGTGCGCGGCTTCGTGGAGTTCATCAACACCGGCAAGCGCACGCTGCACCCCAACGTCTTCCACGCCACCGGCGAGAAGATGAGCGACAACGCCACCAACATCGCCGTCGAGGTGGCGATGCAGTGGAACGAGGGCTACAGCGAGCAGGTCCTGTGCTTCACCAACAACATCCCGCAGCGCGACGGCGGCACGCACTTGACGGGCCTGCGCGCGGCGATGACGCGCGTGATCAACAAGTACATCGAGGACAACGAGCTGGCCAAGAAGGCCAAGGTCGAAATCTCGGGCGACGACATGCGCGAGGGCCTGGCCTGCGTCATCAGCGTCAAGGTGCCTGAGCCCAAGTTCTCCAGCCAGACCAAGGACAAGCTGGTCAGCTCCGAAGTGCGCGGCCCGGTGGAAGACATCGTGGCCAACAAGCTCAACGACTGGCTGCTGGAGAACCCCACCGACGCCAAGATCGTGTGCGGCAAGATCGTCGAAGCCGCCCGTGCCCGCGAAGCCGCGCGCAAGGCGCGCGAGATGACGCGCCGCAAGGGCGTGCTCGACGGCCTGGGCCTGCCCGGCAAGCTCGCGGACTGCCAGGAAAAAGACCCGGCGCTGTGCGAGATCTACATCGTGGAGGGCGACTCCGCCGGCGGCTCGGCCAAGCAGGGCCGGGACCGCAAGTTCCAGGCGATCCTGCCGCTGCGCGGCAAGATCCTGAACGTGGAGCGGGCGCGCTACGAGAAGCTGCTGTCCTCCAACGAGATCCTGACGCTGATCACGGCGCTGGGCACGGGCATTGGCAAGGGCATGGGCGGGGACGACTTCAACCCCGACAAGCTGCGCTACCACCGCATCATCATCATGACCGACGCGGACGTGGACGGCGCCCACATCCGCACGCTGCTGCTGACCTTCTTCTACCGGCAGATGCCGGACCTCGTGGAGCGCGGGCACATCTACATCGCGCAGCCGCCGCTCTACAAGGTCAAGCACGGCAAGCAGGAGCAGTACCTGAAGGACGCGGCCGAGCTGGACGTGTACCTGATGCGCGTGGCGCTGGACGGCGCGGCCATCACCCCGGGCGAAGGCCGCGAGCCCATCAGCGGCAGCGCGCTGGAGGAGCTGGCGCGCAGCTACGTGCAGGCCAGCAACGTGATCGAGCGCCTGTCCAACTGGATGGACGCCGAGGCCCTGCGCGCCATCGCCGACGGCCTGACGCTGGACCTGGACACCCCGGCCGCCGCCGAGGCCAGCGCCGCCGCCCTGAAGGCCGCGCTGCATGACGCCGAGGTGTCCGCCGAGGTGGACGAGCGCACCGACAAGCAGCAACTGCGCATCAGCCGCCGCCACCACGGCAACTTGAAGAGCAGCGTGATCACGCAGGACTTCGTCCACGGCGCCGACTACGAGGCGCTGAGCAAGGCGGGCGTGACCTTCAAGGGCCTGCTCTCCGGCGACGCCGTGGTCAAGCGCGGCGAGGGCGACCGTGCCAAGGAGCAGAAGGTGGCCGACTTCCGCGCCGCGATGGCCTGGCTGATGGGCCAGGCCGAAAACAGCGTGGGCCGCCAGCGCTACAAGGGCCTGGGCGAAATGAACCCCGAACAGCTCTGGGAAACCACCATGGACCCGACCGTGCGGCGCCTGCTGCGCGTGCAGATCGAGGACGCGATCGAGGCCGACCGCGTGTTCACGATGCTGATGGGGGACGAGGTGGAGCCGCGGCGGGACTTCATCGAGACCAACGCGCTGCGGGCGGCGAATATTGATGCTTGACGGTTGATATGAAACGGCTCCGAAAGGAGCCGTTTTTACATGGGTGTATTGGATAAGTGAAACGCAGTCTTCTTTCAAGTCTCACCAGCCGGGCTGCCGTTCAATCAGCCCTGAAGGAATTCACTGAAGTTGGACGTGAAGCCTTTTTGAGAAAATATGGGTTCAGGCCTGCGCGCGACTATTTCGTAGTTGATCCTGATACCGGGATCAAAGCGGATTCAAAAGCCATTGTGGGTGCAGCGTTCAAATACCTGCCGCCGGATTTTGAAGCGCTCAGGCCAGAGGATTTTTCCGGCGGAGATGCCACCATTGTTCCGCTGCTGACTTCCCTGGGATTTGTTGTCAAGCACATGGGCGCAGCCAACGCAGGCGAAGATTGGACCCGGTACGAAGTCGAATTGATCGTCGCCGATTATCTCTCCATGCTGACCTCGGAATTGACGGGGCAGCGCTACAACAAAACCGAGCACCGCAACGATCTGCTGAAACATCTGCCCGGCCGCTCCAAGGGCTCCGTCGAATTCAAGCATGCCAACATCAGCGCCGTGATGGTGGAGCTGGGCTTCCCCTATTTGAAAGGCTACAAGCCCCGTGTGAATTTCCAGCGCAAACTGCTGACGGAAATCGTGGCCGAGCAGGTGATACGCCACTGCATATTGGACCAAGCCGCGCTTTCAGCCGTCGAAATGCCGGCGCAGCCGGTGCCCGTCAAGGACTTCTCCAAAGTCCTCACCGCCGCGCCGAAAGCCGAGTTGGCTGCGAGGGAGGAAAAGGCTGAATACAAGCCGCGCCCGCCCATCAAGCGCGACTATCTGGAGCGCGAATCCCACAACCGCTCCTTGGGCCAGGCCGGCGAGGAATTCGCCCTGAATTTCGAGCGCTGGCGGCTGGTGCAGTTGGGCGTCGGCCAACTGGCGGAGAAAGTGGAGCATGTGTCGAAAACTCAGGGCGACGGCCTGGGCTACGACATTCTTTCGTTCGAAACGGATGGGTCCGAGAAATTCATCGAAGTGAAAACCACGGCCTTTGGCGAGCGCACGCCGTTTTTCGTGTCGGCCAATGAGTTGAAATTCGCGCGCAGCCGTCCGGATGAATTCAGGCTTTACCGCCTGTTTGATTTCAAGCAGGTGCCAAAGCTCTTTGAATTGGCCGGCCCCATCGAACGGCATTGTGCGCTCGATGCTTCCACGTATCGGGCCAGTTTCGGCTGATCAACAAGGTTCGCGCGCCGCTGCGTAAGAATTTATTCTGACTTCTGCACGCAAATCACGCGCATCACAAGAAAAGCACCAGCAAAGCATTGATGGCGACAATAAGAAAACAAGTGCCAAATACAATTTTCTCGCTTCTCTTCCTGGCCTGCTCCCAGTCACTGTTTGAGGGAGCTCCTTCATATGCGCTTCTCATAGAGGCCACCTTCGCGTCTATTGCATTGGTGCAGTGCAACATGAAAGTTGAGAGTCGTAAAGTAGTGGGGGTTTTTAGTTGAGATGGTTCAAGGGAAAAGATCATCTTGCCGCAACAAGTTACTATTTTGGAAATTAATTCATTACTTTGATATTGCTCGGATTCCACTGCGCACCACTTACTGAAAATGCTTCATGCCGGGAAAAATTCTCCATGCGTATTTCATGCATGAAGAAGCGGCGCGGCACCTTGCCATGTGCTCATGTGCTCCAGCAGTCCGTTGGATGTCTTGTGCTTACAAATTGATGCAATAAAGAGCGCAATTTGTTACATTCGCCGCTCCACGTCCAGGGAGAAGCGCATGGCGAAGCAATGGAGATCCGCCCCGGCCAGCGGCGGCATGGAGGGCTGCGGTGGCGGCTCGCGGCGCCTGAACGGCGATGCCGGCCGCCGGCAAGCCTTGATGGCCGGCAGCGGCACGGCCGTGGCCGGGGCCACGCTGGCCATCACCGCCAGCCAGCTTCAAGCCCTCTTCCCCAAGGCCCAGGCCAGCTACGTCCAGCAGGTCGCCGACGACCTCAACCCCCGCCTGGCTGCCTGCGGGCTCGACACGCCGCTGCGCCTGGCCCATTTCTTCGCCCAAATCCGCGAAGAGGCCGGCCCCTCCATGCAGGCCACCGTCGAAAACCTCAACTACTCGCCGGACGCGCTCAAGAGCCTCTTCAGCTACTACAAGCAGCACGCCGACGAGGCCGCCGCGGACGGCTATGCCAAGGACGCCAGCGGCAGGATCACCAAGGGCGCCAACCAGGAAGTCATCGCCAACAAGATCTACGCCAACCGCATCGGCAACGGCGACATTGCCAGCGGCGACGGCTGGAGGTTCCGCGGCCGCGGCTTCATCCAGGTCACCGGGCGCGACAACTACGACGCCATCGGCACCCAGTACGCCAAGGTCTACGGCTCGGCCGGCGCGGACTTCACGGCCAAGGCCGACGCCATGGCGCAGTTCCCGGACACCCTGCGCTCCGCGGTGTGCTTCTGGCTGCGCAACGGCCTGCCCAAGGTCGCCGACCAGGGCGACACCGACGCCGACGTGGACGCCGTCACCCGGGTGGTCAACCTCCACACCAACAGCTACGCTGCGCGCCGCGAAAATTTCAAGGTCGCCCGCAGTGTCTTCAAGTAATCCCCGGGGTTTGCCCCTCGCTCGCCGCGCCGCATGGGCAGCCGCGGTGGCCGCCACGGCCGCCGTGGCCGGCTGCGCCGCGCCGGTGGCCGTGTCCGCGGCGCCCGGTGCGCGCGCGTCGCTGTGCGAGGCCGGCGAGTCGGCCGTTTTCTCCTGCGGCGTGGGCGGCGGCAAGCTCGTTTCGCTGTGCGCCAGCGCCGACTTGAGCGAGCACGCCGGCACGCTCGCCTACCGCTTCGGCCGCCCCGGCCTGCTGGAGCTGGCCTTCCCCGAGACGCCTGCACATCCCAAGGCGCTGTTTCGCCGCGGCAGCATCGCCTCGGCCGGCGGCAGCGGCGACTTCGTGAGCTTCCACCGCGACGCCCACACCTACACGCTGTGGGCCGACGTGGGCCCAGGCGGCGAGCACGCCGGCGTGGCCGTGCTCCAGGAGGGGAGGGCCATCGCCAGCCTCGCCTGCCTCACCCCGGCGCTGGACCCGGACGAGAACTGGGCCCGCGTCTACAAGGCCCGCCTGCCGCGCGAGGACGAGCCCTTCACGCCGCCGCCATCACCGCCGCGCTGAAGCCGGGAAACGCCATGCGCATGAGGCGCGCAAGGCCGCCACGCCGCGGCAGGCCAGCCGCTGTAACCGGCTTGAAACCGGCATGAAACCGCGCTGTAACTCAGCCCGTAACTCTTCGCTCAACTGCCGCGTCCAGGGAACGTTCCCGGGCCGGCCAGCGGCTCCATGGCCCAGTGCAGATTTCACGTCCCCCGCGCCTTCCGCCGCCGGGCGTGGACGCTGTACGGGGCCCGGCGGCGCGGGCAGTGTCAAATCCGCCCCGCCGGGCCGGCGCGCATGCCGGGTCCGCATCACGCCAGAACGACAGGGGACTCCATGAAGAAGATCGCCATCGCCTGCCAGGGCGGGGGCTCGCACTGCGCCTTCACCGGCGGCGTGCTGGCCGCGCTGCTGCGCCGCGTGCAGGTGGACCACGCACAGCGCCTGGTGCTCGACGGCCACGAGATCGTGGGCCTGAGCGGCACGTCCGGCGGCGCCGTCAGCGCCTACCTGGCCTGGCTGGACCTGCTGCGCCTGCGCGAAGGCCAGCGCTTTGCCGACGACGAGCCCCTGGCCGTCGAGCGCTTCTGGAAGGACAACGCCGCGCAGCTCTTCGGCCGCTTCCCCTACGACCTGATCACGAACCTGACCATGGTCGGCATCGCCAGCATGGAAAGCGCCATGCCGGCCCTGGGCGCCACGCCCAACGCGGCCACGCGCGCCATCCAGGCGCACATGCGCTCGCAGATCGAGAAGGCCGCCGGCGACCTGGGCTTCCTGCAGGGCGAGGCCGGGTCCGCGGGCGGGCTGCACCCGGCGCGGCTCAAGGGCCTGCACAAGGCACCGGGCAATTTTCCATTGCTGCTCATTGGGGCGGCCAACGTGAACCAGGGCGTGTTCGAGCCTTTCATCGGCACGCCGGAACATCCGCCGCTGCTGGACCAGGTGGTGGCCTCCACGGCGCTGCCGGACGTGTTCCCCTCCGTGGGCATCGCCACGCCCATGAAGGCCCCGCGCCACGCCCAGGGCACGGCGCCGGACGAGGGCGAGGAGCCGCCCACGGCGTACTACTGGGACGGGCTGCTGTCGCAAAACCCGCCCCTGAGCGACTTCCTGGGCTTCCAGGACCGCGAGGCCAAGGCCGACGAGATCTGGATCGTGCGCATCAACCCCGTGGTGCGGCGCAACGGCGCGGGCCGCGTGGCCATCGAGCCGCCCTCGCGCGCCACCGAGATCGCCGACCGCCGCAACGAGCTGGCCGGCAACCTCTCGCTGGAGCAGGAAAAGCGCTTCATCCGCCGCGTCAACGCCATGCACGACGGCGGCGCGCTCTCGGAGCAGGGGCGCCGGCGCTACAAGAAGGTGGCGCTGTGGGGCATCTCGCTGGACGGCTGGTCCGACGTGCCGGAGCACCCGGCCGCGCCGGACGGCGGCTGGCGCGAGGTCAAGTACAAGACGCCGCGCGTGCACACCCAGGTGCTGGACTACGCCACCAAGCTGCTGCGCAGCCCCGCCTTCCTCATCGAGCTCGACGCGCTTGGGCGCGAGGCGGCGCTGGAATTCCTGGAGCACCGCAAGGCGGTGGGGTAAGCGGGTAGGGCGGTTGGAAGGTGGACTGAGGCAGCGAGGCAGGGCAGTCGGTGGGCAAGGCATCTGGGCGCCAGCCGTAAGCTGCCCAGCCACGCTGACTACTTCGCATCCCAGCGCAGGCCGGCGCTCTGCCCTGCCGCCTTTTGCATCCCGTGAGCCCAGGCGCTTCGCACCCCACTTCGTCATCCCCGCGAAGGCGGGGACCCAGGCGGTCCCCAAGTCGGCCGCCAGTGCATGAGCCGGCGTCACAAGGCCCAAACCGCGGCTTGCCTGCGTTGCCCCTTCGCTGCGGCGTGGGGCCGCCTGGATTCCCGCCTTCGCGGGAATGACGAAGCAAAGAGCGAAGCGCCCGGGCTCTCGGGATGCCACAGCCAACCGGGCCGCATCCTCTCTACGCCGTCATGCCCGCGAAAGCGGGCATCCACGAGCGCAGAGGTAGGACCTTCGAACTGCGTTGCCCCGGGCCAGTGCCTGCACGCCAGCACCGCGGCAGGCGTGGATACCCGCTTTCGCGGGTATGGCGGATGAGGGTGCGAAACGCTCTTGCCACAGGGCTGACGGGGCGTCACCACTTTCCCCGAACAGCAGTGCGCGAAAGCCGGCATGACGGGTCTGGGTGCGGGGCGCCCTGCGTCACTTCACCAGCGGCCGCACCGAAGTGAACCCGCCGTCCACCGCGATCACCTGCCCCGTCACCCGCCCGGCGCCGGGCGAGAGCAGCCAGCAGATGGCGTCGGCCACCTCTTGCGGCCGCTGCACGCCGCCCAGCGGGTACTGGCGCGCCGCGCCCTCGCGCAGGGCGGGGACGCTGAGCATGCCGGCCGTCATGGGCGTGGCCGTCATGCCCGGGGCCACGGCGTTGATGCGCAGGCCCTGCGGGGCGTAGGTCGCCGCGGCGCCGCGCACCAGCGCCTCCACGCCGCCCTTGGCCGCGGCAATCGCCTCGTGGTTGGCCACGCCCACGCGCGCCACCACGCTGGACACCAGCACGGCCGCGCCCGGCCGCCCCGCGCCGCGCAGCGGCTCTATCCACGCCTGCAGCATGAACAGGGCGCTCTCCAGGTTCACCCGCAGCAGCTCGCGCACCTGCTCGGCCGGGCTGCGGTGCAGCGGCGCGATCAGCGTGCTGCCCACGCAGTGCGCCAGCAGCGTGGGCGCACCGCCCAAGGTGCTCCAGCACTCGGCCACCGCGGCGGCGGCGCCTTCCGGCGTGGTGGTGTCGGCGGCGATGTGGGCGTGCGCCTCCACCTCCGCCAGCCCCGCCGCGTCGCGGCCCACCGCCGCCACGCGGTGGCCCTGCGCGCGCAACTGCGCCACCACCGCGCGCCCTATGCCGCCGCGCGCACCCGTCACCAGCGCCACCTGCGGTGCGCCGTCAGCCACCCATGCGTCCTTGCTCAGTTCCATCGCTTGCCTCCGTGGGGTCCGGTTCGAGTTGTCGCGGCACGGCGTCGCCGCAGCGTGGCGATGGCCTCGCGCTGCACCGCGTCCAGCCGCGCCGGGTTGCGCAACGACAGCGCCATGCGCGCGTTGCCGCTGCCCGTGGCGCGACAGGAAATCCCAGTACAGGGTGGCGAAGGGGCAAACCGCGTCCCTGGTGGCCTGCGCGGGGCGGACGCGGCTTGCGCTGCGCTCACCGCCCGCACCCCCACAGGCGGACACCCATGCCGGCTGGGCCGTCGGCCTCGCAACCCCTGTCCATCTTCGATGCACCGGCGAAGCGTCCAGGCGGAGGCGCATGGGTGTCCGCCTGTGCGGGCGCGGCGCCGTGAGCGCGCGGCCGCGGCAGGGCGGGCCCTGGTGCTCTGGAGGCCGGTGCAGGGCCCAAGGTTCCGCCGTCACGGCAGGCGGCGCGCCCACGGCGCGGGCCCTGAGCCCGCAGGGCCCCGGGGCGGCGCTCAGCCGCCATGGCCGGCGGCTTGCGGCGCGGCGCGCCGGCGGCGGCAGCGCTCGGAGCAGTGGCGCACCTCGTCCCAGCAGCGGGCCCAGGCGCGGCGCCAGCTCATCTCGCGCCCGCAGGTGGCGCAGGCCTTGCGCGGCAGCGCCTGCTTGTGGCCCTTGAACCCTGGGCGCGCGTCCATGGCTGTTTCAGGCCGCCGGGTCCGGGACGATGGCCGCCGCCAGCGCCCGCCCCGAGAGCCACGCCCCTTCCACCCCCGCGCCGCTGAAGAAGTCGCCGCACACCCCCAAGCCCAGTGCCGGGTCCCACCAGCAGGGCTGGTGGGCGGACGCCGTGCGCGGCGCCAGCGCGTAGCGCCAGCGGTGCACGGCCACGTGGGTCCACCGCACGCTGCGGCCCAGGGCGCGCTCCAGCGCCGCGTGCAGTTGCGCCTGCACCGCGTCGGCGGGGCTTTCCAAGAAGGTGGCGGTCCAGGCCGCGGTGGCGTGCACCACCCAGCGGTTGAGGCCGTCGCTGTCCGCCGCCCGGCCGGGCTTGGACGCGTTGCGCACCACCCAGGCCAGCGGGCCGCGCTCGGGCCAGGCGGCGTCCCAGGCCGGGGCGGGTCCGGCCTCGGCGCCCAGGAGCGTCCAGCAGGGCTGCATGGGCACGGCGCGGGCGTGGCGGGCCCAGTCGTCGCGGTGCGGGGCCAGCAGCGCGGCGGCTTGGGCCGGGGGCATGGCCAGCACCACGGCGTCGAACACGCCGTCGCCCAGCAGCTCGCCCTGGGCCAGCAGCCGCCAGCCGCCGTCGCCGGACCGCGCGATCTCGTCCACGGCGCGGCTGCGCGACAGCGGCAGCTCGCCGGCCAGGCGGCGGCACAGCGCGGGCATGTCCGGCGTGGCCACCCAGAGGGCGAGGCCGTCGAGGCTCCTGTGGCTGCCGGGCGCCATGACGGGCTCCCAGCGCGCCAGGACGCCCTCCCTGGCGGCCTCATCGATGAAGGCCTGGAATGCCGCGGAGCGCGCGCTGAAGGCCGGCGCGCCGTGGTCGAAGGCGGCGCGGTGCACGGCGCCGTCGGCGTCTATCCACTCGGCGCGGCGCGTGGCCATGCGTCCGCCCAAGCCGCGCGACTTGTCGAAGAGAAACACCGCGCAGCCGGCGTCCGCCAGGCGGCGCGCGCATGTGGTGCCGGCCAGGCCGGCGCCGACCACCGCCACGCGCGGAGGACGGCCGGAAATGAGCTCGGAGGAAGACATGGGAGTACTCTACTCAGGCTGACTTCAATAGTGATTCACATGCTGCAATGGCTGACACTGCAGCGCACATAATCCGATTCAACATTGACTCACCCGGAAAGGACGGCCATGGCGAAGGAGCAGGCGGGCGCGGCGGACGCGATGGACCTGGGCGACGGCGGCGACGACGCCGTTCCCCGCTACCGCAGCGGCGCGGTGGCGCGCATGTTGCGCATGCCGGTGGCGACGCTGCGCATCTGGGAGCGCCGCTACCGCGTGGCCGCGCCGGCGACTTCGCCCACCGGGCACAGGCTTTATTCGGCGTCGGACGTGAAGCGCCTGGCCCTGCTGCGCCAGCTCACCGCGCTGGGCCACGCCATCGGCTCGCTGGCGCCGCTGGACCTGCAGGCGCTGCGCCAGGTGGCCTCCACGCACGCGGGCGTGCTGGCCGCGCCGCGGCGGGCGGCCATGGCGATGGATGCAATACCGATTCAAGCTTCGCTCCTGAACAGTGAATCGGTTGAATCGGATTCAAGCGTTTCAGAGGGCGGCGAATCCGATTCAAGCCCTGCCGCACCGGTCCCGGCGCAGGACGCGACGCGTGGCGCGCGGCGCGGGCGCCGGCCGGCCACGGCGACGTTGCCCGCTGCGCCGTCGCCCGCCTCCGTGCCGCCACCCGTGGCGGTCGTGGACAAGGCGCAGGCGACACCGGTTGCGGCGGCGGGTGCTGCGGCGGGTGCACGGGCCGGCGTGGCGCAGGGTGGCGGCGCCCTCGCGCCACAAGCCGCGCCGCCGGGCGATGCGGTGAAGGCGCCGGCCGCGCCCGTGGGCGCGTGGCGGGTGATCGTGGTGGGCTCCATGCTGGCGCGGCGGCTGGAGCGGCCGCTGTTGCGCGACCGCTTGGGCCGCCGTCCGTTGCCGGTGCAGGTGTTCGAGACGCTGGACGAGGCCATGGCCGCGCTGGAGGCCGGCGGCGTGCCGGCGGCCGAGGCCGTCCTGCTGCAGTGCGCGACGCTGCGCGCGGCCGAGCTGCCGCGGCTGCAGGCGCTGGCGCAAGGCAGCGGCGCGCGGCGCGTGCACGTGCTCTACGGCTTTGCGACCTCGGCGCTGAGCGCGGCGTTCGAGTCGGCGGGCTTGCTGCTGCTGCGCTCGCCGCAGGACGACCGCTCGCTGGCGGCCTGGCTGCAGGCCTCGTGCAGCCCGCTGCCGCTGCCGCTGGTGGTGTCGCCGCGGCGCTGGGACGACGCGGCGCTGGCCGACTTCGCGGGGCTATCCAGCACCATCGCCTGCGAGTGCCCGCGCCACGTGGCCGAGTTGCTGATGCAGCTCTCCAGCTTCGAGGCCTACAGCGCCGAGTGCGCCCACCGCGACCCGGCCGACGCCGCGCTGCACGCCTACTTGGGCCAGGTCGCCGGCACCGCGCGCGCGCTGTTCGAGCAGGCGCTGGAGCGGCTGGCGGTGCAGGAGGGGCTGATGCTGCCGGGGGAGGGGGTGTGACGACGGCGAGCGGAAGGTGAAGGACAAGCCCCAGCCTGGAACGACTGCCGGCGCGACGTGTAAGGCGCAGCCGCCCGCAGCCGCCCGCAGCCCGCAGCCCGCAGCCCGCAGCCCGCAGCCCGCAGCCCGCAAGTGGATCGGTTGCGCCTGCTACTTCGTGATGCCCGCGCCGGCGCACTGGTGTCCGGAGAAAGTCGGCTGTCGTTGGCATCCGTCCGGAGAAAGTCGGCCGTCGTTGGCATCCCGTGAGCCCAGGCGCTTCGCACCCC
>NZ_BCTC01000044.1 GCF_001571085.1 Azohydromonas lata NBRC 102462
GTTGAAGGCGGCCTTGGCGTCCACGATCTCCGCGCCCACGGCGGCATAAGCCGCGTCAGGCACGGACGCGGCGATGCCGGCGCCGGACTGGACGAAGAGTTGATGGCCTTGGGCCTTGAGTTTTTTCGCGGTTTCGGGTGTCACCGCAACGCGCGTTTCACCAGCCGCCGTTTCCAGCGGCACTCCAATCAGCATGACCATCTCCTATGAAACAAGCCACCATTCGGCACACGCGCTGGTGCCGAAAGGTTGCCTGTCGTCACGGGCCGCGCGGGCAGCCCGCGGGGCGATGGATTACAGCGGCTTCTCGCGGCGGGTTTCCAGGTAGGCCTTGATGGACCACAGGGCTTCCTGGTTCAGCGTGCCTTCGAAGGGAGGCATGTACACGGCACCGTTGCGGGTGCGGCCGTGGCGCACGGTGTTGATGAAGTAGTCATCCACTTCCTTGGCGCAGGCCGTCTTCTTGGCATCGATTTTCTGTGTGGCGCACTCGTTGTCGAGCTTGCGCAGGTCCGGGGCGATGCCGCCGGAGATGGCCTCCAGGCCGTGGCAGCGGGCGCAGTTCTGGTTGTAGGCCGAGGTGCCGATCTTCACCGCCTGATCGTTGCCCTTGAAAGGATTGGCATCACGCCAGCCTTCACCCAGCGAGGGCAGCGAGCTGGTGTCCACGGCCTGCGGCGTGACGTCGCCATGGGCCAGGGCCGCGCCGGCCAACAGGACGCCGGCCAGCAGGGCCGCCAGGCGCGAGGGGGTGCGGGCGATGGAACGCTTGGACATGGTTGTCTCCTCGGTGGGTGTCAAAACTGGGTCAATCGACAAGATTGACCGCAAGGCCTGTGCCACCAAGGCGCCCTGCCGGGGGCGCCAGTCCCGAAATACGGGTTCTTACGGTAATACGACCGCTCCAGCGCGATCAGGAATGCCGCGTGGATCGCTTCATTGTTCGCGAATGGGACAACGTTGCGCCGGCTGGTACAGGCGCGCGGGCTGCTGCCTGGGCCTCAAGACGTCACCCGCTGCGCCGGCAACCAGCGGCGAACCGCCGGTTGCCTTGATGCCGTCACAGCCAGGACTTGATGCGGCGGCCCATCGCCTCGGCCGAGATGCCGTAGCGCTCGTGCAGCGTGGGCAGCGCGCCGGCGTCCAGGAACTCGTCCGGCAGCGCCACCTGGCGGAACGGGGCGTGCACGCCGGAGCGCATCAGCAAGCCGGCCACGGCCTCGCCCAAGCCGCCGACCACCGAGTGGTTCTCGGCCACGACCACCAGGCGGCCGGAGCGCCTAGCCTCGGCCAGGATGGTTGGCTCGTCCAGCGGCTTGATGGTGGGCACGTGCAGCACGGCCACGTCCACGCTGTCGGCCTGCAGCGCCTTGGCCACTTCCAGCGAGCGCATGGTCATGAAGCCGCTGGAGATCACCAGCACGTCGCGGCCGCCGCGCAGCAGCTTGGCCTTGCCCAGCTCGAAGGTGTAGTCGTACTCGTCCAGCACCAGCGGCACGTTGCCGCGCAGCAGCCGCATGTAGACGGGGCCCTCGTGGGCGGCGATCTGGGGCACGGCCTGCTCGATGTCCAGCGCGTCGCAGGGGTCCACGATGGTCAGCCCGGGGATGCCGCGCATCAGCGCCAGGTCTTCCGTCGCCTGGTGGCTGGGCCCGTAGCCCGTGGTCAGGCCGGGCAGCGCGCAGCACATCTTGACGTTGAGGTTCTCCTCGGCGATGACCTGGTGCACGAAGTCGTAGGCGCGGCGCGTGCCGAACACGGCATACGTGGTGGCAAAGGGCACGAAGCCCTCCTTGGCCATGCCGCCGGCCGCGGCCATCAGCAACTGCTCGGCCATGCCCATCTGGAAGAAGCGCTCGGGGTACGCTTGAGCGAACAGGTGCAGGTCGGTGTACTTGGCCAGGTCGGCGGTGAGGCCCACGATGTTCTGGCGCTCCCGGGCCAGCTCGACCAGGGCCTTGCCGAAGGGCGCGGCCTGCACGCGCTGGCCTTCGCCGGCGATGGAGGCAATCATCGCCGAGGTGGTCAGGCGGGGCTTCTTGACTTCAGGCGTCGTGGGCGTGTTGGTGCTCATGGTGTGCGTCCTTTTCGTGCGGCTCAGGATTGCGACTGGTCCAGGATGGCAAGCGCCTGCTGCCACTCCGGCGGATCGACGCGGATGAAATGGTTCTTGTCGCGCGTCTCCAGGAAGGGCACGCCCTTGCCCATGAGGGTGTCGAAGAGGATGACGCGCGGCTTGTCTTCCTTGAGATGGCGCGCGGCGTCGAAGGCGGCCAGCACCGCGGGCAAATCGTTGCCCTTGACGCGCTGCACGTGCCAGCCGAAGGCCGCCCACTTGTCGGCCAGGGGTTCGAAGCCCATCACCTTGCCGGAGGGGCCGTCGGCCTGCTGGTTGTTGATGTCCACCAGGCAGATGAGGTTGGAGAGGCCGTGGTGCGCTGCGCCCATGGCGGCTTCCCAGGTGGAGCCCTCGTCGAGCTCGCCGTCGGACATGGAGTTGTAGACGAAGGCCGGGTTGCCCTTGAGGCGCAGGCCCAGCGCCATGCCCACGGCGATCGGCAGGCCCTGGCCCAGCGAGCCGCCGGACATCTCCATGCCGGGCGTATAGGTGGCCATGCCGGACATGGGCAGGCGGCTGTCGTCGCTGCCGTAGGTCTCCAGCTCCTCCTCGGGGATGATCTTGGCCTCTATCAGCGCGGCGTAGAAGGCGATGGCGTAGTGGCCGTGCGAGAGCAGGAAGCGGTCACGCCCTTCCCACTTCGGGTCGTCGGCGCGCAAGCTCAGCGCGTGGCCGTAGGCCACGGCCAGCACGTCGGCCCAGCCGAGGGCCTGGCCGATGTAGCCCTGCCCTTGCACTTCGCCCATGCGCACCGCGTAGCGGCGGATGCGGTAGGCGCATGCCTGAAGCTTGGAAATGTCGGTCATGGAAGTTCTCCGGGGTGAGCTTGGCCATGCCCGCTGCATTGCACAGCGGGTGCGGGCACGGCCGGGGGTGGTCAGCGCAGGGTGAGCGCGGGGATGTAGGCGAAGCCCAGCAGCAGGCCGATGGCCACGACGTAGAAGGGCAGCAGCTCCATCACCACGTCCCCGATGCGCACCTTGGCGATGGAGCTGGTGATGAACAGCGTGGTGCCTATGGGCGGGTGGTACAGGCCGATGGAGAGGTTGACGATCATCATGATCCCCAACTGGATGGTGTCCATGCCCACGGCCTGCGCCAGCGGCACGAACATGGGCGTGAGCAGCAGCACGGCCGCGGGCAGGTCGATGAACATGCCGGTGGCCAGCATGATCAGGTTCATCGCCAGGATGATCAGCCACGGGCTTTGCAGCGTTTCCTTGGCGAACTGCGTGAAGGCGGCGGGGAGCTGCTCATAGGTGACGATCCAGCCGACCACGCTGGAGGCCATGATGATCAGCAGCACGACGCCGGTGGAGATGCCCGCCTCGATCGCGGCATGCTTGAGCTTGGCCACGGTGAGGTCGCGGTAGACCAGGCCGGAGACCAGCAGCGCGTAGAGCGTGGACATCACGCTGACCTCGGTGGGCGTGGCGATGCCGAAGCGCAGGAAGATGATGATCAAAACGGGCATCGCCAGCGCCGGGCCGGCGTGGGCGAGCTGCTTGAGGAAGGCGCCCCAGTGGAACGGCGTGGTGTCGCGCGGGAAGTTGCGGCGGCGCCCCTGGATGTAGCAGACCGCCATGAAGCCGCCGCACATCAGCAGGCCCGGCAGGATGCCGGCCACGAACAGCGCGCCGATGGATGCGCCCGAAACCAGCGCATAGACGATCATGGGGATGGACGGCGGGATGAGGATGTCTATCGTCGCCGCGGCGGCCAGCGTGCCGGCGGCAAAGGGCGCCGGGTAGCCGAGCTTCTTCAGCCAGGGGATGAGCATGGAGCCGATGGCCGAGGCGTCGGCCACGGCCGAGCCGGAGACGCCGCCGAAGATGGTGCTGGAGAGCACGCCGACCTGGGCCGGGCCGCCGTGCACGCGGCCAATCATCATGGACAGCAGGTTGACCAGGCTCTGGCCCAGCCGGCCGCTGACCATGAGCGCGCCCGTCATCATGAAGAACGGGATGGCGATGAGCGGGAAGCTTTGCGTCTGGGCAATCATCTGCTCGATGGCCAGGTGCACGGGCACGCGGTCGAGGATGAAGAGGCCGCCCACGGCGGAGAGCACCAGCGCATGCGCGATGGGAATGGACGCGAGCGCCGCGACCATGAAGAAGACGATGATCAGTGCGGTCATGTTCAGGCTCCGTGGGCGAGGGCTTCAGCGTCGGCCTGCGCGTCGTGGGCGGGAGTGTGCTCGGCCCAGATCTCAGGCAGCTTGGTCAGCGCGGTGACGGCCAGCAATGTGAAACCCAGCATCAGGCAGGTGACGCTGACGGAGCCGGGCACCTGCAGGATGGGCGTCTTCTCGTCGGCCGCGATCTCGGCCAGCGGCCAGGCCATGGCGGCCAGCGTGCCGTAGAGGCCGGCCACCATCAGCGAGCCCAGCGTGAGCACCCAGCGGCGCACGGTGGGCGAGAGCTTTTGCGTCACCAGCACCACGGCGATGTGCGAGCCGTGCTGCGCGGCCAGCACCACGCCGGCCATGATCATCCAGGGGAACATCAGCTCCGGCAGCTCCGAGGCCCAGGCGATGCTGGTGCCCGCGGCATAGCGCAGCGCCACGTTGGCGCTCAGGATCACGAACACCACGCTGAGCGTGACGTACAGGACGCCGCGGCAGGCCAGGCCTATGCAGCGGTCCAGAAAGTGGAGGAAAGGCATGGAGGGTCTCCATGGGCCCGCGCAGGCAGCACGGGCGAAGTGGGCGGTTGCAGCCGCAACGCGCAGGGCCAGGCCTCACCGGGTCTGTACGGCGAAACGGTCAGGCGTCGGGCTGCCCTTGGGCGGGCGTGAGGCTTACTGCGCCTGCGCCTGCTGAATCACGCGCTTGAAGAAGTCGCCCGACGGGCTGGCGGCCCACTTGTCGTAGACCGGACGCGTGGCGTCCACGAAGGCCTTGCGGTCCACCGTGTCCACCTGCACGCCCTTGCCCTTGAGCTCGGCCACCAGCTTCTCGTCGGCGTCCTTGGAGAGCTTGCGCTGCAGCCTGGTCGCTTCAGCCGCGGCTTCCTTGAACACCTGCTGGTCGGCGGGGCTGAGCTTGTCCCACGAGCGCTTGCCCATCAGGAAGGGGTTGGACTCGTACTTGTGCCCGGTGAGCGAGAGGTACTTCTGCACCTCGTACAGCTTGGCCGAGGCGATGTTGGCCAGCGGGTTCTCCTGCCCGTCCACCACGCCCTGCTGCAGCGCCACGTACAGCTCGGCGAACTTGATCTGCTGTGCGTCGCCACCCAGCGCCTGGACGATGTCCACCGTCATCGCGTCCGGCGGCGTGCGCAGCTTCAGGCCCTTGACGTCGGCGGGCACCTTGATGGGCCGCTTGTTGTTGGTGATGTGGCGGATGCCGTTGTCCCAGTAGCCCAGCACCACCATGCCCTTGGCGGCCGTGCGCTTGGCCAGCTCCTCGCCCACCGGGCCGTCCAGCAGCGCCCAGGCCTTTTGCATGTCGGAGAACAGGAAGGGCAGGCCCAGCGCGGCGTATTCCGGGATCACCGTGGACAGCGCGCCCTGGCTGTTGGCCGACAGGTCCAGGGTGCCCGACCGCAGCGCGGTCACCATGGCCGCGTCGTCGCCCAATTGGGCCGAGTGCGCCACCTGGATCTCGATGCGGCCATGGGTCCTGGCCTTGACGATCTCGGCGAATTTCACCGCCGCCTCGTGGCGCGGGTTGCCCGGCGCGGCGCCGTGGCCCAGGGTGAGCTTGACGTTCTGGGCCAAGGCGGGCAGCGCCAGCGTGGCGGCCAGCGCAAAGCCGGCGGCAGAGAAGAGTCTGCGCTTCATGGTTTGTCTCCTGGTTGCCGTCTGTGCGGCGATTCAATGGGGCTGGAATGTAGGGCGGCGTAAGCACGCCGCTGCCGCGGGACGCGGCGGTTCGTCTCAGTGGATGAGCATGCCGCCGTTGACGTCCAGCGTGACGCCCGTGCAGTACGCCGAAAGCTCGCTGCCGAGGAAGACGCAAGCGCCGGCGATGTCGCTGGGGTGGCCCAGCCGGCCCATGGGAATGGTCTCGGCGATCTCGGCCTTGCGCTCCTCGGTGAGCTTGCCCTTGAGGATGTCGGTGCCTATCAGGCCCGGCGTGATGCAGTTCACCCGTATGCCCTCGATGGCGAACTCGCGCGCCATGGCGCGCGCCAGGCCCAGCACGCCGGCCTTGGCCGCCGAGTAGTGCGGGCCGCCCAGGATGCCGCCGCCGCGCTGCGCGCTGACGGAGGAGATGCAGATGATGGAGCCGCTCTTTTGCGCCTGCATCGCCGGCAGCACTGCCTGCGACACCAGCAGCGTGCCGCGCAGGCTCACGTCCAGCACGGCGTCGTAGTCCGAAGGGCTGATGTCCACGGTCTTGCGCGGCTGCGTGATGCCGGCGTTGTTCACCAGGATGTCGATGCGGCCGTAACGCTCCAGCACCTGGGCCACCGCGGCATCCACCGCGGCCTTGTCGGTGACGCTGGCTTGCACGCCCATGTGGTGGTCGCCCAATTGCGCCGCCGCGGCGGCCGGGTCGGCTGCCGCCAGGTCCATGACGACCACGCGCGCGCCGTGCTCGGCCATGCAGCGCGCGGTGGCGAAACCCAGCCCGTTGAGGCCGGCGCCGCCGGTGATGAGGGCAACCTTGTCTGCAAGCAGCATGTCTGTCTCCGGGGTGTGTCGTTTGCGATGGAGTGGATTGTGGAAAGCACCCTGGTTGAAGACAAACGATATGATTTCAATGAAGGTTGATGTCTCTTCATCTTTGGGTTTGTCCGGATATGCGCCCATGAGAACGTCTTTTCCGCCGCTGTCCAGCCTCATTGCCTTCGAGGCCGTGGCCCGCCGGCGCAACTTCACCGTGGCGGCCAACGAGCTGCACCTCACGCCCTCGGCCATCAGCCACCAGATCGCCAAGCTGGAGGAGTTCCTGGGCGTGCGCCTGTTCGAGCGCACGGCGCGCAACGTGGAGCTCACCGACGCGGGCGAGGACTACCTGCGGCGCATCTCCGGGGCGCTGGCGGCCATCGGCGCGGCCACCGACAACGTGCGCAAGGGCGTGCGCAACACGCTGCACGTGCATTCCACGCCCAGCTTCGCCAGCCTGTGGCTGATGCCGCGGCTCACCGACTTCGCCAAGGCCTACCCGGGCATCTCGCTGTCCATGTCTTCGTCGGTGGTGCACTCGGACTTCACCGTGGGCCAGGCGGACATCGACATCCGCTACGGCGTGCCCAACTGGCCGCACCTCACGGTGCTGCCCATCTTCGACGAGAAGATCATGCCGCTGGCCTCGCCGGACTTCATAGCGCGCCATCGCATACGCACGGCCGAGGAGCTGATGCAGGTGCCGCTGATCCAGTCCACGGTGAGCGTGGTGCAGTGGCCGGACTGGTTCGGCAGCCGCGGCCTAGCCTATGCGCCCGCCGGCTACGCCTACCGGTTCGACCGCGCCTTCATGGCCATGGACGCGGCGGTGCAGGGTTTGGGCGTGGCGCTGGAGAGCACGTCCATTGGCGAAGTGCACCTGCGCGCGGGCCGGCTGCGCCCGGTGTTCGAGGACGAGGGCTGCTTCCTGCCCGTGCAGGCGCATTTCCTGGTCTATCCCGCGCGCCACGCACAGCGCAGCGAAGTGGTGAGCTTCGTCGACTGGGTGCGCCGCGTGGCGGGCAGCCCGGCGGCGGCCTGAGGGCCGCGCCGGGGCCGTGCCGGTGCGGGCTCAGGCCCGCGCGTCGCGGATGAGCTGCACCAGCGGCGGTAGCGTGCGGGCGAGGTCGGCGGCGTGGCGCTGCACGGCGTCGTCGCTGGCTGGCGCGCCTTCGCGCAGGCGGCTTTCCAGGGCGCGCGCGGCGGCGGCCAGCTCGGTGGCGCCCAGGGTCAGCGCCACGCTCTTGAGCGAATGCGCCAGCAGCGTGGCCTCGCGCAGCTCGCCGCGTGCCAAGTGCCCGCTGAGCTTGGCGGCGTCTTGCCTGTGGTGCTCGGCGAAGAGGCGCAGCAGCGACTCGTAGCGGTCTTCCATGCCCGGCAGGTTGGACAGGCCCGCGGCCACGTCCACGCCCGGGTGCAGCGCCAGCCGCGCCAGCAGGTCGCCCTGTGCCTGCGGCGCCGCCGCGGGCGGCGTCTGCAGCGCCGCCGTGGAGGGCGGCAGCACCGTGGGCGGCGCGAGCTCGCGGGCGCCGGGCAGCCACTTCAGCAGCGTGGCGTACAGGCCTTCCGGGTCCACGGGCTTGGCCACGAAGTCGTTCATGCCCGCGGCCAGGCAGGCGGCGCGGTCGTCGTCGAAGGCGTTGGCCGTCATGGCCAGCACGGGCAGCGCGGCCAGCTCGGGGCGCCGGCGCAGCGCGCGCGTGGCCTCCAGGCCGTCCATCTCCGGCATCTGCACGTCCATGAGCACCAGGTCGTAGTGCCGGTGCTGCAACTGCTCCAGTGCGGTAAGGCCGTTCTCGGCCACGTCCACTTCCAGCCCCGCGCCGCGCAGCAGCTCCAGCGCCACCTCGCGGTTGACGGCGTTGTCCTCGGCCAGCAGCAGCCGCGCGCCGGCGTGGTGCAGCCGCAATTCGGCCTCGGCCTGCGCCATGGCCGGGGCCCCCGCGCGCAGCGGCTCGCCGCGGCTGAGCCAGGCCGTGAACCAGAAGACGCTGCCCTGCCCCGGCGTGCTGCGTGCGCCGGCCTCGCCGCCCATGAGCGCCGCCAGCCGCCGCGTGATGGCCAGTCCCAGCCCCGTGCCGCCGTGCCGGCGCGTGGTGGAGATGTCGGCCTGCTCGAACGCCTCGAACAGGCGCGGCAACTGCTCGGCCGGGATGCCCACGCCCGTGTCCTGCACCTCGAAGCGCAGCAGCCGCCGCTGCCCGTCCTCGCGCAGCAGTTGCGCGCGCAGCGTCACCTGCCCCTGTGCCGTGAACTTCACCGCGTTGCCCGCGTAGTTGAGCAGCGCCTGGCGCACGCGCGTGTCGTCGCCGCGCAGCCAGGGCGGCACGTGGTCGGCGTCTATGAGGATGCTCAGGCCCTTGGCCGCGGCGGCGTCGCCCACGATGGAGCGCACGTGGTCCAGCAGGGCGTGCGGCGAGAAGTCGCGCTCGTCCAGTTGCAGCTTGCCGGCCTCTATCTTCGAGAGGTCCAGGATGTCGTTGATGATGGACAGCAGGTGCCGCGCCGCGCCTTCTATCTTGCCCAGCCGCGCCGCCTGCTGCGGCGTGGGCGCTTCGCGGCCGAGCAGGTGCGTCAGGCCCAGGATGGCGTTCATGGGCGTGCGGATCTCGTGGCTCATGTTGGCCAGGAAGGCACTCTTGGCGCGGCTGGCCGTCTCGGCCGCGGCCAGCGCCTGGTCGAGCTGCGCCGTGCGCTGTCGGACCAGCTCCTCCAGGTGGTGGCGGTGTGCGTCCAGCTCCTGGGCCATGCGGGTCTTCTCGGTCACGTCCTCCTGCACCGAGACGTAGTGGGTGATGTTTCCGTCCTCGCCGCGCAGCGGCGTGACCACCGCGGACTCGATGTACTCGCTGCCGTCGCGCCGGCGGTTGACGAAGCTGCCCTTCCACGGCTGGCCCGCGCGCAGCGCCCGCCACAGCGCGGCAAAGCTCTCCACCGCCGTGCGCCCGGACTGCAGCAGCCGCGGATTGCGCCCAAGCACCTCGTTGCGCGCGTAGCCGCTTTGGCGGGTGAAGGCCTCGTTGACGTACTCGATGCGGCCTTCGGTGTCCGTGATGATGATGGCCTCGCTGCCCTGCTCCACCGCCTGCGCGAGCTTGCGCAACTGGGCCTGGCTTTCGCGCAGGGCCTGGTTGGCCTGCTCGGCGCGGCCGCGGGCGGCCACGGCGTCTTCCATCAGGTTGAGCGCGGCCAGGCGGGCGTTGCGCTGGTCCTCCAGCGCCTGCGCCTGCTGCTCGCGCAGCGCCTGCTCGGCCAGCACGCGCTGCGTGATGTCCTCGGTGAAGATCACCAGGCCGCCCACGCCGCCGTCGCCCTGGTACCAGGGCCGGACCGACCAGCGCACCCACTGCCGGCTGCCGTCCAGGCGCTCGAACAGGTCGGCGTCCGAGGACTGCACCTCGCCGGCCAGCGCGCGCTGGTGCACGTTCTTCCACTGCTGCGGCAGCTCGGGAAACACGTCGTAGTGCCAGCGCCCCACCAGGGGCAGCTGGCGCTGCAGCCTGTACATGTCCACCCAGGTGCGGCTCACGGCCATGTAGC
Organism: Azohydromonas lata NBRC 102462; assembly: GCF_001571085.1. Classification (GTDB taxonomy): domain Bacteria; phylum Pseudomonadota; class Gammaproteobacteria; order Burkholderiales; family Burkholderiaceae_C; genus Azohydromonas; species Azohydromonas lata. The sequence continues at coordinate 10,274 of NZ_BCTC01000044.1, forward strand.
GCATGCCGCGGTCGAACATGGCCATGGCCACCGGCGCATGCTCGATGAAGAGCTGCAGCCGCTGCTCGCTGGCGCGCAGCGCCAGCTCGGCCTGCTTGCGCGCCTGGATGTCCTCCACCACGGCGATGAAGCAGTCGGGGCTGCCGTCGGCCTGCCAGGTCAGCGACACGGTCAGGTTGATCCACACCGGGGCGCCGTCCTTGCGGATGTAGCGCTTTTCCATGGCGTAGGTGGTGATCTCGCGCGCGAGCATGCGGCGCACCTCGCTCAGGTCGGCGTCCAGGTCGTCGGGGTGGGTGATGTCCTGGAAGGTCAGCGCCAACATCTCCTGGTCGCTGTAGCCGACGATATCGCAGAGCTTGTGGTTCACGCGCATCCAGCGCCCGTCAGGCGCCACCAGCGCGATGCCCACCGCCGCCTGCTCGAAAGTGGCCTGGAAGCGCTGCTCGCTGGCCGAGAGGTCGAGCTCCGCCTGGCGCCGGCCCTGCGTGGCCTCTTCCAGCAGGTTGCGCACGGCGGCGATCTCGGCGATGTCGTCTGCGGCGCGGGCGCGCTGCGGCCGGGGCAGCGCCAGCGCCGCCACCGCGCGCGCCAGGCGCCGCCCGGCCAGCAGCCCGCCCAACGCGCCCATCAGCGTGGCCGCGACGATGGCGGCCACCACGCTGCCGGCGGCCCGCGCCCAACGCGCGCGATAGACGCTGCGCGGAATCTCCACCACCACCTGCCAGGGCGCCAGCGTGGGGGCCGAGCCGAAGCGCGCGGCCTCGCGCAGGTCCACGCCCGCGGGCGAGCGGCGGGCGATGGGCGTGCCCAAGCTGTCCAGCAGCGCGATGGACCAGTCCCCGGGCAACTGCACCCGGTCGAGCTGGCGCTGCAGCTCGGCCGTTTCCGTCATGGCCAGCAGCACCATGGGTGTGCCGTCGGCGCGCGGTGCGGGCACGGCGATGCCCACCAGCGGCTTGCGCAGCACGGGGCCGGTCACCACGTCGCCCACCGCGGGCGTGCCGCTGTCCAGCGCCGCCGGGGCCGCCGCCCTGCCCTTGGGCTGTGGCAGCGGCGGCAGCACCGTGCCCAGCGGCGTGCTGGTGTTGAACACCATGCGCAGCGTGCCGTCGGCCAGGATCACATGGGCGCCAAAGCTCTCGCGGAAGCCTTGCGCCGACTGGTACAGCCCTTGCCACTGCGGGGCCTCGCGCAACTGCGGCGAGCGCGCCAGCATCTGCAGCGCGGCGATGCGCGCGGCCAGCACATGGTCCACGGCGGCGGCGAAGTTGCGCGCCTGGTGGCGCGCCTCGTCCTCGCTGCGCAGCTCGACGCTGTGCACGCGGTCCCAGGCCAGCCAGGCCGACACCAGCGTCAGCGGCAGCAGGCACCACCACACCAGCCGCGCCAGGAACACGGGCAGCGTCAGCCGGCGCCCACGCGCGGCGGCGTGCGCCATCGTGGCGGCCGTGGTCATTGGGCCCCCGCCGCGGGCTGCGGCGGACCGCCGTCCTGGTCGAACGCCAGCGGATAGGGCGGCTGGCGGCCCAGCGCGCGCGACAGCGCGTTGACCTGGCGCTTGAGCTCGACCATCTCCAGCTCACGGCCGACCATGACGCGGTTGAAGCGCTCCAGCTCCTCGTTGCGCGCGGTCAGCGCCTGCTCGGCACGGCGCCGCTCGGTGACGTCCAGCGCGATGCGGCACACGTAGCGTGCCGTGCCCACCTCATCCACCACGGGAAACATGTGGCTCATGAACAGCCGCGGCTGCCCGTCCACGGGCACCGTCTCTTCCAGCATGTGGCGCTGCCGCGTGCCCAGGACGAGCGCGTCGTTGGCGCGCAGCGCGGCGGCCACGTCCGGCGGGTAGAGGTCGGCATCGGTGCGGCCGACGATGTCGCCCTCGCCCAAGCCGAGCTGGCGCTGCAGGTTGGGGTTGGCCAGCACGTAGCGGCCCTCGCGGTCCTTGAGCGAGAGGCACGAGGGGGAGTGCGTGACGATGGCGCGCAGCTTGTGCTCGCGGTCGTGCAGCGTCTCCTCCGCGCGCTTGCGCTCGGTGATGTCGCGCGAGATGCCGAAGACGCCCGCCACCGAGCCGTCGGCCCCGCGCAGCGGGCCGCGCGTGGTGAGAAAGACGCGCCGGCCCTGCACCGTGTCGATCTCCAGCTCGCTCGCGCGCGTGCGCGCGTCGGCCAGGATGGCGCGGTCCATCGACTGCAGCGCCTGCGCCTGCTCGGCGCTGAAGATCTCGTGCTCGTCATGGCCTATCGTCTGGCCGGCCTCCTTGCCCAGCCAGCGCAGCGCGGCGGGGTTGCAGAAGATGAAGCGGCCTTCGCGGTCCTTGGCCGTGATGGCGTCGGAGGAGTTCTCGGCGATGACTTCCAGTAAGTGCCGGTTGGCCAGCTCGCGCTCGCGCTGCGCGAGCTGCGCCGCCGTCCAGCGCCGCAGCATCGCCAGCAGCAGCGCGGCCGTGACGGCCACGAACAGCCAGCCCTTGGCCGTGCCCACGGCCGCGCGCACGCCGCCGTCGGCAATGAGCCACTCCACGGCGCGGTCGGACAGCAAAATCCACAGCACCGAGACGCCGACGTAGGCCAGCACGAGGCGGTCGCCCCGGCGCCGGGCCTGGCGGTACTCGGCTTGCGCCTGCGGAAACTGCGAGAAGGCGGAAGGCTTCAGCAAGATGTATTTCGCGGGCGCGAGCGGGCCGCCGGGGCGGCGGCCCAGGAGCGAAGGAGGCTCAGGCGAGCGCGGCGTCGAAGGCGTGCTCCAGCCGGCTCACGGCGCCGTCCACGTCCTGCAGCTTGTCCAGGCCGAACAGGCCCACGCGGAAGGTCTTGAATTCCGGTCCCTCGCCGCACTGCAGCGGCACGCCCGCGGCGATCTGCACGCCCTGCAGCAGCAGCTTGCGCCCGCTGCTCAGCTCGGCGTCGGTGGTGTAGCTCACCACCACGCCCGGTGCCTGGAAGCCGTCGGCCGCCACGCTGGGAAAGCCGCGGCGCTCCAGCATGGCGCGCACGCCCGCGCCCAGCGCCCACTGCGCCTCGCGCAGCTTGCTGAAGCCCAGGCGCTGGGTTTCGCGCATGGCGTCAAGGGTGCGCTGCAGCGCGTCGGTGGGCAGCGTGGCGTGGTAGGCATGGCCGCCGCTCTCATAGGTCTGCATGATCTGCAGCCACTTCTTGAGGTCGCAGGCGAAGCTGGTGGAGGTGGTGGCGCCTATGCGCTCGGCCGCGCGCTCGCCCAACATGACGAAGGCGGCGCAGGGCGAGCCGCTCCAGCCCTTTTGCGGCGCGCTGATGAGCACGTCCACCGCGCACTCGCGCATGTCCACCCACACGGCGCCGGAGGCGATGCAGTCCAGGACGAACAGGCCGCCCACGCGGCGCACCGCCTCGCCCACGGCGCGCAGGTAGCCGTGCGGCAGCACCAGGCCCGCGGCCGTCTCCACGTGCGGGGCGAACACCACGGCGGGCTTGTCGCGCTCGATGGCGGCGACGACTTCCTCAAGGGGCGCCGGCGCGTAGGGCGACTGGGCACCGTCGCCCTGGCGGCGCGCCTGCAGCACCGTGGTGGCGGCGGGAATGCCGCCCATGTCCAGAAGCTGGCTCCAGCGGAAGCTGAACCAGCCGTTGCGGATGACGAGCACCTGCTGGCCGGTGGCAAATTGGCGCGCCACGGCTTCCATGCCGTAGCTGCCGCTGCCGGGGACGATGGCCACGGCCGCAGCGCCGTAGGCCTCGCGCAGGATGGCGGAGATGTCGCGCATCACGCCCTGGAAGCGGGCGGACATGTGGTTCAGGGCGCGGTCGGTATAGACGACCGAATATTCCAGCAGGCCGTCAGGGTCCACGTCGGGCAACAGGGCGGGCATGGCGGTCTCCTTCTTGTGGCTACAGGGGGTACGCGGCAGCTTAACTGATGCTTACTGGCCTGCCGGCGGCCGGGTGGACGGCATGGCGGCGTGCTTGCGGCAGCGCAAGGCTGGCGTTTGCCCAAGGCGAGCAACGGCTGCCCCATGGCGGCCCAGGGTTTCAGAGTTCCTGCGCTCACAGGAATTTTTGCTCGCAGCAAGCCCAATGGTGCCAAAATTCCTGTGCCCATAGGAATTTCCATGAAAATTCAAATCGACGACATGGCCAGCTTTGGGCTGGCGCTGCGGGCGGCCCGCCGTGCATCCCAGCTCAGGCTAGACGACCTGGCGGCTTTCGCCGGCGTGAGCAAGCAGTTCGTGTCGGACGCCGAGCATGGCAAGCCGACGCTGCAAATGGGGCTGGTGTTCAAGCTGCTGGAGCAGATCGGCGCCCACCTGCAACTGGACTTGCCGGAAGCCGCCGTGCAGGAAATGCAGCGGCTGCAGGCTGCCGGCGGGGTGAAGCCGTATCAGCGGCGCGCGCCGGCTGCAGCGGCGGACGACGCTCAGGGCTGAGCCGTGGAACGCGCGCTGGAAGTGCTATTGGACGGACAGCGGCCTGTCGGGGTGCTGCACGAGAACGGCGGCGTCTGGCGTTTCGACTACGACCCGGCCTGGACGCAGGCGCCGGACGGTTTCGACTTGGCGCTCGGCCTGCCCCGTTCCGCGTTGAGCCATCTGGACGGCGGCACGCAGCGCCCGGTGCAGTGGTACTTCGACAACCTGCTGCCCGAGGAAGGCGCACGGCTGCTGGTGAGCCGGGAAGCGGGCGTCGATCAGGCCGACGCGTTCGCGCTGCTGGAGTACTTGGGCGCCGAGTCTGCCGGTTCGCTGGTGCTGCAGCGGCCGGGTGTGTCGCCGGCTCCCGTTGAGGGCGCAAGGCCCCTGTCCGACGAGGAACTGTGCCGCCGCATCGGCAACCTGCCGCGCATGCCGCTGACCCAGGATTCGCCCAAGCGCATGTCGGCAGCCGGCGCGCAGCACAAGTTGCTGGTGCTGCTGCGCGACGGCCAATTGTTTGAACCCGTGGGCGGCCAGGCGTCCACGCATATTCTCAAGCCCGATAACCGGCAGGCGGAATATCCAGCCACCTCGGTCAATGAATATTTGATGATGTGTTTGGCGGGCCGTGTCGGCCTGAACGTTCCACGCGTCCATCTGCGTTATACGCCGGAGCCGGTATACATCGTTGAGCGTTTTGACCGCCGGGCAGGGAATAACGAGAAAATCCAGCGTCTGCACGCCATAGACGCCTGCCAACTGCTCAGCCGCTCCCGTGCATTCAAATACCATGAGGCCACGTTGGAAAATTTGTCGGCCCTGGCCGACAGGTGCCGGAACCGTGCCGCCACGCGCTTGTCCCTTTACCGTTGGCTGGTTTTCAACGTGCTGATTGCCAACGGTGACAACCATTTGAAGAATTTGTCTTTTCTTGTGAGCGCTGAAGGGATTGAATGGGCACCCGCTTACGATTTACTTTGCACTGGCGTTTATGAAACACGGGCCATCGCAGACGATGCGGGGCACTGGCCCGCGGTCGGCATGCCCATTCAATTGCCTGGGGCGCGGACTTTTGGAGAAGTCAACCGGCAGGTGCTGCTGGATGCGGGCGAGGTGATGAGCGTGCCTTCTGCCATAGGCCGGCGGGAATTGGATCGTTTATTGCGTGCGGTGCCTGTGGAGCTGCCTTCGTTGGTGCAGGCGTTTGAGCGCGTGGCTGACGATTTGATTCAAGGGCCGGCATTGCCATTTTTGGGGGGGCAGCGGCGGGTGGTCAATGCGATTCGGCATGTGGTGGTGGCCGACATGCTTGGTCGCATGTGAATCTGGAATTTTGGTGCTGTTGCGTATTTTTGTCGGGCTCTACAATTTTCGCTTCAATGGAAGCGCCTGCCCACAGGCTACACCCAATCGAAAAACGCAAGCGCCCGATGAAAATGCAGTGAATCGAACAATAATTTATCTGCGATCCAGATGGCCGCGAACCAGCATGCCGCGACCACGAAGGAATCCGCGTGCCCGGATTTCCACAGCTTCAAGGAGTGGCGCGACCACAAAATGGGAACGCCCAAGGGATTGGGCCAGTCTATGAGCAGGTGTATCAGGCCGCCGGCGGCGAAACCAAACAGGGGTGCGCAAAACCAGTAGGTGCCCAGGCCTGCATTGGCGGCATACAGCAGGGCCACCCACCCGGGCACCCAGTGCGTGATGGTCCGGTGTGTGCACCAGCGCTTGTTCTTGCGCCAGGGAATCTGCTCCAGCCAGTCCGGGGCCGTGCCGCCGAAGTAGCCGGCGATCACGGTGGCCAGCATCCATAAATGGTAGGGACCGACCGCTCCCTGGCGAATCACCCAGGCCGCAGCCGCGATGCCCGCCGCCCAGCCCGTCAATTCATGCGCTCGTTGAGAAGCCAAAACTGAAAATTTACAACTGCAAGCCTTGCAGTTTATCACGGGCTTTTATTCGCCCGTTCCGCCCGCCCGTCTCGCCTTATGGTTGCATCGAGCGCAGCGTCTCGTGCAGCGCCTGCACGCGGTCGCGTGGCAATTTCATCAGCATTTTGGCGGGGGAAATTGCGCTGCGCACGGCATATCCCGGCTGGGCCGTGTCGCGCGGCCGCGGGTCGGGTAGGGGCATGCCTTTCGCGTTGATCACCACGGCCACTTTGGGGTGATTGGCCTGCCTGATGCCACGCGCCAATACCAGGGCAATTTCCCGATTTTCCAGCTTCACGAAACTGCCTGGCGGATACAGACCCATGGCCTTGAGCAGCGCGGCGCCCATTCGGTCCAGCCGGCCATTAGCGCCCAAGCAAACTTCCCGCGCGGCCTGCATGGCCGTTGCCGGCGCACGGTCGGCACGGCGGCTGAGCTTGGCACCGTAAATATCCACCCGGCGCAGCAGCACGGCCACGCGCTGCCCGGGCCGGCGCTGGGCCACGGGAATTTGCTCCAGGGTTTCATCATGGTGGTGGCGCACGGCCTCGATCCACTCGGCATCCGCGACGCCGCTTTCCTCCAATATGCGGGCCCCGTCGGCGGCGTGGCGCGCTATCGATGCTTGCGTGGCGGCATCCAAGGGGCCGCTGCGTTCCTGCGCCAAGGTATTTTGCAGCCGGCGCATGGCCACATTCATGGTCAAGGCCGAGCGGTCCAGTAAATCCAGAAGGGCATCATCCCATTCCAAGTGCCGCGCCACCTCGCCTGCAATCAGCATGCAGCGCAAGGCCTGGTGGCTGCTGTATTCATCGGTGTAATACTGGCCTTCATAAATGAAGTGGAACAGCGCCTCGTCCGGTTTGAGCGTCGCTTGCCCTCGCGCTCGCGCCATCACGTAATTCAATGGCTCCAGCCAGGGCTTGTTGGCACTGGCGTCGCGCAATACTGCTTCAAGCGCGTGCGTGAGATTTTCCCATTCGTCCCCCGGCTTGGTGAAGGACTGGACGGGAACCGAAATCGGCCGGGCCCTGACGATCTTCGGCGGCGGCATGTCGCGCTGCGACAATTCGTCCGTCGCCGTGGCCAGACGACGTCGCCACTCCTCCACGGCCTGGGATTCCGCATAAAAGCCCAGGCGTGCGTGCAGCCTGGCTTGTACTACCTGATGGTCCAGAGGCTGCTTGGCAGCCACGAGCAACTGGTGGTGCTCGTCATACAAATCAAACGGCAGCTCCGGCTGTGACTGTAAATGCTCTGGCGATAATCGAATCAGGGTCACTGCTGAAATGAAAACTGCTTGTGCACAAAATACAGGCGCCACCCGCAAACGGTGTTGCGGCTGCCGGCCAGGCACAAGCGGATCAATGAAGTAAAGTGTACTGAGCAGTAATGGGCTTGCGAAGAGCCAAGCTGCAGATGTATTCTGCAATCAAACTCAAAAGAAGTGCATATTTCACGCAAAAAGCCATTGCGTGCCAATACTGGGCCTTTTGAATGAGGCCGTCAATGTAGGCAAAGTGGCGAGGCAGTTGCCGATTTCTGGTGTTTTTTTGCCTGGTCAAAGGCTGGGAGTTTTCAAAGGCAATTCCAGCTCGAACACTGCCCCGCCGTCGGGGCAACGGCCCGCGCTCAGTTTTCCGGCGTGCCTTTCCACGATGCCATAACTGATGGAAAGCCCAAGCCCCGTGCCCTTGCCCACGGGTTTCGTGGTGAAGAAGGGATCAAATACCCGGGATAAAACGTTCTCGGGAATCCCCGGCCCATTGTCCTGAAAATAAACCTTGACCTTGCCGCCGTTGATTTCGCTTCGAATTGCCAGGGCCGGCTTGTTTTCTGCCACGCCGGAGGCCGCGTCGTAGGCGTTTTGAATCAGGTTCATCACCACCTGCATCAATTGGCCCGTGCTGCCCAGCACCGTGCATTCGCCAGGGGCCGGTGAGAACGTGACGTGGAAATCCTGTGCCGTGCCTTTGCATACCCAGTGGATGGCGCGCTGGATGACGGCGTTCAAATCCACCGCCACGTGCTCCTCGCGGTCCACGGCCGAGAAGCGTTTGAGGCCCTGCACGATGTCCGCCGTGCGCTGCGCGCCTTCGAGCATGCCGGCAATCAGAGACGGCAAATCCGCCAGCAAGTGGTCGATGCGCAGCGAGCGCCGCAGCGACGCCAGCGTCGCCGCGTCCTCCTGCCCGTGCACGGCCTCCAGGTATTGGGAAAGCCGCTGCCCGTAGCGCTGCAGCGCGTTCACGTTGCCCAACACGAAGCTGATGGGGTTGTTCAGCTCGTGCGCCACGCCGGCCACCAGCCGCCCAAGCGACGCCAGCTTCTCGGAGTGGAGCAACTGCTGCTGCGTGCGCTTGAGCGCCTCGTGCGCCTCGCGCAGCTCGCGGTAGGCGCGCTTGATCTCCGCCATGGGCCGCCCCACCAGCACCGTGCCCACGCGCCGCCCGCTGCCGTCCACCCGCGGCGAGCAGTTGAAATCCACCGGCACGGCGCGGCCCTGCGCGTCCAGCAGCTCCACTTCCACCGTGTCCGCCACCCGCGGCAGCGCCCGCAGCTCCACGACGCCGCGCACGCGCGCCACCGCCGCCTCGCCCGCCAGCAGCGCATAGACGCTGGTGCCGTGCAGGTCGGCGTCGCTGCGGCCTATGAGCTCGCGCAGCGCGGCATTGGTCTCCTCGATGACGCCGCGGTGGTCGCAGGCCACCAGCACGTCGCTCATGGCCGACAGCAGGCTGAAGATGAACTGCTGCGACTGCTCCAGTTGCGCGTTCTTCTCCTCCAGCGCCACCTCGTCGCGCAGCAGTTGCGAATAGACCTCGTCCATCTTCTGGATGACGTCTATCCACGTGTCCTCCTCCACACCCTCCAGCCGCGCCTCGTCGCCCAGCAGGCGGCGGCGCTGGGGGTCGTCCAGCGGGGAGGAACGGGGGGTACGGCTGCTGCTTTCGCTCATCGCTTGGAAAAACTCAGTGCACCGTGCACACCATGCACGGGTCGAAGGATCGCACCACGTGCTGCACCGCCACGGGCGTGGCCTCGCCGGGGCGCACCGGCGTGCCCGCCAGGGCCGCTTCCAGCGCACCCGGCGTGCCCGCGGCGTCGCGCGGGGAGAAGTTCCAGGAGGTGGGCGCCACGATCTGGTAGCGCGCGATGCGCCCGCGCTCCACGCGCAGCCAGTGCCCCAGGCTGCCGCGCGCGGCCTCCACCAGGCCCACGCCCACGCCGCCCTCGGGCATCTGCACCGGCTCGTGCCAGGCCTCGCCGGGGCGCAGCGCGCGCAGCCAGTCCTCCATCAGCGGCACCACGCGCGCAAGCTCCATCAGCCGCGCCAGCACCCGCGTGTACACGCTGCCGCCGCAGCGGCGCACGGCGTCCACCACCAGGGGCTGGTTGGCGGCGAGCTGCCGCGCCACGGCGCCGCACTCCACCACCTGCCCAGCCAGGCGCGGCGCCTTGTTCCAGGTGTAGGCGCCTGCCTTGTCGGCGTCCGGCAGCGTCTGGCCGTCGCGCGGGTGCAGCGCACCGCCGCGGTCGTCCAGCCAGGCATGGGTGGCGTCCTCGGTGATGGCGTCCAGGTCCAGCGGCAGCAGCGCGCGCGCCTCGGCGTCCCACACGCCGCGCGGCACGGTGAGCAGCCCGTCCGGCTGCGGGAAGGCGCCGTAGCTGAGAAAACGCCCCGGCCCCGGCCCCAGCGTGTCCAGCCCAAGCGCCTCGGCGATGCGCAGGAACAGGCCGAAGTCGCCCCGGTCCCCGGCCTCCAGCCAGGCGCGCAGCGCGGCTTCGCCGGGCAGCGCCGCCACCTCCTCCAGCGGCGCGCCGAAGAGCGTGGTTTCCAGGAACTGCCGGAACTCCCGCACCTTGGCCAGCAGCCGCAGCCGCTCCGAGGCGTCCACCGGCCGCGTCACGCCGCCCGGGTGCAGCGCGTGCGTGTGCGGCCACTTGCCCCCCAGCGTGCCCAGCAGCGTGAACCAGCGCTGGCGCGCGGCGATGGCGCGGCGCCCGTGCTCGCCCGCGTGCGCCTCGAAGCGCCGCAGCGTTTCGGCATGCCAGGGCTGGCGCGCGTACACGGCGCGGGTGAAGTCCGGCATGAAGAACAGGTAGAAGTGCGTGAGGTGGTCGGCCAGGTTCTCGGTGGCCAGCATCAGGTTGTGCGCGATCTGCCCGTTGGGCGGCGGCACCGCGCCGCTGAGCGCCGCCAGCGCCCGCGCCGCGGCCACCGACTGCGACACCGAGCAGATGCCGCACAGCCGCGGGACGATCACCAGCGCGTCCAGCGGGTCGCGCCCCGGGAGCATCTGCTCGAAGCCGCGGTACATGGGCGCGTTCACCCACGCGGCCTTCACGGCGCCCTCGCCCAGCTCCAGTTGCACCTCCAGGTCGCCCTCGACGCGGTTGAAGGGGCCGACGATCAATCTGCTCATGCTGCGGGTCTCATTTCAGCCGCGTGCGCCGCACGGCCGGCGGCACCACGATGCGGTCGGCCACCGCGTTGTGCTTCACGCGCTTGGGCGTGGCGCTCTTGGACAGGGAGGCCAGCGCCACGAACCAGGCCTTGGGCATGTCCGTGGGCAGGCCGATGGGGATGCCCGCCACCTTGGGCGTGACGTGGAAGGGGTGGTGCGGCTCCTGGAAGCCCGGCTCCGTGCAGCTCACGCAGGCGTAGCCGCCGCGCGTGCACGAGCCCTCGCCGTTCCACAGCCGCGTGTTGCAGTCGGCATGGGCCTGCGTGCCCTTGCAGCCCATGTGTTCCATCATGCAGCCCAGGTCGCTGGGCTTCTCGGCACTGGCCTTGAACTCGTAGTACTCGTTGCGCGTGCAGCCGTGGTGGACGAGCTGGTCGGCGTAGAAGCGCGGGCGGTTGAGCGGGTCCAGCTCGGCGGCCGACAGCAGCCCCTCGGCCAGCGCCATGAGCGTGTCCAGCACCCAGCCCGGGTGCGTTGGGCAGCCCGCCACGTTGACCACCGGCAGCCCGCTGGCCGAGCGGAACTCCGCGCCCAGCAGCCCGCCCGCGTGCTCGTCCTCGTACTGCAGCCCGCAGGCCTCGGTGGGGTTGGGGTCGCCGGCCGACACCCCGCCCCAGGCCGCGCAACTGCCTATGGCCACCACGTGGCGCGCCACGCCGGCCAGGCGGCGCACCCAGGCGATCATGGGCACCTGCGTGCCGGCCAGGTGGTGAAAGCGCCCCGTGCCGTTGGGCCCGCGCAGCAGCGCCCCTTCCACGCACAGCGCATCCACGCGCACGCGGCCCTCCACGCAGTCGTCCAGCAGCTTGCGCACCTCGTGGCCGCTTTCCAGCGACAGCGAGGGGTGCCACAGCAGCTTGATGCCCGCGCCGCGCAGCATGGCGTGGAAGTCGGTCGTGTCCGCGCACAGCAGCGACATGCTGCAGCCGCCGCAGCCGCCGGACTGCAGCCACAGGACGTTGAAGGGTTCGCGGTTCATGATTTGTCCTCCAGCCCGTAGCGCAGCAGCTTGGCCCGCAGGCCCACGCGGGAGAGGCCCAGCTCCCGCGCCGCGTGTGTCTTGTTCCAGCGCAGCCGCAGCATCACCTCGCGCAGCAGCATGGCTTCCACCGCCTCCAGGCGCTGCGCCAGCGTGCCGGAGGCTGGCAGCGCCACGCCGTTGCCGCCATGGCCCTTGCCCGCCGCCGTGCTCACGCCGGCCTGGCCGTGCAGCACCTTGAGCGAGAAGTGGCGCGCGGGCACCACCTCGCCGTCGCTCAGCGCCGCGGCGCGGCGTATCTCGTTGCGCAGCTCGCGGATGTTGCCCGGCCAGGGGTAGCCCATGAGCACCGGCGTGGCATCGTCGGCAAACGACAGGCCCTGGCGGCCCAGCTCCAGGCCGACGTCGTGCAGCAGCCGCCGCGCGATGGGCGGGATGTCGGCCACGCGCTCGCGCAGCGCCGGCATGCACAGCGTCACGCCGGCGACGCGGTAGTACAGGTCTTCGCGGAAGCGCCCGGCGCGCACCTCGGCCTCCAGGTCGCGGTGCGTGGCGGCCACCACGCGCACGTCCACCGGCACCGGCGTGGCCGAGCCCACGGGCCGCACCTCGCCCTCCTGCAGCACGCGCAGCAGCTTCACCTGGAAGGCCGGCGAGGTGTCGCCTATCTCGTCCAGGAAGATCGTCCCGCCGTGCGCGCGCTGGAAGAGGCCGGGGTGGTCGTCGTAGGCGCCGGTGAAGGCGCCGCGCTTGTGGCCGAAGAGCTCGCTTTCCAGCAGCGTGTCGGCGATGGCGGCGCAGTTCTCCATGACGAAGGGCGCGGCCGCGCGCGGGCTGGCGTAGTGGATGGCGCGGGCCAGCAGCTCCTTGCCGGTGCCCGACTCGCCCAGCACCAGCACCGGCAGGTCGTAGCGCGCCATGCGCTCGGCCATGGCGCAGATGCCGTCCAGCGGGCTGCCCGGGGCGCGCTCTATGCGGTCGAAGTCGAACACCGCGCGCGCCTTGGCCAGCGCCTCGCTGCGGCGCTGGCGCAGCACGGGCGTGGCGGTGCGCATGTCCACGTCCAGCCGCTGCAGGCTGCGCTGCAGCGTGCGCGTCTCCACGGCGGCGCGCACGGTGGCCAGCAGCGCGTCCGGCACCCAGGGCTTGAGCACGTACTGGTGGATGCCCGCCTCGTTGAGGCCGGTGATGATGTCCTCGCTGTCGGTGTAGCCGCTGACGATGATGCGCACCGACTCCGGCCAGCGCTGGCGCGCCTCCTTGAGGAAGTCCACGCCGCTGAGGCCGGGCATGCGCTGGTCGCACAGGATCACGTCCACGTCGTGGCGCTCCATCTGCGCGCGGGCGTCCTCGGCGTGTGGTGCTTCGAGGATGCGGAACTCCTCGTCCAGCGTGCGCCGCATCGCTTCGCGCGAGCGCGCCTCGTCATCGACGACGAGCACCACGGGCAGCAGGTCAGGAAGGTTCATGGCGTTTTCACTGCTGGGCTGACGCAGGCGAAGCGGGGGATTTTCCCCCGGCAAGTGTTGGCGGCATGAAGGGGGCGGGCGGTGGGCAGAAATTCGTGACGGCTGCACGAAGTTGCTTGGGCGAGGTGCCAGGGTGGGTGCGAGGCTTGGCCGCCAGCCGCCAGCCGCCAGCCGCCAGCCGCCAGCCGCCAGCCGCTCCGTTGCCCCACTGCTTCGTCATTCCCGCGAAGGCGGGAATCCAGGCGGCCCCCAAGTCGGCCGCAAGCTCACAGGCGGGCGTACCCAGGTGCCATCCCCGGCATTCCTGCGTGTCTCTGCGCTCCGGCGTGGGGCCGCCTGGATTCCCGCCTTCGCGGGAATGACGAACAAGGGTGCGAAGCGGCCTGGCTTACGGGATGCGAACAGCACCCTTTGCGAACGGCACCTCATGCCAACGGCACTTCCTGCCAGCGGCATCTGCGACGCCAAGCCCATCCCTCAACAAATCCGCGGCAACTGCTCCCCGCTGAGCCAGTCCACCACGCGGCGCCCGCCCAGCCGGGTCGCCATCTGCACGAAGCGGTGCGGGTCTTCGGTGACGGTGCCTATGCGCGCCGCCCCCGCGCCGCGCGGATGCGCGCGCATCGCCGCCAGCACCGCGTCCGCCACGTCAGGCGCGCAGATGCACACCAGCTTGCCTTCGTTGGCCACGTACAGCGGGTCCAGCCCAAGCAGCTCGCAGGCCGCGTCCACCTGCGGCAGCACGGGGATGTCGGCCTCCTGCAGCAGCATGCCCACGCCGGACTGGCGCGCGATCTCGTTGAGCGTGGTCGCCAGCCCGCCGCGCGTGGGGTCGCGCAGCACGTGCAGGTCGCCCTCGCGCCCCGGCAGCGCCGCCAGCAGGGCGGCGACCAGCCCGTTGAGCGCGGCGGTGTCGGAGACGATGGCCGTCTCGAACGCCAGCGACTCGCGCTGCGACAGCACCGCCACGCCGTGCTCGCCCACCGTCCCGGACACCAGCACCACGTCCCCCGGCCGCGCGTTGGCGCCGCACGTGTCCACCCCCGGCGCCGCCACGCCCACGCCCGTGGTGGAGATGAAGACGCCGTCGCCCTTGCCCTGCTCCACCACCTTGGTGTCGCCGGTGACGATGGCCACGCCCGCCTCGCGCGCGGCCGCGCCCATGGAGTCGGCAATGCGCTTCAAGTCCGCCAGCGGAAAGCCTTCTTCCAGGATGAAGCTGGCCGTCAGGTACAGCGGCGTCGCGCCGTTCATGGCCACGTCGTTCACGGTGCCGTGCACGCTCAAGCACCCGATGTCGCCGCCGGGGAAGAACAGCGGCGAGATGACGTGCGCGTCCGTGGCCACCACCAGGCGGCCGGCCGCGGGCAGCGGCAGCGCCGCGCCGTCGTGGCCCTGGCGCAGGAAGGGGTTGTCGAAGGCCGGGAGAAAAATCTCCTCGATCAGTTGCGTGGAGGCCCGCCCGCCGGCGCCATGGTTCATGTCCACGCGCCCGGTTTTCACGTTGAGCGGGCGGACGTAGTCCTTCTTGATCGTGCTCATGACGGCTTGCAGCTTGTTCTTGTGAAACGTCAGGCGGCCACGACCGGGATGTCCCGGAAGCGCCCATACGAGTAATGCGCCGCGCACGCGCCTTCGGAGGACACCATGCACGACCCCATCGGGCTCTCCGGCGTGCACACCGTGCCGAAGAGCTTGCAGTCGGTGGGCCGCTTCACGCCACGCAGGATCTCGCCGCAGGCGCACTGCTTGTGGTCGGCCACGGCACGGTAGGTCAGGCCAAAGCGCGCCTCGGCGTCGAAGCGCTCGAAAGCCGGCTTGATCTTCAAGGCGCTCATCGGCACCTCGCCCAAGCCGCGCCACTCGAAGCTCTCGCGCAGCTCGAACACCTCGGCCACCACGGCCTGCGCCGCGGCGTTGCCCTGGCGCGTGACGGCGCGGCTGAACTCGTTTTCCACCTCGGCGCGGCCCTCGTTGACCTGGTGCACCAGCATCAGCACGGCCTGCATCACGTCCAGCGGCTCGAAGCCGGCGATCACCACGGGCTTGCGGTAGTCGCGCGCGAAACCTTCATACGGCGCCGAGCCGATGACGATGCTCACGTGCGCCGGGCCCACGAAGCCGTCCAGCGGCACGGTGCGCCAGTCCTTGACTTCCGGCGAGTTCAGGATGTGCGTGATCGCCGCGGGCGTGAGCACGTGGCAGCACAGCACGCTGAAGTTGGGCAGGTCCTCCTGGGCCGCCTGGCGTATGGCCAGCGCGGTGGGCGGCGTGGTCGTCTCGAAGCCGATGGCCAGGAACACCACCTCGCGCGCCGGGTTGGCGCGCGCCACCTGCAGCGCGTCGGCGGCGGAATAGACCATGCGGATGTCGCCGCCGCGCGCCTTGGCGCGCATGAGCGACAGCGGCTCGCCCGCGGCCGCGCCGGGCGAGGCCGGCACGCGCATGGTGTCGCCATAGGTGCAGACGATGGCGCCGCGCTCCAGCGCCAGCTGGATGGCCAGGTCGATGCGCCCAATGGGCAGCACGCACACCGGGCAGCCCGGGCCGTGGACCATGCGCACGTTGGGCGGCAGCAGCTCCGTCACGCCGTAGCGCGAGATGGCGTGCGTGTGCCCGCCGCAGAACTCCATGAAGGCGTAGCTGCGCTGCGGGTCGGCCTCGGCGGCCAGGCGGGCGGCGATCTTCTGCGCGATGGCGCCGTCGCGGAACTCGTCGATGTACTTCATGGCGGTGCGGCTCAGGCGCCGGTGGTGGAAGTGGGCGCGGCCACGGCGGCGGCGTCCGCCGCGTCCAGTGCGGCCAGCTCGCCGAACAGGGCCAGGGTGCGCTCGGCCTCCTCGGGATCGATCATCCCTATGGCGTGGCCGACGTGGACGATCACGTAGTCGCCCTCCCGGGCGTGTGGCACCAGGGCGATGGAAATGCGCTTGCGCACGCCGCCGAGGTCCACCACGGCGTCCGTGTCGCCCTCGGTCAGGCTGACCACGCGGGCCGGTAAAGCTAGGCACATGGGGAAGTCTCCGTCGGGGGTTGGCGGTGGTCGGGGTTGTCGTTGGATGAAGCTGCGGCCGCAGCGCAGGGGGCGTCCCGGGCGTCCTCGCCCCCGCCCTCCTCCTCGGCCAGCCGCAGCGCGGCGGCCCAGGCCTGGCCCAGGGCCAGGCCGGCGTCGCCGCAGCTCACGAGCTGCGGGCGCAGCACGGGCAGCCGCATGGCGTCCAGCGCGAGCTGCAGCCGCGTGCTCATCGCGCGGTTGAAGAAGCAGCCGCCGCCCAGCGCCACCTGCGCGGCGCCGTGGTCGCGCGCGGCCTGCCAGGCCCAGCCGGCCATGGCGTCGGCCAGCTGCACGTGGAACAGCGCGGCGGCCTCGCCGGTCTGCCCCGCGTCGCCCAGGGCGGACACGCACTCCAGCAGCGGCAGCAGCGACAGCGTGCCGTCCGGCAGCACCTCGGTGAGCGGGATGTGGGCCAGCGTCTCCACCAGCGCGGGCTGCGTGGCCATGGTCTGCGCGGCCAGCCGCTCCAGCGCGATGGCGGCCTCGGCCTCCGCGGCCTGGCGCACCGACAGGCCCAGCAGCCCCGCCGCCGCGTCGAACCAGCGCCCGGCGCTGGTGGACTCCGGGCAGTTCAGGTGCCGCGCCAGCATGGCCGCCACCATGCGCGCCGCGCCCTCGCCCACGGCCGTGCCCAGCCGCGCCGGGATGTCCGGCCCGCGCCCAAGCGCGTGCAGCACCGCGGCGGCCAGCCGCCAGGGCTCGCGCGCGGCCGCGTCGCCGCCGGGCAGCGCCAGCGGCTGCAGGTGGCCCAGGCGGCGCCATTGCGCGCCCCGCACCCACAGCAGCTCGCCGCCCCAGGGCAGGCCGTCGGTGCCCAGGCCCACGCCGTCCAGTGCCAGGCCCACCAGCGCACCGGTGATGCCCTGCTCGGCCTGCACCACGGCGATGTGCGCGTGGTGGTGCTGCACGGCCAGCGCCGGCACGCCCAGGCGCGCGGCCAGGGCCTGCGCCAGCCGCGTGCTGTGGAAGTCGGGGTGCAGGTCGTGCGCCACGGCGTCCACGGGCCCAAGCGCCAGCAGCCGCTGCACCGAGTCCTCCAGCGCCGTGCAGGCCGCCGGGTCGTCCAGGTCGCCGTGGACGGGGCTCAGCAGCACCTGCGTGCCGTCCACGCGGCAGGCGGCGTTCTTGAGCCAGGCGCCCACGGCCAGCACCCGGCGCGGCGCGGGCAGCGGCAGCCTCAGCTCGGTGTCCATGGCGGGGGCGGGGCGCGGGCTCAGCTCTGCGCGGCCGCGGCCGCCGCGGCGCGCCACTTCTGCAGCTCGCGCTCCAGGTCGGCAATGCGCTGCTGCAGCGCCAGCTCGCGCTCGCTGGGCGCCGGCACCACGGGGCGGGGCTCCTGGCCCGCGTGCAGCAGCCAGTGCAGCCAGGCGTCCATGCCGTCGCCGCGCGTGGCCGAGACCTGCAGCACCTCGATGGCCGGGTTCACGCGGCGCGCGTAGGCGATGCAGCGCTCCACGTCAAAGCTCACGTAGGGCAGCAGGTCCACCTTGTTGATCAGCATGAGCTGCGCCGCGGCGAACATGTCGGGGTACTTCAGCGGCTTGTCCTCGCCCTCGGTCACCGACAGCACCGCCACCTTGGCGGCCTCGCCCAGGTCCCACAGGGCCGGGCACACCAGGTTGCCCACGTTTTCTATGAGCAGCAGTTGCTGCGCGTGGTCGTGGTCGTGGTCATGCGCGTGAGCGTGCGCATGGCCGTGATCGTGGCCATGGTCATGCGCGTGGCCGTGGCCGTGCGAATGGTCGTCGTGCCCATGGTCGTGATCGTGCGCGTGGCCCTGCGAGTGCCCGTGGGCATGCCTGTGCTCATGCCCATGCGCATGGCCGTGGGTGTGCAGCCTTTTGAAAGCTTCGGCCACCATCTGCGCGTCGAGGTGGCAGCCCTTGCCCGTGTTGACCTGGATGGCCGGGGCGCCGGTGGCGCGGATGCGGTCGGCGTCGAAGCTGGTCTGCTGGTCGCCCTCGATCACGGCCACCTGCAGCCGCGGCTCGCGCGCCTTGAGCAGCGCGATGGTGGCGCACAGCAGCGTGGTCTTGCCGGAGCCCGGGCTGGAGACGAGGTTGAGCGCCGTCACGCCGTGGCTCTTGAAGTGCGCGCGGTTGAGCGCGGCCAGGCGGTTGTTCTCGCCCAGCACGTCGGCCTCGATCTTGATGGCCCGCTCCTGCGACATGCCGGGCACCGAGACCCGCGCCGCGCCGGCGCCGAAATGCAGGTCGCCGCGCTCGTCGGCCACGGCGGGGCTGGCCGGCTGGCCGCCGGGGGCGGCACCGTTGTCCGCGCATCCACAGACCACACACATGACGGGTTCTCCTTGTACTCAGGGGTTGGGCGATGGCGGCGCGTTCAGTCGTGCACCGTCATGTCCACCACGCGCAGCTCCGTGCCGCCCGTGGGTTGCAGTTGATGGCCGCCGCAGCCCGGGCAGGGGTCGGCGCGGGCTTCAAGCTCCACCTCCCCGCCGCAGCGCATGCACCAGGCGCGGCCCGGCGGTTCGGTGATGTCGATGCGCGCGCCTTCCAGGCAGGTGCCCGGCGCCAGCGTCTCCAGCGCGAAGCGCAGCGCCCGCACCTCCACGCCGGCAAAGCGCCCGGCCTCCAGGCGCAGCGTGGAGACGCGGCTGAAGCGCTCGCGCCGCGCGGCGTCTTCCACGATGCGCAGGATGCCCCCGGCCAGGCTGACCTCATGCATGTGCCGTCTCCTGGTCCTGCCGGCGCGCCTGCGCCTCCCAGCCCATGCACGGGTCCAGCGCCAGCACCAGCGACTGCACGGCGCGTGCGTCCTGCGCGGCGTCACGCACGTCGCGCAGCGCGCGGGCGGCGGGGCCCAGGGGGTCGAAATTCCAGTCGGTGGGCGAGACCACGCGGCAGGCGGCCACGCGGTGGGCCTCGTCCAGCGCCACGGCGTGCACCAGCAGGCCGCGGGCGGTCTCGGTCCAGGCCAGGCCGGTGCGCCCGCCCGTGTTGACGGCGCCGCAGGCGAGCAGCCCCGCGCCGGTGGCCGGGCCGTCGGGGCTGGCGAGGCGAACCAGGTCAGTCAGGCGGCTGGCGAAGAACATCCAGGCATTGTCAACCCGGGCCGCTTCCCGATCGCGCTGCCGGCACCAGGGGCCCGTGGCATATGGCACACCGCCGGCGCCCTGCAACGGTGCATCGGCAGCCAGTTGCGCGGCCAGCGCCAGGGCGCTGCCGTCCCGTGCGTGCAGCCGCAGCGCGCGGTGCGGCAGGCGCAGCGCCGAGGCCCAGGGCCACAGCCGGCGCAACAGCCGCGCCACGGGGCTGCGCGCGGTGACGGACCACTCGCGCAGCCAGGCTTCGCCGTCGCGCTCCCAGGCGGCCAGCCAGGTCGCAACGGGCATGGACAGCAGGTCCGACGCCAGCCACTGCGCCAGCGCCGCGGCCGACACCTCGCCGCCGCCCTGCCACAGCGGGCAGCGCTGCAGCACCACCGGCGTGGCCGGCGACAGGTCCACCACGGGCGGGGCATCGACCAGCAGCCGCCGCACCTGCTCCTGCGCGGTACGCCACTGCAGGGTGCGTGCGTCCGCCTCCGGCGGCGGCGGCAGCTCGGCCCCGGGGGCGGCACGCGCGGCTTCGACGGCGCGGCGCGCCGTGAGCACGTGCGCGTGCCCGCACAGCGTGAACAGCGTGCCCAGCAGCGCCGGTGCGGCGTCGGCGGGCCGGCCCACGGCCAGCCGTTCGGCGCGGCGCACGCCCAGGCGCCGGATGTTGGGCAGCGGCTGGCCGACTTGCAGCAGCAGCCGCCCGGCCAGCGCGTCCAGCGGGTTCATCGCGCACCCGCCTGCGCACGGCGGCCGAACAGCAGCCCGCGCCGCGTGGGCGCGCCCGCCGCGGGCGGAGCCGGCACCACCGTGGCCGCCGCGACCGGTGCGACCGGTGCGACCGGTGCGGGCGCGACGTCCGCTTTCACCGGCGCCCCGCGCAGCGCCTGCAGCGCCGCCAGCGCCACGGCGCGCGCGGCGGCCTGGTCCTGGAACTCGAACATGGGAGAGAACAGCGAGCAGGCCTCGAAGCGGCAGCCCGCTTCCTCGGCGCCCAGGAAGGACAGCGTCTCGCCCCCCAGCCGCCGCAGCCGCGAGGCGCCCAGGGCCAGCGCCGGCGCGTCGCCCGGCGGCAGCCACAGCAGGTTCATGAACCAGGGCGTGACGAGCACGCCCAGCACCCCGGGCAAGCCCTCGTCGCAGCATTGCGGTGCAAAACCCAGGGCCTCGGTCTTCAAGCCCGCGTGCAGCACCGGCACGCCCGCCATGCGGGTGCGCGCGATGTGCTCGAAGGCGCCGACCAGCATCTCGACGCGCTGCATGGTGGCCGTGCCCGTCAGCCGGCAAGGACCATGAACTGCTCGGCGTCGCCGTCGCACACCGGGCAGCGCCAGTGCGGCGGCAGCTCGGCGAAGGGCGTGCCGGGCGCGATCTGCCAGGTGTCGTCGCCCAGCGCGGGGTCGTACACCCACCAGCAGATCTTGCACTCCAGCCGGGTGTCGGCCGCCAGGCGGCTGCGGTCGCCCAGGTAGCTGCCTTCGAAGCGAACGGCCTCGGTCATGCCGCCACCTCCGGCGCCGCCGGCACTTCCGTCACCCACTGCAGCACCTCTTGCAGGCGGTGGTGCGAGTCGGCCAGGTCGTCCGGCGCGGCGCAGGCGGCCTGCGGCATGTCGGTGATCTCGACGGTGTTGAGGATCACCGTGTCCTGCGAGTTGTAGTAGACGACGCGCCAGCCGTGGCGCAGCCCCGCGTTGGTGATGCGGCAGTTGCCGTAGCCGCGCGAGAGGATCAGGACCCGGCCCGTGCCCACGCGGTGGTCTATGAGGCCGATGTCCAGCGGCGACACCGGCAGCAGCGTGAGGTTGACCACGTGCGGCTCGGCGCCGGGTTGCCAGGAGCGGGCGGCGTCCTCGATCTCGACCAGGATCTGCGCCGCGTTCATCGCGTCCGCCGGCAACGGATCAGGCAGCGCGGGGGCGGTGAAGGCGGCCGAATCGGCCGCGGCCGCTTCGCGCAGCACCTGCGGCACGGCACCGGCTTCGAGGCAGTCGCTCACCACGCGGCCCTCGGACAGCGTGGTCACGCGCCACACGCCGGCAAACACCGACTCCTGCACCTGCACCTCGACGCCGCCGTCCTGCGCGGGCAGCACGCGGGCGCCGACCTCGCCCTCGCCCATGACCTGGTTGACCAGCGCCTGGTCCTCGGCCGACAGCCCGGCCAGCGTCACGCAGCGCGTGCCGCCCTCGCTGCACACCAGCGCCAGCGCGCGCAGCGTCTCGCGCAGCACGCGCTGCGCCTCGCCGTGCGCGGCCACCTCCTCCGGTTCGGGCAGCGGCGGCGCGCGGTAGGTGTCCATGCCCTGGGGCATGGTGATGTAGTCCAGCGTCTCGTCCTCGGCCTGGCTGCCGGGGCCGAAAGGCACGACGGGGATGGGAAAAGCCTTCATGAGCCGTCTCTCCTGCGGTTTCAGGCGCAACCGGCGCCGGCGTCGGCGCTGACCACGGCGATGCCTATGCCGGGAATGCGCGTGGGCTCCATGGCCAGGATCTCCTGCACGCGGGTGACGAACACGTTCCAGTCGTGCATGCCCGCCAGCGTGCTGACGTAGCGCCCGTCGCGGACGAACACCAGCGAGGGCCAGCGGTTGGCGCCCAGGCGCTGCGCCACCGCCCCTTCGGCCGAGCGCCGCGCCACGCCCATGGCGAAGCGGCCCGGCATGGCGCGCAGGATCTCCGGCAGCACCACCGCCACGTCCAGCCCCTCGGGGAAGCGCACCGGGTCGCCGGCCAGCAGCAGCACGCGGTCGCCGCCGCCGTGGATCCAGTCGTCCAACGTGCGCTCGTCCACCCACTGCGCGCCGTGGCGCTGCACGAGGCTGGCGATCACGGCGGGCGTGTCGGGTTCGGCGCTCAGGTTGGGAGCGGCGCTGTCAGCCACCCCGGATACAGCTTGGTTCATGGCTGGTTCCATTCAAGGGAATGCGTGGGTTCAGTCGGTGCCGCCGCCGCTGCCCCGGTAGGGCGCGCCGGCCAGCGCGGCCACGTCGTGCGCGCTCATGGCCGAGGGCAGCGTGAAGCCCGGGTCGTCGGCGAACAGGGCCTGCCCGCCCAGGGCGCCGGCCAGCAGGTCCAGCGCGGCGTTCACTTCCGCGGCGCGCTGTGGGTCCATGCGCTCGCGCGCGGCGTCCAGGAAGATGAGCAGCCAGTCGCCGGGGGCCACGTCGCCCACGAGCGCCGTGTCCACCTCGCGCTGCTCGCCGCGGCCCTGCACCTGGGCGCGCAGCCCGGCGGCGCGCAGCACCTGCATGGGAATGCCTATGCACATGGCGGCTCAGTCCCCGGCCGGCGCGGCGGGCATGAAGCGCGCGTCGCCCACGCGGCAGGCGGCTTCGGCCGTGGGCCGCCCGCCCTCGTAGCGCTCCAGCGCCAGCGAGGGCAGCGTCACGCCGTCGACCTCGGCCGCGGCGCCATCGCGTGCCCGCGGCTCGGCGCCCCAGTCACGCAGCGCCTCGACGCCCAAGGCCAGTGCCTGCTCCATGGCGGCGCGAACCACCGGGCGCAGGCTGCCGCCGTAATCCTCCAGCTCCTGCGGCTGGCAGCCCACCAGCAGCACGCGCTCCGGGTAGTGCCCGGTGAGCTGCGCCAGCGACAGCACCTCTTGAAAACCCGTCTGGTGCAGGCTCATCTTCTTGGCGCCGAGGAAGCGCGGCACGTCCTTGTCGCGGACGACCTTGAGCGTGCCGGGCTCCAGCCCGTAGTCGATGGCGTCGAAGATCAGCAGTTGGCGCGCGGCCTGCACGTGGTGCAGCAGGTACAGGCCCTGCGTGCCGCCGTCCACGAGCTGCACGTGCGGCGCGAAGTCCCAGCGCTGGCCCAGCGCCTCCACGCAGCGCACGCCGAAGCCCTCGTCGGCCCACAGCAGGTTGCCAATGCCCAGGACGACGATGGGCGCGTAGCCCTCGGCGCAGGGGTCGGCCGCGCCGGTGCGCGGGGTGATGCTCTCGACCATGGCGCGGGCTCTCAGTCCTTGAACGTGCGGTAGCCGGAGATCATGGTGCTCACCACGCTCTGGCGGCCCATGATGTCCTCGCGGATGGCGGCGTACACGTGGACGATGATGAAGGTCACCATGATCCACAGCCCCAGGTGGTGCCAGGTGTGCACGTCCTGCGACTGGCCCATGAGCGGGATGATCCAGCCGAAGGCCTTGTCGGCCCACGAGCCCATGCCCAGGCCCTCGCCGTAGAGGGCGAAGCCGGTGGCGATCATGAACAGCGACAGCAGGATGAACACGAAGAACATCGCGAAGCGCGCCAGCGGGTTGTGGCCCACGTAACGGTTGGGCTGCGGGATGAGGAAGGCATACCACTTGAGCATGGACACGATGTCCAGCCAGTAGGCCTTGCTGAAGATGGGCACCGAGAACAGCTCGCGCGCATGGTGGTTGCCCACCAGCGCCCAATACACGCGGCCCGCCATGGCGGCGGCGAACACGTAGCCCGCGGCGAAGTGCGCGAAGCGGATGTAGCCCATCAGGAAGTGGTCGCTGGCCTCGCCCGGCAGGGTGGGCAGCGGCGAGCCTATGAAGTAGCCGGTGACGCCCAGCACCGTGATGGCCAGGACGTTGATCCAGTGCCACAGGCGCACGGGCGCCTCATAGACGTAGACCGAGCGTATGGGCGAAGCCTGCTTGAGCTCGCGCGCGTCGGTGCTCGGCAGGTTCTTCAACTGCTCTTGAGGCAGAGCGGACATGGCTGTCTCCTCTTGTCTTGCTGGTGGTTGGGCTGGGCGCCTGAGGCGCTTACAGCCGCGCGGCCAGCAGGGCCAGGCCGCCGGTGCCGACGGCGGCGCCGATGAAGCTCCAGGCCAGCGCGGGCAGGCGCTGCAGCCTGGCGGCCAGCCACAGGCCCGCCAGGTGCAGCGCGGCCGTGGACGCCGTGAAACCCAGGGCGAAGGCGGCGAAGCCGCCAAAACCACCCATGGGCGCCTCGGCGCCGTGGGCCAGGCCGTGGAACAGCGCCGTGGCGCCCACCAGCGCCAGGCCGGCGCGTGCGGGAATTTCGCGGGCGCCGGCCACCAGCGCGCCACAGAGCACGACGCTGGCGGCGATGCTCAGCTCCACGCCGGGCAGCGACACGCCCCCCAGCGCGGCCAGCGCCGCGGCCAGCAGGGCCGCGACGAACACGGCCGGCCCCTGCCAGCGCTGCTGCGCGGGCAGCGCGCGGGCCGACCACAGGCCCACGGCCACCATGGCCAGCAGGTGGTCCAGGCCGAGCAAGGGGTGCGTGAGGCCGTCGGCCAGGCTCGCGGCGTGGCCGGGGTGGGCGGCTGCGGTGCCGGCGGCGCCGGCCAGGGCCAGCGCGGCGGCGGCGCGCGACAGGATGCGGGAATGCTTCATGGCGGTTTCCTTGTCTTGCACGCGCTGCTTCAGCGCACCTTCACCGTGGTCAGCTCGCGGCCGTCCTCGCTCATCACGTGCGTGGAGCAGGCCAGGCAGGGGTCGAACGAGTGCAGCGTGCGCAGCACTTCCAGCGGCTGTTCGGGGTTGGTCATGGGGGTGCCGAGCAGCGCGGCTTCGAAGGCGCCGATCTGGCCCTTGGCGTCGCGGGGGCTGCCGTTCCAGGTGGTGGGCACCACGCACTGGTAGTTCTCGATCTTGCCCTCCTTGATGCGTATCCAGTGGCCGAGCTGGCCGCGCGGCGCGGCCACCAGGCCCACGCCCTTGGCCTCCTTGGGCCAGGTGGACGGGTCCCACTTCTCGACGTTGGCCGTGGCGGTGTCGCCGGCCTTGATGTTGGCCACCAGCTCGTGCCAGTCGTTGCCCAGCATCTCGCCGCAGTACTGGCTCTCCAGGCAGCGCGCCAGCGTGCGGCCTATGGTGGAGGGCAGCATCTGCTTGAGCGTGTAGTCCGTGGCGGGCAGGCCCAGCGCCTTGGGGAAGGCGTGGTTGATCATCTCGGCCGCGTACTCCAGCTGCTCCTTGGGACGCTGGGCGTGCTGGTTGCCCTTCTTGGCGTGGGCGTAGGCCAGGATGTAGCGCGACAGCGGGCCCACCTCCATGGCGTGGCCGCGCCAGCGCGGGGCCTTGATCCACGAGTACTTGGCGCTCTCGTCGATCTGCTCGATGTTGGTCTTGCTGCCCTTGGTCTTGGCGCCGAGCTCGAAGTTGGACTCCGTGACGCCGTCCCAGGGGTGCAGGCCCTTGGACTCGTCGGCGTACTTGTACCAGCTGTGGGTGACGAACTCCTGGACCTGCTCGGGGTCGCGCGGGTCCACCGGATGGATCTCGTCCCAGTTGCCATTGAGGATGGCGCCGCCGGGCAGCTGGTCGGTGGACTTGTCGTAGTTGACCTTGGGATATTCGCCGTAGTCGCTGACGTTGGTGGCCGCCAGCCCGCCGCCGTGCAGCCAGCCCGCCTGCTTGTACAGCGTGCCTATGGCCAGCACGTCGGGCAAATAGACGTTGCGGTTGAACGTCTCCATCTCGTCGATGCGGGCCTTGATGAAGTTCAGGCGGTCCATGGTGATGGGCGCGCCCACGGCACCGTTGCCGTCGAGGTTGATGGCGCAGGGCACGCCGCCCACCAGGTAGTTGGGGTGCGGGTTCTTGCCGCCGAAGATGGTGTGGATCTTGACCCACTCCTTCTGCAGGTCCAGCGCTTCGAGGTAGTGCGTGACGGCCATGAGGTTGGCCTCAGGCGGCAGGATGTAGGACTTGTTGCCCCAGTAACCGTTCATGAAGGGGCCGAGCTGGCCGCTTTCCACGAACTTCTTCAGCCGGTTCTGGATGTCGCGGAAGTAGCCCGGCGAGGACAGCGGGTGCGAGGGCGAGACGAGCTGCTGCAGCTCGCTGGTCTTCTTGGGGTCGGCGTTGAGGGCCGAGACCACGTCCACCCAGTCCAGCGCGTGCAGGTGGTAGAAGTGGACGACGTGGTCGTGCACCTGCAGCGTCTTGGCCATCATCTCGCGGATGAGGTGGGCGTTCTTGGGGATCTTGATCCCGAGGGCATCCTCCACCGCGCGCACCGAGGCCAGCGCGTGGCAGCCGGTGCACACGCCGCAGATGCGCTCGACGAAGGCCCAGGCGTCGCGCGGGTCGCGGCCCTTGAGGATGACTTCCAGGCCGCGCCACATGGTGCCCGTGGAGACGGCGTTGCGGATGACGTTGTTGGCGTCGAGGTTGACCTCGCATCGCATGTGGCCTTCGATGCGGGTGACGGGGTCCACGACGATGCGGCGGCCGCTGTCGTCGAGGTTGAAGCCTTGGGTGGCGTAGCTGGTCATGGCTTGTTCTCGTGATGCGTTGCGGACTGCCGGCGTCTCAAGGCTGCGTGGTGGTGGTGTTGGCCGCCGTGTCGTGCTTGTGCGAGGCGCGCTTGATGGCCGAGACGGCGGCGTGCGCGGCCACGGCCGCACCCACGGTGCCCGCGGCGGCCATGCCGACCTGGTCGGCGTTGGCCTCGATGCCGAACTGGTGGATGGTGGTGAGCCGCTCGTAGAAGGAGCCCTTGTCCCAGAAGCCGTCCTCGGAGCAGCCAATGCAGCCGTGGCCGGCCTTGATGGGGAAGCTCGTCCCGCCGTTCCACTGCACGGTGGAGCAGGCGTTGTAGGTGGTGGGGCCCTTGCAGCCGACCTTGTAGAGGCAGTAGCCCTTGCGCGCGGACTCGTCGTCCCAGGCCTCGACGAACTGGCCGGCGTCGAAGTGCGGGCGGCGGTAGCACTTGTCGTGGATGCGCTGGCTGTAGAACATCTTGGGCCGGCCCTGGCGGTCCAGCTCGGGGATGCGGTCGAAGGTCAGCATGTAGGTGACCACGCCCGTCATGACCTCGGCGATGGGCGGGCAGCCCGGCACCTTGATGATGGGCTTGTCCGTGATGACCTGGTGCACGGGCACGGCGCGCGTGGGATTGGGCTTGGCGGCCTGCACGCAGCCCCAGGAGGCGCAGGAGCCCCAGGAGATGATGGCCTTGGCGTCCTTGGCCACGTGCTTGAGCTGGTCCACGAAGGGCCGGCCGCCGATGATGCAGCTCATGCCGTCCTGGTTCAGGGGCGGGTTGCCCTCCACGGCCAGGATGTAGTTGCCCTTGTACTTGGTCATGACCTCTTCGAGGATGGCCTCGGCCTGGTGGCCGGCGGCGGCCATGAGCACGTCGTCGTAGTCCAGCGAAAGCATGGACAGCACCACGTCCTTGGCCAGCGGGTGCGCGCTTCGGATGAAGGACTCGGAGCAGCAGGTGCACTCCAGGCCATGCAGCCACAGCACGGGCGTGCGCGGCTTGGTTTCCATGGCTTCGGCGATCTTGGGCACGAAGGCCGGACCCAGGCCCAGCGACGTTGCCGTCAGCGAGCAGTACTTGAGAAAGCTGCGCCGCGAAATGCCCTGGCGCCGCATCACCTCGTAGAAGGTTTCCATCGCTTGTCTCCCGTTCATGGAACTGCCGCCCTTCCCCTGAAGCGGGCGTCGCGGCCTGGGGATCACAAGTTCCATGCCGGTTGCGCGGCGCGCCGGCCATGCGCCGGGCCACCGCGCTAAGCCATTGAGGGCCATCAAGTTTTTGGGCCGGCCTTGTGGCGGTTTCGTGACGCGGGGGTGGCCGCTGTGGTCATTGCGCTGGCGGTGCGACGGCCGAAGTGCAAGGGCTGCTTGCAGTGCCGTTCACGCAGGAGCCGGCTGTGTCCGGCAAGTGGTTGCTAGGGTTTCCACTGAGATGCGCGTGTTGGGGATGTCAGCCGCCGCAAGGGCCGCCGCTCCTACACTGCCGGGGATGAACCAGACAGTACATTCCGCGTCGCGTACCGCGCCGGCCAAGTCGGAGGGCACGCGCACGCACGACCCGGAGCGGACCATGGCCGACATCCTGGCCGTGGCCACGCGCGAGTTCGCCGACAAGGGGTTGGCGGGCGCGCGGGTGGATGCGATTGCCGAGGCCACGCGCACCAGCAAGCGCATGCTGTATTACTACTTCGGCAACAAGGAAGGGCTGTACGTCGCGGTGCTGGAGAACGCCTACAGCGCGATGCGGGCGATAGAGGCCGAGCTGCACCTGGACGACCTGGCGCCGGAAGAGGCGCTGCGCAAGCTGGTGGCGCACACGGTGGACTACCAGCGCGAGCACCCGGAGTTCATCCGCCTGGTGATGAACGAGAACATGCACCGCGGTGAGTTCATGGCGCAGAGCAAGGTGATCCAGCAGCTCAACGTGCCGGCCATCGACGGCGTGCGCCGCATTTACGAGCGCGGGGTGGAAACCGGGGCGTTTCGCGCGGGGCTGGACCCGCTGGATATTCACATGTCCATCAGCGCCTTGAGCGTGTTCAACGTGGCCAACCGGCATACGTTTTCGCTGATTTTCAAGCGGGATCTGGAAACGCCGGAGGCGATCGAGGCGCGGCGGGAGAGTATTGTGGAGATGGTGGTCAGGTTTGTGCGGAAGTAATACAGGCCTTTGAGCCGCCGTGGAACGCGCATAAGAAAACAAAAGTGCTTGCCCGTTTGATTGCGGGCACGGCCAAGAATCGCCGTGATCGGCCCAGCCCACTGCTCGGTGCGTGACGTACTTCACGATATATCGGCGCGTGGCGTGTCAAGTCGACAAAATCGAAATATTTGCCAATAGGCTCTCCGGCTAAGCACGCCTTGAAAGCACGTTGGTGAGCGTTTACAGGAAGTTGACTGTCTTTTTTGTTACCCCGGAGGGGGAAACCCATTCCGCTCGAATCGAGCTTTCCAGCACTTGCCATGCGCTGGTGTCGGACGGAAAGCTTGACGCCGTGCTTGCCGAGGCTTTGGAGAGGTGGGAAAAGGTTGCTGGTGTCCAGGTCATTGATTTGTCTTGTCGGGACTCAGAAACGTCTTCATCGCAAAAAGGATTGCTCCTGCCGTTGAAAGATTAAGGCGTGGATACAGTCAAAGTCGGTGTAGTTGCCGAGTAAGAGAATATTTGTGGTCCTGAATGCAAAAAAAATTGCTGCAGTTGCCGTTGGCCAGCCAGAGTTGACTCCTGGAAAAGCAGTTGATTTGTTGCGCAAACATTCGAGCCTTGGGCTTGAAATTATGTCAAGCCGTCCCATTAATGCCGATAAATATTCGGTTTGGGTTTTGCTGGCCGGAAATTACTTGGGAAAGGCTTTTGGCCCTGATTCGCCAAATATTGCCTCGGTGATGAACATCGGGCGTTATGGTGGTTTTGCCATGGGGACTGGTGAAGCATGGTCGGATAACCATCGCGCGGAATCTCTCAAGACTCAAATCGCCAAGATCAATGTCTTGATTGAGCTTCTTGAGACGGAATGTGAGTTGCAAAAGAATGATGTTGTGGAGTCGGAACCCAATGTCAAGGGACGCCAGATATTCGTGATTCATGGCCGTGACCACCCTGCCCTGCGCGAAACGACCGGTTTTCTAGGGAAGCTGCAGCAAGAGGTTGTGGTTTTGCCTGAAAAGCCGGGTCAGGGAAAAACCATTGTTGATAAGTTTGAAGAGTGTGCGAATGTCGGGTTTGCTGTAGTTCTTCTTACGGCCGATGATAAGAGTGGTGTTAAATCGTCTGCGCGTGAAGGCTCGCATTCGCGTGCCCACAAGAATGTTATTTTTGGGCTTGGATATTTTGTTGGCAAGCTTGGAAAGAATAGGGTTTGCGCGTTGTTTGAGCCGGGTGTGGAGATTCCTTCCGATTGTGCTGACGTCTTGTACATTGAGATGGACAAGAAAGGTGCTTGGCATTTGCAGTTGGCCAAGGAGCTCAAGGCGGCCGGATTGCCCGTGGACATGAATGACGCATTTTGATCGTGGCCATACATAAAGCCTTGCGGCGCCGGGTTTGTGCGGATCAACGCGGGTTTTTCAGCTTATTGGCCTGTCCTATCTTTTCTTTTTTTGTGAATTAATTGGTTCCTTGCCGCCCGCGTGTGTAACGCCCGGCCCAGTTTCATTGCGGGTCCAGTGAAAATCCGACCTTTTGCCTGAGGCGTTTTGCTGCGCCGCAGCGTTTCGTCCGGAGGATGGCGCCCATCGGTGCCGAAAGCATTTTCTTCATGTCCTCCCCAACGTCTTCACCCCTGCGCCGTCGCGCCTGGCTCGGCCTGGCGCTGGCCACGGCCGGTGCCCGGGCCGCGGGGCTGTCTGCGCCCGCGGCGTCCGCCGTCCGGCCCCGCGGCAAGCCGCTGGTCGTCCATGGCGACCGCAGCCTGCCGCCCTATGAATTCCTGGAGGACGGCCTGGCCAAGGGACTGAACGTGGACGTGTTCCACGCCCTGGGGCAAGTGCTTGGGCGCGAGATCGAATACAGGCTGCGCGACTGGGGCGAGGCGCAGGCCGCCGTGGTGGCCGGCGAGGGTGAGGTGCTGCCGCCCATCGTCAGCACAGCGGCGCGCCGCGAGCACTTCGCGTTCACGCGCACGCTGTGGACGCTGGAGTTCGCACTGTTCGCGCGCGAGGCCGAGGCCGAACGCGTGGCGCACGCCAACCCCGGCACGCTGCGCATCGGCGTGAGCGCGGCGGGCTTTGCCCGCCAGCATTTCAGTGCCAGATACCCCGGCGTCCGGCTGGTGACGGTGGCCGACACCAGCGACGGCATGCGCCGGCTGCAGCGCGGCGAGATCGACGCCTATGCCGGCGAGGTGCGTGCAAGCCTGACCTTCGTGCAGGAGCTCGACATCGGCGGCGTGGCGCAGGCCGGCGGGCCGTTCGCCTTGCAGGAGGCCGGCATCGCGGTGCACCGGCGCAATCCGCAACTGCTGCAGGAGCTCGACGCGGCGGTCGCGCGCATCAAGGCCGACGGCATGCTGGACCGGCTGGTGGACAAGTGGTCGGCGCCCAACGACCGCGCCTTCAGCCGCGCGCAGCTCTGGGGTGCGGCGCTGGCCGCGGCCGGGACGGCCGGGCTGGGCGTGCTGGGCACCATGCTGGCGGTGCAGCGCCGCCTGGCCGAGGCGCAGCTCGAAGCGGCCCGCGCCGAGGCCGAGGCCGCGCGCCAGGCCGCCGAGCAGGCCACGCGCGCCAAGGCCGACTTCCTGGCCAACATGAGCCACGAGATCCGCACGCCCATGAACGCGATCATCGGCTTGAGCCGCCTCATGCGGCATGGCGGCGCCGACGAGCAGACCAACGCCGAGCGGCTGCGCAAGATCGATACGGCCGCGCAGCACCTGGTGTCGCTGGTCAGCGACGTGCTGGACCTTTCCAAAATCGAGGCCGGCAAGCTCGTCCTCGACGAGGCCGAGTTCAACCTGGTCTCCCTGCTGCAAAGCGTGCAGTCGCACGTGGCGGTGATGGCCGAGCAAAAGGGCTTGCAGGTCAGCATCGCGGCCGACGCGCCGCCGGGCATGCTGGTGGGCGACCCCACGCGCATCCGCCAGGCGCTGCTCAACCTGGCGGCCAACGCGGTGAAGTTCACCGAACGCGGCCGCGTGGACATCCGCGCCCGCGTGGTGGCCGATACCGAGGCCGGCGTCACGCTGCTGCTGGAGGTGGAAGACACGGGCCCGGGCATCGCGGCCGGGCAGATCGACCGCCTCTTCGACGCCTTCGAGCAGGCCGATGCCTCCACCACGCGCCGCTACGGCGGCACGGGGCTGGGCCTGAGCATCACGCGCATGCTGGCCGAGCGCATGGGCGGCCAGGTGGGCGTGAGCAGCCGCCTGGGCGAAGGCAGCCGCTTCTGGTTCACGGTGCAGCTGCGCCGCGGCAGCACCGAGGCCCACCCGACCCCCACCGCCCCGGGCCTGCGCGCGCTGGACCTGCTGCGCCAGCGCCACGCCGGGGCGCGCGTGCTGGTGGTCGAGGACAACCCCGTCAACCTGGAGGTCACCACCAGCCTCGTGCGCCACGCCGGCCTGGAGGTCAGCAGCGCGGGCAACGGCCGCGAGGCGCTGGAGCGCGTGGCGGCCTTGCAGGCGCAACTGGTGCTGATGGACTTGCAGATGCCGGAGATGGACGGCTTCGAGGCCACCATCGCCCTGCGCCGGCGCTTTTCCAGCGGGCAACTGCCCATCCTGGCCCTCACCGCCAACGCCTTCGACGAGGACAGGCGCGCCTGCCTGCTGGCGGGCATGAACGGCTTCGTCGCCAAGCCCGTGGACCCGGACAGCCTGTACGAGCAGTTGCTCAAGTGGCTGGACCCCTGCCGCCAGGGCGCCGACGCGCCGCTGCCGGCCGCACCGGTGCCCGCGGGCGAGGACGGCCCGGCGCCGCAGGACGCACTGGCGGCCTTGCGCCGGCTGGACGGGCTGGACGTCGAGGCCGGGCTGCGCAGCTTGGCCGGTGACGAGGCCCACTATCGGGCCCTGCTCTCGCGCCTGGCCGACGACATGGACACCGGCATGGCCGCGCTGCAGGAGGCCGCGGCCCGCGGCGACCACCGTGCCGTGGGCAGCGTGCTGCACAGCTTGCGCGGCGCCGCCGGCACCTTGGGCGCCCAAGTGCTGACCGGCCCCTGGCTCGCGCTGGAGGGCGAGCTGCGCGAAGGCCGGCACGGCCATCTGCCCACGCGCGTGCAGCCGCTGGTGGCGCAGGCGTGCGGCTTCACGGCCTCGCTGCGCGACGCGCTCAGGCACGGCGCGCAGCCCGGCTGAGCGCCGCCGCGCAACGGGCCGGGCAGACAACTTGCCAAGCCCTTGGGAAGCCCCCATTTGGGGATTGCATTCCTCCGTTCACACTCTCCCGATGAGCCGCGACCTGATCCTGATTGCCCATGCTTCCGAGGCCCGGCTCCTGAGCCGTGACCGCGACACGGCCGAACTGGCGGCGCTGGACACGCTGCGCCACCAGCTCCGAAGCGCACCCAGCCCGCTGCAGCGCCGCGCCCCCGACCCCCGTACCGACCTCGCCTCCTGGGCCGCGCCGCCGGACCCGCGCCGGCGCCACTGGCGCGAGTTCGCCGCCGCCATCGCGCCGCGCGTGGAGGCGGCCGTGGCGCAGGGTGGCTTCGAGCGGGTGGCGCTTTTTGCCGCCTGTCCTTTCCTGAGCGAGCTCATGCGACAGCTCGGCCCCCAGGTGCGCAAGGCGCTGCAGGTGGTGGTGGATGCCGACGTGGCCGACCTGCCGCCCGCGGAGCTGGCGCAGCGCATAGAGCAGGAATTGCTGGCGGCCGACCAGGCCCGCGAGGGGCTGGCGCGCGTCGCTGCCTACCCCGTGCGCGCCTGAGCGGCCGCAGGCGGCTCAGCCGTCGATGCCCGTGGGCGCGGCGGCCGGTGGCAGGCCGCGCCCGCGCGCCGCGGGCCGGCAGGCGGCCCAGGCCCTATCGCGCTGCACCTGGCCCTCGGTCGTGCGCGGCAGGCTGCCGGCCTTCACGAACACGATGTCGTGCAGCGTCAGCCCGGCGCGAACATGCAGGCTGTGGCGTGCGGCCTTGAGCACGGCGGCACGGTCCAGGCTCAGCAGCTCGGCTTGCTGCACTTCCTGCATCAGCACCACGCGCAGCGGCTGCGCGCCGCCGCCCACGCACACGGCGGCACTGGCGCCTTCGCTGAGCGCGGGGTGGCTGTCGCGCACGGCGTGCTCGATGTCGCGCAGGTCGTAGTGGCGGCCGCGGATGACGACGTTGTCGCCCAGCGTGCCGGTGATGAACAGCTCGCCGTCCAGCACGAAGCCCAGGTCGCCGGTGCGCAGCCAGGGCCCCGAGCCGTCGGCCAGGCGGGCGCCAAAGGTGTCGCGCGTCTGCTGCGGGCGCTGCCAGTAGCCCTGCGCCACGCTGTCGCCGCGCACCCAGACCTCGCCCACGCGGTCGGCGGCGCAGGGCTGCGCGGTGGCGGGGTCCACGATCACCACGTCCATCCCCAGCACCGGGCCGCAACTGGTGAGCCCGCGCACGCGGCGCGTGGCCGGCGCGCACGGGCGCACGGCCTGGTGCTGCAGCTCGTCGGCGTCCAGCACGGTGGTCCTGGGCGACTCGCGCTTGGGCGCGCAGCTCACCATCAGGGTCGCCTCCGTCTGGCCGTAGCACGGGGTCCAGGCGCGGGCGTCGAAACGGCAGATGGCGAATTTCTCCGCAAACCGCTCCAGGGTTTCCGGCCGCACGATGCCGCCACCCACGAAGGCCGATTCCCAACTGGAAAGGTCCAGTTCCATGGCCTGCTCCGCGCGAATGCGGCGCACGCACATTTCATAGGCAAAACCCGGCCCGCCGCTGGTGGAGGCCCGATACCTGGAGATGGCCTGGAGCCAGCGCAGGGGTTTGGCGAAAAAGGCGGCGGGGGACATCAGCACCGAGGTGCAGCCCGCAAACACCGGCTGCAGCAGCGCGCCTATGAGGCCCATGTCGCGGTGCGCGGGCAACCAGCTCACGCCCACGGTGCGGCTGCCGTGGCCAAAGGCCTGGTGGATGAGCGCCTGGTTGTGCAGCAGGTTGCCGTGGCTCACGAGCACGCCCTTGGGCGTGCCGCTCGTCCCGGCCGTGTACTGCAGCAGCGCCGCGCCGGCGGGGCCGGGGGCTTGGGCGCGCCAGTCGCCGGCGTGGGCACCGTCGTCGCGGCGGGTGGTCACGCAGCGCAGCTGCCTCTCCAGCGACAGGCCGGCGGCCGTGAGGTATTCGAGATTGAAGCCCTCGTGGCCCAGGCACAGGCCGGTGGCGCCGCAGTCCTGCGCCAGCGCCGCCAGCCGCGCGATGTCGGTGCTGCCGCTGGGTGCGGCCACCGGCACGGCCACCACGCCCGCGTACAGGGCGCCGAACAGCGCCCTCACGAATTCCGCCACCGAGGCATACGCCAGCAGCACGCGCTCGCCCGGCTGGAAATGCTGCTGCAGTTGCGCCGCGATGGAGCGGGCCTGCAGATCCAGCTCGGCAAAGGTCAGGCGGCCCGCCTCGGCCTCGCCGTTCTTGAGGAAAACGAAGACCTTGCGCCTGGGCTGCTGCGCCGCGCGGCTGCGCAGCAGAGCCACCACATCGGCACTTCCATCCAGCCCGGCCGGGCGGCCCTGATCCGTGGCCATGCGCGCTCACCCCCGTGTTCTCGTGGTGGATTCAAATATAGACGCGGGGCGCGGCGTTTCCGGCGAATCAGAAGCTCTTCTTATTGCCAGTAATTCCCTCGGAATTTCAAGCTTGAAATGGATATTGGAAAAGCATTTTTCCAATATGAGATGGCATTTGCCGCAGATTCAAATGACCGCCCGGCAGGGCCTGGCGGCTGAAATTCAAGCGCGGGTACGCACCTCTTCGGCCGCAAGGTGGTCCAGGCCGTAACGGTCCAGGCTCAGCAGCACGGCCACCAGCACCACGGCGGCCAGCAACCCGGCGCCGGGGTAGAGCACCGCGCCCACCAGCGGCGCCACCAGGACGAGCTGGCGCAGCCCGCCGCTGTAGAGCAGCCCGGCCTTGCGCACGTAGGCACGCCCGGCGGGCTGCCAGCGCTCGCGGTCCGGCGAGCCCACGGGCATGCCCACGATGAAGCTCACGTGGTTGTAGTAGCGCACCGCCATCACCGAGGACACCAGCGAGGCCAGCAGCAGCGTGAGCATCATCAGCTCCAGCACCAGGCGCGGCGTGAGCGCCGTCGCGCGCGGCGTGCCGACCTCGAAGGCGGCGTGCAGCGAGGGCGCGGCCAGCGTCACCGTGCCCATGAGCGCCAGCGCGGCGGTGGAGGCGGTCATGGTCGCGGACATGAGCGAGTTGCGCAGCGTCTGCACGGCCAGGATCTCGGTGCCCGCGTTGCGCGACACCGAGTCGATCCACTCCTGGCGCAGCACGGCGTGCGCGCTGCGCGCCCAGCGCTGCGGGCGCAGCCGCTCGACCACGGAAAGCCCCACCTCGTAGCCGAGCAGCACCGCCGCGGTGGCGACGACGAAGAACCAGTCCCAGCCGCCCGCGGACAGGCCCGCGGCGGCAGCGGTGCCTTGCGCCGTCATGCGGCGCCCAGCCGGCGCGCCGCGCGGCGCCGCTCCAGCAGCTCGAACAGGCCCATGCCCGCCAGCATGGCCGCCACGAAGAGCGCGGCCTTCACTTCGCCCATGCCCAGCGCCACCAGCGCCGGGCCCGGACAAAAGCCCGCCACGCCCCAGCCGACGCCAAAGAGCAGGCTGCCGCCCACCAGCCGTGCATCCAGGCGCGTGGCCGTGGGCAGCCGCATGGGCTCGCCCAGCAGCGAGGTTTTCATGCGCTTGGCCACCGTGAAGGCGACCAGGCCCACGGCCAGCGCACCGCCCATCACCAGCGCCAGCGACGGGTCCCAGGCGCCGGCCAGGTCCAGGAAGCCCAGCACCTTGGCCGGGTCGGCCATGCCGGAGAGGATCAAACCGAGGCCGAAGACCAGGCCGCTCAGGAACGAAGACAGCAACAGCATGACGCTCTCCCCTCAGCCGGCCAGCAGGTGGCGCAGCACGTACACAGTGGCGAAACCCGCGCCCATGAAGCTGAGCGTGGCCGCCAGCGAGCGCGGCGACAGCCGCGAGAGCCCGCACACGCCATGGCCGCTGGTGCAGCCCGCGCCGTAGCGCGTGCCCACGCCCACCAGCAGCCCGGCCAGCACCAGCGCGCCGGTGCCGGCGTCGATGTGCGGCCTGGGCAGCGCCGCCAGCAGCGACCAGGCCAGCGGCGCGGCCACCAAGCCCAGGACGAAGGCCAGCCGCCAGGCGACGTCGCCCTGGGCGGGCTTGAGCAGCCCGCCCAACACGCCGCTGATGCCGGCAATGCGGCCCGGCAGCAGGACGAACATCGCCGCCGCCACGCCGATGAGCAGCCCGCCGGCCAGCGACGCGGCGGGGGTGAAGGCATTCCAGTCGATCGCCATGGCTCAGGCCTCCTTTGGGCAGTACAGGCGGTAGAGCACCGCCAGGATTTCCAGCAGCGCCGGGTCGGCCACGCTGTAGAACACGTTCTTGCCCTGGCGCCGCGTGGCCACCACGCCCTCGGCGCGCAGCACGGCGAGCTGCTGCGACAGCGTGGGCTGGCGGATGCCCAGCCGCTCCTCCAGCTCGCCCACCGACAGCTCGGCCTGCGAGAGCTGGCACAGCAGCAGCAGCCGGTCTTCATTGGCCAGCACTTTCAGCGCCCCCACGGCGCGCGCGGCGGCGCCGCGCAGCAGCGCGGGGTCCAGGGCGGTGGCGGCATCGGCCATCACGGTCTCCTCAACAAGTCGTCTTGACAACAATATATCAGTTCATATATTGTTTTTCAATAGATTGACGTGAAGGAGCACCCCCATGACGACCCGGGCCGACATCCAGGCTTTCTTCGATCCCGCCACCTGGACCGTGAGCTACTTGGTGGCCGACACCGCCACGCGCCGCGCCGCCGTGATCGACCCCGTGCTGGACTTCGACTTCAAGTCCGGCCGCACCGCCACGCACTCGGCCGACGCCATGGCCGCCTACGTGGCCGCGCACGGCCTCGCGGTGGACTGGATTCTGGAAACCCATGCCCACGCCGACCACCTCTCCGGCGCGCGCTACCTGCAGCAGCGGCTGGGCGGGCGCATCGCCATAGGCGAGCACATCCGCGAGGTGCAGGCCACCTTCAAGAAGCTCTACAACCTGGAGCGCGGCTTCCTGCCCGACGGCAGCCAGTTCGACCATCTTTTCCACGACGGCGAGACGTTCAGCATCGGCGGCCTTCAGGCCACGGCGCTGCACGTGCCGGGGCACACGCCGGCGGACATGGCCTACCTGATCGAGGACGCGGTGTTTGCCGGCGACACGCTGTTCATGCCGGACGTGGGCACGGCGCGCGCCGACTTCCCCGGCGGCGATGCGCGCAGCCTGTACCGCTCCATCCGCCGGCTGCTGGCGCTGCCGCCGGCCACGCGCGTGTTCGTCTGCCACGACTACCCGCCCAAAGGCGCCGGGAGCCGCGAGCCGGCCTGGGAAACCACGGTGGCCGCGCAGCGCGAGCACAACATCCACGTGCACGACGGCATCGGCGAGGACGCGTTCGTCGCCATGCGCCAGGCGCGCGACGCCACGCTGGAGGTGCCCACGCTCATCCTGCCGTCCATACAGGTCAACGTGCGCGCGGGCCAGCTCCCGCCGGCCGACGACAACGGCGTGGCCTACCTGCGCATTCCGCTCAACACCCTCTGAATCGCCGCCGCCGCGCCCTCGCGGCGGCACGGCTTGCCCTGCCCTGTCCGCGCCGGCCGTCCATCGCCTGGACGGCCGGCGTTTTTTCTGTGCCGATGCTGCGCTGCAGCTAGGGGTTACCCCCAAAGACGAAAAACGAACCAGTTCGTACATTCCTGATCCGCGGCAAATGCAGGCCGTGTTTTTTCTGGAAGCGCCGGCGTCCTCCAGCCGCCCAAGAGAAGGAGACAAGCGATGAACAAATTCCTGGACGGCTACTGCCGCGTGCTGGACGCGCTGATTGCGCTGGCGCTGGCCATCATGGTGGTGCTGGTGTTCGGCAACGTGGTGCT
>NZ_BCTC01000045.1 GCF_001571085.1 Azohydromonas lata NBRC 102462
GGCTTTGCCGTGGTGGCGGGCGAGGTGCGCACGCTGGCGCAGCGCAGCGCCGAGGCGGCCAAGGAGATCAAGCAGCTCATCACCGAGAGCGTGCAAAGCGTGGGCGAGGGCTCGGCCCTGGCCGACCAGGCCGGCCACACCATGGAGGAGGTGGTGAGCGCCATACGCCGCGTGACGGACCTGATGGGCGAGATCAGCGCCGCCAGCGCCGAGCAGAGCAAGGGCGTGTCCCTGGTGGGCGACGCCGTCACGCGCATGGACCAGGCCACGCAGCAGAACGCCGCGCTGGTGGAGCAAAGCGCCTCGGCCGCAGGCAGCCTGCGCGAGCAGGCACAGGCGCTCGTGGGCTCGGTGGCGGTGTTCCGCCTGGGAGCCCAGGCCGACAGCGGCCGCCCTGCCCCGGTGGCGGCGCGGGCGCAGGCCACGGCGGATGCGCGGTCGCCGGCCCCGGCCGCGGCGCAGCCCGCCACCGGCAGCGGCTGGGACGGCGTGGAGCGCCGCGGCCCCCACCGCGCCACCAACGTCACGCGCCCAGACTTCCGCCGTGCCGCGCCGGCCATGGCAGCGGCCGCGGTGACGCCGCTGGCGCAAGCGCGCACGGGGACGGACGACGAGGAGTGGGCGGCGTTTTGAAGGGCCGGCAGCCAGGTTGGGTTTCGCCGGCCGCATCGTTCAGGAATCTGAACGATCCCGCCCATTCAATGGGGGCCCAAAGGGCGTGAAAGCGAACGATGAGCGCCGCCCGCTCATCCCGCCCCGCCCAACTGCGCCTTCAAGAACCCCAGCAGCCGCGCGTCGGTGGCCCAGGCGGCGTTCAGGCGCAGGCGGTCCGCGCCCACGCCGCGGCGCGAGAACATGTGGCCGCCGGCGATGACGATGCCGGCCTCGCGCGCGGCCTCCACCAGCGCCGGCGCCAGCACGCCCGGCGGCAGCCCGGCCCACAGGAACACGCCGCCGGCCTGCGCCGCGTCGGCGTCAAAGCGCAGCCCGCAGCCCTGCAGCGCCGCGATGGCCGCGCCCCGCGAGCGCGCCAGCCGCTCGCGCAGCCGCAGCACGTGGCGGTGGTAGCGGCCGCTGCGCAGCACCTCGGCCACCAGCGCCTCCTCCAGCGTGGAGCCCGACAGCACGTCCATGAGCTTCAAGTCCACCAGGCGCTCGGTGAGCGACAGGGGGGCGGCCAGGTAGCCCACGCGCAGGCTGGGGCTCAGCAGCTTGCTGAAGCTGCCCACGTAGATCACGCGGCGCAGCGCGTCGATCTGCGCCAGGCGCACGCCGGCATCGCCCGCGAGGTCGCCATAGACATCGTCCTCCACCAGCACGAAATCGAACGCCTCGGCCAGGTTGAGGATGCGGTGGCTGCGCGCCGGCACGGTGCTCGCGCCCGTGGGGTTGTGCAGCAGCGTCTGCGTGAAGAAGGCGCGCGGGCGGTGCTCCTGCACCAGGGCGGCCAGGGCGTCGAGGTCCGGCCCTTGCGCCTCGCGCGGCACGCCCACCACGCGCAGGCCCAGCGCGGCGAGCTGGCTGTGCAGCAGGAAGTAGCCGGGGTCGTCCACCAGCACCGCGTCGCCCGGCACGGCCACGGCACGTGCGGCGAGCTGCAGCGCCTGCGAGGCGCCGAAGGTGGTGAGCAACTGCTCGGGCCGCGCTGGGATCTGCCGCCGCGCCAGCCGCGCGGCAAGCTGCTCGCGCAGCGACGGCAGCCCCTGCACGGGCGGCACCACGGCGGCCTCGGCGCTCTCGCGCAGGCTGCGCGCCAGCGTGGCGGGGGCGATGGCGTCCTCGTACCAGTGCCGGGGCAGGTAGCCCGCGCCGGCCTGCAGCAGCGTGGCGTCGGTGGACAGCACGCTGTGCGTGAAGCCGGACGTGGTGGTGGCCGGCTGCGCGCGCGGCGCCGCCGCCGGCGCGGCCGCGGCCTGCGCGGCCGTGCGCCGCACGTAGTAGCCCGCGCCGGGGCGCGAGGCCACGTAGCCCAGGCCGGAGAGCCGGTCCAGCGCCACCAGCACGGTGTGCACGCTCACCTCCAGCCGCGCCGCGAGCTGCCGCACCGAGGGCAGCCGCGCCCCGGGCAGCAGCGCGCCCTCGTCTATGCGCTGCGCGTAGTGGCGCACGATCTGCTCGGTCAGCGGCGGGGCATCGGTGTCTTTGGCAAGGGTGAACATGGCTCTCGGCCGGAATTCAGGCCGGCATTCAAGCATGGCGCGGGGTGCAACTGTTGCGGTGAATCCATCAAACAGTGCGCTCGACCGTACCGGTGGCCGTACCGGGACAGTTGGCGCCGTGCTGCCTAGTCTTGAGGCCCACGCAGCCCCTTCCCGTTCAACCCATTCACCCACGCCGCAGCCGCCGACCCGCCATGAGCACCGACCAGAACACCGACCAGAACACGCAACCAGCACCCCGCTATGCCCTGTCCGCCCGCGCCGCCGCGCTGCGCAGCTCCGACGTGCGCGAGCTGCTCAAGGCCGCGCAGCAGGCGCAGGTGATTTCCCTGGCCGGCGGCCTGCCCGCGGCCGAGCTGTTCGACACCGAGGGCCTGCGCGCGGCCACGCTGGCCGCCCTGGACACCAACCCCGCCGCCGCGCTGCAGTACGGGCTGACCGAGGGGCAGACCGCCCTGCGCGAAGCGCTGCAGGCGCGCGAGCGCGAGCAGGGCATCGCCCTGGCCGGTCGCGCGCTGCTGGTGACCACGGGCTCGCAGCAGGCGCTGGACATCGTGGCGCGGCTGCTGCTGGACGAGGGCGACGTGGTGGTGGTGCAGCGCCCAAGCTACCTGGCCGCCCTCCAGACTTTCAACTTGGCCGGCGCGCAATGCCTGGGGCTGGACGAGGACGAAGAAGGTGCCCGGGTGGAAGACCTGGAGACCATGGCGTTTCCTCGCAAGCCCAAGCTCGTCTACCTCGTGACGCCCTTCGCGAACCCGTCCGGCGCGACGCTGTCGCTGCGCCGCCGCCGCTGGCTGCTGGAGTGGGCGGCGCGCAACGAGGTGCTGGTGCTGGAGGACGACCCCTACGGCGTGCTGCGCACGGAAGGCCAGGAACTGCCCAGCCTGGCGGCGCTGGCGCAGGACGTGCCGGGCGCACGCGCCTGGGTTGGGCGCACCTCCACGTTGTCCAAGGCCGTGGCGCCGGGGCTGCGGCTGGGCTGGCTGGTGCTGCCCACGGCGCTGGCGGAAGCCGCGGCGCGGGTGAAGCAGTCCATGGACCTGCACACCTCCTCCTTTGCGCAGGAGGTGGCGGCGCACTACCTGGCCGGCGGGCGGCTGCCGGCGCACCTGGCGCGGGTGCGCGGCGCCTACCGCGAGCGGCGCCGCGCGCTGTGCCAGGCGCTGCGCGAGGCCTTCGGCGGCGCGCTGGAGTTCAGCGAGCCAAAGGGCGGCATGTTCCTGTGGGCGCGCTTCACCGATGGCACGGACACGCGTGCCCTGCTCCCAGCGGCGCTGGCCGCGGGCATGGCCTTCGTCCCGGGCGACGCTTTTTATGCCGGTGCCGCGCCGCGCGACCGGCTACGCCTGAGCTTCAGCACCGAGACGCCTGAGCGGCTGCGCGAGGGCGTGGCACGGCTGCGGAAGGCCTGGGAGGCGTCGCGCAGGGGCTGAGCAAGCCCGCACGCCGCAGGCGGCGCGAAGCCGCCCTGCCCCTCAAACCACGAACAGATCCGCCGCCGTGAGCACGGTATTGGCGCCCAGCTTGGCCAGCAGCACGGCCGCGCGTGCGCCCGTGCCGTCGGCATCAAAGCGCAGCTCGCCCGTGGACGGCGTGTAGATGAGCCGGTCGCCTGCGTCCAGCGCCGCCTTGCCCAGGACGAAAGCGCCGGCGTTCAGCGCCCCCAGCGGGCCCAACGCGGCGTAGGCGGTGTGGTCGAACTCCAGCCGGTCATCGACGGCAACGAAGTCGGTGAGGCTGTCCACGGTGGTGCTGCCCGGCGCGTCGGCGAAGCGGAAGGCATCCTGGCCCGCGCCACCGCTGAGCTGGTCCAGCCCAGGGCCGCCGATGAGCGTGTCGTGGCCTGCGCCGCCTGAGACCGTGTCGTTGCCCGCACCGCCGCTGAGCACGTTGGCCACGGCGTTGCCGCTCAGCACGTCGCCGACACGGCCACCGGTGGCGTTCTCGATTTGCGTGCCGAAGCCGATGAAGGATTGGCCCGCGGCCAGGATGCTGCCGGCCTTGGTGCC
Organism: Azohydromonas lata NBRC 102462; assembly: GCF_001571085.1. Lineage (GTDB taxonomy): Bacteria > Pseudomonadota > Gammaproteobacteria > Burkholderiales > Burkholderiaceae_C > Azohydromonas > Azohydromonas lata. Next base: position 4,172 of record NZ_BCTC01000045.1, read on the forward strand.
GACCCAGTTCCAACTGCCCTCGGCCAGATTCAGGTGCACGGCAGCGCTCTCGCCGGCGGCTGACAAGGTGTCCACGCCGCCGCCGTCCCAGATGTAGCGGTCCTGCAGCGAATAAGTATTGCTGCCGGCACGCACGCCGGCATTGACACCATAAAGATATTGAATGGCGGCCAGGTCAAACATGCCAATATTTTGCGCATGCACGCTGGAATTGTTGTAGCTCATGACCCTATTCTGCTGAGCATCCTCCGCCTTGGGCAGCACGGGAGCTTCAAAAGAATGCTTCAAATATAAAGTATGTCCAATCTCGTGCAGCAGTACCTGATACCCATAATCAGGCGCCATCAGGGAAGCGTAATCCACCTTGACATGAACGGCGCCGTTTGCAGACGCATAACCAGAAGCATCATAGTAATGCCCAGACGCCAGATCGTCGCGGAAAAAACGCATTTTCACGCCAGGGCTGTCGGCCACTTCCTTGAATTTCAGGCCGGACACGACAGCATAACAAGCCAGTGCCGCGCGCACTGACGCCTGCTGCGCCCCATTGAAAGTTGCAAACCCCGTCATTCCCGGCGTCGGGCTCAGCGCAAAACTGTAGCTGATGGTTTTTGGCGAGCCGCTGGCGGGAATATCTGGAATATTGTTGTACAGCAGCCCAGAAATAAAATAGGGCAGCGCTTGCGCCCCATTGGTGTAAACCACCGATTCGATGCTGCCGGGCACGAAGGCGCCGTTGATGGAGACGTAGGCCGTGTCGCGGCCGCTTGCGTCCCAGACGCTGTCAAGGCGGTCATCGAGGTAATAGACGTCGTCGCCGGTACCGCCCTGCAGCGTGTCCACGCCCGCGCCGCCGTGCAGGGTGTCGTTGCCGTCGCCACCATCCAGGCTGTCGTTGCCGGCGCCGCCGTCCAGGCTGTCATGGCCGGCAACAGCATAGAGGGTATCGTTGCCTTCGCCGCCATAAAGGCTGTCGCTCCCGCCACCGCCATCGAGTTTGTCGTTGCCCTGGCCGCCATCAAGAAAACTGCGGCCGTATTCCCTGTAAACGCCAAGATAGTCATCGCCGGCGCCGCCCTGCAGGGTATTGTCGCCTGCGCCTCCATACAGTGAATCCTGGCCCGCGCCACCGTCCAGGCTGTCATTGCCGGCGCCACCGAAAAGGGTGTCGTCGCCGATGCTCCCGTAAAGGGTGTCATTGCCGTTGCCGCCGGAAATGGAGTCGTTGCCTTCCCCACCGTCCAGGATATTTTTTCCCAATCTGGCGCTGACGCTCAAAGTGTCATTTCCCGCGCCGCCTTGCAAGACGTTGTCGCCGGCATCGCCATACAGGTCATCATTGCCCGTGCCGCCCAGAATCGTGTCGTTTCCCAGCCCGCCATACAGCGAGTCATTGCCATCCCCGCCGTCGATCAAATCGTTTCCGGCATAGCCGATGGTATTGATGAGATCGTCGCCGCCCCCGCCCTGCAGGGTATCGGCGCCACCGAGACCATAATAAATATCAGCGTTTGGCGTACCGGCAAAAACGTCGTTGCCGCTGGTGCCGTAAATGGGCTTCGAGGCGGCCTTGGCGCGGATTTTTATTTCCATGGACGTCGTTTCTTATCAAACCATGAACAGCCGCGCCGCCTCCCCGGCGGCGCGCAGGACTCGAAATTCTGCGCCGTTTATCCTACATTTTGTTGCACATCGTTCAATGTACGGGATGGACAGGCGGTGCAAGGACTGGGCCCTCGGCGCGCCGTTTGCCGTGACACCCGGGCAAACCCAGCTTTGCCAAGGAGCCTTGCCGTGTCCCTGCGCCTGACCGTGCTGGCCGTTGCCGCCGCCTTGCTGGCGGGGTGCGGCAGCGATTCGCCCCGCCTGTCCGTGGCGGACATCACCGGGCCCGAGCCCACGCTGCCGCCGCCGCACAAGACGCTCATCCCCACCATGGACGTCGCCCCGGCCGTGGGCTGGCCTTCCGGCGCCAAACCGGTGGCGGCGCAGGGCCTGCAGGTGGCCGCCTTCGCCACCGGGCTGGAGCACCCGCGCTGGCTGTACGTGCTGCCCAACGGCGACGTGCTGGTGGCCGAGAGCAACGCGCCGCCCAAGCCGGAGGACGGCAAAGGCATCAAGGGCTGGTTCATGAAGAAGGCCATGGCCAAGGCTGGCGCGGGCGTCCCCAGCGCCAACCGCCTCACGCTGCTGCGCGACGCGGACGGCGACGGCGTGGCGGAGACGAAGACGGTGTTCCTCCAGGGCCTGAACTCGCCCCTGGGCATGGCGCTGGTGGGCAACGACCTCTACGTGGCCAACTCCGATGCGCTCGTGCGCTTCCCCTACACGCCGGGCGCCACGCAGATCACGGCGCCGGGCGAGCGGCTCACGGAGCTGCCGGGCGGGCCCATCAACCACCACTGGACCAAGAACGTGATCGCCAGCCGCGACGGGCGCACGCTCTACGCCACGGTGGGCTCCAACTCCAACGTGGCCGAGAACGGGCTGCAGGCGGAAGAGGGACGCGCGGCGATCTGGGAAATCGACCGCGCCAGCGGCCGCAAGCGGCTGTTCGCCACGGGCCTGCGCAACCCCAACGGCATGGCCTGGGAGCCGTCCACGGGCGTGCTGTGGACGGTGGCCAACGAGCGCGATGAGCTGGGCAACGACCTGGTGCCGGACTACCTGACCTCGGTGAAGGACGGCGGCTTCTACGGCTGGCCGTGGAGCTACTGGGGCCAGCACGTGGACGAGCGCGTGACGCCGGTGAACGAGCAGGCGGTGGCCAAGGCGATCAAGCCGGACTACGCGCTGGGCGCGCACGTGGCCGCGCTGGGGCTCACCTGGGGGGGCGATGCGGCGCTGCTGCCGCAGGGCCTGCGCCAGGGCATGTTTATAGGCCAGCACGGCAGCTGGAACCGCAAGCCGCCCGCGGGCTACCAGGTGGTGTTCGTGCCCTTTGCCAACGGCCGGCCCGGCGGGGCGCCGCAAACGGTGCTCTCAGGCTTTCTCAACGACCGCGGCGACGCGCAGGGCCGCCCCGTGGGCGTGGCCGTGGACGGCAAGGGTGCGCTGCTGGTGGCCGACGACGTGGGCAATGCGGTGTGGAGGGTGACGGGGGCGAGGTGAGGATGGGCGTGTTGCGGGGAAAGTGGTTACGCCCCGTCAGCCCTGCGGCAAAGGCGCTTCGCACCCTCACCCGTCATGCCCGCGAAAGCGGGCATCCACGCGTGCCGGTATAGCGGCGTGCAAACGGTGACGTGATGCGATGCAGTTCGAAGCCGGTACCCCGGCGATCGTGGATGCCCGCTTTCGCGGGCATGACGAAGTAGAGGTCGAAGCACCTAGGCTGACGGAAGGCAGGAAAGCCGCCGCCCGCCCGCCTCAAGCGGGCAGCGCCTCGTGCAGCTTCTGAAACTCCTGCGTGAGCTTGTGCTTGGGGTCCATGTGCACCATGGGCTGCGAGCGCTGGTGGGACTCGCGGATCTTCACCGAGGCGCTGAGATACGGCTGCAGCACGGGCAGGCCCTCGTCCACCAGTTGCTGCACCAGTTGCTGCGGCAAGTTGGCGCGGGGCTGGTACTGGTTGACCACGATGCCGTCCACGCGGAGCTGCGCGTTGTGGTCGGCGCGTATCTCCTGGATGTTCTCCAGCAGCGCGTCCAGCGCGCGGCGCGAGAAGGCGTCGCAGTCGAACGGGATGAGGCAGCCGCCGCCGGCGATCAGCGCCGAGCGCGTGTAGAAGTTCAGCGCCGGCGGGGTGTCGATGTAGATGCGGTCGAAGTGCGGCGCCAGCGACTCCAGCGCCTCGCGCAGCTTGTAGATCTTGTAGCGCGACTCCAGCTTGCTCTGCAGTTCTTCCAGCACCGGGTGCGAGGCCAGGACGAAGAGGTTCTCGAACGGCGTGGGCAGGACGAAGTCGATGGGTGCCTTGGGCCGCATGCTGAAGTGCAGCACCTGGTCGAACAGGCCGCCCAGGTGCGGCGCGTCGTCCGCCACGGCGTCCCCCAACAGGTAATGTGTGGAGTTGCCCTGCGGGTCCAAGTCCACCACCAGCGTGCGCAGCCCCTGGTGCGCGCTGATGGCCGCCAGGTTGCAGGTGATGGTGGATTTACCGACTCCACCCTTCTGGTTGAACACGACGTACCGCATGGACCACTCCTCCCGCTGCTGAGCGCTGCTGCCGCGCGCGGCAGGCCGCGCCGCGCCAACCGCGTATTGTGCAGTGCGGCAAACGGGGCGCCTTGGGCTTTGCAACAGGCGCGCCAGCCGTGCCGGCCTGAAGCAGCTGCGGCTGTGTCTGTGGCTGCGGCTGCGGCCCAACGCGGCAGCGGCGCGCGCCTGCCCGGCCAGGTCAGTCGCCCCGGCGGGAGCCGCTGATCCTGGGCAGCCGGCTCAGGCCTCGGTGGCCGGCGCTTCCCAGGGCTGGTGTTGCGGCGACTTGCCACCACCGCCGCCATGGGCGCGGGCGCGGGCGATGCCGCGCTGCATCACCGCGCCCAGCGACTCGCGCGTGAAAGGCTTGCTCAGGTAGTCGTCCATGCCGGCGGCCAGGCAGCGCTCGCGGTCGCCCTCCATGGCATTGGCGGTGAGCGCGACGATGGGCGTGCGCCGCCGGTTGGGCAACGCCGCCTCCAGCTCGCGCAGGCGGCGCGTGGCCTGGTAGCCGTCGAGCCGCGGCATCTGGCAGTCCATGAGCACCAGGTCGTGGGCGCCGGCCTGCCAGAGCTGCAAGGCCTCCTCGCCGTTGCCGGCCAGGGCCACTTCGCAGCCCAGGGCTTCCAGGTGCGTCTGCGCCAGGAGCTGGTTGACCTCGTTGTCCTCGGCCAGCAGCACGCGCAGGGGTTTGACTTGTTCCAGGGGCATGGACGGCGCACTGGCCGGCGGCGCCGCGCCACCGGCGCCGGCCAGCGACTGCAGCAGCTCCAGCAGCGCCTGGCGGCGCAGTGGCTTGGAAAGCCAGCGCACCCGCGCGTCCTGCGCGAGCACGCCCTCGTCGGCGGCCAGCGAGCTCAGCACCGCCACGGGCAGGCGGTGCCAGAGCGGGTCGGCGTGCACGGCGCGGGCCAAGGTCAAGCCGTCCAGCTCGGGGCCGTGGTGGTCGGTGAGCAGCAGGTCCACGCGCTCGCCGGACTCGGCGGCGCGGTTCAGCCACGCCAGGGCCTGGGCGGCGTCAGGCACGCACTCCGTCCGGACACCCCAGTGCGCCAGCGTGGCGGACAGGAATTCGCGGCTGGTGGCGTTGTCCTCCACCAGCAGCACGCGCAGGCCCTGCAGGCCGGCCTCCTCCGCGCCCGGCCGTGCGCCCTCGCCTGCGGGCAGCGGGCGCAGCGGCAGGTACAGCGTGAACGTGGACCCCTCGCCCGGCCGGCTGAGCAGCATGATCTCGCCGCCCATGAGGTGCGCGAGCTGGCGGCTGATGCTCAGGCCCAGCCCGGTGCCGCCAAAGCGCCGCGTGGTGGAGCTGTCGGCCTGCGTGAAGACCTTGAAGAGCCGCGCCTGCAGCTCCGGCGCGATGCCGGGGCCGGTGTCGCGCACCTCGATCTCGAAGGCATGCTCGCCCGCGGCGCGCAGGCTCACCGCCACTTCGCCGCGGGCGGTGAATTTCAAGGCGTTGGAGACCAGGTTGGAGACGATCTGGCGCAGCCGCAGCGCGTCGCCCAGCACGCGCTCCGGCAGCGCCGGGTCCACGCCGCACAGCAGCTCCAGGCCCTTGCCCTGGGCGGTGGGGGCGAAGAGGGAGACGCTGTCCTCCACCACCTGGCCCAGGTCCAGCGGCACGCTCTCCACGGCCAGGCGGCCGGCCTCGATCTTGGCCAGGTCCAGGATGTCGTTGAGGATGCTCAGCAGCGACTGCCCCGAGGCGTGCGCCGTGCGCGCGAAGTCGAGCTGGCGCGGCGACAGCGGCGTGTGCATGAGCAGCTCCAGCATGCCCAGCACGCCGTTCATGGGCGTGCGCAGCTCGTGGCTCATGTTGGCCACGAACTCGCTCTTGGCGCGGCTGGCGGCCTCGGCGGCGTCCTTGGCCTGGCGCAGCTCGGCGGTGCGCTGCTGCACCATGGCCTCCAGCTCGGCGCCGTGGCGGGCCAGGGCGGCGTCGCGCTGCTGTATCTCGCCGAGCATGGCGTTGAAGCCGTGGACCAGGCGGCCGATCTCGTCGTCGCCGCCGCCTTCGGCGCGCACGTCGTAGCGGTGCTCGCGGGTGACGCGGTGCATGGCGTCCGAGAGGTGCTGCACGGGGTCTATGAGCTTGCTGCGCAGCCGCGCCGTGACCAGCACCGCGCCGCAGGCCGCCAGCGCGGCCAGCGCCAGCGAGGCGGCCAGGTGCTCGGCCGCGTCGGCCCACAGCCGGGCGAGGTCCACGTCCATGACGAGCTGCGCGGCGCGGCGGCCGTCCATGACGACGTCGTGCCGGCTGGTCTGCGCGCTCCAGCCCTGCTGCAGCGCGGAGTCGGTGCCCGGCAGCGCGGCGGCCTGGACGCGCAGCGCCACGCGCCAGCGCGGGTCCTGCGCGTCGCCGCTGCGGCGGTAGCTGGCCAGCACGTTGCCGGCGGCGTCCAGCAGCAGCGCGCCGCTGACCTCCGGGCGCTCGGACAGCCCGGCCACGATGCCGGCGGCGGCCCCCACGTCGTCCAGCACCAGCGCGGCGCGCAGGTGGTGCACCAGCAGCCGCGCCAGGCTCAGCGACTCGGTGCGCGTCTGCTCGCGGGCGTCCATGAGGCCGCGCGAGACCTCCACCACGCCCAGCAGCAGCGCCGCCAGCACGGCCGTGGCCGCCACGGCCGCGCGCAACTGGCGGCGTATGGAGCCCTGCAGCCAGCGGCCCAGCAGCGAGCTCATGCCGCCCCCCCGCGCAACGCGGTGCGGGTCACCGCGCGGGCGGGAACGGCCAGGTGGAACGGGGGTGCGGCAGACATGGGACGAAGCGCGCAAGGCGCCATGCGGGGGCTACGTCTGCTGCATCGGATAGGGCGCCGCCGGCCTTGAGCCACAAACCGCGTCAGAGGGCAACGGGGTGTTAACGCGTGTGGCGGGATGTGGTTGAAGCGTTGCTGTCCTTGGAGGCCGCAATTCGGCCCGCAAGCGGCCCTCCTACAGGCACTCTGTCGCCGCTGCGGATGGCGCCGCCGCTTCACGCCGCCGGCCGCGGCTCCTCTTCCTCTTCGCTGTCGTCGGTGCGCGGCAGCACGTGCAGGGTGTCGCCGCTGCCCTCGTCCTCTTCGCCGATGAAGCCGCCGCTCTGGTGCGCCCACAGCCGCGCGTAGATGCCGCCGCGTGCCAGCAGGCTGCGGTGGTCGCCCTCCTCCACGATGCGGCCCTGGTCCAGCACCACCAGGCGGTCCATGGCGGCGATGGTGGACAGGCGGTGCGCGATGGCCACCACCGTCTTGCCCTCCATCAGCTTGTAGAGGCTGGCCTGGATGGCGGCCTCCACCTCGGAGTCCAGCGCGCTGGTGGCCTCGTCCAGCAGCAGGATGGGCGCGTCCTTGAGCATCACGCGGGCGATGGCGATGCGCTGGCGCTGTCCGCCCGACAGCTTCACGCCGCGCTCGCCCACGTGGGCCTCGTAGCCCTGGCGGCCGGAGGCGTCGGAGAGCGACTGGATGAAGCCGTGCGCCTCGGCCCGGCGCGAGGCGGCCACCACCTCGGCGTCGCTGGCGTCGGGGCGGCCGTAGACGATGTTGTCGCGCACCGAGCGGTGCAGCAGCGAGGTGTCCTGCGTGACCATGCCGATCTGCGCGCGCAGGCTGTCCTGCGTGACGCGCGAGATGTCCTGCCCGTCGATCAGGATGCGCCCGCCCTGCACGTCGTAAAAGCGCAGCAGCAGGTTCACCAGCGTGCTCTTGCCGGCGCCGGAGCGCCCGACCAGGCCGATCTTCTCGCCCGCGCGGATGTGCAGGTTGAAGCCGTCGAGCAGCGGCTCGTCGTTGCCCTTGCCGCCGTAGGCGAAGCGCAGTTGCTCGAAGCGGATGTCGCCCTGCGCCACGCGCAGCGCCGGGGCGTTGGGCTGGTCCACCACCGTGCGCGACCGGCTCAGGGTGTTGATGCCGTCCTGCACCGTGCCGACGTGCTCGAACAGGCCCGCCATCTCCCACATGATCCAGTGCGAGATGCCGTTGAGGCGCAGCGCCATGGCGGTGGCCGCGGCCAGCGCGCCGGCCGTGGCCTGGCCCTGCATCCACAGCCACAGCGCCACGCCCGCGGTGCTGCCGATGAGCAGCATGCTCAGCGTGTGGTTGACGACCTCGAAACCCGTGACCAGCCGCATCTGGCCGTGCACCGTGACCATGAACTCCTGCATGGCGCTGCGCACGTAGCCGGCCTCGCGCTGCGCGTGCGAGAACAGCTTGACGGTGGTGATGTTGGTGTAGGCGTCGGTGATGCGCCCGGTCATGAGCGAGCGGGCGTCGGCCTGCGCCTTGGACACCTTGCCCAGCCGCGGGACGAAGTACCACAACGCCACGCCATAGCAGACCACCCAGCCGCCGAACGGGATGACGAGCCGCAGGTCGAAGGCGCCCACCACCGCCACCATGGTGACGAAGTAGATGGTGACGAAGACCAGGATGTCGCCCAGCGTGAACCAGGCCTCGCGCACGGCCAGGGCGGTCTGCATCACCTTGGTGGCCACGCGGCCGGCGAACTCGTCCTGGTAGAAGGCCAGGCTCTGGCCCAGCATGCGGCGGTGGAAGTCCCAGCGCAGCCGCATGGGGAAGTTGCCCGCCAGCGTCTGGTGCTTGAAGGCGGTCTGCACCGCCACCACCAGCGGGCTGAACAGCAGGATGGCCACCAGCCCCAGCAGGCTCCACTTCTCGCGCGCCCACAGCTCGCCCGGCGCCACGCCGGCGAGCCAGTCCACCATGCGGCCCATCATCCCGAACAGCAGCGCCTCGAAGGCGCCGATGACGGCGGTGAGCAGCGTCATGCCGACCAGCCAGGGCCGCATGCCCCGCGAGCAGGTCCACAGGAAGGCGAAGAAGTGCTTGGGCGGCGTGGGCGGCGGATCTTCCGGGTAGGGATGGACCAGGCGCTCGAAGAAGGCGGCGAAGGATCGGATCAAGGGGGTGCCTCCAGTGCCGTGTTCTCAGGCGCCCTCGGGGGCGTCCTGCAGCAGGCGCAGCTTCACGCGCCGGCCCTTGAGCTTGCCCTGCGCCAGCCGCGCCACCACGGCGTGGGCGACCTCGCGCGCCACGGCGACGTGGGTCTGGTAGTCGCCGACGTGGATGCGGCCGACCTGCGCGGCCTGCAGGGCGCCCTCGCCGGTGAGCATGCCCAGCACGTCGCCGGGGCGGATCTTGTCCTTGCGCCCGCCCAGGATCTGCAGCATGTGCATGGGCGGCTGCAGCGCGCCGCCGGGGGCGGCCTGCAGCGCGGAGAGCTTTTCCCAGTGCGACTCGCGGCCCTGCTGCTGCTCGATCTGGCCCACGCGGCCCATCTCGTCCATGGAGGCCAGGTTCAGGGCCAGCCCGGTGGCGTCGGCGCGGCCCGTGCGGCCGATGCGGTGCACGTGCTGCTGGGTGTCCTGGGAGATGTCGACGTTGATGACGGCGTCCAGCCCCTCGATGTCCAGGCCGCGCGCGGCCACGTCGGTGGCCACCAGCACGGAGCAGCTTCGGCCGGCGAAGCGGATGAGCACCTGGTCGCGGTCGCGCTGCTCCAGCTCGCCGTGCAGCGCCAGCGCCTCTATCCCCTGCGCGCGCAGCACGTCCACCAGGTCGCGGCACTGCTGGCGCGTGTTGCAGAAGGCGATGCTGCTTTGCGGCCGGTAGTGCGCCAGCAGTTGCGAGACGGCGTGCAGCCGCTGGTCCTCCGTGACCTCGAACCAGTGCTCGGCGATGCGCCCCGGCGCGTGGCGCTCGGCCACCTTCACCTCCTTGGGCTCGCGCAGGAAGCGCTGCGCCAGCTTGGCGATGCCCTCGGGGTAGGTGGCCGAGAACAGCAGCGTCTGGCGCTGGCGCGGGCACTTGGCGGCCACGGCGGCGATGTCGTCGAAGAAGCCCATGTCCAGCATGCGGTCGGCCTCGTCCAGCACCAGGGTGGAGAGGGCGTCGAGCTGCAGCGTGCCGCGCTCCAGGTGGTCCAGCAGCCGCCCGGGCGTGCCCACCACCACGTGGGCGCCGTGGGCCAGGCTTTCGGCCTGGGGCTTGATGGGGCTGCCGCCGCTGAGGTTGAGCACCTTGACGTTGCTTTCCGCGCGGGCCAGGCGGCGCACCTGCTGCGTGACCTGCTCGGCCAGCTCGCGGGTCGGGCACAGCACCAGGGCCTGCACGTCCAGCCGCGCGGCGTCCAGGCGGGCGAGCAGCGGCAGCGCGAAGGCGGCGGTCTTGCCGCTGCCGGTGCGGGCCTGGGCGATGAGGTCGTGCCCCGCCAGGGCCAGCGGCAGCGCCGCGGCCTGTATGGGCGTCATGGACGCGTAGCCCAGTTGTTCGAGGTTGGCCAGCAGCGCGGGCGGCAGCGGCAGTTGCCCAAAGCCTTGGGTGGTCGTGGCGGCTTGGGCGGCAGTGCTTGATTCGGTCATCGGCGGATTATCCGGAAGCAGCGGCGCCGCCCCCTTGGGCAAGGGGCTTGCCGGGCCGGTGCCCGCGCTGCGGTAGATTGCGCGCCCCGAATGCAGGCCTGCCCATGAAGCTTTCCGTACTCGACCAATCCGTTTCCCTGGCCGGCGCCGGCGAGGACGCGGCCCTGCGCGACACCCTGGCGCTGGCCCAGCACTGCGAGGCGCTGGGCTACGAGCGCTTCTGGTGCTCGGAGCACCACAACCTGCCCACCATCGTGGGCAGCGCGCCGGAGGTGCTGCTGGCGGCCATCGCGGCGCGCACCACGCGCATACGGCTGGGCAGCGCCGGGGTGATGCTGCCGCACTACTCGGCCTTCAAGGTGGCCGAGCAGTTCCGCGTGCTGGACGCGCTGGCGCCGGGGCGCCTGGACCTCGGCGTGGGCCGCGCCCCGGGCGGCGACCTGCGCACGGCGCGCGCGCTCAACCCCAACGCGCTGGCCTCGGCCGAGGACTTTCCGCAGCAGGTGCAGGCGCTGCAGGCCTGGGTGGGCGGCGCGCGGCACCTGGGCATCGCCGCGCACCCGCTGCCGCCGGAGGGAGCGGGCGAGGAGCGCGCGCCGCAGCTCTGGGTGCTGGGCAGCTCGGACTACGGCGCGCAACTGGCAGCGCACCTGGGCCTGCCCTACGCCTTCGCCTACTTCTTCATGGACGGCCAGGGCGTGGAGCAGGCGCTGCACCTGTACCGCACGCTCTACCAGCCGAGCGCGCGGCACGCCAAGCCGCAGGCCACGATTTGCGTGTGGGCGCTGGTGGCCGAGACCGACGAGCAGGCGCGCCACCACGCCCTGTCGCGCGAGCGCTGGCGGCTGGACCGCGCGCGCGGCGTGCTGGGCCCGCTGCTGCCGCCGGACGAGGTGGCCCGGCGCGGCTTCACGGACGCCGAGCTGCAGCAGCTCGCCCCCCTGCGGCACAAGGCCTTCGTCGGCTCGCCGGCCACGGTTGGGCGGCAGTTGCGCTCGCTGGCGGCGGCGCTGGAGCTGGACGAGCTGGTGGTCAACACCTGGGCATTCGACCCGGCCGTGCGGCGGCGCTCCTATGCGCTGCTGGCCGAGGAATTCAATCTTTTGGAGGGAGGCGCCTGATGCGCATGCAACACATCGATTTCGAGCTGCGGGGCGAGTTCATCCCGCTGGACGCCTTGTTGAAGGCCACGGGGCTGGCCGACAACGGCGGCGCGGCCAAGGCCCTGGTGGCCGCGGGCAAGGTGGAAGTGGACGGGCAGCAGGAGCTGCGCAAGACGGCCAAGCTGCGCGCGGGCCAGGTGGTGGCGATCGCGGGGGCGCGGGTGCGCATCCTGGCGCCGGGGTCCATGGCGCCAGTGGAAACAGGCGTGGACGAGTGAGGCGGCAGGGGCCCCATCGTTCACGAAAACGCACTTCGCTCCCTCACTGCATGAGAGCCATCGTTCAGATGCCTGAACGATGCGGCCGGCCCTACAGCTTCATTTCCAGCCGCAGCAGCCAATCCACATAGGTCCTGTTGACCGTCTGCGAGCTCTCGCGCAGGTTGAGCGCGGCGTTGTCGTAGGCGCTGCCGCGCACGAAATCCGGCGCCGAGAAATTCGTGGCCGACAGGCGCAGCGCCAGCGAGGGGTTGAAGGTCCACAGCGCGTAGGCGTCGAACACCGGCTTGCGGCCCACGCGGGCGGTTTCGATCGCCGACAGCCGCGTGACGTAGCCCGGCGTCCAGTGCAGGTTGCCGCCCAGGGTCAGCGGCGTGCCGCGCGGCTTCCAGTCCGCCCCCAGGTTGGCCGTCATGCCCGGCTGCTGGTCCACGCGGTTGTCCGGCCCCGGCACGTCGTGCACGCGGGAGCGGAAAAAGCTCACGCCGCTGCGCACGTCCAGCGCCGGGGCCTGCGCCAGCACCTCGCGCAGCGCGAACTTGGCCTCCAGCTCCAGGCCCTGCACCGTGGCGTCGCCGACGTTGTAGGGCCGGTTCACCCAGCGCCCGCCCTCCTGCCGCGTCTCGTTGCGCACGAGGTCGCTGATCTCGCGGTGGAACACGCCCGCGCTGAGCACGCCGCCGCCGCCGAGGTAGCGCTCCAGGGTGACATCCAGCCCCGTGGCCAGCTCCGGGCGCAGCGCGGGGTTGCCGGCGCGGTCGGGGCTGGTGGACGAGTTCTGCGTGCTGACCACGGGGCTGCCGACGAGGCTGCCCAGCGTGAGGGCGCGGTAGCTGCGCGAGAGGCTCATGCGCAACTGGTCGCGTTTCTTCGCGTCGAACTTCCACACCGTGTGCAGCACGGGGCTCCACACGGCGCTGCGGTTGCGCCGGTCGCCGTCCACGCCCTCGCTGCGCGTCTCTATGCTTTCCCAGCGCAGGCCGGCTTGGGCGGCCCAGCGCGGGTTGATGTCCCACTCGTCCTGCGCGTAGACGGCCACGCGCTGCGAGCGCGCCTGCAGGCCATCGTCGAAGGCCGGCAGCAGCGGCACGCCGTCGGCCAGGTTGCTGCGCTGCTCACGGCGCCGCGCGCCCTCCAGCTCCACGCCGGCCACGCCGCTGTGGGCGTCGGCCAGCAGCGTGGAGGCCTTCACGCTGGCGCTCCAGCTGCGGTCGCTGATGTGGGCGTCGTCGTAGCGCAGCGCGGGGTCCGCGCCGCCGGTTTCCGGGCGCAGCGTGTTCTCGTCGTACAGCCAGCGGCCGGCGCTGGCGCGCCATTCCAGCCGCGTGCCGTCGGCCAGGCGCTGGTTGCGCTGGGCGCTCAGCCGGGCCAGGGTGAAGCGCGAGTGGCCCACGGGATCGGCCTGCGTCCAGGGCACTTTGTTGTCGGGATCGGAGGACTGCTGCGCCAGCGTGGCGTGGCGGCGGCTGTCGCCCTCGCCGTAGATGGCAAAGGGCGTGAGGGTGAAGCTCTCGCCCTCCCCCAGCCGCCACTGCAGCCGGCCATTGAAGGTGAGGCGCCGGCGCTCGATCTCGCTGTCCACCGTCTCCTCGCGGCACAGCGTGGGGGCGCCGCCGGACGGCCCGCGCTCCAGCACGGTGTCGGTGTGCGCGCGCACGCGCGAGCTCAGCGCGTTGAGGTTGAAGGTGTAGGCCAGCGCGTCGGCGCTGCCGTTGCGGCTCCAGTTCAGCCCGGGGCTCCAGCGGCCGTCCTCCAGGCCCAGCGACAGGCGCAGGTCGTTGGCGCGGCGCTTGAAATTTTCGCGGGTGATGATGTTGATGGTGCCGGCGACGGCGCGGGCGCCGGTCTCGGCGGTGGGGGCGCGCAGGATCTCGATGCGCTCGATCTGCTCGGGCGCCAGCGAGTCGATCTCGAAGCCGCGCGGCACTTGTTCCCCGTCCAGCAGGATTTGCGTGTAACCGTTGCCCAGGCCGCGCAGGCGCGGGCTGCCGCCGCGGCCCGGGGCGCCGTCCAGCGTCACGCCGGGCAGGCGCTTGAGCACCTCGCCCAAGGAGGCGTCGCCGAAGCGCTCGATGTCCTCGCGGCCTATGACGGTCTTGGCGGCGGTGGACTCGCGCCGCTCGCGCACCTCGCCGCCGCTGCGCTCGCCGGTGATTTCGACACGCTGCACCGGCTCGCCGCTTGCCGGCACCGGGGGCGCACCGGGCGGCGCCGCGGTCTGTGCCACGGCGGCGCAGGCCGCGGCGGCCAGGGTGCAGCCCAGGGCCTGGGAACGGGAAAGAGATTTCGACAGGGACATGGCCGAAATTGTCATTCACCCTTATTGGGGAACTTTGGGCCGCCCCCATCATTCACAGAACGCAAGGCCGGGCCATCGTCCGGAGACCGAGAAGAGAGACAAGGCAATGAGCAAGACAAGGACTGGACTGCTGGGCGCGCTGATGCTGACCGTGGCGGCCGCGTCGTTCACCCCGGTGATGGCGGAAGCCAAGCGCTTGGGCGGCGGCAGCTCGTCCGGCCTGCAGCGCAGCCTGCCGGCGCGCAGCACGCCGCAGACGCCCCCGCCGCAACAGACGCCCAACCAGGCCGCGCCCACCAGCCCGGCCGCTCCCGCGCAACAGGCCCAGCCCGGCCGCCAGGCCACGGCGCCGGCCGCCGGCGCGGCCGCTGCCGCCGCTGCGGCGCCCAAGCGCAACTGGCTGGGGCCCATCGCCGGCCTGGCCGCCGGCCTGGGCATCGCCGCGCTGCTGAGCCACTTCGGCATGGGCGAGGCGGTGGCCAACTTCGTGATGATGGCGCTGCTGGCCGTCGCGGCCATCTTCCTGATCCGCTTCCTGGTCAGCCGCTTCGCCGGCAAGAAGAACCAGCCGGCCTATGCCGGTGCGGGCGCGGGTGCCGGCCTGGGCGGCACGGCCGCCTCCACGCCCTGGAACCAGCAACCCGGCTACGGCACCAACCTGAACCGCCAGGCCGACAGCTTCGGCAGCACCGCGCAGCCGGGCAGTGCCTACACCCCGGCGGCCGCGGCCGACAGCGCCCTGGTGACGAATGCCGCGCCGCAACTGCCGGCGGACTTCGACGCCGCCGCCTTCGAGCGCGTGGCCAAGACCATCTTCATCCGCATGCAGGCGGCCAACGACACGGGCGACCTCAACGACCTGCGCAGCTTCACCACGCCGGAGATGTTCGCCTCGGCCAAGCTGGATCTGCAGGATCGCGCCGGCAAGCAGCAGGCCACCGACGTGGTGCGCGTGGACGCGCAGGTGGTGGACTGGGCCCAGGAAGCCGACCGCCAGGTGGTGAGCGTGCGCTACAGCGGCCTCATCCGCGAGGACCGCGACGCCCCGGCGACGGACTTCGACGAGGTCTGGCACCTGGTGCGCCCCGCCGACGGCAGCCGCAATTGGGCCATCGCCGGCATCCAGCAGTACTCGCACTGAGCGCTGCGCTAACCCACCGGGAGACGCCATGAACGCTCCAGCCGCCACCCCTACCTCCACCCAGCCGGCGCCCTCGCAGCAGGCCTTGGCGGCGGCGCTGGACAACGTGGCCGCCGTGACCCTGCGCGGCGTGGCCTTGCCCGCGGGCGTGCCGGGGCAGCTCTGGCTGTCGGCCATGCCCGGGCGCTTCGAGCCCTTCAAGCGCTTCCTGGCCGAGGCGCGGCAGCACCGGGTGTCGCTGGTGCTGTGCCTGGCGCCCATGGAGGAGCTGGCCACGCTGTCGCCCGCCTACCGCTCGGCCGTGGCGCAGGGCACGCTGCCGTTTCGCTGGCTGAACCTGCCCATGCGCAACTTCGGCCTGCCGCCGGACCTGCACGACTTCCACGCCGGCATGGCGGCGGCGGCGCAGTCGCTGCTGGCCGGCGAGTCGGTGCTGCTGCACTGCGCCGCCGGCCTGGGGCGCACCGGCAGCGCCGCGGCCTGCCTGCTCAAGGCGCTGGGCCTGCCCACGGCCGACGCGCTGCAGCGCGTGCGCGACGCGGGCTCCAACCCGCAGACGGCGCAGCAGACGGGGCTGGTGGACCGCTTCTGAGCCGGGTGCAGGCCTCGCGGCAGCGGCGCACTTCATCCCTTCCCCCAACGAAAAACGCGGCCCAGGGCCGCGTTTTTTCATGAGCCGGATATTCGGCGCGGATTACATCGCGCGGATCTTGGCGGCTTGCTGGCCTTTGGGGCCTTCACGCAGCTCGAATTCCACGCGCTGGTTTTCCTTCAGGCTTTTGAAGCCGTCGGACTGGATTTCGCTGAAATGCGCAAACACGTCCTTGCCGCCACCGTCCGGGGTGATGAAACCGAAACCCTTGCCATCGTCGAACCACTTGACGATGCCGGTTTGCTGAGTGCTCATTGCAATTGAACCTTGTGAAAAAACATCGAAATCCCGCCCGCGTACTACCCGGGCGGGAACAGAAACACGCAAGGGACGCAGCGGGGGATATTCAAACCAGGCCAGCCACGCAAGACATTCTGTTGAATGACCGCGGGCGGAAAGGGACACACCAGCAGGAACGGACTTGGTAATTCTGTGGTAACAATTCTACACATCCATTCGGGTCGTGATGGGCAAAGCCCGACATTTATGCTCGCCGGTTGATGGACACTATTTCCTTGCTGTTTGCTGACGAGTTTTTGCTGGTCCTGGATAAACCCGCCGGCTTATTGGCCGTGCCCGGGCGCACCGAGCCGGATTGCCTGGCGGCGCGGGCGCAAAAACAGTTTCCCGACGCACTGACCGTGCACCGGCTGGACATGGCCACCTCCGGCCTCATCGCCATGGGGCGCGGTGCCGATGCGCAGCGCGCGCTGAGCATGGCCTTTGCCGAGCGCCGCGTGCACAAGCGCTACGTGGCGGTGGTGGCCGGGCACCTGCAGCCGCCGGACGGCGGCGTGGGCGAAGTGAGCCTGCCGCTGCGCTGCGACTGGCCCAACCGCCCGCGCCAGATGGTGGACCCGGTGCAGGGCAAGCCGTCGCTCACGCGCTGGCGCGTGCTCGGCCACGGGGCGGATGCCACCCGCGTGGAGCTGGAGCCCGTCACCGGCCGCTCGCACCAGTTGCGCGTGCACATGGCCTCGCTGGGCCACCCCATCGTCGGCGACGAGCTGTATGCACCGCCGGACGTGCTCGCGCGCTCGCCGCGGCTGCTGCTGCACGCGGCCGAGCTGGCGCTGCCGCACCCGCGCGACGGCACGGTCATGCGCTTTGAAAGCCCGGCGCCCTTCTGAGCGCGGGCATCATCGCGGCATGAAACAAGACGTGCCCCTGCCGCAGGCCTATCGCCTGATCAACCACGGTCCCACCGTGCTCGTGAGCGCCGCCCATGGCGGGCGCCGCAACCTCATGGCCGCCGCCTGGGCCATGCCGCTGGACTTCAATCCGCCCAAGATCGCGGTGGTGCTGGACAAGAGCACCTACACGCGCAAGCTGATCGAGGCCGCGGGCAGCTTCGCGCTCAACGTGCCCTGCCGCGCGCAGGTCGACCTGGCCTACACGGTGGGCACGTGCAGCGGCGAGGAGGTGGACAAGTTCGAGGCGTTCAACGTCGGCAGCTTTGCCGGACACGTGGTCGAGGCACCGCTGGTGGCGGGCTGCGTGGCCTGGCTGGAATGCCGGCTGCTGCCGCAGCCCGCGCTGCAGTCCGAGCACGACCTGTTCCTCGGCGAGGTGGTGGCGGCGCAGGCCGACTCGCGCGCCTGGGCCGGCGGACGCTGGCAGTACCGTGACGGCGCCGAAGCCGATCCGGCCCTGGACGCGCTGCGCACGCTGCACCACATCGCCGCCGGGCGCTTCTTCACCTGCGGCGAGCAGGTGCAGGGGCACTCCCTGTTCAACCAGGAGCCAGGCGCATGAAGCGGCTGGTCGTCCTCACCGGCGCTTCGCGCGGCATGGGGCGCGCGCTGGCCGTGGCGCTGCTGCAGCGCGAGCACACGCACGTGCTCACGCTCTCGCGCCGGCCGGACGAGGCGCTGGCGTCCGAGCCCCGCGCGGCCGGCGCGGCGCTGGAGCAGTGGGCGCAGGATTTGAGCCAGCCCGTGGCCGTGGCCGGATTGCTGGAATCCTGGCTGGCGGCGCAGGCCGATGGCGGCTTTTCCGAAGCCGTGCTCGTCAACAACGCCGCGCTGCTGACGCCGCCGGGGCCGGTGGAGCAGGTGGACGTGGACACGCTCTCGGCCGCGCTGCGCGTGGGCCTGGAGGCGCCGGTGCTGCTCACGCGCGCCTTCCTGCGCGCCACCGAGCCCTGGCGCGTGGCGCGCAAGGTGCTCAGCATTTCCTCCGGCCTGGGCCGCCGCGCCATGGCGGCCAGCGCGCCCTACTGTGCGGTCAAGGCGGGGCTGGACCATTTCACGCGCGCGCTGGCGCTGGACGAGGCGCTGAAACCGCTGGGCACGCGCGTGGTGTCGCTGGCGCCGGGCGTGATCGATACCGACATGCAGGTGCAGTTGCGCGGCGGCGACCCGGCGCACTTCCCGGACCACGACCGCTTCGTCCAGTTGCGCGCGCAGGGGCTGCTGGACAGCCCCGAGCAGGCGGCAGCCAAGCTGCTGGCCTACCTGGACCGGCCGGATTTTGGCGAGCAGCCGGTGGCGGATGTGAGGGAAGGGTGAGGGAGCTGAACGTCGGCGGCAGCCCGTCAGCCGGTGGCCGACGGCGGCCGCGCGCTCACACCGCCTCCGCCGTCCTGAGCACCTTGTAGAACCCGGCCTCCGACTGCACCAGCGCGAGCTGCGCGAAGCGCCAGTGCAGCGGCGGCGGGTTCACGGGCGGCTTGGCGCCCTGGGCCTGGCGGGCCAGCGTCAGGTGCGGACGCCAGGGCCGGGCCTCCAGCGCCACGCCCAACTGCCGCAGCCGCAGCCCCAATTGCGCGTGCAGCGACTGCAGGTGCGCCGGCACGCTGGCCGGCTCCAGCACGGCAATGCCGCCGCGCCACAGCGCCGGGTGCGTGAACGTCAGCTCCGCCGCCGAGAACGAGGCCGGCATGGCCAGCATCAGCGGCTCCACCTGCGACTGCGGCACCTCGCCGATGAAGTGCAGCGTCAGGTGCAGCTTGGACGCCGGCGTGGGCCGCGCCTGCGGCGGCCAGCGCCACAACTGCTGGTGCGCGCGCGCTTCCCAGCGCTGCGCGTCGTCAGGCCACAAGCCGATGAACAGCCGGGCCGTGGCCTCGGCCGGGGCCTTGGGAAGGTCGGAATCGGAGGGCACGGGGGTGTCGGCGGCGCTTATCGTTTTCATGCCCCCTACCCTAGCCGGCCGGGCGGCTTCGCGTAAGCTGTTACGCCTCATGCCCCTGCTTGGGCGCAGGCATCGCGGCCGACACGCCGGCGGTGCGCGTCCGCAACAACCCTTCCCGCCTTGCCTTCCACGGCCCGCCGCCGCCCCCACGGCGGCCGGCCGCATTGCCCATGACCGCCGTACCCACGTCCCCCGCCGCCGCGCAGCCCAACGCGCCGTTGCGCTCCTACACGTCCTTCATGCGCTTCTGGTGGGGGCGGCTGGCCGGCACCACCGGGCAGCAGATGCTGATGGTGGCGCTGGGCTGGCAGATGTACGAGATCACCGGCAGCGCCTGGGACCTGGGCCTGGTGGGCCTTTTGCAGTTCATCCCGGCGCTGGTGCTGACGCTGCCGGCCGGCCACGTGGTGGACCGCCATGACCGCCGGCTGCTGCTGGCCGGCTGCATGGCGCTGCAGCTCGTGGTGGGCCTGGCGCTGGCGCTGGGCACGGCCGGGGGCTGGGTGGGCCGCGAGCTCATCCTGGCCCTGTCGCTGCTGCTGGGCGTGGCGCGCGCCTTCCAGATGCCTTCGCAGCAGGCGCTGGCCCCCACGCTGGTGCCGGCCGCGGTGCTGCCGCGGGCGCTGGCCTTCAGCTCCGGCGCCATGCAGGCGGCGGTGGTGGCCGGCCCGGCGTTGGGCGGCTTTCTCTACGCGGCCGGCGCCACGGTGGTTTACGGCGTGTGCGCGGCCCTCTTCGCGCTGGGCTGCGTGCTGGTGATGCGCATCACGCCGGTGGCGCGGCCCGCGCACCGCGAGCCCGCAAGCTGGAACACCATGCTGGCCGGCCTGCGCTTCATCTGGCAGCGCCAGGCCATCCTGGGCGCGCTGTCGCTGGACCTGTTCGCCGTGCTGCTGGGCGGCGCCACGGCGCTGCTGCCCATCTTCGCCCGCGACGTGCTGCACACCGGCCCCTGGGGCCTGGGCCTGCTGCGCGGCGCGCCCGCGATCGGCGCGCTGCTGGTGTCGGTGGTGCTCACGCGCACGCCCATAGAGCGCCGGGTGGGCCGCACCATGCTGCTGTCGGTGGGCGTCTACGGGCTGTGCATGCTGGTGTTCGGCTGGTCCACCAACTTCCTGCTGTCCTTCGCGGCGCTGCTGGTCTCCGGTGGCGCGGACATGATCAGCGTGGTGATCCGCCAGTCCCTCGTGCAACTGGATACGCCCGACGAGATGCGCGGCCGCGTCGCGGCGGTGAACTCCATCTTCATCGGCGCCAGCAACCAGCTCGGCGAGTTCGAGTCCGGCGCCACGGCCGCCGCCTTCGGCCCGGTCGGCTCGGTCGTCCTGGGCGGCATGGGCACGCTGCTGGTGGTGGGACTGTGGTTCCGCCTCTTCCCGACGCTGGCGCGGCGCGAGACGCTGTCCTCGCCCCCGGCCTGACGCCTGCCCGCCGCCTCAGATCGCCCGTCCCTCGAAGCGCACGCACTGCCGCCGCACCACCTCCGGCAGGTATTTCTCGTGCGCCTGCACCGCGCGCAGCCAGGCGGCGTCGGCGCCGTCGTCGCGGCCCAGCATGTCGCGCAGCAGCGCCAGCGCGGGCTCGGCTTGTAAATCCTCGGCGTGCGGTTCGATCTCCTTGAGCGTCTGCGCGATCTGGGCGCGGATGGATTGCCGCTCGGCGCTGCGCGAATCCACCACCTCCCCGTCCAGGCCGAAGCGGCAGGCCTGGAAGCGGTTGTAGGTGTAGGCGAGGTAGTCGTCCTCGCGGGGCTGGAAGGGCTCCTGCAGCACCAGGCGCCGCGCCACGCACTGCAGGTAGGCGGCGATGGCGGCGGCTTTTTCGATGGTCAGCGGCGTGTCCATCACCCGGACCTCGATCGTTCCGTACTCCGGCTTTGGGCGGATGTCCCAATAAAAATCCTTCATGGACTCGACCACGCCGGTGCGGTGCATCTTGGCGAAGTAGGTGCTGAACTCCTCCCAGGTCAGCGCCCACGGGGCGCGGCCGGACAGCGGAAAGGCGAACACCGAGTTCAGCCGCGCGCTCTGGAACCCCGTGTCGCTGCCCTGCACGTAGGGCGAGGAGGCCGACAGCGCGATGGCGTGCGGGATGTAGCGCTGCAGCGCGTGCAGCAGCCACAGCGCCTGGTCGGCGCCGGGGCAGCCGATGTGCACGTGCTGGCCGAACACGGTGAACTGCTTGCTCAGGTAGCCGTAGAGCTCGGAGACCTGGCGGTAGCGCGGCGTGTCGTAGATGCGCCGGCGGCTCCAGTCCTGGAAGGGGTGCGTGCCCCCGCCGCACAGGCGCAGGTTCTGCTGCTGCGCGCAGTCCACCAGCACGTCGCGCACTTCGCGCAGCTCGGCCATCACCTGCCCGTAGCCGCGGCACACCCCGGTGGAGAGCTCGATCATGCTGCTCGTGATCTCGGGCTTCACGTCGGCCGCCATCTTGTGGCGCTGCACCAGGCGCAGCAGGTCGTCGGAGCCGGGGGTGAGGTCGTAGTCGTGGCGGCTGACGATTTGCAGCTCCAGCTCCACGCCGAGCGTGAAGGCTTCGGAGCTGGCGAACGGGGGCAGGCTCATGGCGGGTCTCCGGCAGGCAGTGACGGCCTGGCAACGGCAAGCCGTGCACCAGGCGGGAAGGTTCAGGCGCTCAGCGCGCGGGCTCGTGCGCCTCGGCCTCGTGGGCCAGGCGCAGCCCGTAGAGCAGCACCAGCGGCGCGGGCAGCTCGATCAGCGCCAGCATGCTCAGCAGCAGCGGCATGAGCTGCGAGGCGCTGACCGGGTGCAGCGCGGCGAAGTCCAGCGCCAGCAGCCAGGCCGTGCCGGACATGGGCAGCAGCGACGCGCCCAACGCGCCGGCCTGGCGCCAGCTCAGGCCGCTGGCCGGGGCCAGCAGCGCCACGGCGCCGAGCTTGGCCAGCGCGCGCGCCAGCAGCAGCGCGGCGGCGACGCCCATGGCGTCCGGCAGCGCCGCGGGCGACCAGGCCGAGGCCGCGGCCACGAACAGCACCAGCGCCAGCACCCCGCCCGCGCTGCCGAACTGGCGCCGCCACACCCAGGGCCGCGGATGGCGGTTGCGCAGCCAGATGCCCGCCAGCAGCGGCACCAGCAGCGTGGAGAGCTGCAGCGTCTTGGCCAGCGCCAGCGCCAGCAGCACGCAGCCCAGCAACAGCGCCACGGCGTTGTCCTGGCGCAAGTCCAGCCGCCGCGCGATCAGGCCCAGCGCCGAGCCCAGCAGCGCACCCAGCACGATGGAGCCGGCCAGCCCAAGCAGCACGGGCGCCAGCGCGTCCTGCCAGCCGGGGTCGGAGAGCCGCAGGCCGCCGCTGTAGGCCTTGAGCAGCAGCAGCGCATAGAGCGTGTTGAGGGCGCTGAGCGTGCTCAGCCGCTCGGTCACCTGGCCGGCGGCGTCGCTTTCGGCGATGACGCGCTGCACCACCGCCGGCGACACGCTCACCGCGATGAGCGCCAGCGCCGCGGCCACGGGCTGCGCCACGTCCAGCCACAGCGCGGCGAGGTAGACGGCCAGCGCCGTGAGCAGCGACTCCAGCACGCTGGTGGCCAGCAGCGCCGGGTTGCGCACCAGCCAGCGCAGGTTCAGCCGCGCGCCGGCCTCGAACAGCAGCAGCGCCAGCGCCATGTCCACCACCAGGCGCAGCGCGGTCTCGCTGCCGTCCGCGCCCGCGCCGAAGAGGGCCAGCACGGCACCCACGGCGATGTAGCCCATGAGCCGCGGCCAGTGCAGCAGCCGCCACAGGCCCTCGCCCAACAGCGCCGCCAGGATGAGCACCAGCGTGGCGCCCAGCAGCGTGTCGGGGCGCAAGGCCCAGGGGGCGGTGACGAGGGAATCCATGTCGCTCCAGGCAACCTAAGGGGGCGCCGACTTTGCCGCAGTGCAGCAATCGGCGTGCAACGGGAGGTGACGATAAGACACGCGGCCCGCCCGGCGGGCCGCGCCCGGCGCTGCCCGGTCAGCGGTGCAGCGGGTCCTGCGGGCCCTGGAAGCCGCCCCTGCGCAGCGTGACCACCAGGGTGTCGCGCCAGCCGGCTTCGCCGGTAGGCTGGATGGGGGTGGTTTCGTGGATGACGCGGGTGTCGTCGAGCAGCAGCAGCGTGCCGGGCTCGCTCATGGTGAAGCGCAGGCCCTGCGGGCCGTTGGCGTCGAAGACGCGCGTCTCGCCGCCCTTGATGCCTTCGCGCCCAACCAGCAGCACGGCCACCATGTCCACGCCGTCGCGGTGCGCACCCTCGGGGGTTGGGCGGCCGATGCCGTCGGTGGTGTCTATGCGGAAGACGTGCGCCTCCACGTACCAAGGCTGCGGGCCGCGCAGCGCGTCGGCGCGCTGCGCCAGCAGCAGCAGCAGCGGCTGCCACAGCGGCTGCGCCTCCAGCGCGGGCTCCACGGGCTCGAACCAGCGCTCTATGCCGCCGTGCAGCGCGTTGTATTCGACGGGCTGCCAGTGCGCGCGGTGCGGCACGGGCTGCACCTGGCCGTCGGCCACGATGTAGTTGGCGTGGCGGCGGCGCCGGTAGCGGCCGCCGTCGCGCAGGTAGGCGTCAGGGGGCAGCCGGTCCCAGAAGGGCTGCCAGTCGCCCAGCGCGCCAGCTTGCACGTGCAGCAGCGCCTGCAGCGCCTGCGGGGAAAGCACCGCGTGGCCCTGCGTGCACAGGACGTCGTCGAGCCGGGCGGGATCGGTGAAGGGCGGGGCCAGCATGAAAACCTCTCAACAAAGGAACTACGGGAAAAAGAAGGCGCAAAGCGGTCCTGGGCGCGCGCGCCGCGGCCTCAGCCGCCGTGGCGGCGGGGCGGCAGCGGCGCGCCGCAGTCGCTGCAAAAGCGCGCCTCGGGGTCGTGGCCCTCGCTCAGGCAGCTTGGGCAGGTGCGCGTGCTTGGGCGGCCGTGGATGCGCCGCGCCGTGAACTCGGCGCTGACGATGCCCGTGGGCACGGCCAGCGTGCCCCAGCCCAGCAGCATCATCACCGAGGCGATGAGGCGGCCAAGCTCGGTCTTGGGCGTGATGTCGCCAAAGCCCACGGTGGTCATGGTCGTGATGGCCCAGTACACCGACACGGGAATGTTGGCGAAGCCGTTGGCCGGCCCCTCCACCACGTACATCAGCGTGCCCATGACCACCACCACCATGACCACGAAGGACAGGAACACCAGGATCTTGCGCCGGCTGGCCATGAGCGCCCGCCCAAGCGCGCCGTACTCGGCCACGTAGGCACCGAGCTTGAGGATTCGAAAGAGCCGCAACAGCCGCAGCACGCGCACGTCCATGAGCGCGTGCAGGCCCGGGACGAGGAAGGACAGGTAGGTCGGCAGGATGGCCAGCAGGTCGATGACGCCGAAGAAGCTGCGCGCGTAGCGCAGCGGGCGCTGCACGCAGCTCAGGCGCGCCACGTACTCCAGCGTGAACAGCAGCGTGAAGCCCCACTCCAGCGTGTCGAAAAGCAGGCCGAAGCGCGCGCGCAGCGCGGGCACGCTGTCGAGCATGACCACGACGACGCTGCCCAGGATGAGGGCGATGAGGGCCAGGTCGAAGGCCCGCCCGGCCGGCGTGTCGGCCTCGAAGATGACGGTGTAGAAGCGCAGCCGCCAGCCGCCCAGGGGGCGGCCCAGGCGGCGGGCATCGGGGACGACGGGGGTGAACGGGGCGCTGCTGTGGTCCATGGGTACTTCCAGTGCGCGATTTTGGGCTGTGGCACAGTCCCGCCCCGCTGCCTTTAAGCAAACGAAGAAAAGGTTTTCCCCGATGTCCCGCCGTCCTGCCGGAGAGTGCCCGTGGCGCTGAAGTCCACCATCTACAAGGCCCAGCTGCAGCTGGCCGACATGGACCGCCATGTCTACGCCGACCACGCCCTCACGCTGGCCCGCCACCCGTCCGAGACCGAGGAGCGGCTGATGATGCGCGTGCTGGCCTTCGCGCTGTACGTGGCCGCCGACGACCACCACGGCCAGCTCGAATTCACCAAGGGCCTGTCGGACGTGGACGAGCCCGCGCTCTGGCACAAGGACCTCACCGGGCAACTGCTGCACTGGATCGAGCTGGGCCAGCCCGACGAGCGGCGGCTGCTCAAGGCCGCGGGGCGGTCGGACCGGGTGACGGTCATCAGCTACGCCGCCTCCACGCCCGTGTGGTGGGCGCCGCTGCAGGGCAAGCTCGCGCGGGTGTCCAACATCACGGTGTGGCAGATCCCGGCCGACCAGAGCCAGGCGCTGGCCGCGCTGGCGCAGCGCGGCATGAGCCTGCAGGTGACGGTGCAGGACGGCATCGTCTGGGTGGGCGACGGGCAGCGCTCGGTGCAGATCGAGCCCGTGAAGCTCACGGCCTGAGCATCGACTGGCCGCGGCGGGGGCGGCGCCACAATGGGCGCCCTCCTTTGCTTCCCGCCCGCCGCGACCATGAACCCCAGCGCGCTGCCGCCACCGGCCCAAGACATCCTGCAGTTCTGGTTCGGCGCGCCGCCGCTCAAGGCGCAGCAGCGCTGGTTCGCCAAGGACGCCGCCTTCGACGCGCAAATCCGCAAGCGCTTCGGCGCCTACATCGAGGCCGCGCTGCGCGGCGAGCTCGACGGCTGGCAGTCCGACGCCCAGGCCGCGCTGGCGCGGCTGCTGCTGCTGGACCAGTTCACGCGCAACGTCTTTCGCGACACGCCGCGCGCCTTTGCCGGCGACGCGCTGGCCCTGGCCGGCGCGCGCGCCCTGGTGGACGCGGGCCAGGACCAGGTGCTGGCGCCGCTGCAGCGCGTCTTCGTCTATCTGCCCTTCGAGCACGCCGAGGATCTGGCGGCGCAGGCGCAGGGGCTGCGCCTCTTCGAAGCGCTGGCGCGCTGCGACACCACGGCGGCGGACTTCGAGTTCTGGGCGCGCAAGCACCACGTGATCATCGAGCGCTTCGGCCGCTTCCCGCACCGCAACGCGGTGCTTGGGCGCGAGTCCACGGTCGAGGAGATCGAGTTCCTGCAGCAGCCCTATTCGCGCTTCTGAGCCGGCCCGTGCCGGGTGTGCAAAGCGTCACGGCGCGCGGGCCGGTGCCGGCCGGGGGGCGACCCAAGGGCGATATGGTTGCGCCGCACGGCCGCTGCGCCCGGGAGGGCGGACGCCGGCAGCGCCTACCCATTGCCTATCCACGCCCATGCAAACGACCTTCGCAGACACCATCCTCAACATCTCCGTCACCGGCGCGCTGGTGCGGCTGGAGCTGGGCACCGTGGCGCCCACCGCCACCCAGGACGGCAAGCAGGAGCTCACCACCACGGCCACGCAGCAGGTGGTGATGCCGCTGGAAGGCTTCGTGCGCGCCTTCGGCATGCAGGAAACCGTGATCAAGAAGCTCATTGCCGACGGCGTGCTCAAGGCGCAGCCCGCGCCGGCCCAAGCAGCCAACTGAGCGCGCGCCATGCCGCGCCCGGCCGGCGGGCCGGTGGCGCGGCGCACATTGCATGCTCGCTTGTCAGGGACGGCCAGCCGGGTCAAGGGGCTGGGTGCGCACGGGGGTGATAATCCGCCGGTTTGTGCACGTGCGCGGTGCGCATGGAGTCCCGAGCCTTGACCGTCAAGCGTAGTTGCCTTCCCCTGCCCGCCGCGGCCACGACGGCGCGGCGGATGTCCCCGGCCCCGCGGCCCCTGCCGCGGGCGGCCCTCTCATGAACGCCGGCGTGCGCAGCGTGCAGCGCACGCGGCTGCTGCGCTGGATGGCCGTGGCCCTGCTCTTTCTCATGGGCGTGGGCCTGGTGCAGTGGAGCCAGGTGCGGCGCCTGGAAGCGCTCTCCGACGTCAAGGACGACTACCTGCTGCTGGGCCTACAGCAGTTGCGCAGCGACTACCTGGAGCTGCGCAGCCAGTGGCGCGCGCCCGGCGGGCCGGTGCGCGAGGCCGACTCGCTGCAGCAGCGCTACGAGGCCTTCGGGCAGCGCGTGGCGCTGCTGGACGACGAGCACGCGCAGCGCCTGGTGGCGCGCAACCCCGAGCTGGAGCACGCCGCGCGCATGGTGCGCGACTTCGTGGCGCGCGCCGATCTCTACTTGGGCGCCAACCCCAAGGCGCGGCTGAGCGAGGAATCGCACCGCGCGCTGCAGCAGGAGCTGGAGGCGCTGGACGAGCCCACCCGCATGCTGGCGCGCGACAGCACCCGCGAGGTGGCCGCGCAGACCGCGCAGCGCCAGGAGGGCGTGGCCGAGCACGCACGCATGGACATGCTGCTGACGCTGCTGCTGGCGCTGTGCACGCTGGCCTGCGCGCTGGCGCTGCTGCGCCAGCGCCACAAGCTCGACCAGCGCAGCGCCGGCGTGGAGCTGCTGGCGCAGCGGCTGCGCGAGGCGCGCCAGGAGTCCGAGTCGGCCAGCCAGGCCAAGAGCGCCTTCCTGGCCAACATGAGCCACGAGATACGCACGCCCTTCCAGGGCCTGCTGGGCATGCTGGCGCTGCTGCGCGACACGCCGCTGGAGCCGCGCCAGCAGGAGTACCTGCGCACGGCCAACGAGGCGGCGGACCACCTGCTGTCCATACTCAACGACATCCTGGACATGTCCAAGCTGGAGGCCGGCTCGCTGGCCCTGCTGAGCGAGCCCGTGGTGCTGCGCCCCATGGTGGCGGAGGTCGAGCAGGTGATGCGCCCGCGCGCCATGGCCAAGGGCCTGGCGCTGCGCGTGCACGTGGCGCCGGAGCTGCCCGCGGCGCTGGAGCTGGACGGCACGCGGCTCAAGCAGGTGCTCAACAAGCTGATGAACAACGCCATCCAGTTCACCGACAGCGGCTCGGTGACGCTCAACGTGCGCCTGGGCAACGCCAGCGGCACGCTGGAGTGCGCGGTGACGGACACGGGCATCGGCATGGACGAGTACACGCTCAGCCGGCTGTTCCAGCGCTTCGTGCAGGCCGGCGGCCCGCGCCGGCATGGCGGCACGGGGCTGGGCTTGGAGATTTCCCGCCACCTGGCGCGGCTCATGGGCGGCGACCTGCTGGTGCAAAGCAGCCCCGGCGCGGGCAGCACCTTCACGCTGGTGCTGCCGCTGGTGGAGGCGCAGGCGCCGCCGCTGCCGGAGGCCGACGAGCGGCTGCCGGTGGCGGGCCTGCGCGTGCTGGTGGCCGAGGACCACGAGATCAACCGCCGCTACCTGGCCGCGCTGCTGGACCGCCTGGGCCACCGCGCGCGCATCGTGCGCAACGGCGTGGACGCGGTGCAGGCGGTGGCCGAGCAGCGCTTTGACCTGGTGCTGATGGACCTGCACATGCCCGTGCTCGATGGCGCGGGCGCCGCGCAGGCCATACGTGCCCTGCCCGCACCGGCGGGTCAGGTTCCCATAGTGGCGCTCACTGCAGACGCCTTGCCCGAAACCCGCCAGCGTTGCCTGAACGCCGGCATGAACGACGTACTGACCAAGCCCGTGACGCTGCAACAACTCGCCCAAGTCATGCGCCGCCAGGCGCGTGAGCGCAATGGCGCCGGCGCGACGGCCGAAGGCGCTGCCGCCCAAGCCGTCCCGGACGGCGCTGCCCCCCAAACGCCGGACACCCTGCTGGTGGACGAAGCCACCGCCTGCGGCGTGGCGCAGGTGCTCTCCAACGCGCACTACAGCTCGCTGGTGCAGCGCTACCTGGACGACCTGGCGGTGCAGTTGCCGCAGCTCGCCGCCACGGTGCGCTCGCTGCAGCAGGCGCAGGACGCCGACGAGGCCGCCGCCGCCGGCCAAGACGTGGACCTGGCCGCCGCCGACGCCATACGCGCGCAGGCGCCGACGCTGCGCACGGGGCTGCGCGAGGCCGCGCATGCCGCCAAGGGCGCCGCGCTCAACCTGGGCCTGCCGGGGCTGGCGCAGGCGGCCGTGGAGGTGGAGAAGAACGCCTCCACCGCCGAGCCCGCGACGCTGCAGGACGCGCTGCAGCGCTGGAGCGCCCTGCTGCCGGCCACGCGCCAGGCGCTGCTGGACTGCGGGCTGATGGAGGCGGCGCCGGACGTGACGGCGTGAGGGCGGCGCCCCGTCCGTGACGCGCGGGGCCGGCCTTTGTCTCAATGGAGCAACGCAGCCCGTCCTACACCACCACCGGCTCCGGCTCCAGCCGTATGCCGAAGCGGCCGTAGACGCTTTCCTGGATGGCGCGCGCCAGGGTGAGCACTTCCGCGCCGCTGGCGCCGCCGCGGTTGACCAGCACCAGCGCCTGCTTCTCGTACACGCCGGCGCGGCCGATGCTCTTGCCCTTCCAGCCGCAGGCGTCTATGAGCCAGCCCGCGGCCAGCTTCACGCGGCCGTCGGCCAGCGGGTAGTGAACGATGTGCGGGTCGCGGCCGATGATGTCGCGGCACTGCTCGGCGCTGACCACCGGGTTCTTGAAGAAGCTGCCGGCGTTGCCCAGCGCGGCCGGGTCCGGCAGCTTGGCGCGGCGTATGGCGCACACCCACTCGAAGATCTGCTGCGGCATCGGCTCGCGCACGCCGGTCTCGGCCATCTTCCGCTCCAGGTCCACGTAGCCCAGCACCGGCTGCCAGGGGCGGGGCAACCTGAAGCGCACGCGGGTGATGAGGCTCTTGCCGGCCAGGCCGCCGAAGTCGGTGTGCTTGAAGACGCTGTCGCGGTAGCCGAAGTGGCAGGCGCGCCCCCCCAGCGTGACGCTGCGGCCGGTGACGAGGTCCACCGCGTCCAGCGACTCGAAGCGGTCCTTGAGCTCCAGCCCATAGGCGCCGATGTTCTGCACCGGCGAGGCGCCCACGGTGCCGGGAATGAGCGCCATGTTCTCCAGGCCCGGCAGGCCGTGCGCCAGCGTCCACTCCACCAGCGCGTGCCAGCTCTCGCC
Organism: Azohydromonas lata NBRC 102462; assembly: GCF_001571085.1. Classification (GTDB taxonomy): domain Bacteria; phylum Pseudomonadota; class Gammaproteobacteria; order Burkholderiales; family Burkholderiaceae_C; genus Azohydromonas; species Azohydromonas lata. The sequence continues at coordinate 34,060 of NZ_BCTC01000045.1, forward strand.
GGCGCCGGCTTCGACGATCCAGGCGTCCTCGCGCTCTTCGACCAGGCGTATGCCCGCCACCTCGACCTTGAGCACCAGCGCGGCCACGTCGCGCGTGAGCACCAGGTTGCTGCCGCCGCCCAGCACCAGCTTTGGGGCGCGGCCGAGCTCGGGGTGGTCCAGCACGCGGCGCACGTCGGCGTCGCTGCGGATGCGCACCAGCTGGCGCGCCTGAGCCGGCAGGCCGAAGCTGTTGTACGGCCGCAGGTTCAGACCGCATTCAATGGACAGGGATTGCTGCATGGCAGAATTTTCGCCGATCCCCTCTTTTTCCCAGCCCAATGCCCAGTTTCGACACCGTCCTGCAACCCGAGATCGTCGAGGTGCGCAATGCCCTTGACCAAGCCAACAAGGAAATCGGCACCCGCTTCGATTTCAAGGGCTCCGACGCCCGCGTGGAGTTTTCCGACAAGGGCAAGGACAAGGAGCTCACGCTCTTTGCCGACAGCGACTTCCAGCTCGGCCAGGTCAAGGACGTGCTGCTGGCCAAGCTGACCAAGCGCGCCGTGGACGTGCGCTTCCTGGACGACAGCGCCAAGCCCGAGAAGATCGGCGGCGACAAGCTCAAGCAGCTCGTCAAGCTCAAGGCCGGCATCGAGGCCGAAACGGCCAAGAAGATCCAGTCGCTCATCAAGCAAAGCAAGCTCAAGGTGCAGGCCTCCATCCAGGGCGACACCGTGCGCGTCACCGGCGCCAAGCGCGACGACCTGCAGGCCGCCATGGCGCTGCTGCGCAAGGACATCGACCTGCCGCTGAAGTTCGACAACTTCCGCGACTGACCGCCCTCCGGTCCCCTTCCCGCGCACGCCCCGGACGTCCTGCACGCCCGGGGCGTTTTTGCTTCGCCAAGGCATGGCGTTCGTGAAATGCGAACGCGCCACCGCACCGTCCCACGCTTCACAGTCCCGGCTTTGTGCCGATCAACGCGGTGACGGGGTGCGCACTCCGTGCATGTGCCGGCAGCGGCCGCGTGCCGCGCCATTCAGCGCTCCGTTGACTTTTGACAAGTCCGCCATCGTTTGGCCGGCGTTTGGGCCGGTTTGCGGTATCAAAATGCAACGGCTCGCGAAACCCGGAATTGCCTTGACCTTGCGATGACACTTGCTTCCTCCCCCGTCGCCATTGCGCCTGAAGGCGAATTCGATTTCGGCAGCGCCGACTTTCAGCGCGTGCGGCAGCTGATCTACCAGCGCGCCGGCATCAGCCTGCACGAGGGCAAGCAGGCCATGGTGTACAGCCGGCTCTCGCGCCGCCTGCGCGAGACGGGCCACCGCAGCTTCTCGTCCTACCTGCAGACGCTGGAGAACGCGCGCGGGCCCGGCGGCGAGTCCGAGTGGCAGGAGTTCATCAACTGCCTGACCACCAACCTCACGGCCTTTTTCCGCGAGGAGCACCACTTCCACGCCCTGGCCGAGGAGTTCCAGCGGCGCGAGCGCAACATCCAGCGCATCTGGTGCTGCGCCGCCTCCACGGGCGAGGAGCCCTACTCGCTGGCGATGACGACGGTGGAGCATGCGCCGGACGCGCAGCGCGTGCGCATTCTCTGCAGCGACATCGACACCAAGGTGCTGGCCACGGCGCAGCGCGGCGTGTACGACGCCAGCGCCCGCGGCCTGAGCCCCGAGCGGCTCAAGCGCCACTTCCTGCGCGGCACCGGCGCCAACTCCGGGCGCATGAAGGTCAAGCCGGAGCTGTCGCGGCTGGTGAGCTTTTTCCCTTTCAACCTCATGACCCCGACATGGGATCTGGGCGAGCCGTTCGACGTGGTCTTCTGCCGCAACGTGATGATTTACTTCGACGCCCCGACCCAGATGCAGGTGCTGCAGCGGCTGCACCGCGCCATGAGGCCCGGCTCGCTGCTGTTCGTCGGCCATTCCGAGAACTTCGGCGACGCGCGCGCGCTCTTCCGGCTGCGCGGCAAGACCATCTACGAGCGGGTTTGATGCAAGCAGTACGCACTCTCAAGACCATATCCGGCAGCCTGCAGAACACGGCGCGGCTGGAGGAGCTGCGCGCGCAGCGGCGCAAGCCGGGCGAGGCCTCCTTCTTCTTCTACGACGCGCACTTCCGCCGCGAGGCGGTGAAGGTGCTGCCGGGCGAGTACTTCGTGCATGACCAGAACATCCTGATCATGACCACGCTGGGCTCGTGCATCGCGGCCTGCCTGTGGGACCGCGACCGCCGCGTGGGCGGCATGAACCACTTCATGCTGCCGGACGCGGGCGACGGCGGGCGCTACGGGCTGTACGCGATGGAGCTGCTCATCAACGAGCTGATGAAGTGCGGTGCCTCGCGCGGCTCGATGGAGGCCAAGGTCTTCGGCGGCGGCGCGGTGCTGGGCAACATGACCACGCTCAACGTCGGCGAGCGCAACACGCGCTTCGTCCTGGACTATCTCAAGACCGAGCGCATTCCCGTGATCAGCCAGGACGTGCTGGACGTGTACCCGCGCAAGGTCTGCTTCGAGCCCGACAGCGGGCGCGCCATGGTCAAGCGCCTGGCGAGCAACGCGGTGGGCGAGCAGGTGCTGGCGCAGGAGCGCGCCGCGGCGGCCAAGGCGGTGCCCAGCGACGCCGGCTCCATAGAACTCTTCTGACAGGGACGAAACAACATGGCAGCAATTCGCGTGGTGGTGGTGGACGACTCGGCGCTGGTGCGCTCGCTGCTCAAGGCCGTCATCGACCGCCAACCCGACATGCAGTGCGTGGGCGCCGCGGCGGACCCCTTCGCTGCACGCGAGCTCATACGCGAGGTGTCGCCGGACGTGGTGACGCTGGACATCGAGATGCCGCGCATGGACGGGCTGGAGTTCCTGTCGCGGCTGATGAAGCTGCGGCCCACGCCGGTGGTGATGGTGTCCACGCTGACCGAGCGTGGCGCCGAGGCGACGATGCGCGCGCTGGAGCTGGGCGCGGTGGACTTCGTGAGCAAGCCGCGCTTGGGCGTGGCCGAGGGCCTGAGCCAGCTCTCCGACGAGATCTGCGACAAGATCCGCGCCGCCGCGCGCTCGCGCATCCACCGCCGGCTGCAGCCCGCGGTGCAGGCGGCGCCCGGTGCCGCCGCGGCGCCCGCTCCGAGCGCGGCGCCGTCGCGCCCGCTGGGCCGGCTGTCCACGGAAAAGCTCATTTTCATCGGCGCCTCCACCGGCGGCACCGAGGCCACGCGCGAGGTGCTGGTGAGCCTGCCGCCGGACTCGCCGGCGGTGCTGATCACGCAGCACATGCCGCCGGGCTTCACCAAGAGCTACGCGGCGCGGCTGAACACGCTGTGCCGGCTGACGGTGCGCGAAGCCACCGACGGCGAACGCCTGCTGCCCGGCCACGCCTACCTGGCGCCGGGCGGGCTGCACCTGAGCGTGGAGCGCAGCGGCGCCAACTACGTGGCGCGCGTGCGCGACGGCGAGCCGGTGAACCGCCACAAGCCCTCGGTGGAGGTGCTGTTCGAATCCGCCGCGCGCGTGGCCGGGCCCAACGCCTTCGGCGTGATGCTCACCGGCATGGGCGCCGACGGCGCGCGCGCCATGAAGCTCATGCGCGACGCGGGCGCCTACAACATCTGCCAGGACGAGGCGACCTGCGTCGTCTTCGGCATGCCGCGCGAGGCCATTGCCGCCGGCGCGGCCAACGAGGTGCTGCCGCTGCCGCGCATCGGCACGCGGCTGATGGAGCAGCTCGCCGCCACCTCCAGCGGGCCGACGCACCGGGTTTAAAAGGCGAGCCGCGGGGAAGCGGCAGCGCCGGGCCGGGAGGCCACTCCCGTGCGTCCAGGCGCCTGTCCCGCGTCCAACGGCAGGCGTTAGACGGTCTAACACCGTGTTCAAGGGGCCCGTGCCGCGCCGGCGGCGTTCGCACCGGCGGGCAGGCCCAAGCGGCCCAGCCAGCCGGCTCAAGCCGCCGGCAAGAACAGCCCCTGCAGATCGCTCAGGAAGTCGAAGCCGCGCGCCGTGGGGCGCACCACGTCGCCTTCGCGCTCCAGCAGGCCGCGGCGCTCGCCCTCGGACAGCGCCCGCTGCAGGGACTGCAGCGGCTGCCCGGTGCGCTCGCTGTAGCGCGTCAGCTCGAAGCCCTCTTTCAGCCGAAGCGCGTTGAGCACGTACTCGAAGGGCAGCTCCTTGGGCGTGACGGTGTGCTCGTTGGAGACGGCCTGCCCCTCGCGCGCCTTGGCCATGTAGCTGGCCGGCTCGCGCCAGCGCTGCTGGCGCAGGATGCGGTCGGGAAAGCTGATCTTCCCGTGCGCCCCTGCGCCAATGCCCAGGTAGTCGCCGAACTCCCAGTAGTTCAGGTTGTGCACGCAGCGGTGGCCGGGGCGCGCGAAGGCCGAGACCTCGTAGCGCTGCAGCCCGGCCTCGGCCGTGCGCTCGGCCAGCAGGTCCAGCATGTCGGCGGCCAGGTCGTCGTCGGGCAAGCCTTCAGGCGGCCTGGTCGCGAAGCGCGTGTTGGGCTCCATCGTGAGGTGGTAGATGGAGAGGTGCGGCGGGGCAAACGACAGCGCCGTGTCCAGATCCGTGCGCAGCATGTCCAGGCTCTGGCCGGGCAGCGCGTACATCAGGTCGATGTTGAAGGTGTCGAAGGCGGCAGCCGCCTCCGCCACCGCCGCGCGCGCCTGCGCGGCGTCGTGCACCCGGCCCACGGCCTGGAGCATGGCATCGCTGAAACTCTGCACGCCCACGGACAGCCGCGTCACGCCGGCGGCGCGGTAACCGCGGAAGCGGTCCTTCTCGAAGGTGCCGGGGTTGGCCTCCAGCGTGACTTCGCAGCCGGGCTCCAGCGGCAGCCGGGCGCGGATGTCGGCCAGCAGCCGGTCTATGGACGCGGGCTCGAACAGGCTGGGCGTGCCGCCGCCAATGAAGATGCTGAAGACGCGCCGGCCCCAGATCAGCGGCAGCGAGGCCTCCAGGTCGGCCATCAGCGCGTCGAGGTAGGCGGACTGCGTGTCCTGCGACAGGCCTTCGCCCGCGCGCACCTCGTGCGAGTTGAAGTCGCAGTAGGGGCACTTGCGCAGGCACCAGGGCAGGTGCACGTACAGCGACAGCGGCGGCAGCGCCTGCAGCGCGATGGCGCCGGGGCGCAGCAGCCGCACGGGCACGGCCACAGGCGCCGGAGCGCCGGGGCCGCCGGGAGAAGGGGACTGCTGGTCAGCCAAGGTGCCAGGCCTCCCGCATGAGCGCGGCCATCTGGCGCGCGGCCAGGGCGCGGTGGCTGTGCGCGTTCTTCACGTCGGCGCCGAGCTGGGCCACGGCCTGGCCCAGCCCGGGGATGAAGAGCAGCGGGTCGTAGCCGAAGCCGCCCTCGCCCGCGGGCTGCTCCAGGATGCGGCCTTCCCAGCGGCCGAAGGCGATCAGCGGCTCCGGGTCCTGCGCGTGGCGCAGCGCCACCAGCGTGCAGACGAAGCGGGCGCGGCGGTTGGCTTCATCTTGCAGCCTGGCCAGCAGCAGCGCGTTGTTGGCGGCGTCCTGTTGGGCGCGCTGCTCCTCGCGCGGCAGGCCGGCGGGGAATTGCAGCGGCGCGAAGTGCGCGGAGATCACGCCGGGCGCGCCGCCCAGGGCGTCCACGCACAGGCCGGAGTCGTCGGCGATGGCCGGGCCGCCGGCGGCCAGCGCGGCGTGGCGCGCCTTGGCCAGCGCGTTCTCCACGAAGCTCACATGCGGCTCCTCGGCCTCGGCAATGCCCAGCGAGCCCTGCGTGACCAGTGCCACCGGCAGCCCGGTGAAGAGCGTGCCCAGCTCGGCGAGCTTCTTGGCGTTGTTGGAGGCGAGGACGAGCTTCATGCCGCGCCTTCCGTGATGTCCGCCAGCGCGCGGCGCTGCAGCGCCACCAGCTCGGCGATGCCCTTGGCGCCCAGGGCCAGCAGCGCGTCGAGCTGCTCGCGGCTGAAGGGCGCGCCCTCGGCCGTGCCCTGCACTTCCACGATGCCGCCGCTGGCGGTCATGACGATGTTCATGTCGGTGTCGCAGGCGGCGTCCTCGACGTACTCCAGGTCCAGCAGCGGCGTGCCTTCGACCAGGCCCACGGAGATGGCGGCCACGGCGTCGCGCAGCGGCGAGCGGGTGATGAGGCCCTTGCCCAGCAGCCAGCCCACGGCGTCGGCGGCGGCCACATAGGCGCCGGTGATGGCGGCGGTGCGGGTGCCGCCGTCGGCCTGCAACACGTCGCAGTCGATGAGGATGCTGCGCTCGCCCAGGGCGCCCAGGTCGAACACCGCGCGCAGCGAGCGGCCGATGAGGCGCTGGATCTCCTGCGTGCGGCCGCTTTGCTTGCCCTTGGCCGCCTCGCGGGCGCCGCGGGTGTGGGTGGCGCGCGGCAGCATGCCGTACTCGGCCGTCACCCAGCCCTCGCCGCTGCCCTTCTTGTGCGGCGGCACGCGCTCCTCGACGGAGGCGGTGCACAGCACCTGCGTGTCGCCAAAGGCGACGAGCACGCTGCCCTCGGCGTGGCGGGTGTAGCGGCGGGTGATGCGCACGGGGCGCAGGGCGTCGGCGGCACGGCCTTGCGTGCGTTCAAAAGCGGTCATGGGGGTCCGGAAAAAGGTTGGGTTACTTGGTGCGGCGCTGCGTGGAGCGCCGTATGGCTTCGTTGATTTCGCGGATGGAGCGCTCGATGTCCTCGTCGTCGAAGCCGTCGTCCGCGCTTGGGCTGAAGTCCGGCGGCTGGAAGGTGGAGGCGAAGGGCACGGGAGCGGCGGTTTCGGCCACGGCCAGGTGCAGCGGGTCCTCCTCGGCATCCCACTGCAGTGCCAGCGCGGTGACGTTGTCGGCGCGGGCACCGGCCACGGCCAGGGCACGCTCGACCAGGGCGGGCACGGCCTCGGACAGCGGCTGCGAGGGCTGCAGCGCCTGGGCGATGTCGGCGTCTTCCACGCAGCCCCACAGGCCGTCGGAGCACAGCAGCACGCGGTCGCCGCGCTGCAGCCGCTGCGGGCCGCCGCCGTCGACCACGGGCTTGCCGGGGCTGCCCAGGCAGGTGAAGAGCACGTTGCGGTTGCGCCGCGGCTCGCGCGCGGGCTCCAGGGTGCGCGCGAGCTCGGCGTAGGAGCGGTCGCGGGTGCGCGAGAGCAGCCGGCCCTCGCGCAGCAGGTACAGCCGGGAGTCGCCGCTGTGCGCCCAGTACGCATGCCGGCCCTGCAGCACGCAGGCCACCATGGTGGTGCGCGGGGTGTCGGCCAGCGCGCGCTCGCCGGCGTAGCGCAGCAGTTGCCGGTGGGCCGCGAGCAGCGACTCCTGCAGGAAGCGCTGCGGGTCGGCCAGGCAGGGCTGGGCCTCGCGCTGGAACAGGCCGGCCAGGGTTTGCAGCGAGAGCTGCGCGGCGACCTCGCCCTCGGGGTGGCCGCCCATGCCGTCGGCCAGGGCGAAGAGGCCGGCCTCGCGCGTGTAGCAGTAGCCCATGCGGTCCTCGTTGCGCGCGCGGCCGCCCTGGCGGCTGAGCTGGTAGACGCTGAACTTCATGGGCGCTGGGCGGGCAAGGCGGCGGGCGCGGCGCCCCTTACACCTTGCTCCCGGTCTTGAGGTTCTCGATCTGCAGCTTCAGCCGCTCGCTGAAGGAGAGCTTGGTGTAGCGGCGCTCGGTCTCGCGGCCGAGCTCCTTTTGCAGCGCGAAAACGCTTTGCGGGCGCGACAGCGGGTCCAGCGACATGCACCATTCCGTGACCTCGATGAGGTTGTCGGAGTAGATGTTGCGCAGCCGCGAAAGGCTCAGGGCGAGGCGGTCCTTCTCGATGCGCTGCGGCGCGTCGTTGGGCGGGTAGCCCTGCATGCAGGCGTAGATGCAGGCGCCTATGGCGTAGATGTCGGTCCAGGGGCCCAGGGTGCCGTCGCGGCGGTACATCTCCGGCGCGGCGAAGCCGGGGGTGTACATGGGGCGGATGAAGTCGCCCTCCTTGGCCAGCACCTCGCGCGCGGCGCCGAAGTCCAGCAGCACGGCGCGGTTGTCGTCGGTGATGAAGATGTTGGCCGGCTTGATGTCCAGGTGCAGCATCTTGTGCTGGTGGACGATGCGCAGTCCGCGCAGCACCTCGTCGAAGAGGCTGCGGATGGTGGATTCGCGAAAGACCTTGTCGCGCTTCAGGTCGCGCGCGGTGACGATGAAGTCCTGCAGCGTGTCGCCCTGCAGGTAGTTCATCACCATGTACACGGTCTCGTTTTCCCGGAAGAAATTGAGTACCGAGACCACGCTGGGGTGGCTGATCTGGGCGAGCGAGCGCCCTTCCTCGAAGAAACTCTTGAGGCCGAGTCGATAGAGGGCCTGCTTGTCCGCACGCACGCGCGGGGCGAGCTCTCCGGGGGCGCGCTCGGCCAGGGAAGATGGCAAATATTCTTTCAGCGCAACAAGATGGCGCTGGGCATCCTCGGCGAGGTACACCACCCCGAAGCCCCCGGCAGCCAGCCTCTTGACGATCTGGTAGCCGCCCACCACGGTGCCGGCTGGCAGCGGTGCCGGCTTGGGCTTTGACATAATCGAATTTTGCAATGCGATAAACGCCATGCCAGTTTACAGCATGACCGGTTACGCCAGCGCCAGCGCCGGCGGGGCCACGAATCCGGAATCGGGCGCCGTCAGCGGCAGCGTCAGCGTGGAGCTGCGCTCGGTCAACGGCCGTTTCCTGGACTTGAGCCTGCGCCTGCCCGACGAACTGCGCTCGCTGGAGCCGGCCCTGCGCGAGCTGGTCAGCGGCACGTTCAAGCGCGGCAAGATCGAGTTGCGTGTCTCCACCGGGCGCGACGGTGAAGGCGCCTGGCCGCAGCCCACGCCGCAGCAGCTGCACCTGCTGTCGCGGCTGGAGAGCACCGTGCAGGGCTGGATGTCCAAGGCGCCGCCGCTGTCGGTGCACGAGGTGCTGCAGTGGTGCCGCAGCGGCGGGACGAGCGAGCAGCCCGACGAGATCGCCATGGAGGCGGCCCGCGCCGCCGTGGAGGGCCTGCGCGAGGCGCGCGAGCGCGAGGGCGGGCGCCTCGTGGCCATCCTGATGGAGCGCGTGCAGCGGCTGCGCGAGCTGGCCGCGCAGGCCGAGCCGCTGGTGCCGCAGGTGGTGCAGCGCCAGCAGCAGCGCTTCCTGGAGCGCTGGCGCGAGGCGCTGGCCTCGGCCGGCGCGGGCACGACCGTGAGCGCCGAGGCGCAGGCCGAGCGCGCGCTCACCGAGGCGGCGGCCTACGCCATCCGCATCGACGTGGCCGAGGAGCTGTCGCGGCTGAAGGCGCACCTCGACGAGATCGAGCGGCTGCTCGCCAAGGGCGGCGAGCTGGGCAAGCGGCTGGACTTCCTCATCCAGGAGCTGCACCGCGAGGCCAACACGCTGGGCTCGAAGTCCGCGGCGCTGGAGCTCACGGCGGTGTCGGTGGAGATGAAGGTCGCCGTCGAGCAGATGCGCGAGCAGGTGCAGAACATCGAGTGAAACGCGCCTGAGCCGGCGGGCTCGGCAGTACAGGAAGCCTCAAGAACATGGAAACCCCGGGCAATCTTTTCGTCGTCGCAGCGCCCAGCGGTGCTGGTAAATCCAGCCTCGTCAAGGCGCTGCTGGAACTGGACTCGCACCTGGCCGTCTCGGTCTCGCACACCACGCGCGCGCCGCGCGGGCAGGAGCAGGACGGGCGCGAGTACCACTTCATCAGCAACGCCCAGTTCGACGCCATGATCGAGCACGGCGACTTCTTCGAATGGGCCGAGGTGCACGGCAACCGCTACGGCACCTCGCGCAACGCCATCGAGACGCGGCTGCAGGCCGGCGAGGACGTGGTGCTGGAGATCGACTACCAGGGCGCGCTGCAGATCAAGCAGCTCTTTGTGCACGCGGTGCTGATCTTCATCCTGCCGCCGAGCTGGGAGGAACTGCGCCAGCGGCTGCAGCGCCGCGGCGAGGACCAGCCGGACGTGATCGCGCAGCGCATGGTCAACGCCCGGCACGAGGTCGCCCAGGCCCGGCACTTCGACTACGTTATAATCAACGCCCTCTTCGAGACGGCGCTTTTCGACCTGAAGACCGTCGTCCACTCCCAGCGCCTGAAGTACGCGTCACAGCAGCGCAGCAAGTCGCAGGTGTTCGCCGCGCTGGACCTCATCTGAACAGCCCACGAGCCTTATTCCGAAGGTTCTGAAGGAGAAGCCCGCATGGCCCGCATCACCGTCGAAGACTGCCTCCACAGGATCCCCAACCGCTTCCAGCTCGTTCTGGCCGCCACCTACCGTGCGCGCATGCTCAGCCAGGGCCACGCGCCCCGCATCGAGAGCAAGAACAAGCCGGGCGTGACGGCGCTGCGCGAAATCGCCGCCGGCGAAGTCGGCCTGGAAATGCTGCGCAAGGTGCCGGTCTGACGACCGGCCCCGGGGCTTCACCACCCATGGCCTGACACGGGCGCCTGCTATAGGCGCCCGTTTTCATTGGGCGCACGTTTTCATTTGGGCCTGCCGCGAATGCGGGGGGCGCCGACAAGCTAAATTCGCCTCATGGGCATCCGTTCCTTCGCCGCCGATCTCTTGCCGTCCGCGCTGCACCTGGGCACGCGCGCTCCGTCGATCCCGTCTCAGGCCACCGCGCGGCCGGCGGAGGTGGCGTCGTTCGCCGCCCTCACCGACAAGCTGGGCTACCTCGCCAAGGCCGACGTCAAGAAGGTGCGCGAGGCCTACAAGTTCGCCGACGAGGCCCACTTGGGCCAGTACCGCGCCAGCGGCGAGCCCTACATCACCCACCCCATCGCCGTCGCGGGCCTGTGCGCCGACTGGAAGCTCGACGCCCAAGCCATCATGGCCGCGCTCATGCACGACGCCATGGAGGACTGCGGCATCACCAAGCCGGAGCTCATCGAGCGCTTCGGCGCCGCCACGGCCGACCTGGTGGACGGGCTGACCAAGCTCGACAAGCTGCAGTTCAACACGCGCGAGGAGTCGCAGGCCGAGTCCTTCCGCAAGATGCTGCTGGCCATGGCGCGCGACGTGCGCGTCATCCTCATCAAGCTCGCCGACCGGCTGCACAACATGCGCACCATGGGGGCCATGGCCGCGCACAAGCGCGGGCGCATCGCGCGCGAGACGCTGGACATCTACGCCCCCATCGCCCACCGCCTGGGCCTGAACCAGACCTACCGCGAGCTGCAGGAGCTCAGCTTCCAGTACCTGCACCCCTGGCGCCACGCCGCGCTGTCCAAGGCCGTGCAGCGCGCGCGCGGCTACCGGCGCGACCTCGTGGAGCGCATACGCGGCGACGTCGAAAAGGCCTTCGCCGCGGCCAAGCTCAAGGTGCTGATCACCGGGCGCGAGAAGACCGTCTATTCCATCTACGTGAAGATGCGCGAGAAGCACACCGGCTTCGCGCAGGTCAACGACATCTTCGGCTTCCGCGTCGTGGTGCCCGAGCTTTACGACTGCTACCACGCGCTGGGCGTGCTGCACCAGCTCTACAAGCCGGTGCCCGGGCGCTTCAAGGACTACATCGCCATCCCCAAGGCCAACGGCTACCAGTCGCTGCACACCACGCTGGTCAATCCGCTGGGCACGGCGGTGGAGTTTCAGATCCGCACCGAGCCCATGCACGCCGTGGCCGAGGCCGGCATCGCCGCGCACTGGATGTACAAGGTCAAGGACGACAACGGCCTTGGCGAGGCGCAGCGCCTGGGAGCCCTGTGGCTGCAGTCGCTGGTGGACATCCAGGACGAGACGCGCGACGCCAGCGAGTTCCTGGAGCATGTCAAGATCGACCTGTTCCCCGACGCCGTCTACGTCTTCACGCCCAAGAGCAAGATCCTGGCGCTGCCGCGCGGCGCCACCCCGGTGGACTTCGCCTACACCATCCACACCAACGTCGGCGACCACACGGTGGCCGCCACCGTCAACGGCGAGCCCGTGGCGCTGCGCACCGAGCTCAAGAGCGGCGACGTGGTGGAGATCGTCACCGCGCCGGGCGCGCGCCCCAATCCGGCCTGGCTGAACTTCGTGCGCACCGGCCGCGCGCGCTCCAAGATCCGCCACTACCTCAAGAACATGGAGCTGGAGGAGTCGCGTGCCCTGGGCGAGAAGCTGCTGGCGCAGGCGCTGCGCGCCGAAGGCCTGCAGCTGCCGCAGATCGAGGACGCCGACATACAGACCGCCGCGCTGTGGCAGGCGCTCACGCGCTGGAGCGGCAACCGCGGCCCGGCCGAGCTGCTCACCGACATCGGCTTGGGCAAGAAGATCGCCACCATCGTGGCCAAGCGGCTGGCGCAGCTCATGGCCGAGCAAGGCCAGCGCCCCGACGCCGTGACGCTGACCATGGGCCGCTTTGCCGCCCGCGAGGAGGCCGGCGGCCAACACGGCACCGTGACCATCGACGGCAACGAGGGCACCTCGGTGCAGCTCGCGCGCTGCTGCCGCCCCATCCCGGGCGACTCCATCGTCGGCTACCTGGGCCGCGGCGAAGGGCTGACCGTGCACACCGCCGAATGCGCCGTGGCGCGGCGGCTGCACGAGCGCGACGCCGAGCACTGGCTGCCGGTGGAGTGGGCCGAGGACATCTCGCGGCCCTTCGAGGCCGCGGTGCTCGTGCTGGTGCGCAACGGCAAGGGCGTGCTGGCCCGCGTGGCCGCCGCGGTGAGCGCGGCCGAGGCCGACATCACCCACATCGACATGGGCGAGGAACACGGCGGTGACAGCGCCGAAATGCGGCTGCTGCTGAGCGTGCGCGACCGGCTGCACCTGGCCGACGTGCTGCGCACGCTCAAGCGCGCGCCCTCGGTGCTGCGCGCCTACCGCGTCAAGCCCTGAGCGACGCGGCCGGTGGCCGGCGGGCCGCCGGCTGCGCCCTCAACAGAGGCGCCCTGCCCCGCGGCGCTCCTCGCTCACCAACGCTGCACCGTGCCGCCCTGCGCGGCCCCCGTGCCTCAGGACGCCGCGGCCTCGCCCGGCCTCGGGTAGCGCACCTCCAGCACCTCCAGCACCTGCAGCCCGCCGGGGGACACGAACTGCACCTCGTCGCCCTCGTGGGCCTTGAGCAGCGCGCGGGCGATGGGGGCGATCCAGCTCACTTCGCCCTTGAGGTTGTCCACCTCGTCTATGCCCTTGATGGTGATGGTGTGCTCGGCGCCCTGCGCGTCGGCGTAGGTGACGGTGGCGCCGAAGAACACCTGGTCGCTGCCGTGGTGCGCGGACGGGTCGGCCACCTCGGCCACGTCCAGCCGCTTGGTCAGGAAGCGGATGCGGCGGTCGATCTCGCGCAGCCGCTTCTTGCCGTAGAGGTAGTCGCCGTTCTCGGAGCGGTCGCCGTTCTTGGCGGCCCAGGAGACGACTTCCACCGTCTTGGGCCGCTCCTCGTCTATGAGCTGCAGCAACTCGGCGCGCAGCCGCGCGTAGCCCTGCGGCGTCATGTAGTTGCGCCCGCCTGCGGGCAGCGGCGGCAGCGCCAGGTCGTCGTCCTCGTCGGCGCTGCTGTCGCTCTCTTTCGTGAATGCCTTGCTCATGGCGCGATTTTGCGTCCCTTGCCCGGCACTCCCGAGCGCGCGCGGCGGCTGCCGGCACGCGCTCGGCGGGGCCGGGACTTCAGTGCTTGACGTTGGCCTTGTTGAAGCCGGGGTTGGGGGCGAGGTGGTGCAGGCCTTCGGGGCTGGTGTCGGAGCCGGTGCCGCATGGCGCCTGCCATTCCCGCAACTCCTGCTCCAGCACCTGCTGGCCGTCGCGCGAGGCCAGCTCTATGAGCGCGAACACGTTGTCGTCGTTGACCAGCTCGCGTCCAAGGCCCTTTTTCAATTGCCGGTAGATGCCGTCGATGTCCGACCCGGCTTTGCCGTCCTGTTGAACCTGTTTCATCGCCATTACTCCTGCAGTTGAGCGTTCAACGCAGGTCAGCAAGGGCGATGCCCGAGTGGCGACCTTTATCGTCCCGCGCCATCCGCCATCGGGAGGGCATGGCAAAAGAAGCGGCCATGAAAAAAGCGGACAACCCGTGAAGGTTGTCCGCTTTCTTACGTTTTGGTGCGGCTGGCAGGATTCGAACCCACGACCCCTTGGTTCGTAGCCAAGTACTCTATCCAACTGAGCTACAGCCGCTTCAAGCCCGCCAGTATAACCTGCTTTTTAGTATTTACAACACTTAAAGCCGATCTTTTTAGTCAACTTGCTAAGCTTACCGGAGAGCTTTTGCAAGCGACGACACCCGGCGGGGCATCTGGAAAACGCCGGTCATCACTGACTGACGTTGAATCACGTTTTTACGTGCGTCCCGCTGCTCGACTTGTTTGCCGGCCCTTTTGAGGGCTTGGGCAGCTCGTTCAAGCAACGGGCTTCTTGTTGTTGGTGCGGCTGGCAGGATTCGAACCCACGACCCCTTGGTTCGTAGCCAAGTACTC
>NZ_BCTC01000046.1 GCF_001571085.1 Azohydromonas lata NBRC 102462
GAAAACGATCCGTTTGGATATCGATGTACTGCCGCATAGGCAGCTGAGAAAATGACGGCTGCGATCTTGCCGTTCACTGCCGAACAGGCAGCAAAAAGCCCGCTTCGGCGGGCTTTTTCATGGGCGCAGCCAGCTCACGCCGACTGCACATCCCGCTCTTCTGTCGCCACGAGCTGTGTGCGCTCGAACAACTCCGTCAGCCGCTCATCCGCCCGCCGCTCCAGCCCCTGCGCCATGGACCTGATCACCTGCGCCGCCCGCTGCAGCTTGTGCCGCGGCACGCCCCATTGCCTGGTGATGTCGGCCTGCGTGATCTTGTCCTGCTCGCGCAAGTTGCCGGGCTGGTACAGGCTGTAGGCCACCGCGCGCAGCGACTGCGCATGGTCCATGCCCGTCAGCGGCTGCAGGTAGTCGCAGATCCTGGCGATGCCCACGGATTTGCGGCCGTACACGTCCAGGCGGTCATCGTGCACCTTGGCGCCGTTGTGCCCGAAGCGGGCCCAGATCGCATCGCGCTCAGGCCCAGGCAGATGGTCCTGCACCGTAGCCCGCACGAGCGCGCACTGCCCGCGCACCTCCAGCGGCGACAGGCCGCTGAAGTTGATCGTGCTCGGAGCCCGCTGGTCATCCCAGACGCCGCAGCGCTTGCGCAGGCCGTCGATGAGGATCTGCGTGCTGGTCTGCTGGGTGACGGGCAGCACTTCCATGAGGAAGGCAACGAATAGAGCTTGCCCGACCGAGGCGAACACGCCGTTAAATGGTGCAGCCGACATGCAGCCTCCGTTTTGCTTTCACGTAGGCCTCATGAGCCTCATCCTCGGTTGCAAAGCAGCCAAGGTGCTTGGCCTTGCCGGCCACCACGATCTGCGCGCGCCATCTGCCGCCGGTTGATTCGTAAGCACCAAGCAAACCCTTTCCGGATCTGTTGTCGATGCGGCCGCGGCGCTGGTTTTCGTGGTTCACGCGCCCTTCAACGTCGCGCAGGTTTTCGAACCGATCGTTTGTGCAGTCGCCGTCGATGTGGTCAATCTCATGCTTTGGCCATGCGCCAGTGACATGGAGCCATATCACTCGGTACGCAAGGTATTGAATGCCATCAATGGAGACTACGCGGCGCCCAAGCGCATTGCGATTGCCAGCGATGGCGCCGATCGCTTTTGAGCGATTGCCGCCCCTAACTCGGCATCGCAGCACCCCCAAGTTCGCGTCATAGTCAAACAGCTCCCGCACTCGCTCGGCCGATGGCAACTCGCTTGGCTGCGCCTTCCTCTTGGGTGTCGATTTGCGTCGCGATTCCTGGGATGCGCACTGCACGATTACTGCTCCTGTGGTTGCGCGGTCACAAATCCAACGTGACCCGAACCGATTCGAGCACACGGTATGGATGTGCGTCACCAAGTGGCCAAAGCTGGTGCATGCGCACGTCCACCTGCGACGGCGTCAAACCAGTGTCGGCGCGGAATTTCGTGAGCAGCGGCGCGATGGCGGCAGCGAGCTGCGCCTCAAGTTCGGCGCGGCGCTCGCGCAGTTGCTGAACGGCGAGGGCTTGGTTCACAGGTCGACCTCAGCGCCCAGCTTGGCCACAACCAGGGCACGCATGGCCGCGACAAGAAGCGTTGGAGATGCGTGGCTGTGGTGGACTGCCAGGTGATCACCGTTGATCCACTCACCGATGTTGGCGAACCACTGCCCGTTGATGCGCTCCAGGGCAATGCCCTCGCGCTCGATGATTGGCCCCGCCAGGCCCCAAGTCACACTCGGGCTGTACGGCTGCATGCCCAACATGCCAAACGTGTGATGCCACGGCGCGAAGCAGACTTGGCCAGCCTCGCCCATGACTTCGATGCGGAATTCCATGCCCTCCGCCTTGGCGACCGCCGCATCCAGCCGCGCGCCCTCCAGCTCGTCAACGCGGTACGTCGGCATCACGCCCTCCGGATGCCTCGTTGATCTCGCGCACCATCTGCGGTAGCGACAAGAGGAACTGATCGGTGTACCGGCTGAAGCCCTGCGGAACCCTCGGCCCGCCGACCGGGATCGTCAGCCGCACCTCCGGGCCGCGCTCGCCCACCAGACGCACGATGGTTTGATCCAGCAAGCCGCCCTGCGCGAAGTTCATGCCGAACAGCGTCGCCCGGTGGGGCCGAAACGGCTTCATCGAGCCGTCCTCCTGGCGCCGGAACTCCGTGGGATCGTGCCAGCCCAAGCGTGTGCCAACCTCCTGTGCACCAATCCGCTCCAGGGCACGCTGCCACCGAGCCAGCTGAGCTTCCAGCTTGTTTGTGTCGACTCGCACATCCACGGTCAACCGCTCCTTGATGCCCGGCGACGCGGGGGCTGGCGCCACAGGCAATAGCCGGCGCAACACGGTGGCATCCAACGCGCGCTGCCACAGCACGCGCTTCACGGTCGACTTCATGCAAGGCTCCTTCGCTCGGGGTCGGATCGGTAGACGTGCGCCAGCGGGTCATTCATGCGGGCGTCGCGCCACTCGGTGTGCGTGCTGATCACGCGCTGCTCCGGCGCGTGCAGCTCTCCAGGCATCGGCGGCACCGGCGGCGACAGGCGCTCGCACAGCACCTCGACCTGCAGCACGACGCGGCCCAGCCAGGTGCGGCGCGGCCGCACGCGGCCGGTGAGGGTCTGGTGGCAGATAGGCGGCGGGGCGGCCATCAGCCGTCTCCGGTGACGGCGGCAGCACGGTCCATGCGCTCAATCTCGGCCAGCGCCAGCGCCGCGCCAATGACTTTCGCCCTGCGTTCGTCCGTGCCGAGTTTGATGGGCCACGGCGCGATGCTCTGGTCTATCGATCCGCCACCAAGGTAGCAAGCAGCGGCGATGCCAAGCTCGTTGGCGACGTGATGGTCGTCATGCTCTGGCGTGTAGCCCTCGGCGCTGATCTGCCGATGGCGCTCGGCGAGCACGTCGCGGACGGCGGGCGTCTTGTGCTGACCTTTCAGTGCTCCTTCGCGCAGCCCAATGGCCGCCGCGATTGCCAGGGGCGCATTGCCGTGCTCGGGCCAGGTCTCGGGGTCCGCTCCGATGATCTGCGCCACCGAGCGGCGCAGTTCGTCAAGGGCCACGTCCGCGGAGGCATACGGCCCGCGCCAATTTCCGGTCTCGCTCATGCTCATGCCTTCTGACTCCCAGCCAACGGCTGCAGTGGATAAAGCCGCACCGGCGCGGCCGGCACGAAGTTGGACGCACCCAGGCACGCGGTCAAGCTGCCGCAGCCGTTGGTGCTGTAGCGGCGGCAGAGGCGGCAGTCGGGGAGGCTCTGCGGCGTGTCCATCAGTCCACCCCAATCGCGCTACCGCCTGGCGCCTCGATGGTCCGCATGACCTCGCGCTGCAGCTCGCCGATGGCCCACATGCAGGCGAGCACGGCGATGTCGCGGCAACTGCAGTTCTCGCCCTCGAAGCCCTCGGCGACGATCTGAACACCGCCTTCAGCCTTCGGGTGGATGGTCACGGTACCGAGCTTGGCCAGGCGAGATGCGTGGGCGTCGAGGCTCATGCTTCACCGCCTTCGCTGTCCGCGGGCATGGCCTCGCACAACACCTCCCGCGCCGGCACCCGCGAGAACGTCCAGCACTGCAGCCGCGCGAACTGGCGCGCGATGAGCGCCGTCTCGTCGCCGTTGATCCAGGCCTGCAGCTTGTGCGCCGGCACGTCGATCTCTTCGGCGATGCGGGCGATGGACATGCCGTCCACGGTCAGCGCGTAGAGCTTGAGCATTTGGGCGAGGCGCATCAGATCACCCCCAGCATCTGCAACGCCTTGCGCGTGCCGTCGGCCAGCTCAATGCGGACGTCGCCGTGGAGCGTTTCGCGGACGACTTCGCCCTTCTCGCGGTCCACCGCCATGTGGCCGCGCTCGTCGCGCTTTGCGATCACGATGTGGCGCCCTTCTTCATCGGCCGTAAACACGCCAGTGCGCTCGATGCCATCGAGGAAGACCGTGACGCCGCCGCACAGGCCTTGCATGTAGGCGGGGTCCTTGGAGTCGGTGCTCAGGCGCATCAGTCGCTCCCGCCGCTGTCGCTGCCCGAGTCGCTGCTGCTGGAGCCGCTGTCGCCATCGGTCTTCCACGAGGCATCGGCGCCGCCCCCGGAGAACTCGCCGCCACCACCGGCCCGGAACATCGGTGCCGGTGCCGGTGCCTCGCCGCCCTCCACCTGCGCCGCGGCCGCGCCATAGGCACCAGGCGGCACCCACGGGTCGCCCGTGGCGTTGTCCGGGCGGCTGGCCGCGGCGCGCGGGTGCTGCTGCGGCGGCACGGTCCGTGTGCGCGGTCGCGTCGGGATCTGCGACAGCGGGATGGTCACGGCGTGGCGGTGGACGAACGGCAGCGTGTCGCCGTCCTTCCAGGCCCGCCCGGCCAAGGCCTCGGGCTCGACCGCGGCGCGACGCGGCCGGCGCAGTTTCAGGGAGATCAAGAGGCGATCAAGCCAAAGCCACTTCACTGGTCAGCTCCTTGGGGATGCAACGCCGCGGCGTTATTTCGTTCCTGCCGCTCTTGCTGCTGGCGCTGGCGTGCGGCTTCGGCCAGGCGCTTGTTCTCGGCCGCGAACTCGGCGCGGCGGCGGGCCCGCTCTTCGTCGTGCGGTGTCGTGGCGGGCTGCACGCCCAGCAGCTCGTTGAGCCGCTCCGGGCGCGGGATCTCGCGGAAGCTGATGCGCTGGGTGTGCGTGCGGCTGCCAGGGCGGTGGGCGTGTTTCACGGGGCCATCTCCTCGATCCGGATCTCGACGCGCGGACGGCACTTGTCGATGCCGTGGTAGATGTGCTTCTCCTTGATCTGGCGGTCGTTGCGGTAGACACCGTCTTGCACCAGCTTGCGGACCCGCTTCTTGCCGGTTGGATCCTTCGGATCAGGCGCCTTGATGTAGCGGTCCTGCAGCACGTCCATAACCACCGACTCGTCAAGGTCGGAGCGCTCGCTGAGGTAGTAGATCCGCGCCGTGAAGCGGATGGGGCCGGCCAGCCTCTTGCGCGCCATGGCCGGGATTTGACGGAGCGCATCAGCCTCGAAGGCGCGCGCCTGCTCGCTCTTGATGCTGGCCTTGCGCTTGCCGCCCTTGCCGTTGGGCAAGTCCACGATCTTGCGGCTGTTGGCCTTCGACGCGGGCTGGCCGTAGATGGTGAAGCAGAGCACCTCACGCTGGAGCAGGGACTGCTGAGTCATAGATCAACTCCCAGCAGCTTGGCCAAGCGCATCTCACGCGGTCGCAGCCGGGCGATGCGCAGCATCTCGTCTTCGCCGTCGGTGTCGCGCAGCGGGCGCAGCACATGGTCGGCCGCACCGAAGATCGTCACCTTCGCGCCTTGGACACGCACGATCAAAGGCTCGTCGAAGTGCCACACGAAATCGGCAGTGCAGTTTTCGTCGCCACAAGGCGGACGCAACCTCACCACGCGCCTCGGGATGCCCACGACCTTGAGCATGGCCTCGCGGATGTAGCCGGTAGCGTCGCCGCAGCCGACGATCACAGCGATGTCGCCTTGCTTGCAGTTCACCGCACCACCCCCACGCGAAGCTCCAGCCACTCCACATCCGCGCGCTGCAGCGTGTTGCGGTGCCAGCCCAGGGCCCAGCAGGTCAGCGACACGGCCAGGCGCTCCAGGGTCTCGAAGATGAGGTCGAAGAAGGGCCAGCACATCAGCAGCTCTCCACGGTCGATTGCGGGGTTACGGCGCCAGCGTTGCGCTGGCTCCGGTACTCGCGCACCCACTGCTCGGCGTCGCTGGGCGAGCCCAAGGCGCCGGTGATGCGGCGGCGGAAGTTCATCGCTGCAGCCTGGCGCATCGTGATCTCCAACGCACCAGCGGCCACCGCCAGCGCGCGCTTGCTCAGCGCAATGTCGTAGTGCGAGCCGCTGGTCTTCGCCGGGCTTTGCCACCACCGGCGTGCCACGCCGATCCTGGCGGCCATGGCGTGCAACTCGTCGTCGCTGTCGGCCAGCATGTGGCACATGACCATCCGGCCAAACGGCGCCCGCATGTCGTCCACGTAGACCGCCATCACGAGGCTCCGTTGACGACCCTGAACGACAAGGCCCACACCCAGGGATTCGCGTCCCAGCTCCCGGCTCCGTTGATCCGCTCCCAGATGGCGCGATAGCCGGCCACGTAGTCCTCAGGACAGACCTGCGAGCACGCCGGGTCAGGCGGCAGCGGCTGGGCGCCTTCGGCGATGCAGTCGGCGATGCTGATCAACCCCAGCTGTTCCAGCCGAACCTCCGTCAGCTCCAGCGTGATGCGCG
This sequence comes from Azohydromonas lata NBRC 102462, assembly GCF_001571085.1. Lineage (GTDB taxonomy): Bacteria > Pseudomonadota > Gammaproteobacteria > Burkholderiales > Burkholderiaceae_C > Azohydromonas > Azohydromonas lata. The sequence goes on from NZ_BCTC01000046.1 coordinate 6,264, forward strand.
AAAGCCGGCGCGGCATGAACATGGGCGGGCGCCGCTTGCCGTCTGCTTCGCCCAGTCCGGCACGCACGCCACCATCAGCCTCATAGCGAACGGCGTAGGCCGGCGGCAGCTCCGATGGCGGCAGGCGGTCATGGGAGCTATCGCCGCGGAAGGCCTCGCGCACCCACAGGCGGTCTCCAGGAGCGCCATACGGGCAACAGCGCTCGATGACATGCTTCGGCTCGCGTGCCAGCTCGCTTGCGGCCATCTCGCAGCCGAAGTCTGGATGTTTGCGCGGCTTGTAGGTCCGCCTCGTTTGCGTTTTCACCCCTGCCAACAGCGCTTGCACCATCGGCGCGCTAAAGCTGATCGGCCTCTCGCGCATCACAGCCCTCCGATCTCGATCACAGGCACCGTCCACGCCACCCACGTTGCGAACGCAAACAGTGCGATGGCGCCGACGACGGCGACGGCTTGCATGGGGCGGGTCACGGGTTCTCCTTCACGTCCAGGTGCGCCTTGATGGCCACGGCGCGAAAGCTTTCGCGCAACCGCGTGACGCTGCTGGCGCGGCACAGGCGCAGGGCCGCGTCGGCGAAGCTTTCGAGCTCCGTCATGGCGGCCTCGGCGGGCGAGCCTCCGGGCGCCTCCAGGCAGTCGCGCACGGTGCGCAGGTTCTTCACGACGATGCGCTCCAGCTCGGCGACGTTGGGGCGGGTCATAGGGCGCTCCCGAGGAGCACGGCGGCGGCCATGGCGAGTGCTCCCTGCTGCTGCGGCGGCCAGCGCTTGCCCTGGCGGATCTGGTGGACGTGCTTGGCGCTGATGCCCCACTGCTTTGCCTCCTCCTTGGCCGGCAGCTCGCTGGCGCGGATGGCGTCGGCCGCGGCCTGGTTGACCTTCACGAGGCCGGCGCGCTCACGGCCCAGAGCCACGCGCCGCGCGCGCAGCTCGGGCTGGGCCACGTTCGCGGCAGCGCGGCGACGCACGTCGCAGACGTCCTGCGCCACCAGGTGCTTCGGGTTGCAGCAGAGCAGGTTCTCGCACGTCAAGCCAACCACGCGCGGCACCCAGCCGTGCAGTTGCTCGAACAGCCAGCGGCGCACGTACTGCGTGCGGCCGTCGATGGACGCATACGGGTGGCCACGGCGGCTCACGGCGCCGGTCCAGACGTGGCAGCCGCGACGGACCTCGCAGCGTGCACGGACGTCGCGCGGGGTGCGGATGGCGGTGCGGGTCATGCAGGGCTCACTGGTTGGCGGCGCGGCGCACGCGCTCGGTGTAGGCGGCAAAGGTCTCGCCCTGGCCGTGGTCGAAGGCGTCCTGGTCCCAGCGGCCCAGGCCGAGCTCTGCGCCCTTGGCCTCGATGCCGCTGCGGGTGGCGGTCCAGGCGTTGGGGTCCGGCGGGGGCGCTGGCGCGAGGTCGATGCGCGCGGCATCGCCACGGCGGCGCTCAACGACGGTCAGGGCCCACGGCCAGCTCTTGCCCTTGTCGGCGGCCTCGTTCACAACGGCCACGATCTCGGCCACGCCGGCGCCCTGGCCGAGCAGCGCATGCAGCCTGGAGTCGTTGGGCGTTGCACCCTCAAGGCCCACGTCCAGGGCCGCCCTGAAGACCTGCCCGGCGGGTGTCGGCGGGATGCCGTTGGCCTCCGGCGGGTCGGAGTTATCCACAGCTCCAGCGCGCGCATGCGCCCTATCGCTCTCTACTACCTTTCCTATAGAAGAAGAAGTAGAAGAAGAAGAGCCGTCACTTTGACCTTCACCAATGCCCCCCTTTGGTGAAGGCTTGGATGCCCCACCAGAGCCCTCACCGAAGCGGCTGCCCTCGCCTCGAACGGTGCGGACATACTCGTCCTTCACCATGCGGCTTGAGTACCAGATCGGGCCCACCGTAGGCGGCACCAAAGTGACCGCGGGGCCGGCCTTACGGCCGCTACGCGGCGTGTAGATCAGCGGCGCGCATTCACCCTTGTCGCAGCCCTTGAGTACGCCCTTGTCGGCCAGCTCCTTGAGCAGCTTGATGGGTGCGCCGGCGGCGTTGGCGAGCTCGGCCATGGGGAAGCGGGCAACGCCGTACTCCTCGCTGTCGTGGAGCACGCAGAGCACGTCAATCCAGGCTCCACGAGCCGCGTGCGAGCAGCGGCGCAGCTTCGTGTCCTTGAGCCAGTCGCCGGGGTAGAACTGAAAGGATGGCCGGGTCATGGCGGGTACTGCTTGGTGCGGCTTCGCCAGGACTCAGGCCGCAAAGGCTCCGAGCGCGAACATGTCCGGCTGCTCGGCGCCGTTCTGGTAGACGATGGCCGGCAGCACCGTGTCGGCCGTGGGCTCGTCGCCCTCCCAGCCATCGGGCCACGTGCCGGCGGCGATCAGCGCGCGAATGCGCGCCTCTTCCTCGGCGTCGATGAGGTTGATCTCGGGCCGGCGCTGCGCCCGCGCTGCGGCGTTGCAAGCGGCCTGGATGGCCAGCACGCGCTCCAGCGCCATGCCGCGGGCCTCAAGCGTCAGCGGGCCCATGCGCTGCGGGTTCTTGGCGATAGAGCCGTCCTTGAGCCGCTCAGCACCAGCCTTCTTCAGCCGGTGCTGGGGCTCGCGCAGTTCGCGCCACAGCGGCTTGAGGCCACGCAGTGGCGCGAGGTATGCCCAGTGCGGCAGGGCCAGCACCGTTTCCAGCGCCTTCTCTTCCTGGGCCAGCGGGCAACCAATGCAGCCGGTGCGCGCGTTGATCTCCTCGGCCTCGTCGCCGCCGTAGGCGTCGGCAATGGCAGCTGTGCTCCAGTCGCCGAACTCGGCCGTGGGCGCCCAGTGCTTGAGCCACTCCCACACGTGGCACACGCGCCAGTGCAGCAGCGGTGCCAGCGTGGCGATGCGGCCGCGCAGGCCCCTGGCATTTGGCAGCACCTGCTGGTACCAGCCCTGGCCGCATTCAGCGCCATCCTTGCTGCAGCTCATCTCGATGCGCCGGTCGCGGATGGCGCTCTCACCCTGGCGCACGCCGGTGATCATGAGGATCTGGCCGTCGAGCTGGTCCAGGCGGTCACGCAGCGCCTGTTCCATCGGGTCGATCTTGATCTGCCGCGTGCACCAACGCAGCGTGTTGTTGTTGGGTGGCGGCACGCCGCGGCCCAGGATGTAGACCATGAACCGCTTGTCCAGCGGGGCGCGCACGACGTCGATGCGGATGCCGCGCTCGCGCAGCTCGTCCATGATTTGTTCGGCGGCGATGGCCAGCGGCGGCAGCTCGTAGCCGTCATCGCTGAAGCCCAGGTCAGAAGGCCTCTGCACGAACAGGCCCCAGCTCGCCACCCACAGCCAGAACTCGCGCTCCTTGTGGGGATGGATCGTGAGTTGGTCGGCCTTCTCGCTGTTGCGCTTGAAGAACCTGGTCTTCGCCTGGCCAACGTCCATCACGCCCAGGAAAGCGCTGTAGGCCAGCAGCTCGATGTAGTCGTTCGGGCTGGGTGTGGCCGTGGCCACGAAGCGATACGGCACGGCGCCGCCGCGCACGCGACTGCTGAGGTGGTCGCGCCGGTCGTCGCCGGCGAAGAGCGCCATGAATTCGCGGAACGTCTTGGTGCCGCCGAAGCCGCGCAGGCACGCCGCCTCGTCCAGGCTGGCCACGGTGAACAGTCGCGGGTCCAGCTTGCCATCGCGCACCGTCTCGTAGTTCGTGAGGTACAGGCCTTGCGAGCCCGCCTCCTCGATGCCGCGGATGAAACGCGGCTGTTGCAGCCGCTCGGGTCGGCCTTCCTGCCATCGCCTGAGCTCCTGGCGCTGCTCGTCGGTGATGCTCGGGTCCTCGCCGGTGTTGAGCATGTGCGCGGCGTTGAGGAACTCCTGGCGCACGCCGAGCGGCAACGTGATGAGCCCGCGGCCGCCGGCGTGCACCAGCGTCAAGCGCACCGCCTCAAGCTGGATTGGCGTCTTGCCCAGGCCGAAGGCGGCGAAGCACGCGCGCCGTCCGCCGGCCACCATCCAGCACACGATGGCGCGCTGGTGGGGCTTGAGCAGCGGGTTGACCTCGCTCGGATCAACCTCGAAGCCGGAGGCCTCGGCAAGCTGGACCTTGGCGCGCAAGAACGCGTCGTAGTCCACCGCGGGCGCCGCCGCTTCCATCAAATCGCCTCCCCGCAAGCCGCCAGGAACTGGCGCCGCAGCGTCACTTTGTCCCCGTCATCCTCGTACTGCAGGATCAGGTTCAAGTCGTTCCACGCGTGCCCCACCACGCGCGCGATGCGACCGGAGGGCAGGCGCCAGACGGTGCCGAGAGCCATTGCGTCCATGAAATCCCCTGTGGCTGTGGAGAAAAACGATCAGGCAGCGCTGCGCTTGGCCTGCCAGTCGCGGGTGAAGAAGCCGGTGAAGGTGGTGCCAGGCGCAACCTGGGTGCGCGGGTCGTAGCCGGCGGCCAGTCCACGCGCGGGGCATGCCGTGAACTTCGGTTTGCTCGCGGGCGCCGCAGCGGTGCTGGGCGCACCGCGCAAGACGTGGTCGCAGCCGGCACACACCCGCCCCAAATGCAGCCAGCGGCGGGCGCCTTCCGTGGTCTGGCGTGTCATGCAGCGCGCGCAGTTGAAGGTGCGGCTCCCTCGTTGGTGTGATCCAGGCGAGGGTTGTGACCCGGGGAGTGCGGGCTCAGGATTCAAGGCTGTGGACACGTCAAAAGCTCCTGCGGCATCAAGCGAAAAAGCGCGCATCACCAATGCCTTTTTTGGGCGTGAAGTCCTGCGCGAGGCGACGAGTGGTGTCGGCGGCGACGTTGATGAGCCGCTCGAAGAAGCTGGTGATGCGGTTGCGCGGGATGGTCAGCTGCTGCGACTTGGCGCGGGCCTCGCGTTGGGCTTTGAGCTGGGCGTCCATGCGCGCACGCAGAAATTCGCAATGCAGGCGGATGACTTCGGTCTGAGCTTCGAACTCGCGCCGCTCTTGCAGCCGGGCCGCGCGCTCAGCGAGCCGGGTCTTGTAGGCGGGCGCGGGGCGTGCGCCGCGTTTCACGGGTTACACCCTTCAGTGGGGCTAGGTACACCGTCTGCTGCAGTCTTTTCGACCAACTCCGGCCAAAAGCGATGCCAATCACTACGCAATTCGGGCCGCGTAACCCGGCCCCCCGATTCCTTTTCCACGAGGACGGCCAGCTCGGGCGAGCACGGCTTGTAGCCATACATGACGTTCTTCAAATGCCCGAGGCTCGTCTCGCACCGCTTGGCGAAAGCGGCGCGGATTTCGTCGTCCGGCATGCTGTTGACGAAAGCGAGGAGAGTGCGGATAGGGCGGTGTGCCATGGACGCGCAGCTTACACCGCGCAGTGTAATGAACGCAAGGACGATGAGCACCATTCGGTGTGTCATGTCACGTCCACTGCGGACGTGAGCGACGAACGCCTGATCCGCCTGGAAAACCTGCGCCGCGTGTGCGCGGAGCGCAAGCTCGGGCCAAAGGAGTTGGCCGAGAACTACCACGGCCGATACACCTATTGGCGAGACCTGCTCAAGGGGGTCAAGCCTTTTGGAGAAAAGGCCGCGCGCAAGATCGAGGGGGTGATGGGTCTGCCAGACCGGTGGCTGGACACACCTCACGTGGCGGGAGGATCGGCCCTACCTGAAGAGGTTGCCGCAGGCCCGCCTCAGCCCGTTTCGGACGGCTGGAAGCGCTGGCGCACCGCGGCGAACGTCCTTGCAGAGCATTGCTCCAAGCTGAGGATCACCATGGAGCCCGAGATGTTCCTGCTCCTGGTGGATGCCACCATGGAGAGCCTGAATGAGAAGACCAGCGAGCGCGAGGCCGCGGCAATCTTCGACCGCTGGTGGCCGCTGATCCAGCGCGGCTCCGGGCACATCAAACGCTGACCACGCACCAGCCTGGCGCATCCCACAACACCGCTATGCTTGATGGACACCAAGCAGTGATTTGATTTAGAAAGTCACTGTATGTTCATACAGCATCCAAAGGGGTCGGGATGGGGAACACGGAGGAGCGCGAGGTGCACAGTGCCACGGAGGAACTGCTGCGGCGACTGGCGGCCAGGACGACCGAGGAGCGCGAACAGCAGCCGGGCACGACCGTGGTCTATGTGCTGGGCAACCACAACGTCATCTACTGCAACGGCGGAGCCGGGTGCCCTGTCCGTGCGCACCAAGACCACAAAGGGTGATGGCGGACGCGCGCCGCAAGGCATAGGCACAAAAAAGCCCGCGTGAGCGGGCTGCCTGGGAAGCGTCGGTTGCCCTACGCCGTCAGCACGCTCCCGCAGTGCTTGCACTTGATCGCCTCCACGCGCACTTCCTCGGCGCAATACGGGCACAGCTTCATGCCTTCGGCGACTTGGCGAGTCGGCGCAGCAGATGGTGCCGCGGCTGACGGCGGCTCGGTGAAGCGCGTGGGCGCCGGAGGCGCGCTGGCTTCTGCCCGCAGCCGGGCCAGCTCTTCGGCGCTGGCGCCGGCGTTGTCGGCGTCACGTCCAGGCTTGTCGCTGGTGTTGCTGGTGCTGGCCCACACCAGCGCACCAACCCACCCCAGAAAGGTCCAGCCCAGCAGCAGGTTGACCACACCGATGGCGACCCGGTTGCGGTGCCTACGCTGCAGCGCCAGCGCCGTGGGCGACATGTAGAGCGCCAAGGCTGCGACGAAGAACACGATGGCCATCAGCCGGGCTGTCTCGTTGTTGCCCTGACCAACCAACCACGAAAACAAGGTGAGCAGCGCAAGTGCTGCGATACCCAGGTATGCCATCGCCCCTCCCGACAACTGAATGCACTCAGGTTACGGGAAAGCGATGTGCGAACCGAGAACTGTCGCAGGCCCGCATCAGGCCTTCGCGGCGTCATCAGCCAGTACGTAATGGCTTAAGTATTCGCTCTTACACCGCGCGGTGTTGCAGTTCAGGGCACCGTGCGGTGTAATACCTCCAACGCCTCACCACGAGGCAGCGGAGGCAGCAGATGTCCCAGCGAGCGCAGCAGATCAAGGACCGAGCCGCACAGGCTGGTCACCGCGCCGAAGCCGATGAGCCGCGGCAGCACAACGGCCACAGCGCCGAGATCGCCCGCCACCGCGCCCGCGCCGAGTACCTGGCTGCCGCCGTGGACACCCTCTGCCGCGAAGCCGAGTTCGCCGCCGACATGCGCAAGCCCCGCCCGGCCGCCGGCAACCGCGTCTGCCTCGCCGCCTTCGGTGCCGTGCCCGTGGCTCTGGAGTACGAGCTCGGCAGCGACGACAACGAGCCGGTGGCGCTGCTGCTGAACGTCTGGATCGAAGGCCGCGTCAACAGCGCCGACGACAACGATCTGTTTACCCCGCAACTTGTTGCGCGCTGGAACCTCGTGGTGCAGGCCGATTACGAGCACCACCTCAGCGAGATGGCACGCGACGCGCTGGAGCTGGCGGCACAGAACGCGCACGCGGCGAGCCTGGAGCCCTGCCCTTTGTCTGCGGCTGTTGCCGAAGACCAGTTCATCGCCCAGCGCGATGCGGCCAGCTACCAGAGGGCTGCGTGATGGATGCCTCCACCACCTTTGGTCCGCTGGAAGCTGTGGGTCAGTACGTTCGCACGCCCAGGCTGTCGGATGGCAGCGGCGGCTTCATGGTTGCCGACTGCGGAGTGGCGAGCCCGAAAAACCAGGAGTACGCGCGGCTTTTTGCGGGCGCACCGACGCTGCTGGGCGCGCTGCGCACGGCCGTTGACGCGGCGCCGCACGAAGATGGTTGCGGCTGGTGGGGTTGGCCAGCCAGTTCGCTCAGCACACCCGAAGGCCGCGCCATGGCCGACGCCGACTGCGACTGCTGGAAGCGCGATGCCAGCGCCGCCATCGCTGCAGCAACCGGGAGTGCCACATGAACGCCATGACCCACCAGGTCGCCATCAAGTGGCTGGAGCACGCCGGCCAACAGGCCCCGCTGTGGCTCATCGCCCAGCACGAGAGCGAGTGCTGCACGCAGGTCCAGCCCGGCGAGCAGTGCGAGCACAAGGCCCGCTGCAGCCAGCGCGAGCGCTGCCAGGCCGTTGAAGTCGTTCGCTTCGCGGCGCTGCACCGCGGCAACGAGCTGGCGCCTGAAGCCGCGCAGCACGTCATCGGCGGCCGCTTGGCCGTGATCCGAACCGACACCTTCATCACGAGCGAGGTCCGGCAGTGAACACCACCCAGCACCTCATGTACCGCCGCGCCCGTCCCGAAGACGCCAACGCCGTGGACGCGCTCGAAGCGCAGTTGCAGGAGCAACTCAAGCGCTGCAGCCAGTGCGAGCACAAGTGCCGCACGCCCTCGCCCTACTGCGGCGGCGGCGTGTCCATGGGTGAGCTGATGGCCGCGTGCCTGCCCGGGCTGGTTCCGATCCTGGTCGTGGCCGCTGCCGCCGCGCTGGCCCGGCTGCTGTGAGCGACCTGTACGCCATGGACGAGGCGCTGGCCATGGAAGCCGCTGACATCGCCGCCGGCCACGTCTACCGGCACCTGCTGGACGAAGGCGACAGCGGCAGCGCCATCGACGCCCTGGCCGTCGTGATCTCGCTGGTGCTGATCGCTCTCATCGTCGCCGGCCGACTGCCGGTCTGAACCGATTCAACGGGCACGCCGGCGGCCCTATGCGCCGGCACATTACTACTGGAGCACACATGAGCGATCTGCTCGCAAAACTTTCGGAATACGACTTCATTGCTGTCATCGACGCCTCTGGCTCGATGAGCACCGAGGACATGCCCGGCGGCCGCACCCGCTGGCAGTTCATGCAGGAAACCGCCGCGCAGTTCTGCCGCGACTTGGGCAAGCTCGACGCTGACGGCATCGACGTTGTCGTGTTCTCGGGTGCCGGCACCGATACGCACACCGGCGTGACGGCCGACAAGGTTACCGAGATCTTCCGTACCCGTTCGCCTCGCAGCTCCACCCCACTGCACCAAGCGCTCGAAGCCGCCCTGAAGTGCGCCGGCAAGTCCGCGAAAAAGGATTTCGTCATCGTCTTCACCGATGGCGAGCCGGACGACGAGGAAGCCGCCAAGAACGTCATCCGCCGCGCGGCCAATGGCCTGGACTCTGACGATGACCTGACCTTCCTGTTCGTGCAGGTGGGCCGTGACCCTGGCGCCACGCGCTTCCTGAAGACGCTGGACGACGGTCTCAACACCAAGTTCGACATCGTCGATGCGAAGACGATGGATGAGGCTGAGAAGTTCGCCACGACGGCCGAGCTGATCGTGGCCGCGATCAACGACTAAGCATCGGCCCGGGGCGGTCTGGCCGCCCCGCTGGAGCACCCATGGTTGACCTGATCCTTGCCTCATTCGTCGTTGGCACGTTTGCCGGCGGCTTCTGGTGTGGCGCCCGCTTCGGCAGCTTCAAGGCGATGACGGTACGCGCCCGCGAGCGCGTGCGCTCCTGGCTCTGACCTGCCCCTTCCTGGAGATCTTCATGACCCATGCCCTCGGCCCTGTGTTGGCCAATCGCTTTGCCAACGACCACAAGACCCAGCCCAAGCCGAACCTGAGCGTTCGCCTTGGCACGCTCCGGTACACCGACTCCGGCGTGTTGTCCGAGCACGACGGCAAGCTCTCGTTCGCGCCAAACTACGCCGGCGAGTGCCCGGCGGCGATGCCCGTGGTGTACCGCGAGCCGGCGTATGTGCCCAAGACGGATTTCGGTGTGGCCGTCGAACCGGCGGTTGTCGTGGCGTCCGTGGCCGAGGTTTTCGATCCCAAGACCTCTCCGCTTCAGGCGGGAGACCGCGTGAAGCAGGTCAACCCGGCGTTCATCAACGACGGCGAGATGGCCACCGTCCAGCGCCTGGACGGTGGCAGCTTCTGGCTCAAATGGGACAACAACCGCCAAGGGGACAACGGCCATTGGTCGGGATGGCAACGCCAGAACTTTGAGATCGTTGAGCGCGGCGGTGCCGCGCCTACCACCTTCGACCCCATGACCGAGCCGCTGGCGCTGGGCGACTACGTCGAGGTGGTCTATGGAGCTGCCGACAGCCACCCCGATACCGGAAAGCGCGGTCTCGTCACCCAACTGAAAGATCGGCGCGGCCGCGACGCCGTGCGCCTCACGCATGACGACGGCACCGCCACGACGGGCGACGGCTGGGGTTACCGCTCCTCCCTGAAGCTCATCCGCAAGGCCGCCTGAGCCTGCCATGTCCTCGCCCTCCATCCCCACGTCTGCGGTCCTGGTGGCTACGGCCGCCGAACTCCGCGTGGTCGCAAACGAGCCACTGTGCATCGTGCTCGTCGTTGCCGCCGTGCTGGTGTCGCTGGCGCTTTCCGTCATGGGCGCCGGCGCAACGCACGCGGGCCCGCAGTGCTCCATCTCGCGGACGGCGCGCAGGCAGAAGGATGAGGGCGAGGGCCTGGCTTTGGTGGCAACCGCTGCCGTGCTCGACACCGCCGAAGCGCGGCAGTTCTGACGACGATTCAAGGGGACGTGATGGACATCAATCGGCTACTGGCCGCCGGCTCTGTCGAGGGGCCGTTCAAGAAGACGCGGCCCGTGCGGCGTGGCGTGATCGGACGCATGGTGCGCGCGCTGCTCAAGGCGGCCAAGTGCGGAGGCAAGCTGCTGTGAGCGACTTCAAGCCCGGCATCTACACGATGCCCGCGTGGCAGTACCACGCGGACCCGGCTCCGCAGCCGTCGCTCAGCAACTCGCTGCTGACGACGCTGATCCAGAACACGCCGCGGCACGCTTGGCTGAAGCATCCCCGCCTGAACCCGCTGTTCAACCCGGCCAAGAGCGGCGGCGTGTTCGAGCTGGGCGACGCCGCACACGCGCTACTGCTGGAGGGCGTGGACAAGGCGCACGTCATCGACGCGCCGGACTGGCGCAAGAAGGAGCACCGCGAGGCGCGCGACAAGGCTCGTGCCGCCGGCCTGGTGCCGATGCTGCCGCAGCAGCACGACGGTGCCCTCGCGATGGTGGCTGCAGCGCGCGAATTCATCTCCAACACCGGCTTCACCGGCATCTTCGAGCGGGCGAAGCCGGAGCAGACGCTGCTCTGGCAGGACGTCGGCGGCATCTGGTGCCGTGCACGCATGGACCTGCTGGAGCTGCAGGAGCCCCACACCGGCCGGCCGCTGGTGCTGGACTACAAGACGACCGGCGCCGGCGGTCCGGGCGAGTGGATGCGCCGCTACCTGGCGGCCCACGGCTACGACACCCAGGGCGTCTGGTACCCGCGTGGCCTGTCCGTCCTGGGCTATCCGGGTGCGCGCTTCGTATTCCTGGTGCAAGAGAACTTCGAGCCGTTCATGTGTTACCTGGTTGAACTGACCGAGGCGCGCGTGGAGCTGGCCACCAACAAGATCAGCCGCGGCGTGATGCTGTGGCGCGACTGCATCGGCTCCAACCGCTGGCCCGGCTACTCGCCGGAGATCTACCAGGCGTACCCAACCGCGTGGGAGATCAAGGACGAGGAGGCGCTGGGCTTATGAGCGGCTTCGCATTCAAGCCCGCGGTGCGGGACCAGGTGCCGCTACTGCTCGGCAACGTGGGCCCAAGCGGCGGCGGCAAGACCTTCTCCGCCCTGCGCTTGGCCAGCGGCATCCAGTCCGTGGTGGGCGGCGACATCGCCGTCATCGACACCGAGGCGCGCCGCGCGCTGCACTACGCCAGCCGCTTCAAGTTCCTGCACCTGGACTTCAAGCCGCCGCACGGCCCGGATCGCTACCTGGAGGCGATTCGTGCCGCCGTGGAAGCCGGCGCCAAGACCGTGGTTGTGGACAGCATGAGCCACGAGCACGAAGGCGAAGGCGGCGTGCTGGAGTGGCACGAGGCCGAGCTGGATCGCATCGCCGGCCAGGACTGGAAGAAGCGCGAGGCCTGCAACCTCCTGGGTTGGGCCAAGCCCAAGGCGGCGCGGCGCAAGCTCATCAACGGCATCCTGCAGCTCAACGTCAACCTGATCTTCTGCTTCCGCGCGAAAGAGAAGGTCAAGCCGATGAAGAACGCCCAGGGCAAGACCGAGATCGTGCCGCTGGGCTGGCAGGCCATCGCCGGCGACGAGTTCGTCTACGAGATGACGGACCGCTTCCTGTTGCCGCCGGGCGCCAACGGCGTGCCTGACCTGAGCCCGGACGCATGGCAAACCGGCGTGCCAAAGGTGCCGGAAGACCACCGCTCCATCGTCGTCCCTGGCCGAGCGCTGGACGAGGAGATGGGCGCGGCGCTGGCCCGCTGGGCCTTGGGCGGCAAGCCGGCACAGCAACCCGCACCCGCGGCCGGCGCGATGTCCGTCAAGACCAGGGCGGCCGAGATCGAACGTGATGTGCGCGCCGGCAACGCAGAGCTGCCGGCCACTTACCTCTCCACGCTGCCCGAGGACGAATACCAGCAGATCTGGGCCGCCCTCGCGCCCGACGTGCAGGACGAGCTGGTCAAGGCGTGGCCCAAGCAAGAGGCCGCCTCGTGAGCGCCGAGCAGGTCAAGCAGCTCAAGAAGCTCGCGCGCGACGCCGAGCTTGAAGTCATCGAGTACCCGGACGGCCGTGTCCTCGTGATCGGCGGCTTGGTCAACGTGCACTGGTGGCCGAGCAGCCGCCGCATGACCGCCTACGCCGAAGGCGCGCCGCAGGGTCGCCACCACCAAACCGCCAAGCAGGTGATCAACACCGCGCTGGGCAAATAACAAGGAGCCGCGATGGCAACCAACACACGCATCTACCAGGTGGTCCACAAGGCCAGCAACACCGTGCGCCTCGTGCGCGCAACCCATCAGGCCTCTGCACTGCGCCACGTCTCCAGCGACGCCTACGACTGCAGCGTGGCAAGTCAGGAGGACATCGTCGCAGCCATGGAGAAGGGCATCCGGCCGGAGGACGTCAAGGCCGAGCCGGCCGACCCGGCCGCGAGCTGACCCAGTTTCAGGCGACACCAGCAGCACGGACCTCCTCCCCTTCGTTGTCTCTTCTCCCGTGCTGCGCCGCTGATGCGGCCGCCCTCTTTCTTCAACCGCCCGACCCAGAAAGGCGAACAGCCATGACGGCCCCTGCAACCCTGCGTGTGAGCATCCGCGCAGCCCACGCGCGCCTGGCGCTGACCTGTGCCGCTGCAATCGAAGAAGACGCCCGCTACTACCTGGGCGGCGTGATGGTGGAGCCGCGCCCCGACGGCGGCGCCTACATCATCGGCACCGACGGCCACACGCTGGTGCTCATCGAGGACGCTGACGCCGTGTGCACCGAGCCCTCGCTGCTCACGCCCAACTTTGCACTCGCCGACGAGCTGCCGCCGATGTGGTGCGGCACCGGCGCCGACCCTCGCCGGCTGGTGCTGCTGACCCAGCAGGATCGCCCGCCCGTGCTGCAGCTGGTGGACTCCGACGGCGCTGTCGCGCGCATCCAGGAGCACGACGCCTGCATGCCTGCGCGCCGCGATGACGGGCGCCCCTGGTACTGCTGGCGCAAGGTGATGCCTGACTTTGCCGCGCTGCGCCCCGGGTTGGTCGACCCATTCCATGGTCCCTACGTGGCGCGCGTGCTGGAGGCTTTCGCGGGCAGCCCGCAACTGATGCCGATGCAGGCCAGGACGGAGACGGTCATCACCTTCCAAGTCCAGCGCCATCCCGAGGTGCTGCTGCTGGTGATGCCGCAGAAGCACGGCGACTGGATTGCGAGCGAACGGCCGGGCTGGGCGGAGCGCTGGTCTGCGGTGCGCACGGCGCCACGGCTGGCGCTGATCCAGGAACCCGCATGAGCACCGCCCAGCCCATCACGCAGTTCGACCTTGCCCACCCCCGCTTGAAGCCCAACGCCACCACCAGGAGTACCACCGTGGCCACCCGCAGCAAGAAGACCAAGTCCACCACCACCGAGCCAGCCGGCGAGGCCGCCCAGGCCGATCTCGGCGGCGAGACCATGCAGACCATCGGCGAAGCCATCGCCGACGCCACCAGCGCAGGGCTGATGCCCGAGGCCGGCGACGAGCCGAAGGACCCGAGCACTACGGTCGCAGAGGATCCGGAATGGGGCACCGATGGCCACGCCGAGGCCTTCATGCTCGGCCGCATGATCGACGTGGCCAAGCGCCACTTCACGACCCTGGCCGAGCCCTGGAGCCGCCTGCGCGAGAACGAGCAGGCCGCCGTGCTCAGCCGCCTGCACGAGAGCATGAAGGTGGTGGTCAAGGACGCGGTGCAGATCATCTCTGCCAACGCCCGCGTGACGTTCCGTGCCGAAGTGGCCGGGGTGAACTTCAAAAGTGCCACCGACGTCGAGGCCAAGCTCAAGCTGGTCAACAACCCGGAGACGCACGCACTGGCGGACGTGGCCGGCGGGTTCGTGACGGTGGTGATCGAGAACATCGACGAGCTGCTGGCCGTGCCCGAGAGCGCGCTCAAGGGCGAGCCGGACAACGGCAGCCTGTTCGACAAGAGTGTCGAGGGCACGGCGTTGGATACCGAACCCGAGGAGGCCGCAGCGTGACGACGCCCAACCCCCTGCAATCCATCGCCGATTGGTGTGAAGGTGTGGGCCACGGCCCGGAGACGGCACCCCTGTACTTCGCCCTGGTGCTCGAAGAGTGCGGCGAGATGCTAGACGGCGTGACGCTGCGCTATGCCGCCGACAGCGGCTTCGAGCGCCCCACCCGGACCCTGAGCGCGCAGCTCAAGAGCCTGAGCAGCGCCATTCGACACGGCGAGCTCAAGCCCGACATGCAGCCGGCGGACACGCTGGACGCGGCCCTGGACACCGCATGGGTGGCGCTGGGCTTGGCCCGCGCCCTCACCGGCCGCCGCCTCCCCGCCGCGTGGGCCGAGCTGCACCGCAGCAACGTCACCGACAAGCAGGTGGACGGGCGGTTCATCAAGGACGCCAGTTCCAAGGTGTTGAAACCGACAGGCTGGACCGCACCCAACTTCGCAAATTTCCTTCTGACCAATCAATCCGAAGAGGCCGAAAAGTGAGACTTCCTGTCCCTGGCTACGAGGGCTTCTACGAAGTCGATGACGAAGGCAATGTTTTCAGTCTAGACCGTCTGATTGTTTCAGACCATCCAACGCAGAAGCTCAAGCCCATCAGGGGTCACAAGATGGAGGCATCCTCCGACAGGCGAGGCTATCCGACGGTTTATTTGAGCGCGCATGGGAAAGCCAAGACGCATCGGGTCCATCGACTTGTCATGCTCGCCTTTGAGCCACGCGTCGATGCGGAAGAACTTGATGTGAACCACAAGGATGGCATCAAAACGCACAACTCTCGATTGAATTTGGAGTGGTGCACTCGGTCAGAAAACGTACGCCACGCTTATGTGACCGGACTCAGCAGGTCTGCAACCACCGGGAAGTTTGGCGCACTACACCACAACGCCGTGGCGGTCATTGGATGCGACAAGAAGAGCGGCAAAAGAATGGTTGAGTTTGATTCCTTGGCAAGCGCTGGAAGAGCTGGCTACGGTGTTCCAAACATAAGTTCTTGCCTCTCTGGTGCAAAAAAGTCCCACAAGGGATTGGTTTGGTCCAGGGCCATAGAGCAGCCGCCCGACTTCGCGCAGTTCGTGGGCACGGTCAAGGAAGGGAGCGAGTCGGCATGAACATCGTCCCGAAAACTCGCATCCGCGCCGCCGTGGAGCGCGCGCTGCAGATCGACCCGCACAGCAAGCAGCCGCTCGGTGATGCGCTGGACAAGGCCATCGAGGCCGCGGCGCAGGCGCTGTGCTTGTGCCCGGAGACGGTGCGGCGGGTAGTTGAGGAAGGCGAGTCGTCATGACGAAGAGCCGCAACATCAACCGCCCGAAGTGGAAGCCCAGCGAGGCCGACATCGAGCTGGTGCGCCGCAACTTCGCCAACACCAAGACCGCCGACCTGGCGCTGGCCCTGGGCGTTGAGTACCACCAGGTGGTCAAGCTGGCCAAGCGCCTTGGCATCAAGAAGTCGGCGGCATTCCTGAATGGCGCCGACAGCGGCCGCCTCGATGGCGTGCGAGGCTCATCCTCCCGGTTCCAGTCCGGCCAGAAGCCCTGGAACACCGGCATGAAGGGCCTGCAGACGGCGCCTGTGGCGTCCCGCTTCAAGCCGGGCCAGAAGCCGCTGAACTGGCTTCCCATCGGCAGCCTGCGCGTCATGTCCGCCGAGTCCGGCAGCTACCTTCAGATCAAGCTGACCGACACCGGCTACCCGCCGCGCGACTGGGTCATGTACCACCGGCACGTCTGGGAGAAGACGCACGGCCCGATCCCCGAGGGCCACATGGTGGTGTTCAAGGGTCCGCACACCACCGACCCGGAGCAGATCACGCCCGAGGTTCTGGAGTGCATCGGCCGCGTCGAGCACATGCGCCGGCACACCTTCCACCAGTACGGGCCAGAGATCGCCTCGTGCGTCCTGCTGCGCGGCCAGATCACCCGCCAGATCAACCAGCGTACCAAGGAGGCACGCCAGTCATGAGCGAGAAGCAAGAGAACGTCTTCCACATCGCGTTCTGGACGAAGGACCACCCGCAGGAGGCTGGGGCCGTGCCCGCCGGCTGGATGTCTGCCGTGAAGGTGACCATCGAGATGGATGTGCTGCCGCCGGAGCATGGCGATTTGGCCGAGAAATACAACGTCGCGCTGGCCGCTCACCCGCTCTACAAGTTCCTGCGTCGCTACGTCATTGCGAACAAGGGCTGACGATGAGCCACAGCAACGACATCACGGCTCTGCGCGCGGCCCTGTTCGAGACCTTGCGCGGCGTGCGCGACGGCACCGTGGACCTGGACAAGGCCCGCGCGATCAACGAGCTGAGCAAGACCCTGGTGGATACGGCCAAGGTCGAGGTGGACTACCTGCGCGCCACGGGCGGCGGCGAGTCGCCGTTCATAGATGCCGGCGCCGGTGCGCCGCAGCTGCCCAGCACGGCGCCCGGCAATGGCATCGGCGGCATGGTCCATCAGCTTCAGGGGCGGACCACGCAATGAAGCACGTCCCCGACCCGGCCGCCCTCTGCAGCGGCAAGGAGCCCTTCGCCAGCTTCACCCTGGCCAGCGAAGCCGCCCGTCGCGCCAACCGCAACAAGGATGCCCGCCGCGAGGCCTACCACTGCGTCCACTGCCACGCCTGGCACGTGGGCACGTCGCGGGCGCCGCGCTGCGACCGCAACAAGCTGCGCCTGCAACACCGCCGCCGGCATGACGGTGAGCTGCTGGCAGCGGCCGGTTCCTGAGCAGGAGCCTTCGATGGAATTACTTCGACTCGTGAACGAACGCGTGGTAGTTGGTCGCCAACGCCGTCAGAACCGCAGCCAGAAAGGGCGAGTTCGGGTTGTCGCCAGCACCCGAGAAATGCTTGTTGGCCAATTGAATCGCCAGCTTGATTTGCTCATTTGTGAGTACTGCAGCGTGATGCGCAGTGGCCGCTCGATAAGGTGCCAGCTCTGCATTGATCTCGGACATGTATCCATCCCTGGAGTGTTTTGGAGAAACCAAGTATGCGGATCGCACCCACCGGAGAACGTCTGATGCGCACCGAAATCTTGACTTGGCACAAACCTGAGGAAGGCGCTTTCCCCGACGCCGAGATCGACGTCCTGCTGCACACCGACTGCGAAGACTGCCCGGTCTGGCCCGGCTACTGGGACGGCGAGCAGTGGCACGGCGCCGACGGCATGCCGCTGCGCTGGCGCGTCATCGAATGGTGCGACATGCCGGTGGGCACGGTCGAGGCAAAGGCGGAGGCGTGCGCAGCATGAAAGTCATCCGCGACCAGATCAAGCTGAACAGCTTGCACACGATGAAGTGGCGTGCCCGTGGCGTCGTATCGCCGCAGACCATGCAGACGCAACTGCAGCAGCGCCAGCACAACCTCAGCATTGCCGCACTCACCGAGGCGCGTGCCGCATACCGCGATCAGACGGCGGCGCTGGAAGAAATCGCAGGCATCCTGGCTGTGGCCGTGCGCAAGGAAGGTGGCGCCGGATGAACCTCAACCCCTTCGCCGAACTCGCCCGCGTCGCAGACCGCGGCTATATCGAGCGCGCCCCGCTGCCCGAGGAAGACCCCGCGCAAGGCCCGCCGCTCTTCACCCTCTCCGGCACGCGCACCGACGCGCTGCTCGAACTGCTCACCAAGCGCGGCCGGCTGACCACCGCCGAGCTGGCCCGCGCCACCGGGCTGCAGGACAAGCTCGTCTGGGGCCTGCTCAAGGCGCGCCGCACCGCCGGCCAGGTCGTGCACGACGGCGAGGCCTGGGAAATTAACGAAGCCTGGATTCCGCCTGAGATCAAGCGCGCCGTGGAGCTGCTGCGCTCGCGTGGGTGGACGTGCGTTGCGCCGGGGGCGAAGTCATGAGCGACATCATCAATGAGTTGGCCACGGCGCTGCGTGACATGCTGCTGGCAACGGGGCCAGGTGATCGCTACGAAGCCGCCCGCGCGAAGGCCAATCGGGTGCTTGCCAAGGTGGAAGGCACCGCCACGGCGGCGCAGCCGCCGCAGAACGTGATCGCGGCAGCCGAGCGCCTGCTGCGCGCCGTGCGCGCGGAAATGTCGCCGGGCTGGACGTGCAACAGCTACCACCCGACCCTCGCGCCGGCCGCTGATGCACTTGGGCGCGCCCTGGCCGCCGACTCCCAAAAAAGCTCACCTGAGCAGCGCGCAGCGTTTGAAGCATGGGCCAGCACGCAATGGCCCGGCGCCCTCCCACCCAACCATGCGTGGATGGGTTGGCAGGCCCGCGCCGCCATGGAAACTCCCGTCGCCAGCCGGGAGCCGGTGCGCGAGCCCGATGGTGTCGAGCGCATCTGGCAATGCAAGATCGGCGGGCGCGTGACGGGCCTGCCACCCGCCGCAGATGGCCCCATGCGCGAGGCACTGCAGGATGCGTTCGCCCGCGTCACCGGGCACCGCTGCGAGTTCGTGTTCAGCGGTTGGGGCGCGACGCTGCGCGAGGGCGAACGGGCGGTGCACGAGGGCCGCACGGTGCGTGATGACGTTGCGTTCGCCGAGCTGCGCGCCGAGCGCGACAGCATCACCGAGCGGCTGGGGGAGGCCGCCGCCACGGCGGTGCAGCCGCCGATGCAGGTAACGGCAGAAATGGTCACGGCCTATCTGGAGGCAAATGATGCCTACTGGCGCAGGGCGGACGAGATGCCGCGCCGGGATGCCGGCAAATGGCGAAACGGAACGCCCCGCGAGGCGACCGCGGAGAGCTTGCGCGCAGCCCTGGCTGCCGCCACGGCGGCGCAGCAGCAGCCGGACGTAGCGCATGCGCTTGGCGAGGCCGTGGCCGCGCTGCACTTCGACGACAACAGCCACTACGCCAGCGCACTGTGGACCATCGTGCTCGACCTGGGCGGCCGGGAGGCCGTGAACGCGCTGCAATTCGACAGCAGCGCGGCTTATCACCGCTACGGCGCGGATCGCAATGCCAGCCCCCAGGGGGCGAGCCATGGCTGACTTGACCATCGAGCACTTGCGCATCCTCCAGCACACCACTGGCATGGACGAACACGGCAGGTTTGGGCCCTACGGCCAATATCGGAACCACTTCGTTGCCGGCGCCGACGACGAGACAACGTGCCGCGAACTGGTGACCTTGGGCTACATGACCGAGCGCGACATGGGCACTCTGTCTGGCGGTATGCCCTGCTTCAACGCAACGCGCGCAGGCATTCGGGCCGCACAAGATGAGAGCCCACCACCACCGAAGCTCACGCGCGGCCAGCGCCGGTACCGCGCGTGGCTGGCGGCCGACAGCGGGCTAAAGTTCGGCGAGTGGCTGCGCGACGGCGGAGGCGTCCATGGCTGACGCCCCACTCTACCGTGCCAAGCTCAAGACCCGCCGCGAGATGGAGCGCGACATCCCGCGCGACGAGTTGGGCTGGTGGCGCGACGTGTGTCCCGGCCAGACGCTGAAGCTGCGGGAGGCCACGGCTGCCGACTTGGAGCGCTGCCATCTGCGCGCCGGTACCAGTCGCAACCCGGCCGACTACCTGTGTGAGCCGTTCGAGGGCGGCTGTCTGGTGTCGCGCCGCGCCGTGAAGGTGCTGACGCCCGTTGCCAGGGGAGGCACGCAGTCATGACCCACTTCGAGCGCTTCTGCCAGGACGCCTACCGCATGGCCGGCCTAGCGCCCTACGACATCGCAAGGCGCTCCCAGAGCGCACCCGCCAAGGACACCTGCAGCGAGATCGTGAAGCTCATGCAGGCGGCATTCGAAACGCAGCAGCGGAGCAGCGGCATGCCCATCGAGTTCTTCAACACCTTCGAGGTCAGCGCGCCCACGTGCCCGCACTGCGCGCACGAGATCAGCCTTGGCGAAGTGCTGGCGCTCAAGCGCGAAGGCGGAGCTGACCTGTTCGCACTCGCCCGCAACGAAGGCATCGCTGAGATCGCGTGCTCCTCGCCCTCGTGCGGCAAGACCTACTGGCTCAAGGGCGGCTACCTGCCGCACTACACGAGCGCGATGACGGAGGACGAACTGTGAGCCCCGCTGTGAACGAAGTGAAGCTCAACATCATCCGCAACTGGCCGGAGGGTTTTCAGGAGCGGCTGGAGCACGTCTGGCGCGACCTCATCGGCTTCATCCCGAACTACAAGCTCTACGACCTGTCGCGCATGCTGGCGGAGTTCGGCTTCACGATGAAGGTCTACGAAGGCCCGGCGCCACAGCCCATCGGCCGTGTGCTTACCCAGACCGAGCAAGGCCCTGGCTACGACCCGCAGCAGAAGGTCATCCATTTCCCCGGCGGTCATCCGGCGGAGGGTACGAACCTCTACGCCGCGCCGCCGTCCACGAGCGAGGCGCTGCAGGTGCTGCTCGACCTGCGCACCGAGCTGGCCGCGGCGCTGCAGGCCGGGAAGGTGGCGCCGGACGTGATCAGCACCGAGCTGGGCAAGCGCATGGCGCAGCTGCTGCTCGCAGACCAGACGGCAAACACAGAGCCGGCCGTTGCCGGCGGGAGACCCCAGGAATGAGCTTCATGAACGGCATGCGTCCACAGTGGCGCTACTGGCAGAAGGTGCACTGCAAGACCTCGCCCTTCTGGCAGCGGCGCATGGACAGCGCCAGCTACTCGTACCCGACGCCGGGGCACATCGGGCACTGCGCCAGCCGACCGCACAAGCCGGTGCGCATGTTTGACCGCTGGCATCGCATCAGCGAGCGCACGGCAGACCACGGCTCCAAGGCGTTTGGCATCTACTGGCGCAGCCATCCCGGGGAGAGCGATGCAGGGAGCGTGCGGCCGTGACCCTCTCCATCATCCAGCCCAGGCAGCCCACCGCGTCCGGCTGGCGCCTGGCCACCTGGTGGACCTGCCCGCGCGAGCTGGCCGAGATCGGCTACCCGGTACAGGCCTGGGAGCACACGGCGTCAGGCCTGTTCGTGCTGTCGGCCGTGGAAGTCGCGCACGACCCCGGCGCGCCAGACCTGGGGCCGGAGTACCACCTGAGCATCAGCCTGCGCGGGCATCGGTGCAGCACGGCCGATGCGCTGTTCGCGCTGGCGGCGTTCGAGCTGCTCGACGCGACGGAGGACAACCACGTGCCGGGCGGGAAGGTGCGCAACTTCTGGCGCGCGGTGGCGGACCACTTGAGCGGCCACGTGTGCCCGTGCCAGGACGAGGAGCCGGCGATGCGGGAGGACCGGGGCGACTACGTGTGGCGCGGGGTGACGCGGTGACCTCAGATGATCAAGACGACTCGCGAAGGCTGCGGAAACGGCGCGTGACATGCAAAAAGGACCACGAGCATCAGAAGATTGATCCGGATGCGTGCTACCTGCCGAGCTCCAGGGTGGCCCAGATGTCGGGCCGCTCGCGAGCGACTGTATTCCGGGACATCAAAGCCGGCGCATTGCCGGCGGTTTGGGGAAGCGTCGTGGTGGACGACAGAAAGAACAGGTCGTGGCTTGTCCATCCTCGTGACGCCCAAGCATATGTAGAGAAGCACCTTCGCGAGAAAGAACTACCCTCAGAAGTTGACCGTCTGCGCGACATCGCTGCCCGCTACCACTGGCTCTGCGCCAACCTCGCTCGCATCCACATTGAAACGACGCAGCCAGCCGGCTCGCCTGCGGACACGCCGATGGTTGTGACGCTGATCCAGGCGTGGCCGAACCTTCCGAGGACGGATACGGCGAGTGTGGATGAGGCGGTGCGGGTGGCGATGCGGGAGGGGGTTTGATGGCGGCCTCCATGAAGCCTACCAACGTCGACGTGCTGCGCCTGCGCCAGATCCTTAAGGAGCTTGATACTGGGGACAGTAATTTGGTGACGGCTCAGTCGCTGCGCAAGGTCATAACGTGGCTATTGCAAGAAGACCTGAATGGGCCTCGGCAGCATCAGGTTGCGTCTCGCCAAGCGCCAGTCGACTTCGACGCGCTACCCGATTCTGCTTATGTGCGATTGGCGCAAATCGTTCCAGCGGTTGTGCCGGTGTCCCATGCCACCCTGTGGCGCTGGGTGCGTGAAGGCACATTCCCTGCACCAAAGAAGCTCGGATCTCAGGTGACTGCATGGCGCGTGGGCGACGTGCGTGCCTGGCTGGACGGCCGGGCGCCAGAGACGAAGGCGGCAAAAAGGACGCGCGCATGAACCCCCGCCGCGCCCTCCTCGCCCTGGTCGCCGCGGCCTATGCCGCGGTGGCGTGCTGGCACGTCAACGGCGACCGGCTTCACAAAAACACTCACCTTTCCAGCAAGGAGCGCGGGCATGCCAATCAAGCCTGAGAACCTGGCGCGCTACCCCAAGGACTGGAAGCTCATCAGCGCCTCGATTCGCCAGCGCGCCGGCAACCGCTGCGAGTGGCCTGGCTGCACGGCATGCCACCACACGGTCGGCTACTGGAGCGACGGCGAATTCGTGCCAATGCCGCGGGTGCTGCGAGAGGCCGGCTTCAAGGCCGGCGACACCGTGGCCGCCACGGACAAGGACGGCCGCCACATCAGCCTGAAGCTGATCCGCATCGTGCTGACCGTCGCCCACTTGGATCACGTGCCGGAGCACGTGGACCCCGACAACCTGCGTGCATGGTGCCAGCGGCACCACCTTGCCTACGACGCAGAGCACCACAAGCAGACCGCCTACGCCACCCGCCGCGCCGGCCTGGCCATGGCCGACCTGTTCGAAGGCGCCTGAAATGAAGACTTGCACCAAATGCAAAGAGACGCTGCCGCTGGATGTGTTTGCGCGGGATTCGCAGCGCGCCGGAGGCCTGCGTCTTCGCTGCAAATCCTGCGACAACGAGAGACGGCGCTCATGGACCAAGGCAAATCCAGAGCGCACTCGAATTGCGTCAAAGCGCAAGAATGCCGCTAGAGACGCGGCAAGGGTTGAGGCGCGAACCAATAAGCTGGCTGCATTGCCGCCGGACAAAAAGAAATGTCCGCAATGCGCCTCAATATATCCGCTGGCGGAATTTCCAGTAGACAAGACAAAGTCAAGTGGCCACACCTCTTGGTGCCGCAATTGTTATCGCCACGCCTGGCGATCCAATTACCAAGAACACGCCCCCAAGCGCAGGGCGCAGCAGCGACAGGAGACGGCCGAGCTGTCGGATGGCTATGTGCGAAGGAAGTTAATTCGTGATTCCGGAATTCAGCCGGGAGACGTGCCGCAGGCACTCATCGACCTCAAGCGCGAGCACCTGCGGCTGCTTCGCCAACTCAGAAAGGACAAGGATGAAAACTGCTGAACAGATGACTATGGAACTGCAAGCCGTGTTCGAGTCCCTTAAGACGGGCTCGATTAAGCCTAGCGAGGCTGCGGAAATGACTAATTGCGTAGGAAAGATGATCGGGCTTGCAAAGGCACAACTTGAGTATCACGCCCTTCGCAAAGAAGGGCCGTCAATGACATTCTTTGGGGCGTCTTCAGAGAAGGTTTAACAAATAAAGCGCCCACCTCGACCACCATAACAGGAGCTTGAGGAAGTGACCGAGCCAACCCAAAAGCGCCTGCTGGACACTGCCGACATCGCGGCACTGCTCGGTGTGCGCCGCGATCACGTTACCGACCGCCTGAGCAAGCGCCCGGATTTCCCCAGGCCGCACGTCAACCTCAGCCAGAAGCTGCGCCGCTGGCGCGCCGAGGACATCGCGGCATGGCTTGCGCGGGTGCGCTAGAGCCGCCGGGCAATGTCCTCGGCCGTCTCTCGGTAGTAGACGTTCTGGAGGATGCGCAAATCCTTGTGTCCGCTGATCTTGGCCAGCGTCATCACGTCCACCTTGCGTGACAGCCGGGTCAGCGCTTCGGCGCGGCTGTCGTGGAAGTGCAGGTCATCGATGAGCTGCTTCTTGCACGCGGTACGAAACGAGCTGCTCAAGGCCTTGCCGGTCAACGTGAATCCGTCGGCTGGGATCTGCCGCATCAGGCGCAGCGCAGCACGCGACAACGGCACTTCGCGAGGGCGGCCAGTCACGTGCTGCGTCTTGTGCGCAACCCGCGCCACGCGCCGCTGCAGGTCCACGTTCACGCCGGGAACCAGCGAGAGAATCTCGCCGGCACGCATGGCCGTGCGCAGGCCAATCAGAAACGCCAGCGCTGCTTGCTGCAACTGCGTGCGCACGTCGCCAGTGATGTAGTTCAGGGTGCGACAGATCACCCGCACCTCGGCCGGCGTGATGCGCCGCTCTCGCGCCGGGTTCTGCCCCGGTTTTCCAAGCGCCTTGAAAGGAGACTCGCCGCACCACCCCCACTCCGCGGCCGCGACGGCCCAGACGTTGCGGATCAGGTTGATGTCGCGCTGGACGCTGCCCGGAGTCACCTGGCGCAACCTTGCGTCCCGCCATGCAGCAATGTCGGCCGTCGTGACCTCGCTGAGCACTTTGTCGGCCGTTGCTCCGAGCTGTTCCGGGATGGCTCGCAGCCTGTACAGCTCGACGTCGCCCCCGCCTTTCTTCGGGCTGATCTCCCGCGCGTAGCGCTCCAGCGCGTCGCGCACGGTGTGTGCGGGATATTTCCCGCACTTCGCATCCAGCAGCAGGGATTCTTCCCGCGCAGCCCACTCTTGCGCCTCACGCTTCGTGCGGAATGTCCTCGATCGGCGCTGCCCCGCCCGCTCTACTTCTGCGCGGTATCCTCGCGTCGCCTTCCTGATGTAAGCCATCTACTCCCCCTCTTTTCGCGCGGGATGCCGCGCGGGATTTTGGCGGGTGAATGATGCAGGAAATGAGCGGGAACAGCCGTGAACGGGCAGTGCTTTTCAGAGAGAAATGATGGATTTTGCGGGAAATGATGGGGAACGGCTGGACGCCCTGCGCCTGCCCCTGTGGGGCAGCCGCCTCATAGAAGCCAGCGCCGGCACGGGCAAGACCTACACCATCGCCGCGCTCTACCTGCGCCTGGTGCTGGGCCACGGCTCCGGGGACGACGCTTTCGGCCGGGCGCTGCTGCCCTCGGAAATCCTGGTCATGACCTTCACGCGCGCGGCCACCCGCGAGCTGTCGGACCGCATACGCGCGCGGCTGCTGGAGGCCGCGCGCTGCTTTCGCGGCGAGCGGCAGCCCAAGGACGGCGACGCGCTGCTCAACGAGCTGCTCGGGGCCTACCCCGAAGGCCCCGAGCGCACCCGCGCCGCCTGGCGCCTGGCCTGCGCCGCCGAGGCCATGGACGACGCGGCCGTCCACACCATAGACGCCTGGTGCCAGCGCATGCTGCGCGAGCACGCCTTCGACAGCCGCAACCTCTTCGACGAGGAGCTGCTGGCCGACGAGCGCAAGCTGCAGGACGAGGCCGTGCGCGACTACTGGCGCCAGCACGTCTACGCCCTGGACCACGCCGCGCTGGACGCCGTGCTGGCGCTGTGGCCGGACGTGGCGGCGCTGCAGTCCGACGTGGCGGCGCTGATCCCGCGCCTGGATGCGGGCGAAACCACTCCGCCCACCCTTGCCGAGCTTTGCGCCCGCGTGTTGGGCGAGCAGGCCCGCCAGCTCCAGCGGCTCAAGCAAGGCTGGCCTGAGCGTGTGCGTGAGCTGCGCGAATGGTTTGCCGTCGAAATGGCGCGCAAGGCCTGCCTGCTCAACCGCGTCAAGATCAAGCCGGCGTCGATAGAGAGCTGGCTCAGCCAGTTGGAGGCCTGGGCCCAGGAGCCCCTGAAGGTGGACATCGGCCTGACCGAGGCCGGGCAGCGCCGCCTCACGCGCGCCGGCATGGAGGACGCTTCCAAGCCGGGCCTGGAACTGCCGGACCACTTCGAAGCCCTCGACCGGCTCTTCGAGGCGCTGGCCGCGCTGCCGGACGTGAAGGCGCAACTGCGCCAGCACGCCGCGCGCTGCATCGCGCGGCGCCTGGCCGAGCTCAAGACGCTGGCCGGCACCTACGGCTTTGCCGACATGCTCACGCGGCTGGACAAGGCGCTGCACGAGGAGGCCGCGGGCGAGCGGCTGCGCCAGCGCATCCTGCAGCAGTACCCGGTGGCGCTGGTGGACGAGTTCCAGGACACCTCGCCGCTGCAATACCGCATCTTCGAGCGCCTCTACCGCACGGCCGACTGCGGCCGCGACAGCGCGCTGCTGCTCATCGGCGACCCCAAGCAGTCCATCTATGCCTTCCGCGGCGCCGACATCCACAGCTACCTGGGTGCGCGGCGCGCCACCGCGGGGCGGCACTACGTGCTGGGCACCAACCACCGCTCCACGCAGGCGCTGGTGCGGGCGGTCAATCAGCTCTTCCAGCAGGCCGAGGCGCGGGCCGGGGGTGCGGGCGCCTTCCTCTTTCGCAGCGCGCAGGACGACCCGCTGCCCTTCCAGGCCGTGGACGCCCAGGGACGCCCCGAGCGTTTCGTGTGCGCGGCGGGCGAGGTGCCGGCGCTGTCGCTGTGCGTGGACGCGGTGCTGGACAACGCCGACAGCCACCGCCGCCGCGCGGCCGAGCGCTGCGCCGAGCGCATTGCCACGCTGCTCAACGACGCGCAGGCCGGTTTCCGGCATCCCCAGGACGGTTTCACGCGGCTGCGCCCGGCCGACATCGCCGTGCTGGTGCGCACGGGGCTGGAGGCCGAAGGCGTGCGGCGCGAGCTGCGCCGGCGCGACATCGCCTCGGTCTACCTCTCGGACAAGGACTCCGTGTTTGCCGGCGCCGAGGCGCGCGACCTGCTGCGCTGGCTGCGCGCCGTGGCCACGCCGCTGGACATGCGGCTGGCGCGCGCGGCCTGGGCCACCGCGCTCATCGGCCTGCCGCTGGCCGAGCTGGCCCGGCTTGCCGCCGACGACGAGGCCTGGGAGCTGCGCCTGGAGCTGCTGCGCGAGCTGCGCGCCGTGTGGGAGCGCCAGGGCGTGCTGACCATGCTGCGCCAGACCCTGCACCGCCTGGCGCTGCCCGCGCGCTGGCTTTCGGAGGCCGAGGGCGAGCGGCGGCTGACCAACGTGCTGCACATCGCCGAGCTGCTGCAGGCCGCCAGCGCCCAGCTCGACGGTGAACAGGCCCTGGTGCGCTGGTTCACCGAGCAGATCGACAACGAGGACACGGCCGAGGGCGACGAGCGCATCGTCCGGCTGGAGAGCGACGCCGACCTGGTCAAGGTCGTCACCATCCACAAGTCCAAGGGCCTGGAGTACCCGCTGGTGTTCCTGCCCTTCCCCTGCGACTTCCGCGCCGTGGAGAAGAAGGGCCGCAGCTTCATCGAGGTGGCGGCCGAGGACGGCACGCGGCAGTTGTCCTTCGACCTGGCGCCTGAGCTGCTGGAGCAGGCCGACCGCGACCGGCTGCGCGAGGATTTGCGGCTGCTCTACGTCGCGCTCACCCGCGCCCGCCACGCGCTGTGGGTGGGCGTGGCGGCCCTCAAGAAGGGGCAGGTGAAAAGCTGCGTGATGCACAAGAGCGCGCTTGGGCAGCTCATGGGCGGCGGCGAGGCCATCAGCGAAAGCGCGCTGCTGGAAAAGCTGAGAGCCGCCTGCGGCGACGGCGGTGGCTTTGAATTGCTGGAAGCCCCGCCGAGCTGCGGCGTGACCCTGCTGCTGCCCCGCGACGACGCCCCTGCCCTGCAGCCCGGCGCCGAGTACGCCGCCCGCTTCGAGCGCGACTGGACGATTGGAAGCTTCAGCAAGCTCGTGAAGCATCTGGCGGCGCCGCCGCTGGAGCGGCTGGAGGAGGCGCCGGCGCGCGAGAGCGACGAGTTCGAGCCCGCTGCGCTGGTGCTGCCCCCCGCGGCCGGCCAGGCCTGGCACCGCTTCCCGCGGGGCTCCTTCGCCGGCAATTTCCTGCACGACCAGCTGGAGTGGCTGGCCGGCGAGGATTTCGCGCTGTGCGACAACGAGGCGCTGCAGTCGCAATTGCGCCGCCGCTGCGAACGCCAGGGCTGGAGCAACCGCGCCGACGAGGTGCTGCAGTGGCTGTCGCAGGCCGTGGACGTGGAGCTGCCCGGCCTGGGCGTTTCCTTGTCGGGGCTGCGCGGCACGCTGCCGGAGATGGAGTTCTGGCTGCCCAGCGAAGGCTTGTCGGCGGCGGACGTGGATGCCCTGTGTGCAAGGCACCTGATGCCGGGGCGCGAGCGCCCTGCCCTGCCGCAGCGCCGCCTGCGCGGCATGCTCATGGGCTTTGCCGACCTGGTGTTCGAGCATGAGGGCCGCTACTGGGTGCTGGACTACAAGTCCAACGCCCTGGGCCCAACGGACGCGGCCTACACGCAGGCCGCCATGGAAGGCGCGATGGCCGCGCACCGCTACGACGTGCAGGCCGCCCTGTACCTGCTGGCGCTGCACCGCCAGTTGCGCGCGCGGCTGGGTGAGGCCTACGACCCGGCCGAGCACTTGGGCGGGGCGGTGTACTTCTTCCTGCGCGGCATTGGGCACCCGCAGCGCGGCTGCCTGCTGGTGGAGCCCGACCTGGCGCTGCTGGACGGGCTGGATGCGGCGCTGGCGATGGCCGAAGAGGAGTCGCGGGCATGAAGGCACGCAAGGACCTGGACACGCTGGACTGGATCGAGGCCATGGACCGTCTCACCACGGCCGAGCTGCTGGAGGCGTTGCAGGAGTGGACGCAGTCCGGCTGGCTGCGCCACCTGGACGCCGCCATGGCGCGCTTTGCCGCCACGCTGGTGCCGGACGCCCCGCCCATCGCGCTGCTGTGCGCGGCGCTGGTGGCCCACATGGAAAGCCGCGGCCACAGTTGCCTGCTGGTCGATGAGCTGCACGCCCGCCCGCACGAGCTGCTGGGCTGGACGGCCGAGCCGCGCCAGGCCTGGGACGCGTTGAAACCCCGGCTGCCCGCCGCGCTGGACGACTGGCTCGCGGCGCTGCGCGGCTGCGCCCTGGTGCAACATGCTCCCTGCGGCCTGGCCGGGCCCGGCGCCCACCTGCCCAGCGCCGAGGGTTCAACGGCCCCGCTGGTGCTGTGCGGCACGCGGCTGTACCTGCGCCGCTACTGGGCCTACGAGCAACGCGTGGCCACGCAGGTGCGCGAGCGCGGCGCGCTGCGCGAAGCAGTGGACACCGCCGCGGTGAAGGCCTGGTTGGAGAAGCTCTTTGCCCCGGCTGAGGGCCAGAAGCCGGCCAAGGGACCGGACTGGCAGAAGGTGGCCTGCGCGGTGGCGCTGCGCGGGCGCCTGTCGGTGATCACCGGCGGTCCGGGTACGGGCAAGACCTACACCGTGGCGCGCTTGCTGGCGCTGCTGCTGGCCACCTCGCCCGCGCCGGAGCGGCTGCGCATCGCGCTGGCCGCGCCCACCGGCAAGGCAGCGGCGAGGCTGAAACAGTCGATCGAAAGCTCGCTGGAGGCACTGGCCGAGCGC
This sequence comes from Azohydromonas lata NBRC 102462, assembly GCF_001571085.1. Classification (GTDB taxonomy): domain Bacteria; phylum Pseudomonadota; class Gammaproteobacteria; order Burkholderiales; family Burkholderiaceae_C; genus Azohydromonas; species Azohydromonas lata. The sequence continues at coordinate 35,865 of NZ_BCTC01000046.1, forward strand.
CTGGGCGACGGGCTGGACCTGGCCGCGCTGACCGCCCGCATGGGCGCGGCGCGCACGCTGCACGGCCTCCTGGGCGGGCGGCACGACACGCGCCGCTTCCAGCACGACGCCGCGCACCCGCTGGACGTGGACGTGCTCATCGTGGACGAGGCCTCCATGGTCCACCTGGAGATGATGGCCTCGCTGCTGGACGCGCTGCCGCAGTCCGCCCGCGTGGTGCTGTTGGGGGACAAGGACCAGTTGGCGTCCGTGGAGGCCGGCGCGGTGCTCGGCGACCTGTGCGGCGAGGCACAAAAAGGCCAATACGGCGAAGACGCCTGCGCCTACGTTGCCGACACCTGCGGCGAGGAGATTCCGGGCGCCTTCCGCCACGTGCACGGCCCCGCGCTGGCGCAGCAGACGGTGATGCTGCGCGAGAGCCGGCGCTTCGGCGGGCCCATAGGCAAGCTGGCCCAGGCCGTGAACGAGGGCAACGTGGCGGTCGCGCAGCGCGTGCTGCGCGACGAGCGCAGCCCCGAGGCGACGTGGCTGGAAGCGGCCTCGCCCGCCGCCGTGGTGCGCATCGCGCTGGAAGGCCGCCCCGGGGCCCCGGGCTGCAGCGCGCACTACCTGCACGCGTTGCACCGCCGCCCCGAAGGCGGGGACGAAGCCGCGCACGCCGCTTGGGCCGTGGAAGTGCTGACGGCATTCGAGCGCTTTCGCGTGCTGTGCGCCGTGCGCGAGGGCGACTGGGGCGTGCAGGGCTTCAACGAGGCGATAGAAGCCGGCCTGGTGCGCGCCGGGCTGCTGAAGAAGACCGGCGAGTGGTACGAGGGCCGGCCGGTGATGGTCACGCGCAACCAGGCGGCGCTGGGCGTGTTCAACGGCGACATCGGCATCGCGCTGCGCCCGGCCGGCGGCGGTTCGCTGCGGCTGTACTTCCTGGAGGGGCCGCAGTTGCGCTCGGTGCTGGCCAGCCGCCTGGCCGACGTGGAGACCGCTTTCGCGCTGACGGTGCACAAGTCGCAGGGCTCGGAGTTCGAGCACACCCTGCTGGCGCTGCCGGACCAGGCGTCCGCGCAGGTGCTGACGCGCGAGCTGGCCTACACGGGCATCACGCGCGCGCGCGCGGCCTTCACCCTGGTGTCACCGCAGCCGGGCGTGCTGGCGGCGGCCATAGAGAGAAAGACGAAGCGGGCCAGCGGGCTGCGGGAAGCGCTGCAGGGGTAGCCGGCAGGCCGACAAGTACACGCCGGGCAGCCCGGCGCCTCCTGGCTGAAGCACGAAGCCCGTTGCCGACGGCATCAGCCGGCACTGTGCCCAGAAGTTGGATTTCGTACTCGGCTGCCGCATCGGTGCCGGGTGTTGATGCCCGCCAAGACGATTTCGCCTTCAAGCCACAGTGCAGCTGCCCTAAGGTTGCCGGTGCCCCGAGCCGGCCTCGTTGCCGTGGTGGCCCGCCATGCGGGATGACGTGCGCCCCCTGTTTTCCCTGATCAGCCCGCCGCCATGTCCTCGTTATTTCGCTGCATTGATTGTCAACTCGTGATGTTGATAACTCCAATTATCAATACCTTCAAAAAACAGCAACAAATCAGCCGCTGCTCGAATGACGGGAAAGAAGATGCCAGCCTGACAAGGGCTTAAATGAAGCTGCCGGGCTGGATGTGAGGGACGTCAATCGTGCGCTGGTGGGAGTGCGGGTCATGGTTTGCCGGGGGCCTTGTGAGCTCGTCACGCCACGACGGCAGCGGCGTGCCTGGCTCCTGTGTGTGAGCCCCCGTCGTCGGAGGTCCGGCAGCCCAGAGCTTGTCGGGGCGGGTGTCTCCAGCAGCTCTCGCATGGCGCCCTGCTGCATACCGCAGCCCTGACCGAAAGAGCCCGCGTGGAAGGGGCTGGTTTAACTTGGGCGCTTGAGCGGCAGCCCGTTCTTGAGCCCGGGGTGTTTCCGCGCAGCTCCATCGCTTGTGAAACGGGCGCAAGCCCCATACGGCCTGCGCCCTGCCCTGTCCGGCCGCAAGCCGGCTTGCACGGCCGTCGGACTCAGGCGGGTTCCATGCCGTTGGCGCGCTTGGCGTTCTCCGTTTGGTCGGAAACCAGGAACTCAAGGAAGGCGCGTACGGCCTGAGGCTGCTGCGAAGCCGTGGCCAGTCCTGCGGAGAAGATGGTGGTGACCTGCACGGCCGGCGGCAGCGGGCCCACCACGTCTATGCCTTGCAGATGGATGAGCTCGCTGAGTTGCTGGAAGCCCAGCTCCACCTCTCCCTTGGCCACCAGCGAGCCCACGGGCACACCGGGCGGCGCCTGGACGATGCGGTCCTTGATCTGATCGGCGATGCCCCAGCGCTCGAACTGCTTGACGAGCGCCACGCCGCTTGGGCCGGTCGAGTAGCTGAGGCTGCCTGCCGAGAGCACGGCTTGGCGCACGCCCTCCTCCGAGCTGATGTCCGGGTGCGGCGCGCCGGCCTGCACGGCCACGGCCACGCCGGATTTCACGAGATCGGCACGGCTGCCGGCCACGACTTTGCCGGCCTGGGTGAGCTGGTCGATGGCGTTGGACGCGAGGATGACCACGTCGAAGGCCTCACCGGCCTGCACGCGCTTGGCGGCGTCCACGCCGCCGACGGATTCGACCTCCACGGCTTGGCCGCTGAGGCGGCTGTACTGGGCCACGAGGTCGGCCAGCAGCTGCTTGGTGGCCATGGAGGAAATGATGCGCAGGGGGGTTGCCAAGGGAGCTCCTTATTTCTTGGGTCAAGGGGGCGGGCGCGGCAACGCACCCGCACGCGGGCGACATTATTTCGGCGTTTGCACGGCCGTCCCTACGGATTGCCCACGGGGCGATGCGTTCAGTCCTGGCCTGGACGGGACGGACAAGCGGCCGGCATCCGCCCATGACTGGCTGGGCGGAGCAGCGGAAGGCGACCTGGCCGGAGAACGCCGGGCAGCGGACCAGGACCAGGCCTGGCGTGCGCGACCCTTTTGCGTGGACGGAGCGCTTGCCCCAATGCCTCCAACGCCCTGGATGCTCATGTGGGAAGTCGTCAATATGTTGACGCCGCAAAGGCAGCCCCGGAGGTTGTCGTCCGCCGTTCATGCACCTGCAGGGCGCCGCCCGGGTGTGGTACCAGACCACGCCCCGTGGTGCCCCGGCAGTGTGGTACGAGACCACACCCCACTGCCCACGGCCCGCGACATGCGGCTACAGGACCAGCCGGCGAAATTGCATCCAGCGCGCAGCGGCCTGCGGCTCACGGCCGGTACAGGAGCTGGCAGATCCGCATGACAGCCAGTACGCACTGGTGAGGCCTCGGCGCCCCATGGCACGCGCAGTCTGTCTCCGGAAAGACGCGCATCCAAACGACTGCTGAACCAGGCACTCCGATCCCCGGTACATGGCCGGCGCAAGAACATCCCGAACAAAGGCGTGCACTGGCCAGCGCTCGTGCCGGCACTGGCAACGCGCGGGAGCCCAACCCGAAGCACACCCCTGCATGAGATACGTTCGCCGCCATAGCCAGGGCCGGCTTCGTCCCAAACGCTGGATCGGCAAGACGTCCGCACCGTGCTTGCAGCCGCGTGGCCATGAGCGTCCGGGCGCGGCGGGTTCGTCATCGAGGGTTCTGAAGAAGGTGGGTAAAAAGCGGTTGGGGGTACGCCAATGCTTCCGTCGAAACGGCGGCTCGGCGATGCACATGAGCCAGGGCCTCGTTCGACACGGGGTGTGGTACGAGACCACACCCCTCCCAGCTGCCGCCTGCGTGGAAGACCGACCGGCATACGCATGCTGCTCCTTTGCCGCCGTGGTACGGGACCACACCCCGCCGACACCCCCTACCGCACGGCCTGTGCCCCCCAAAAGCAAAGCGCCCGGTGCGTGGTACGGTACCCCACGCACCGGGCGCCGTGGGCGTCCCGGACCCGCTGCAGCCGGCTCAGAGCTTGAGCAGCTTCTTCAACAAAGCCTCCACGTCAGCCATGTCCACCGGCTGACGGATTTCCACCGCCAAGGCGCCACCGGCTTTTTGCGTGAGCACGGCGACGGTCTTGCCGTCCTTTTTCAAGTGGCGCTTGTCCGCCAAGCCGCGCACCTGCGCCATGCCCAGCAGCTCGTCGAGAACCGCCTTGGGCGCCCGTGGTACGGTACCCCGCCCCGCGATGGCCTTGGCGCGGGACAGCACGCCGTCCGGGTCCTTTTGAAGCGCCTCGGACAAGGGACGCGCCCAGTGAAGCTGGATGTCGGCCGGCGAGCTGAACGCCGCCACCACGGCCGCAGGCAGCTCGGCCAATCGCAGCGCCTTGGCAGCGTTGCTGTGGTCCATGCCGGACTCTTCGGCAAGGCGGCGAATGGAGCTGAAGAGGTTGGCTTGCAGCGCGCGCTGGATGCTTTGGCCCTGCTCCCATGGAGAAAGGTTGCGGCGCTCGCGGTTTTCGCGGTCCATGGTCAGCCACATCTGCTTGTCGCTGACGCTCTCGATCATGGCCAGCACCGGCATGCCCAGCTCCAGGCAGGCGCGGTGGCGGCGGTGGCCGAAGACCAGCTCGTACTGCACGCCGTCGCGCCGCGTGTCCGCATCCTCGATGGGCCGCACTTTCACGGGCTGCACGTTGACACCGGCATGCTCGATCTCGCCCTTGAGCTTGGCGAAATCGGCGGATTCAAACTCGGACTCGTGCCGGTTGGCCAGGCGGCTGCGCGCGATGGTGCGCGCGTCCAGCAGCTTCAGCGGCACGCTGCCTTCGTACTCGCGCAGCCGGGCCTTGACCTCGGCCAGCTCCTTGCCCAGCGGGCTGGAGCGGCCCAGCACGCCCATCATCTGGCCCACGCCGGTGTAGGCCTTGCGCTGCGTGGCAGCGTCCTCGGCCACCAGGGGCTGGGCGGCAGGGGCGGCGGGCGGCTCGGGGTCCGGCAGCAGGTTCACCAGCTTGGACTTCTCGGCGATCTTCTTGGTCATGGTCGTCTCCGGAACGCGCTTCAGGCCGCGGCAGCCTTGCGGCGCCAGGTGGCTTGTATGAGCTGCTCGACCAGCTCCGTGACCTTCTCATAGGCCTCGGCGGCGCGCTTGTAGGTGCGGGCGTTGCCATCGTATTTGCCCACGTCATAGATGGTGCCGAACTCGGCGGCTGCGGAGGCGGCGGCCGCCGTCTTGGGAATTTCCACCGGCATGACCTTGCCTTCGTAGGCCTGACCAATCCAGTCGCGGACAACGGTGGCGGTGGAGTCGCTGCTGTCCACGCGCGTGAGCAGCACGCGTATGAAATCGAACTCCTTGCCCACGCCGCGCTGCTCGACGAGCTGGCCGGCCAGGTCGGAAAACAGCCGCCAGAACTGGGAGGCCGAAGCGAAGTCCAGCGCGTTGGGCGGCAGCGGCATGAGCAGCCCGTTGGCCGCCATCAGCGCGTTGATGGTGACGTAGGACAGCGAAGGGGGCGTGTCGATGACGATGACGTCGTACTCGTCGCGCACCTCGTCCAGGCCGACGTTGAGCACGTTCCAGAACTCGAAGTCGTCCTCGGTCTGCTGGCGCGAAGGCAGCGAGAACTCGGCACCGAACAGCAGCGGCGCGGCCGCCACCAAGTCCACGCCGCTCCAGTAGCTGGGCCGGATGGCGCTGCGCAGCGAGCTCTCCGCGCCCACGCACAAGGGCAGGATGGTCTGTTCGTCCTCCACCTCGGTGTCCGGCAGGATGCCGAACAGCGTGGTGAGCGAGCCCTGGGGGTCGCAGTCGACCGCCAGCACGCGGTGCCCACGCAGGCTCAAGCCTTGGGCCACGGACATGGCAGTGGTCGTCTTGCCCACGCCGCCCTTGAAATTGGCCAGCACCATGGTCACGGCCTCGGCGCCCGCGGGCCGCATGGCCGCGCCGCGGTAGGCGCGGGCCCAGGTCTGCACATCGGACAGCGAGAATTCGCGCCGCCCGTTGCCCAGCATGCGGCCTGCGGGCAAGTCGCTCTTTTGCAGCCGGTAGGCCACCTGGTTGCGGTCCAGCCCGCAAATGGCGCCCAACTGTCCGCTGCTGTAGACGGGCGAGCGCTTGCGCGAGGTGGGCGACAGCATCGCGCTGCGCACCCGGCTCATGAGCAGGCCGGAGCGGTCAGCCTGGTCCATCACATCGGACAGCGTCTGGGGAGCCAGCGTCGCCGTATTCGTGTTCATTCCTGTCCTCCTTCGTGAGCACGGATCATAACGGCGAGTCAGCGTTTGAAGGCTGCGTCAGCGCATGTTTGCTGAAACGTTTGGGTAGCTTCGGTTCACGAGACGGATCAGGAATCAAGCAGCTGTCAGCCCTGAGTTTTCTTATCAAACACCCCGTTCGGGATTTAAGAGGTTCAAATTCCTTCAAAGCCTTTAATACCTTTACGGACGGAATTTCCTTTACGCATCAATGACTTATCTGCAAATGGGTGAGTCTTCTTGGGAATGAAGGTGAGCTGTTTTGGGAGCGAAGGTGAGCCCTCTTGGTAATAAAGGTGAGCGTGCTTGGTAGCGAACGTGAGCGGATAAGTGAATGGTCTGTACTAGGCCTTGGCGCCACTGCCGCTATCAAATCCACTCACGTGGCGGGCGAAGAACGTGCGCCTGGCCGTGTGAGCAGGCCAAATCGCCCGGCCATACGCGTGCGGCAGACGTGAACAAGCCGCCAAACATGGCATCCAGCGGCAAGCCGGCGCCATGCCGCGCCGCCAAGCTGTTCGCTCGTCGCTTGTGTGAGGAGATTTGGTAGCGATCAGGCCGCATGGTCACCACGCCAAGTTGCCCTGAATCCGCCCGTTGCGTGAACGCCATGTGAGGAAATTTGGTAGTGCCGGCGCGAGGCCCACGGCCTGCGCTGACCGTAGAAAGCTCGGCACAGGTGAGCAAATTTGGTAGCGCCGGCCGAGCGAGATCGCTGGGCCGTAACGGCCGGTGCCACGGGCCACACGTCGGGCAGGTGAGGAAATTTGGTAGTGCCCGGCAGGGCGGAGCAGAACAGCACATGTGAGCTGTCTGGGTCGGCTCACTCACGTGATCGCCTACCATGTCGGCATGGCTCAGCAACCCGTCCTTTTTGACGACGATGACGAAGACGCGCCGGCCTCGGCCGACGTGGTGCGCAAGCACGTCAACGCCGTGGCGTTCATGCCGCGCGACCGCAAGATCACGCTGCTGGCGCGCCGCTCCTTCAACGTGCTGCTGCACGTGGCGCAGCGCCAGAGCGGCAAGGACATCTACAGCGCGCCGCTGAGCGAGATCATCAATCTCTCGCGCTTTGACTCCAACAACTATGAGCTGCTGAAGAAGACGCTCAAGCAGCTCATGGGCACGGTGGTCGAGTGGCAAAGCCCAACGGCCGGCGAGTTCGACGTGTGGGAGGCCTCCACGCTGCTGGCCGGCTGCAAGCTCATCAAGAACCGCAAGAGCGGCGCCATCACCATCGAGTGGTCCTACTCGCCCCAGATCCGCGAGCAGCTCATGGGGCCCGACCGCTACGCGCGCATCGCGCTGGACGTGGTGACGCAGCTTCGCAGCCACGCCGCCATGGCGCTGTACGAGATCTGCGTGCGCTACATCGACAACCCCAGCCACCTCACCGCGCGCCAGCACTGGCGCTGGTGGCGCCCGGTACTCACCGGGCAACAGGACGACCCGACGCGCAAGCCGCCCGAGTACCGGTACTTCAAGCGCGACGTGCTGACGCCGGCGATAGCGGAAATCAACGCCCTGTCCGACATCGAGGTGCGCGGCCCCGTGGAGCACAAGGGCGCGGACAACAAGACGATCGAGCAGATCCAGTTCTCGGTGCTGCGCAAGGCCAGTGCCCGCGTGCCCAGCGGCAAGGCTGCCGGCGCCCGCGATCTGGAGCCGGTGGACCTGCCGCTCATAGGCCGGGCCATGGACAGCGGCCTCAAGCAGGAGGACGCCGAGCGACTGCTGCAGGAGTTCGGCCCAACGGCGCTGTCCGCCGGGCTGGACAGCCTGCAGCGGCGTACCGCACTGCCGCCCGGCGTTGCCGAGCCGGTGCAAAGCCCCGCCCGTTACCTGCGCGCCGTGCTGCCGGGTGTGCTCAAGAAGCCGGCCGAGGCCGACCAGGCCGCGCCTGCAGCCGCACCGCCGCGCGCACGCGCGGCAGCGGTTGTGGACGCACCCAGGCGCCAGGCGCGCTGGCTGGACGAGTGGCTGCGCCGTGCGCGCGAGGCGCTGCGCCACGAGATCCTTGCGCTGCCCCAAGCCGAGCGCGAGCGCTGGGTGGCGCAGTTTCGCGAGTACCTGGCCGACAAGCGCTCCCCGCTGCTCAAGCGCTTTGACACCAGCGGCTGGACGCACTCGCTTTTCGTCCAGGATTTCATCCGCTTCTACGCCAACGGCGCGCGCGGTCCCGGCTGGGACAAGCCCAGCGCCGAGCAACTGCTGGAGCTCGCGGCCGAAGTGGGCGATGGCAACGCGTAAGGCTCACGCGCTGAATTTCCGCTGCTGAATGTGGAAAACGCCGCGCTCTGCGCGGCGTTTTCCATGGTGAATGCCCTGGCGGTGCCGGGGCAGGCCGCTGGCGGCTCGAAGCCGGCTCAGCTCGCCTTGGCCTTCACGTAGCGGCCGGGCGCGGGTTCTATGGGGCGGTGCTTGTCGCTGCCCAGCTCGGCGCGGGCCGGCACCTCGTCGTCGCTGCCCTGTTGAGCCAGCCACTCGCTCCAGGCCGTCCACCAGCTGCCCGGGTACTGCTGGGCCTGCTTGAACCAGTGCTCGGGGTCGGCGGGCAGCAGCGCGGCGACCTCGGCGTGCGGGGAGGGTGCGTTGTCATCCGCATCCGGCGGCGGCAGCTCCCAGTAGCTGCGCTTTTTCTTGGCCGGCGGGTTGATCACGCCGGCGATGTGGCCGCTGGCGCCGAGCACGAAGGTGATGGGCCCGCCCAGCAGCTGCGTGCTGGCGTAGGCCGATTTCCAGGGAACGATGTGGTCCTCGCGCGAGGCGTAGAGGAAGGCCGGCACCGTGATCTTGCGCAGGTCCACCGGCACGCCACACTGCACCGTGCCGCCGGGCTGGCGCACCTTGTTCTCCAGGTAGCCCTGGCGCATGAAGAAGCAGGCCATGGGGCCGGGCAGGTTGGAGTCGTCGGCGTTCCAGTACAGCAGGTCGAAGGGCGGCGGCGCCTTGCCCTGCAGGTAGCCGTTGACGACGTAGGGCCAGATCAGGTCGTTGGCGCGCAGCGCCGCGAACATGTGCGCCAGCTCGCGCCCGTGCAGCACGCCGCGCTGGCCTATGGTGGATTCGCGCAGCGCCATGGACTGCGGCGTGATCATCAGGCCCAGCTCGCCGGTGTCGGTGAAGTCCAGCAGCGTGGTCAGCAGCGTCATGCTGCCCACCTTGCCGGCCTCGCCTTGGGCCGAGAGCACGGCCAGCGTGCACGCCAGCAGCGAGCCGCCGATGCAAAAGCCCAGCGTGTTGACCTGCTCGCTGCCGGCAATCTCCCGGGCCACGTCGATGGCGGTCATGACGCCTTGGCGCTCGTAGTCGTCCCAGGTGAGGTGGCCCAGCGACTCGTCGACGTTGCGCCAGGACACGAGGAACACCGTGTTGCCCTGCGATGCCGCATAGGCCACCAGCGAGTTTTCCGGCTGCAAATCCAGGATGTAGAACTTGTTGATGCAGGGCGGGACGATCAGCAGCGGCGTGCGCTTCACGTGCTCCGTGCTGGGCGCGTACTGGATGAGCTGGAACAGCTCGTTCTCGAACACCACGGCGCCCGGGCTCAGGGCCACGTTCTTGCCGACTTCAAAGGCCTTTTCGTCCGTCATGGAGACGCGGCCCTTGGCGAAGTCCTCCATGAAAAGGCGTGCCCCCTCGATGAGGCTGCGCCCGCCCGTGTCCACCGCCGTCTGCAGCGCCTCGGGGTTGGTGAGCAGGCAGTTGGCCGGGCTCAGCGCATCCACGACCTGACGCAGCAGGAAGCCCCATTGCGCCTTGGTGCGCTCGTCCATGGGCGTGGCCTCCAGCGTCTGGCGCAGCGCCTGCGTTTGCGCGAGGTAGCTCTTGGAGAGCATGTCAAAGCCCGGGTGCCTGCTCCAGGCCTCGGCCGAGAAACGCTTGTCGGAGGCCACGTTGACCGCACTGGGAAAGCCGGGAATGGCCGCGGCCAGGGACATGGGCCAGAAGGCCGTCATCTGCTTGAGCGTCTCCTGCTGCCAGGAGGTGAAGGCGGTGGCGGCCTGCATCCAGGGCGCGAAAGCCTGGTCGGCGGTGAAAGGGCCTAACGCCGCTTGCTGCGACTTCAGCAACTGCGTGAACCACTGGCCGGCGTCCGGCGTCGAAGGGTTGTCCATGCGCTGTCTCCATCCTTGCTTGTCATGAGCGGCGCATTGCCGCGCCGCTCGCTCCATCTTCCCGCGGCAAGAACCGCGGGCGCCTCATGACCGGGTGGTGCACATGGCGTGCCGGTGCAAATGCAACACCACTGTCCCGGACTTTGCCATGAGCGTACCGGCTCTCGGGGTTTGTCCCGGTGCGCCTGACCTGGCTCAAGCGCGGTTCAGCACCTATCATCTACCGAACGGTCGGTAAATGATTCAGTCCCGAATGTGCATACGTTACGGGACTGGAGCGTGGCAGTGGCTTGCAGTGGGAGTGGTGAAGGTGCCGGAGTCCATGATTCTCAAGAGCCAGAGCGGCGCGGTGCGCACGCTGGTGCTCAACCGCCCGGCGGCGCTCAACAGCTTCAACGGCGAGATGCACTCGCTGCTGCGCGCCGAGCTGGAGAGCGCCGCGGCCGATGCCGGCGTGCGCTGCGTGCTGCTCACGGGTGCGGGCCGGGCCTTCTGCGCGGGGCAGGACCTGGCCGATCCGCTGGTGTGCCCCGACACCTCGCAGCCCAAGGACCTGGGCGTGGCCATAGAGCGCTACTACGCCCCGCTGGTGCGGCGGCTGCGCAGCATGCCCGTGCCGGTGGTGGTGGCCGTCAACGGCGTGGCCGCGGGCGCGGGCGCCAATCTGGCGTTCTGCGGCGACCTGGTGCTGGCCGCGCGCTCGGCCAGCTTCATCCAGGCTTTCGGAAAAATCGGCCTGGTTCCCGACAGCGGCGGCACCTGGCTGCTGCCGCGCCTGGTTGGGCGGGCGAGGGCGCTTGGGCTGGCGCTGTTGGGCGACAAGCTGCCCGCAGACGAGGCCGAGCGCATGGGCCTGATCTGGCGCAGCGTGGACGACGCCGAGCTCCTGCCGCTGGCGCAAGCCCTGGCCGAACGCCTGGCCGGCATGCCCACCAAGGCGCTGGTGGCCACGCGGCGGGCCATGGACGAGGCGCAGCACCTGGACCTCACGCACGCCCTCACCGCAGAGGCCAAGCTGCAGCGCGAGCTGGGCTTTGCGCACGACTACCAGGAAGGCGTGGCCGCCTTTGGCGCCAGGCGCGCGCCCGTCTTCACCGACCGCTGAACCGGCCAGGAGCACGCCCATGACCGCGACGCCGCAGGAAGTGGCCGAGCGCGTGCGCGCCGGCATGTTTGCCGAGGACCGCGCCGCGCAGGCGCTGGGCATGCAGGTCACGGACATCGGCCCGGGCCGCGCCACGCTGGCCATGGCGGTGCGCGAGGACATGCTCAACGGCCATGCCATCTGCCATGGCGGCCTCATTGCCACGCTGGCCGACACGGCTTTTGCCTATGGCTGCAACGCCCACGGCGAGCTCACCGTGGCTTCCGGCTTTTCAGTGGACTTCGTCGCCCCCGGCCGCTTGGGCGACGTGCTGACGGCGCGCTGCGTGGAGGTCTCGCGCGCCGGACGCACCGGCGTCTATGACGTGACGGTGGACAACCAGCGCGGCGAGCGCATCGCGGTGTTCCGCGGCCGCTCCTACACCGCCAAGGGCCGGCCCGCGGTCAAGGCCTGAGCCCGCTGCGACAAGAGGAAGGAGACAAGCCATGCCCGTCAAGCAACCCGTTGCCGCCGACCTGGAGCCCATCGAGCGCGCCAGCCGCGACGAGATCGAGGCCCTGCAACTGCAGCGCCTGCGCCGCACGCTGGCGCACGCCTACGAGAACGTGCCCCACTACCGCCGCGCCTTCGACGGCAAGGGCGTGCACCCGGGCGACTTGAAGACGCTGGCGGACCTCGCCAAATTCCCCTTCACCACCAAGAAGGACCTGCGCGACCACTACCCGTTTGGCATGTTCGCCGTGCCGCGCGAGCAGGTGGTGCGCGTGCACGCCAGCTCCGGCACCACGGGCAAGCCCACGGTGGTGGGCTACACGAGGAACGACATCGACACCTGGGCCGGCCTCGTGGCGCGCTCCATTCGCGCCGCGGGCGGCCGCGCCGGCGACATCGTGCACGTGGCCTATGGCTACGGGCTTTTCACCGGCGGCC
>NZ_BCTC01000047.1 GCF_001571085.1 Azohydromonas lata NBRC 102462
GCGCCGCCCGCGCCCGCCCCGGCCGACGAGGCGCCGCCGCCCGCCGCTGCCGCCACGCCCAAGGGCCCGCGGGCGGTGGCCGTGGCCCAAGCGGCAGCGCCTGCGTCCGCGCCCGCCCTGGTGCCGGTGGTGGCCAGCCCGTCCAGGCCCAGGCCGCTGCCCGCGGGCGACAAGGCGGCGGGGGCTCAAGGGCTTGCGCCCGTCGCCCAGGCCGCGTCTGCCGCCCAGACTGCGCCCGTCACCCAGGCCGCGCCTGTCGCTCAGGCCGTGCCTGTCGCCCAGGCCGTGCCTGCCTTGACGGGCGCATCGCCGGCCTCTGCCGCGGTCCCGGCCGCGCCGGCGCAAGCCGCTGAAACCCCGGCCCGGCCGGCGCCGCGCGCCGTGGCCGGCAAAACCTTCAGCCCACGCCAGCTGGCGGCCAGGCAGTTGGCGGAGGCGGTGGCGCTGGAGCAGCAGGGCCGGCTGGAGGAGGCCAAGGCGCCGCTGCAGCGCTCGCTGGAGGCCAGCGCGCAGGACGTGCAGGCGCGCAAGATGCTCGCGCGGCTGCAGCTCGACACCGGCCGTGCCGACGAGGCGCGCGCGCTGCTGCTGGAGGGCCGGCGCCTGCACCCCGAGGACGCCGATCTCACCCTCGCGCTGGCGCGGCTCATGGTGGAAGGTGGCGACGCCGCCGGCGCCCTGCAGTTGCTCGAAGCGCAGGTGGCCCAGGCCGGCGACGAGCCGCAATACCACGCCCTGCTGGCCGCGCTGCAGTTGCGCGCGCAGCGTTACGAGGCCGCGGTGCCCAACTACCTGGTGGCCTTGCGCGCCGACCCGGCCAACGTGAGCTGGCTGGTGGGCGTGGGCGTGGCGCTGGAGCGCGTGGGCCAGGTGGCCGATGCGCTGGAGGCCTACCGCCGCGCCGACGGCGCCGCCAACCTGCCGCCGGAGACGGCCGCCTTCCTGGCCGAGCGGCTGGCGCGGCTGCGGCCGCCGGCCGCGCCGCGCGGCCAGCTCGTCTCGCGCTGAGCGGCATGGACGCCTCCTTGTGGCCGCTGCTGCTGCAGCCGCTGCCGCTGGCCGTGCTGGGGCTGTGCGTGGGCAGCTTTCTCAACGTGGTGGTGTACCGCCTGCCGCTCATGCTGGAGCGGCGCTGGTGGCAGGACGTGGCGCTGCAGTTGGGCGACGCCGGCTCGCATGAGCGCCTGTTTGGGCGCGCGCCGGCCGCCGCGCTGGCCGACGTGGCCGGTGCGCTGCAGGGCGAGCTGCAGCGGCTGCCGCTGCTCACGCTGTCGCGCCCGCGCTCGCACTGCCCGCAATGCGGCACGCCCATCGCGTGGCATGACAACCTGCCGGTGCTGGGCTGGCTCAAGCGGCGCGGGCGCTGCGCGGCCTGCGGCGAGCCCATCGCCGTGCGCTACCCGCTGCTGGAGCTGGCCACGGGGCTGCTGTGGGCGGCGCTGGGCCTGCGCTTCCAGGGGCAGCCGCAGGCCTTGCTGTGGTGCGCGCTGGCGTCGGCGCTGCTGGCACTGGCGCTCATCGACTGGGACACGCAGTGGTTGCCGGACGCCCTCACGCTGCCCTTGGCGTGGGCGGGCCTGGTGGCGGCGACGGCGGGCTGGATACCGTTGCCGCCGCACCAGTCGATGTGGGGTGCCGTGGCGGGCTACCTTTCGCTGTGGCTGCTGTACTGGGCGTTCAGGCTGGCCACGGGGCAGGGCGCGGGGCATCCGCCGTGGAGCGCGGCGCATTGGGCCGCGCGCGCGGCCAGCGGCAGGGAAGGCCTGGGCTTTGGCGACTTCAAGCTCCTGGCGGCGCTGGGGGCGTGGTTGGGCGTGTGGCTGATCGTGCCCATGCTGCTGTGGGCTTCCCTGCTGGGCACGGTGGCGGCACTGCTGCGCCGGCGCGCCGCGTTGGGGGCGGATGGGCGCATGCCCTTCGGCCCCTTCCTGGCCAGCGCCGGCCTGGCGGTGCTGCTGGTGGGGCCCCACCGGGTGCTGCACTGGCTCCTGGCCTGAGCCGCCATCTTCTCGACTGCTTGCGGCGTGTTCCGCGCGCAACGGGTGGCGCCCGCCCTCAACCCTCCCGAAGCAGCCGCTCCACGTGGGCCTCGGGGTACATCCAGGCCAGCAGGTCCAGCGCCAGGCGGCTGGCACAGCCCTGGAACTGCATGCAGGCGGCTTCCTCGTCCATCTCGCCGCTGCGCAGCGCCTCGAACACGGCGTCCAGCGTCCCGGCCCGGGCCTGCTCGCTCCGTGCCAGCTCCTCGCCCCAGGCCGCGGGCAGCGCGTCGTGCTCGAAGGCGCCGCGGCCGCGGCCGAAATGGGCCACGGCCAGGTACTTCAGCAGCGCGTCCTGCAGCAGCGCGTGCAGCGCGGCGTTGCTCAGCCGCAGCGAGCTTTCCTGGACGCCGCGGGCGCGGTTGAAGCCTTCCGCGCCCACGGCGAAGGCCACCGCGCCGGCCAGGGCGCCCAACAGCATGCCCGCGCCCATGGTCAGGCCGCCGGTGGCCAGGTCCGCCTTCAGCCCCGAGACGGCCCCCGTGGCGATGGCGCCGCCTGCGCCCACGCGCAGCGGGTCCAGCGGCGTGAGGGCGATCAGGTCCGCCTGCTCCAGCCGGCGCCAGAACGGATGCCCGCGGCTGTCCAGCAGCCCGTGCAGGCGCAGCAGCTCGCCCGTGGTGTGGGCGCGGCCCTGTTCCACCGCCTGCTGCAGCGCCTGCTGGCCGCGCCGGCGCGCCGCATCGCCGCCGCGCGGCGCCAGCAGCGCGCGCACGCCGCCCAGGCGCGGTTCGCCGTCCGGCGGCGAGGCCGCTTCGCGCCGCAGCGCCGCCTGCACCACCTGCCGCGCGATCACGGCCATGGAGGCGTCGAAGCGCGCCATGTTGCGCTGGCGCCAGTCGCGGCGCAGCCGCCGCGAGGCGGGCTGCTTGTCCGCGGCGACCAGGCCGTCCAGCGCGTCGAAGAAGGCCTGCTCGTGCACCCAGCAGCGCGTGAAGGCGTCCAGCGCCAGCACGCCGCGCACGCCCGGGGCGTCGCGCAGGTGCTCGCGCCAGCGCCGCAGCTCGGCTTGGGCGGCGTCGCTGCCCGCGGGGGCCAGCCCGGTCTGGTTGAGCAGCACCAGCACGGGCTTGTCCATCCAGGCCAGCAGCTTCAGCTCGTCGGCCAGGTAGCCCGTGGCCGAGGGCGACTCGGTGGCGTTGAGGATGTAGAGCACCACGTCGGCGTTGTCGCGCGTGGCGCGCAGCGCCTGCTGGCTGAGGTGGAACGTGGGGTCGGTCCAGCGGTCCCACACCTGCGACAGGAACCACTGGATGGGGTTGGACGCCCCCGACAGCCGCCGGTACAGCCGCGCCGAGTCGCCCAGGCCGGGCGTGTCCCACAGCAGCAGCGCGTCGCCCTCGGCCGTGGAGAGCAGCGGGTAGGCCTGCGCGTCGCGGGTGACGTGGGCGGCGTCGCGCACCTCGCCCACGTCCTGGCCCAGCAGCGTGCGCGCCAGCGTCGTCTTGCCCACGTTGGTGTGCGCCATGAGCACCAGCGCGATGCGGGCGGCGGCGCTGGTGCCGCCGTCCGTGCCTGTGTTTGTGTGCGTGCCCGTGCCGGCGGGCGGCTGCAGCGGGGAGGGTGCGGCCTGCATGCTCAGGCGCCCAGGTCCACCACGTGCACGCGCTGCAGGCCCAGCGGGCGCAGGAACTCGCGCCACAGCGCCTCGCGCTCGCGCAGCCGCTCGCCGCGGCCCAAGCGCGCGGTGAAGGCGCCCGCGTCCAGCAGCACCAGCAGTTGCGGCCCAAGCGACTGGGCCAGCCGCTGCAGGAAGGCGCCGTGCGTCTCGGCCTCCGGCGTGGCCGAGAGCGACAGCAGCGCCGCGCAGGCCATGAGCTCGCCCTCGGTGGCCGCGGGCCGGCGCGCCGCCGCCTGCGGGGCGTCGCCGTAGGCCAGGCCCGGCTGCACGGTGAGCGCCGTCTCGCCGCCGCCCAGCACCTCGGTGGCCTGGCCGGCCAGCGCCGCGGTGCGCGCGGCGTCCAGCGCCAGCGCGTAGGGCCACACCACCAGGCGCCAGCGCTGGCCGCTGCCGTCGGCCACCAGGCGGGCGAAGTAGGGGTCGGCCAGGTCCAGCGGAAAGCGCCGCGCCAGCCGCCGCGCGCGGTGCGACTGCCACCCCCACAGCAGCAGCCGCGGCAGCGCCACGCCCAACACCAGCAGCGCCGAGAGCATGAGCAGCCAGCGGTCGGCCAGCGCCGCGTTGCTGCCGGCCCAATGGTGCATGCGCGTGATTTCCTCCAGCGTGAAGGGCGCCACGCCCGGCAGGCCCGGCAGGGAGCTCACCGGCAGGAACAGCAGCCCAAGCAGTTGGTGGGCGCCCTCCGGCGTCTTGATGAGCTGGCTCTCCCAGCCGACGCTGAACTCGTTGGGCAGCGCCCGCGCGAAGACGTAGGCCAGCAGCCCAAGCGCCACCGACGCCGCGCCCAGGTGCAGCGTGGCGCGGATGCGCGCGTGCCACAGCGGCGCCGCGGCGTGCGCCCAGGTGCGGCCGAAGCGCCCGGCCAGCGCCAGGCCGCCGCGGCGCCAGCGCGCCGGCCACGCGGCCAGGCCGCCCAACAGCCCGGCCAGGCCGCGGGCATGGCGCCGCGGACGGCGCGGCAGCACGCGCGAGACGAGCCACAGCAGCGCCAGCAGCCAGTTCCACGCCACCACGCCCAGCAGCGGCGCGGACAGCAGGTTGATGCGGTGCGGGTTGGCCAGCGCGTCCGAGGCGAAGCCGGCCGCGAAGCCGAGTGCCGCCACCAGCACCTGCGCCAGCGGGAACAGCGCCGGGCGCTCCACCAGGCCGCGCAGCCCGGGGCGGCGCGCCAGCGCGTCCTGCAACAGGCGCTGCGCGCGCTGGACGACGAAGCGCTCCGACCACTCCTGGTGCCGCAGCGTGCGCCCCGGCTTGGGCAGGCCCGCGCGCACCACCTCCGAGGCCTGGCGCCCCTCGGCCGGCGTGAGCAGCGGCGCGGGGCCGTCGGCCGTTTCCTCCAGGGCGCGGACCAGGAACACGGTGCGGGCTTCGGTTTCGTCCAAGGGCACAACTCCAGCAGGCTTGGGGTGATGTCGGGTCAGGGCCGGACCGCATCGGCATGGCGGGCTGCCTGCCGCACGCGCCGCTGCGCAGCGTCGCATGCGCCGTCCGGCCCGCAAGGCCGTGGGCAGGCTGGGTGCCGCACCCCTGGCCGAGCCAGGTGCAGTCCCTTGAAGCCGGCCCGGGCATTTCCCGGGAGTTGCCCGGGAACTCCCATTGCCATGCTGCCAAACGCCATGAAAAACCTGTCCGACGCGTCTTCCGGCACCTCGTCCGCCGGTCCGCCCGCCGCCGTCGCGGCTGCGGCCGTCGCCGCCGTGAAGCGCCAGTGGGAGCTGGACGCGTTGCGCGGGCTGATGCTGGTGCTCATGACGCTCACGCACCTGCCCACGCGCTGGGCGTCTCCCTTGAGCCAGCCGCTGGGCTTCGTCTCGGCGGCCGAGGGCTTCGTGTTCCTGTCCGCCTTCATGGCGGCCAAGGTTTACACGGCCAAGCAGCGGCGCGAGGGCGACGCGGCGCTGGCACGCGGCTTCCACGGCCGCGCCTTGAAGATCTGGCTGGTGCAGGCGGCACTGCTGTTCTTCCTGTTCACCGTCATCGCGCTGCTTGGGCTGCTGCACGACCAGCCCGCCGTGAAGGACTTGCTGTCCTTCTACCTGGAGCGCCCGCTGGTGGCCTTCGTGGCGGGGCTGATGCTGATCTACAACCCGCCGCTGCTGGACATCCTGCCGCTGTACATCCTGTTCATGCTGGCGAGCCCGCTGCTGCTGCTGGCCGGCGCGCGGCGGGGCTGGACGCTGGTGCTGGCCGGCAGTGTGCTGCTGTGGCTGGCGGCGCAGTGGGACTTCGGCACGCACCTGTACGAGGCCGCGGCGCGTTGGGCGCGCATCCCCGTGCCGGCACGCGAGACCGGCGCCTTCGAGCTGCTGGGCTGGCAGTTCCTCTGGGTGGTCGGCCTGTGGCTGGGAGCGCGCGCCGGGCGGGGCCTGCCGCTGGCGCCCGCTTTCCCGCGCGGCGTGGTGGCCGCGGCCTGGGGCGTGGCGCTGGTGTGTTTCGCATGGCGCCACGCGGCCGGGCAGGTGCCCTGGCCCAGCGCGGCGGACGCGGCGTCTGCGCTGCCCGCGGCCGTGAACGCCGCCTTCGACAAGTGGCACCTTGGGCCGCTGCGCCTCCTGAACCTCGCGGCGCTGGTGGTGCTGGTGCTGCACCACGGGCCGGCGCTGGCTGCTCGCATGCCGCGGCCCCGCGCGCTGGAGCTGCTTGGGCGGGCGTCGCTGCCGGTGTTCTGCGCCCACCTCGTGCTGGTGCTGCTGGCGCTGGCCTACCTGGGCGCGGCGCGGGAGGGACGCTCGTGGTGGGTGGACAACGCGGTGCTGGCCGTGTCGTTTGCCGTGCTGTTCGTGGTGGCGCTGGCGAGCGACGCCATCGACCGGCACGCCGCGCGCGTCAAGGCGCGCCTGAAGGCGCGGCGCGAGCTGCGCCGGCGCGCGCGCAGCCTCAGCGCAGGCGGGCGGCGATGAGGTCGTGCCACAGGGCATAGCCCTGGGCGTTGAGGTGCAGCCGGTCCTCGCGGAACAGCTCGGCGCGGGGGCGGCCCTGGGCGTCGAGCATGGGCTGGTAGACGTCTATGTAGTCCAGGCGCTGGTCCTGCCCGGCGTGGGCGCGTATGAGGGCGTTGGCCTCCTGTATGGCCGGCAGCAGCGCGGCGCGCGCGGGGCTGGGCTTGATGGAGACGTAGGCGATGCGCGTGTCGGGCAGCGCGCGGTGCACGCCGTCCACGAAGCTGACGTAGCTCTGCAGCACCTGCTGCGGCGTGCGGCCGGCGTTGAGGTCGTTGTCGCCGGCGTAGAGCACCACCAGGCGCGGCTGGTAGGCCACGACCAGCCGGTCCAGGTAGGCGGCGCAGTCCGAGAGCTGCGAGCCGCCGAAGCCGCGCTTCACCAGCACGGGCAGCGCCTGGAATTGCTGCTCCAGATCGTCCCACAGCCGAATGGAGGAGCTGCCCACGAAGAGCACGCCGCCGGGCTGCACGGGTTTGACCTTGTCGGCCGCGTCGAAGGCGGCAAAGGCGTCGCGCCACTTGGCGTCCACGGTGCTCAGGCGCTGCGCCGTGGCTTGCAGCGCCTCGGCCGCGGTGCCCTGGGCCTGCGCCAGCGCCATGGCCCCCAGCAGTGCGGCGGCGGCCGCGAAACGCTTGGACAGGGGCTTGCGGAAGGTGGTGGCGGCGTTCATTGGGGCGGGATTCTGCGGGTGGTGGTGCTTGAACCCCAAGCGCGCGCCCGGCGCCCTCACGAAACTTAGGAAATGGCCGCGATAGCTTGCGGTGCACGCCCGCCTGGCTTACCGGCGCGCTGCGGATGCCTTGGGCGGTTTGGTCGCTTTGGGCGCTTTAGGCGGCTTGGCCGGCTTGCGGTTGCGCAGCGCGCAGGCCCAGGCGTTGGCGGCCCACTCCGCCATGGCGTGCGGGTCTTCCAGCGTTTCAGCCGGCGCCTGGAAGTAGCGCAGGGCGACCTGGCGGCCCTTGGCCTCGTAGGTGAACGGCTTCAAATGGCGGGATTCGAAGCGGGCGAGGTTTTCATCGTCCACCTTGAAATACAGCTCGTCCTGGATGACGACGGCGAACATCAGGCCGTCCTTGAACAATCCCCAGCCGCCGAACATTTTCTTGGCCTGCACGCCGCCCAGCGCGGACATTTGCTCGATGGTGTGGGCAATGAATTCTGGAATTGCGGTCGGCATGGCAGTGACTCTTGCTTGTTGCCTGATTTATTGATCATCTCGCCTGCCGCATTCAATTTCTGAAAAATGCTCGGCAAGTGGGGAGTCACTGCACAGGAGAGGGTGGATGCTGTGGGCTTTGCCCGCGGTTCTCGACCAGGGGCGTGCTTCCGAAGTACCTTGTCGCCAAGCCTTGGCAAAGTGGCCGGGGTGCCGCTTTTCACGAGGATTGAAGCATGAGCTCTGGCGCCGACATTCTGGACCGCAACCGCGTCCTGCTGACCCATTTCGACAGTTACAGCGCGGCGCTGCTGTTTGCCCGCTGGGGCAAAACGGTGCTGGCGCCGGCGGCGCTGCCGGACGGTGCAACGCCCATGGAGCCGCCGGCGGTGGTGGCGCCGACCCATGAACCCGAGGCTGTGCGGGCCGCAATTGCGCAGAAGCTGAATTTGAGTGCGGCCGAATTGAATATCGACGCCCAATTCAACCAGTGGTTCCAGGCCGAGGGCGGCCCTGTCCGGGTTCACCTGCTGCGCTTCAATACCTTCGAGGCGCCCAAGAAGGCGATTGCCGAGACCGAGGGTGTTTTCAAACCCATCAGCGAAATGCGTGGCGGGGCGAAAGAGGAATTGAGCCTGGCGCGCGAGGTGTTCAATCTCACGCTGGGGGCGCCGGGCGGACGGGCTTGTTGAAAACAAGCCGCCACGATTTTGTCGCTGATTTAAACGGAATCCGCCACAATTTGATTTGAGCTGGCGTTTTTTACGCCTCCGGCACATTCCTCTCCAACTCCCCCAGCCAGGCCGCCGCCGACGCATCCGACGGCGCCCGCCAATCCCCCCGCGGCGACAGCGAACCGCCCGACCCTACTTTGGGCGAATTCGGCACGCAGGTCCGCTTGAACTGGTTGGCGAAGAAACGCTTGAGGAAAGTCTGCAAATGCTTTTTCACGTCCGCCAAGGAATATTTGGCATGTTCCCCGCTGCACCAGGCGTGGTGGGCCAGGAAGGCGATCTTGGACGGGTCGAACCCGTAGCGCAGCAAATGGAAGAGGTTGAAATCCTGTAATTCGTAGGGACCGACGAAGCTTTCCGTGGATTGCGCCGGCTGCTGCCCCTCGCCGCCGCCCGGCACCAGCTCCGGGCTGATTTCCGTGGCCAGGATGTCCAGCAGCACCTGGCTGCCGGCCTCGCCCACCTGGCCGGTGTCGGCCACCCAGCGCACGAGGTACTGCATCAGCGTCTTGGGCACGCTGGCGTTCACGCCGTAGTGCGACATGTGGTCGCCCACGCCGTAGGTGCACCAGCCCAGCGCCAGCTCGCTGAGGTCGCCCGTGCCGATCACGATGCCGCCGTGCATGTTGGCCAGGCGGAACAAATGGTTGGTCCGCTCGCCGGCCTGCACGTTCTCGAAGGTCACGTCGTACACGGCCTCGCCGCGGCCGGCGGGGTGGTCCAGGTCCTTGAGCATCTGCAGGCAGCTCGGCCGGATGTCGATCTGCTGCGACGCGCAGCCTATGGCCTCCATCAGCCGCAACGCCTGGTCCAGCGTGCGCCCGCTGGTGGCAAAGCCCGGCATGGTGTAGCCCAGGATGCTGCTGCGCGGCAGCCCCATCAGGTCCACCGCCTTGGCGCACACCAGCAGCGCATGCGTGCTGTCCAGGCCGCCGGAGACGCCGATCACGAGCTTGGTGATGCCGGCCGAGCGCAGCCGCTGCACCAGCGCCTGCACCTGGATGTTGAACACCTCGCGGCAGCGCTCGTCGCGCTGTGCCGGGTTGCTGGGCACATAGGGCATGTGCGGCACGTGGCGCTGCAGCGGCAGTGTCTCGGCCCTGGGCAGCTCGGCCGTGAAGCCCACCACGCGCCAGCCCTGCAAGGCGTCGCGGTGGCGGCCCACCGTCTGGCCGAAGGTGGTCATGCGCATGCGCTCGTGCTGCAGCCGCTCCAGGTCCAGGTCGGCGGTGATGAGTTGGCTGTCCTGCGCGAAGCGCTCGGTCTCGGCCAGCAGCGTGCCGTTCTCATAGACCAGGCCGTGGCCGTCCCAGGCCATGTCGTTGCTCGATTCGCCCGGGCCCGCCGCGCTGTAGAGGTAGGCCGCCAGGCACCGTGCCGAGTGCAGGCCCACCAGCTCGTGCCGGTAGCCGGCCTTGCCTATGGTGATGTTGGAGGCCGAGAGGTTGAGCAGCACCGTGGCGCCCGCCAGCGCGCCGTAGGTGGAGGGCGGGATGGGCACCCAGCCGTCCTCGCAGATTTCCACATGGATCTTCAGCAGCGGCTGGTCCTCGGCCTGGAACAGCAGCTCCGAGCCGAAGGGAGCGGTCTGGCCGGCCAGGGTCACCTCGCCGGCAATCGCGTTGAAGCCGGCGTTGAACTGCCGCCCCTCGTAGAACTCGCCGTAGTTGGGCAGGTACGTTTTCGGCACCACGCCCAGGATGCGCCCGCGCTGGAACACCACGGCGCAGTTGAAGAGCCGCTCGTCCACCCGCAGCGGCAGGCCCACCACGGCCAGCGTGGGCAGCTCGGCCGAGTCGCGCAGCAGTTGCGCCAGGGCGGCCTCGCTCTCGTCGAGCAGCACGCGCTGGTGGAAGAGGTCGTCGCAGGTGTAGCCCGTCAAGCCCAGCTCGGTGAACAGCGCCACCGCCGCGCGCTGCGCGTGCGCGGCGCGCAGCAGCGCGAGCGTCTCCTGCGCGTTGTGGCGCGGGTCGGCCAGGCGCAGCTTGGGCACGCAGACGGCCACGCGGACAAAGCCGTGGGTGTAGAGGTTGTGGAAGCGGTCCTGGCTCATGGTTTTGGGCGGGTTCTGGAGGGTCAGGTGATGCGTTTGCGGGGAATGCGGTCATTGTCCGCGCCGCCGGGGCGGCCCCTGGGCGGGCCGCCCCTCGCTGCGCAGCGAGCGGCATGCCCGTGCGGACGGTCGCCGTGCAGCAAGCCCGCTCCCGCGGGGTGGGCCGCCGGCACCGGCCGCCCCTGCCGCGCCGGTGCGTTGCGCGTGGTTCATATTGGCGAGCGCATTTGCCGCACAAGCGTGAAAACTGCGCTTGACCTGGATTGCCATTTGTAACAGTGCATTTGGGTGCGCAGTGCTTTTTCAGGCCGGCAAGAGAAAGTCGGCGGGAGAAAATGCGATCATTGGCGACATAACGTGACCGAGAGTGCCGGCATGCTGGACCGCCAACAATTACATACCTTCGCAACCATCGTCGAGGAAGGCAGTTTTGAAAGGGCCGCCGCCATACTCAGCCTGAGCCGCGGCGCCGTTTCGCAGCGCATCAAGCTGCTGGAGGAATCGGTGTCCTCCATATTGCTGGTCCGCCAAAAGCCCGTGGTGCCCACACCTGCGGGCGAAATCCTGTTGGGCCATATCCGCGCGCTGCGCCTGCTGGAGGATTCCACGCTGCGCCAGATCGCGCCCGGCGGCGACGGGCGCGGACCCGTGCCGCTGAGCATCGCCGTCAACCCCGACTCGATGGCGAGCTGGTTGGCGCCGCTGCTGCGCACGCCGCTGCTGCAGCACTCGCGCGTGGCGCTGGAGATCATTGCCGAGGACCAGGACCACACCCTGGAGCGGCTGGCGCGGGGCGAGGCCATAGGCTGCATCTCCACCGCCAGCAAGGCATCCACGGGCTTCGTGGCCGACGCGCTGGGCGTCATGGAATACCGCTGCCTGGCCAGCACCGCGCTGGCCGAGCGCGCCTTCCCAGAGGGGCTGACGCTGCAGTCCGCGCTGGAGACGCCGGCCGTGCTCTTCAACCGCCGCGACGGGCTGCACGACGAGTTCCTGCAGGCGCGCTTCGGCATGCGCATAGACCGCTACCCGCGCCACTACCTGCCCGCGCCCGGCGCCGTCCTGGCGGCGGTGCGCGCGGGCTGCGCCTATGGCCTGGTGCCCATGCTGCAGCTCAACCCCGAAGGCGCCGCCGCGCTGCCGCCGGACCTGGTGGACCTGGCGCCCGCGCACCCCGTGCGCGTGGCCCTGTACTGGCACCACTGGCAGGACGAGCCGCCCGTCGCGCGCGAGCTCAGCGAGGCCATCGTGGCCCTGGGCCGCGAAAGGCTGGCCGCCATGCCCGCCGCCGTCGGCAACGCGGCTTGATTCGCCCGTCCTGCCGCTGAGCGCCGGCAGCCGTTTGCCGCCTGCGCCCAATAACCAAGGCCGATATTGGCCTGGGCGTCGGCACGTCAATATGAAATGCATTTCCGGACAGGCCTGAGAACTCTCGGGCATTCGCCGCCTTGAATGAAGTCAAGTTTTCGACAAATCCGTGTTCGAAAAAATTGAGATTCATTTATATATTCTGAAAATCACGAAATTCCGGGGATGAAACTGCCGGTCCGTGTCATTGGGAATAAGTCGGCGTCATGGTGCCGTCAGGCTAGAGTGCTGAGGTGCAATATGCTGGCCGGCGACGGCACGCCTTGGGCGTCGAATACGAAAAGCAGGTAGTGGCCCGGCGGCAATAGATTGGGCGAGGCGGGCAGCGCGGCGCGCAGCCGCGTGCCGTCCTGGGTGAAGGCCAGGCTGGTGAAGCGCTGCTCCACGTTGAGCGCATGCGTGGCCGAGCCCGCACGCAGCAGCGTCACGCGGCGGGCCGTGGTGCCCGCGGCCAGCGTGAGCGCCAGCTCGCTGCCCAGCCGCGCCTGCGCGGGCGCGGCCACCGCGGGGCGCGGGGCCAGGCGGCCGGAGCCGTCGGCCATGAACAGGTAGGGCGGGTAATAGATCTCGCCGTTGAGCTGCGTCAGCGGCCCCGGCGCGCCGCCGCCGCCGGTGAGTACGCTGCCGTCGGCCAGCAGCAGCGCGGCGGAGTGGTAGAGCCGCGCCTGAGCGGCGCGCGCCGTGCGTGTCCACAGCCCGGTGGCCGGGTTCCACAGCTCGCCCGCGTAGTGCGCGTCGGCCAGCCGGTTGGGCGTGACGGAGCCGCCGTTGACCCACACCTGCCCGTCGGCCAGCACCGTGGCGCCGCCCCACTGGCGGTTGGTGGGCACGGCGGCGGTGGCCTGCACGCGCGGCGCTGCGCCGTTGAGGTCCAGCACCACCGCGCGGCGGCTGCCGCGCAGCGACAGGATGCGCCCCGGCGCGAACATGGCCGAGGGCAGCCGCATGTTGGCCGGCGGCACCCAGGCGCTCCAGCGCGAGAGGCTGCCCGCGCCGCGCACGTCCAGGCTGAAGAGCTGCCCGTCGTGGCCGAGGATGAACACGTCCCCCCGCGGCGCCACCCAGGCCCGCGGGTAATAGAAGCTGTCGGCCGTCTCGCCGTAGGCCTCGTCGCTGGCCGCGCCGGCCAGGCGGCGCCAGCCCTGGCCGGGCGTGAACGCCTCCGGCGTGCTGGCCACCTCGCGGCCCACCACCACGCCGCCGCTGCGCAGCACGCGCATGCGCCCGCCCAGCACCACGCGCTCGCCCGCGGGCGTGAGCACCAGCGTGGGGTACCAGCGCGGGTAGGCCAGGGCACCGGCGCGCGCGAGCCGGTTGGTGGCCGGGTCGAACAGGTTGACGTCGGGGTTGCCCTCGTTGGTGGTGCCGCCGCGGTCCAGGTCGCCGCCCACCAGCATCACCTGGCCGCCGGGCAGCAGCGCCTGCGCGGCGCAGAACACGTCGGTGCCGGTCTGGTTGGGCAGCGTGGTGAAGGCCTCCGGCCCAAGGCCCAGGGCCGGGTCCCACACGGTGTAGAGCAGGCCCGCGCCCTGGCGCCCAAGCCGGTCGGTGCCGTAGGCCAGCACCCGCGCGTCCGGCAGCAGCGCCATGTGTATGGGCATCACGGGCCAGGTGAAGACGGGTCCGAAGGCGCCCTCCACGTGCGCGCGCGGCCCGCCGTTGAACGCCGCCGCGCCGGCCGCCAGTTGCTGCGCCGTCTCGGTGTCGGCGGCGGTGTCGGCGGGGGATGCGCCGTCCTGGCCGCCGCCGCAGCCGCCCAGGGCCCCCAGGGCGCCCAGCAGGCCGGCCAGACCCAGACCGGCTCTTGGGGACCCGTGCGCCAAGCAGGCCAGGTAGGCCAGCGCGGCACGGCGCGGCGGGATGGGGCGGTCGGCTTGGGCCGCGCGTGCGGCGGCGGCGGGGTGCTTGGGCATGGGCCATCTCCTGGCGTTGCGACCCTCTCCCGGGCAGGCCGCGAAGGCGGCTCGCCGGCGCGCAACGGCGGCTTCCATGCTGGGTCGCGACGGCGGCCGCGCACAGCGCGGAAGCGGGGGAAGCGCGTAACCGAAAGCAGGCTTGCGCTCCATCAGCCGCCGCGCCCGCGGCCGCGCGCAGCATGGCCGCACGGGCAGCGCCTACACCCCGGGCGAGGCCAAGGCGCTGGGCCGCGAGGTGCAGGGTTTCGACGAGGCCGCTTGGGCGCGCCACCGCTACGCCATCGTCCTGCGCGCCAGCCTGGCGAAGTTCGGCCAGCACCCGGCCCTGCGCGAGTGGCTGCTGTCCACGGGCGGCGCCGTGCTGGCGCAGGCCAACCCCCTGGACGCCGTCTGGGGCACGGGCCTGAGCGCCGCCCATCCCGATGCGCGCCGCCCCGGGCGCTGGCCCGGGCTCAACCTGCTGGGCTTTGCGCTCATGCAGGCGCGCGACGGCCTGCGTGCCCGCTAGCGCAAAAAGCTGGTTTTTTCCGTAAAGCCCGGAAACCGTGCCGGTCCTCCCGCCGGCGGTTTGGCGCCGGCCAGGGGGCATGGCGACAATGGCCCCCCTTTGGGGGGCTGCGCGATGCGGCGCCTCGTCCATGCATGGCCCCAACCGCGGCGGCCGGTTGTTGTCCTATGAATCTTCCGGTCGGGTCCGTGCTTCCCGGACCCTTGTCGCTGCGCATGCGTCCCGTGCTGCTCGCCGCCCTGGTGCTGGGGGCGGGGCTGCTGCTCACCGGCGTGGCCGTGCGGCAGGTGCGTGAGGACACCAACGCGCGCGCCGCGCGGCAGCTCGAACGCGAGGCGCAGGCCCTGGAGGCCGACGTGCTGGAGCGCTTCGACCAGGCGCGGCACGGACTGGATGCCTTGCGTGGCCTGTACGCCGCCTATCCCGCGCTGGACGAGGCCGCCTTTGGCGCCTGCGTGCGCGCGGCCCGGCTGCTGCAGCGCGTGCCCGGGGTCAAGGGCTTCAGCTTCGTGCAGTACGTGGCGGCCGCCGCGGGACGCGAGGAGGACGCCCCGGCCGGCGCGCCCGCCGTGGAGGCGGGCGAGGGCCGTTGGGTGGTGCGCTTTGTCGAGCCCGCGCAGGGGTGGCCTGCGGACGCGCGCGAGGACTTGGGCCGCGACCCGGTGCGGCGCCAGGCCCTGGAGCGCGCGGTGGCGCAGGGCGAGGTGACGCTGTCGCAGCCGCTGCTGGCCGACGCGGCGCCGCGGGCGGGCTACCTCATGCTGCTGCCGCTGTACCGCGGCAGCACCGACGCTGCCGCGCCGCCGCGCCGCCGCGCCGAGATCGCCGGCCTGCTGGGGGCGCACCTGGCGGTGGCCGAGCTGCTGGCGCCGGTGCAGCAGCGCTGGGGGCGGAACTTCGAGCTGCGGCTTTTCGACGGCCCGCAAGGTGACAGCCCGCTGCTGTGGCGCGGCGGCAACGCGGCGGCGGCGGGCGAGCCGCTGTTCCAGTCCGGCCACCGGCTGCACGTGGGCGGGCGGGAGCTGCGGCTGGACATGCGCGCCACCCCGGCTTTCGAGGCCGCCATCAGCCGCGCGGACGAGCACTGGACCGCCGCGGCCGGCTCGGTGCTGAGCCTGTGCATGGCGCTGGTGGTGGGCCGGCTGGCCGGCGGGCGCTCGCGCGCGCTGCTGCTGGCGCTGCGCCTGAGGCGCGAGCGCGACGACACGGTGCGCCAGGCCGAGCACACGCTGCGCCAGAGCGAGGCCATGCTGGATCGCGCCGGCCGCGTGGCGGGCGTGGGCGGCTGGGAGCTGGACCTGGCCACGCACGACGTGCGCTGGTCGGCGCAGACCTGCCGCATCCACGGCGTGCCGGTGCGCCGCGACCGCGTTGCGGCCCAGGAGGTGCGGCGCTTCTACCCGGGCGTGGCCTGGGACCGCATGCAGCAGCTCGTCCACGAGTGCGCCCTGCACGGCACGCCCTGGGACGAGGAGATGCTGCTGCGCCGCGCCGACGGCTCGCCGGTGTGGGTGCGCTCCCAGGGCGAGGCCACGCGCGACGCGCAGGGCCGCATCACCGGCGTGGCCGGCGCGCTGCAGGACATCAGCCGCGAGCACGCCCTGCGCTACGAGCTCTTCCGCAACGAGCGCTTCATGCGGCTGGTGACGGACCAGATCCCGGGCGTGGTGTCGTACTGGACGCCGGCGCTGCGCTGCACCTTCGCCAACCAGGCGCACGTGGCCTGGTTGGGCCGCACGCCCGCGCAGATGGCGGGCCTGTCGCTGCGCGAGCTCCTGGGCGAGGAGCGTTACCTGACGGACGAGCCGCACATGCGGCTGGCGCTGCAGGGCCAGCCGCAGCGGCTGGAGCGCAGCCGCGCCAAGGCCGACGGCCAGGTGGCGCACTACTGGCTGCACTACCTGCCGGACTGGGACGGGGGCCAGGTGCAGGGCGTGGTGGTGGTGGGCGTGGACGTCACGGAGCTCAAGGACACGCAGCGCCGCCTGGAGCACAGCAACGAGCTGCTGCGCCGCCGCGGCGACGAGGCCGAAGCCGCCACCGCCGCCAAGAGCCTGTTCCTGGCCAGCATGAGCCACGAGATACGCACGCCCATGAACGCGGTGCTGGGCCTGTTGGGCGTGCTGCGCCGCGCGGCGCTGACGCCCGCGCAGGACGCGCACGCGGCCAAGGCCGAGCGCGCCGCGCGCTCGCTGCTTGGGCTGCTCAACGCGGTGCTGGACTTGTCCAAGATCGAGGCCGGCCGCATGGAGCTGGACCCGCAGCCCTTCCAGCCCGCGCCGCTGCTGCAGGAGGTGGCCGAGCTGCTGTCGCCGGGCCTGGAAGGCAAGCCGGTGGACTTGCGCGTGGAGCTGGACGAGGCGCTGCCCGCCGCGCTGGTGGGCGATGTGCTGCGGCTGCGCCAGGTGCTGGTGAACCTGGGCAGCAACGCGGTGAAGTTCACCGCCGCGGGCGACATCGTGCTGCGGCTGGCGCTGCTGGAGCGGCGCGGGGACGCCGCGGTGGTGGAGGCGTCGGTGCGCGACAGCGGCATAGGCATGGAGCCGCAGGTGCTGGCGCGCATCTTCGAGGACTTCGGCCAGGCCGAGGCCTCCACGGCGCGCCGCTACGGCGGCACGGGCCTGGGGCTGCCCATCAGCCGCCAGCTGGTGCAGCTCATGGGCGGCGAGCTGGCGGTGCGCAGCACGCCGGGGCAGGGCAGCGTCTTCAGCTTCCGGCTGTCGCTGCCGGTGGCCGAGGCCGGCGCGGTGGCGCCGGTCGCCGCAGGGCCGCACGATGCCGCGGCGGCGCCGCCGGCCGCTGCGCCGCGCCTGCAAGGCCTGCGCGTGCTGGTGGTGGAGGACAACGAGTTCAACCGCGAGGTGGCGCTGGAGCTGCTGCGCCTGGAGGGCGCGCAGGTGACGCTGGCGCACGGCGGGCGCGAGGGCGTGGCGGCGGTGCAGGCGTCGCCCGCGGGCTTCGACGTGGTGCTGATGGACTTGCAGATGCCCGATATGGACGGGTTCGGCGCGACGGCCGCGCTGCGGGCGCTGCCCGGGGGGGAGCGGCTGCCCATCGTCGCCATGACGGCCAACGCCATGGACGCCGACCGCGCCGCCTGCCTGGCCGCCGGCATGGACGAGCACATCGGCAAGCCCTTCGAGCTGGACTTCGTGGTGCGCGTGCTGCGCCGGCTCAGCGGGCGCTCGGCGCACGGCGCGCCGGCTGAGGCGACCCCGCCGCCCCAACCGGTTTGCGCGCCGGAGCCGGCCGGCGCGGCGGCAAGTGCGGATTCAGGGGCGGCCGACATCGCGCAAGGCTTCGGGCCGGACGGCGCGCCGTCCGCGTGGCTGGATGCGCGTGCCGCGCTGCAGCGGCTGGACGGCAACGCGGCGCTGTACCTGCGGCTGCTGGCGCCGGCGGTGCAGCAGTTGGCGACCCTGGCGGCGGAGTGCGAGGCGCTGCTGGCCCAGGGGCAGCGGCCGCGGACCGTGGCGCTGCTGCACAGCCGCCGCAGCGTGGCCGCCATGGTGGGCGCTGCTCCCCTGGAAGGCGCGATGCTGGCGCTGGAGCACGCCCTGGCCGGCGCGACGGCGTCGCCGCAGGAGGAAGCCGGGCTGCTGGCGCGGCTGCGGGAGGCGGCCGAGGGCAGCCTGGGTGACATGCAGCGGCTGCTGGCCGAGTGGGACGGCGGGGCCCACAAGGCGGCGTGAAGGGTCGGGCCTGGATGATGGCTCCCCATGCGGTGCCTCCGGGTTTTCGAGACCGGCTGTTGTCATCGGCAACGACGGTGCGGTCATGCTATTTGGCTTGTAGGAGGCCCGCTTGCGGGCCGAATCGTGGACCGGCTGCAATTCGGCCCGCAAGCGGGCCTCCTACATGGCGCGCTGCAATGCTCCCGCGGCATTGGGGTCATAAAGGGCTACAGGACCTTTCCTGCAGATGGAACGTTTCCAGGCTGCTGGAAAGGATCGTTCCCTCGGTAACCACAAGCCGTGCCGCGCCACGGCTTGTAGGAGGCCCGCTGGCGGGCCGAACCTTTCTCCAGCACGGGCACAGTTCCAGGCCAGCCTGCATGCAGTGACACTTTCAGGCATGGCGCATCAGCAACGATTGCGTATTGGAAGGGCTTCGCTGCCAGGCCAGGCCTATCACGTCATCTCCGCGACGCAAGCTCGGCGCCCAGTGTTCGCTGTTCCCGAGGTGGCCCGCGTTGTCATTCGTGTAATGCGTGACATGCATGACGGCGGTTGGCTGCATTCGCACGCCTGGGTTTTGATGCCTGACCACTTGCACTGGCTCTTTACTTTAGGCGTTCGTGCAAACCTGTCAGGCACGGTGAACCGTTTCAAGTCAGCCAGTGCGCATGCCGTACGTGGGCTTGATCCACGCACATCCCCGGTCTGGCAGGCAGGCTTCTTTGACCATGGTGTTCGCCAGGAAGAGGAGCTTCGCGGCATCGCCCGCTACATCGTCGCCAATCCTCTGCGTGCTGGACTGTGTGAACGGGTCGGAGACTATCCCTGGTGGGACGTAGAGTGGCTTTGACAGCAGGCCTGCTCTGGCTGCGCCGCTTCGGCTTGTAGGAGGCCCGCTTGCGGGCCGAATTGCAGCCGCCGGGCGACGATTTCGGCCCGCAAGCGGGCCTCCTACAAGTCGTGTTGCCACAGCGCTGCGGGCTTGATCCCGCTCAAGCCGCTCGCCGCGCTGCCTCCTATGCTGGCCCGCACGGGCCGCCCGCGCCCCAAGCGGCGGCTGAAGAACGCGGGGAGCCGTCCATGCAGCACGCCTTCTTCCTGGCCTTCAACGGGTGCCGCCGGCTTGGCCGGGCCGGCCACCGTCTTCAGCAGCCCCGGGCCGGCGCCGCCCGCCGTTCAGCGGGAGGTGGCGCATGAAGCTCGGCTTTCACGGCGCTGCCGGCACCGTCACCGGCTCCAAGTACCTGGTGGAGCACCGCGGCCGGCGGCTGCTGGTGGACTGCGGGCTGTTCCAGGGCTGGAAGCCGCTGCGCGAGCTCAACTGGGAGCCGCTGCCCTTCGCCCCCGGCGAGGTGGACGCCGTGCTGCTCACCCACGCCCACCTGGACCACGCCGGCGCCCTGCCGCTGCTCGTCCGCCAGGGTTTCGCGGGGCCCGTGCTCGCCACGCCCGCCACCGCGGACCTCTGCGGGCTGCTGCTCCCGGACAGCGCCCACATCCAGGAGGAGGACGCCGCCTACGCCAACCGCCACCACACCTCGCGCCACTTGCCGGCCGAGCCGCTCTACACCAGCGAGGACGCGCAGCGCGCCCTGCGCCACCTGCAGCCGCTGCCGCTGCACACGGCCACCGAAGTCATCCCCGGCGTCACCGCCCGCTTCAGCCGCGCCGGCCACATCCTGGGCGCGGCCTCGCTCACGCTGGAGGCCGAGGGCCGCACGCTGCTCTTCTCCGGCGACTTGGGCCGGCCGGACGACCCGCTCATGCGCGAGGCCGAAGCCGCGCCGCGCGCGGACTGGATCGTCGTGGAGTCCACCTACGGCGACCGGCTGCACCCGGCCGAGGACGCCATGGCGGCGCTGGCCGACGTCATCAACCGCACCGCGGCGCGCGCCGGCACGGTGCTGGTGCCGGCCTTCGCGGTGGGCCGCGCGCAGCTCGTCCTGCTCATGGTCCACCGGCTGCGCGAGGCCGGGGCCATCCCCGAGCTGCCCGTGTTCCTGGACAGCCCCATGGCCATAGACACCACGGCCCTCTACGGCCGCCACCCCGGCGAGCACCGGCTCTCGCCGCGCGAGTGCGCGGCCATGTGCGGCGCGGCGCAGATGGTGCGCACGGCGCCGCAGTCGCGGGCGCTGTCGTCCGCGCGCTTCCCGGCGGTGGTCATCTCCGCCAGCGGCATGGCCACCGGCGGGCGCGTGCTGCACCACCTGGCGCAGCGGCTGCCGGACCGGCGCAACACCGTGGTGCTGGTGGGCTACCAGGCCGGAGGCACGCGCGGCGCGCGGCTGCTGGCCGGGGAGAAGACGCTGCGCATCTTTGGCCAGGACGTGCCCGTGCGCGCCGAGGTGGCGTCGCTCAGCGGGCTCTCGGCCCATGCGGACGCGGACCAGCTGCTGGCCTGGCTGCGCTCCAGCCCGCAGGCGCCGCGCCGCGTGTTCGTCACCCACGGCGAGCCCGCGGCGGCCGACGCGCTGCGCTGCCGCGTGGAGCACGAGCTGCACTGGCCCGCCACGGTGCCGCTGCTTGGGCGCACCGTGGAGCTGGGCGCATGAGCTGCCTGATGCGGGGCGGGCCGGCCGGCGCGCCGGCGCTGCGCGTGGTGCGCATGGGCATAGACACCTCGCAGGAGTTCGTCATCTACATGCCGCGCGAGGGCCCCGTGTGCCGCGCCGAAGGCTTCACGGCGCTGTCGCGGGTGGAACTGCGGCTGCGCGGGCGCTCGCTGATCGCCACGCTCAACGTGGTGGACGGCGGGCGGCTGGCGCCGGACGAGGCGGGCCTGAGCAACAGCGCCTGGCAGGCGCTGGGCGCGCGCCCCGGCGACGACGTGGACGTGGCGCACGCGCCGGTGCTGGAGTCCATGAGCCGCGTGCGCGCCAAGATCTACGGCCACCGGCTGGACGCGGCGTCGCTGGCCGCCATCGTGGGCGACGTGGCCGCGGGCCGCTACCCGGACGTGCACATCGCCGCCTTCCTCACCGCCTGCGCGGGCGGCCGCATGGACGTGCAGGAAACCATAGAGCTCACCCGCGCCATGGTGGAGGTGGGCGAGCGCCTGGCCTGGCCGGGCGCGGTGACAGGCGACAAGCACTGCGTGGGCGGGCTGCCGGGCAACCGCACCACGCCCATCGTCGTGGCGATTGCCGCGGCGGCCGGGCTGGTGGTGCCCAAGACGTCCTCGCGCGCCATCACCTCGCCCGCGGGCACGGCCGACGTGATGGAGACCATGGCCCCCGTGGCGCTGGACCTGCCCACGCTGCGCCGCGTGGTCTCGCGCGAGGGCGGCTGCCTGGCCTGGGGCGGCGCGCTGGCGCTGAGCCCGGCCGACGACGTGCTCATCCGCGTGGAGCGCCCGCTGGACCTGGACAGCGACGCGCAGCTCGTGGCCTCGGTGCTGTCCAAGAAGATCGCCGCGGGCTC
Organism: Azohydromonas lata NBRC 102462; assembly: GCF_001571085.1. Classification (GTDB taxonomy): domain Bacteria; phylum Pseudomonadota; class Gammaproteobacteria; order Burkholderiales; family Burkholderiaceae_C; genus Azohydromonas; species Azohydromonas lata. Next base: position 21,438 of record NZ_BCTC01000047.1, read on the forward strand.
CACCCACGTGCTGCTGGACGTGCCCGTGGGCCCCACCGCCAAGGTGCGCGGCGAGGCGGACTTCGTGCGCCTGAAGGCGCTGCTGGAGGTGGTGGCGCAGGCCCATGGCCTGCACGCGCGCGTGCTGCGCAGCGACGGCACGCAGCCCGTGGGCCGCGGCATGGGCCCGGCGCTGGAGGCGCACGACGTGCTGGCCGTGCTGCAGGGCCGCGCGGACGCGCCGGCCGACCTGCGCGACAAGGGCGTGGCGCTGGCCGCGGCGCTGCTGGAGTTCTGCGGCCGGGTGCCCGCGGGCGAGGGGCCGGCGGTGGCTGCGCGGCTGCTGGCGCAGGGCGCGGCGTGGCGCAAGTTCCTAGCGATCTGCGAGGCGCAGGGCGGTTTTCGCGAGCCGCCGCGCGCCGCGCTGCGCGAGCCCGCGCTGGCGCAGTGGAGCGGCCGCGTGACGGCCATGGACAGCCGCCGCCTGGCCCGCCTGGCCGCCCTGGCCGGTGCGCCCAACGTGGCCGTGGCCGGGCTGGAGCTGCACGTGAAGCTGGGCCAGCGGGTGGCCGTTGGGCAGCCGCTGCTGACCCTGCACGCCCAGGCGCGCGGCGAGCTGGATTACGCGCGCCAGTACCTGGCGGCCAGTGCGGTGTTCACGGTGGAGCGGGAAGAGTGAGCCGCTGAACCGCGACGCCCGCACTCCTGGCCGGCTGCGCTGACGGGAATGTGGCTTGCCAACCGGGCATCGCCTTCACTTCGGGAGTACGCGATGGCGGCGGCATCACGGTTTCAACGGTCATTGTGTGCACTGGCGGTGAGCGGCCTCACGCTGCTGGCAAGCGGCGCCGCGTTGGCGCAGCCGGCTTCGGCACCCATGCATGGCGGCGCGGCCGCGTCCGGCCCCCTGCACGGCGGCGCCGGCCAGATGGACATGCACCAGGCCATGCGCCACGGCGCGCAGGCCATGCAGGACATGAAGCCCACCGGCAACGTGGACCGCGACTTCGCCGCCATGATGCGCATGCACCACCAGCAGGCCGTGGAGATGTCGCAGGCCTACCTGAAGCAGGCCAAGTCGCCGGAGATGAGGGCCATGGCGCAGAAGATCATCCGCGACCAGAAGCGAGAGATCGTGCAGTTCGACAAGTGGTTGCGGGCGCATAAGTAGGGCGAAACGGGCTGGCGGGTATCACGACGTTCTTCTCGCGGCCCGCCGTGCCGCGCCCCTTTCACTGCCCCAAATCCTCCAATATCGGGCAATCCGGCCTGTGGTCCCCCTGGCAGCAGTGGACGAGCTGCGCCAGCGTGTCCTTCATGGCCGTCATCTCGGCAATGCGGCGCTCCAGGTCGGCCACGCGGGCCTGGGCGATGCGCTTGACCTCGGCGCTGCTGCGGCGGCGGTTCTGCCACAGGCGCAGCAGCTCGGCGATCTCCGCCATGCCGAAGCCCAGGTCGCGCGCCCGCCGTATGAAGCGCAGCGTGTGCACCTCCGCCTCGCCGTACTGGCGGTAGCCGGCCTCCGTGCGCCGCACCCGCGGCAACAGGCCCAGCGATTCGTAGTGCCGCACCATCTTGGCCGACACGCCGGAGCGCGCCGCCGCCTCGCCAATGTTCAGCCACTGCGTGGTGGCGTCGTCCTGCGTGTCCATGTCTCCTCCAGGCTGTCGCCGGCCGCGCAGCGCCTGCGCCAGCCGAGTCCGCCATTGTGCGCAGCCCCCGCGGTGTCCCGCCTCGGCGCACGGGCGCGCGGGGGCGCGGCGGCGTGGCGTCGCTCAGCGCAGGGCCGGCCGCACGGCACAACTGCGAAAGCCCGCGAACACGTCCTGCCGCTCAGGTGCGAAGAAGTTGCGGTAGCGCACGTGATGCAGCCGCGGCTGCGTGCCGAAGGAGCCGCCGCGCAGCACGGCGCGGGCGCCGAACCAGGGCGCGGAGTAGTCGCGGTAGGGATGCGGCGCGAACCCGGGATACGGCCTGAACCCGCTGTCCGTCCACTCCCACACGGCACCCCAGTCGAAGGCGGCCGGATGCGCCTGCACCGCCGCTTCCCACTCGGCCTCGCTGGGCAGCCGGCGCCCGGCCCAGGCGCACCAGGCCCGCGCCTCGTGCCGGTTGAGGTGGCAGGCCGCCTCGCGAACGTCCAGCGGCCGCCAGGCGCCCCACAGCCACCGCCACCAGGCACCGCCCTCGCGGCGCAGGCCGGCCGGCCCTTGCGGTTGCCGCGCCTGCCACCACGGGCGACCTTCGCCCATCCACCAGCGCTCGTCGCGGTAGCCGCCGGCCTCGACGAAGGGCAGGAACTCGCCCCAGCTCACGGCGCGGCTGTCGATGTCGCAGGCCGGCAAGGCCACGTCTTCCCCGGCCAGCTCGTTGTCGAAGGCAAAGCCGCCGTCCGGCGCACCGCCCAGGCGGTACGTGCCGGACTCCATGGGCAGCGGCGTGCGCGCGCCCGCCAGCGGCGCGGGCTGCCAGCGCGCATCGGCCACCGGCAGGCCGCGCGAGTGCGCCAGCCACAGCGCGGCCTCGTGGTGCATGTCCTCGTGCAGCAGCGCCAGGCGGAAGAAGTAGAGGCCGGCGTCGTCCGGCGCGGCCTCGTTCAAGGCCTGCAGCGTCAGCGCCAACTGCGCCGCGAGGTCGCCGTGCAGCGCCTCGGCGGGCGGCAGCGGCAGCCGTGCGCGCAGCGTGGACGCTACCCGGCTGGAGTCGTACAGCGCGTCGGCGCCCGCGCGCAGCGGCGGGCGGCGGGGCGCCTCGGGATCGGCCGCCGCGCCGCGCGCGCACTGCGGGTTGCGCGTGGTCCAGTGGGCCTGGAACCAGTCCACGTGGCCCAGCTCCCACCGCGGCGGGTTGTGGTCCGCCGACGCCGGCTGCGCCCGCGCCAGGGACGAGGCCTCGTGCAGCGCGAACGTGGCCAGCGTGTCGCGGCGGCTGTCCTGTAAAGCCTGCGCCAGCGCGGCGGGGCCGGCGCGGCGGATGGCTGTTCCTTCGGCTTGGCGCGGATTCATGGCCGCATGGTGGCGGCTGCGGCTGCCGCCGTGAAGCGCGTGGGCCTTGCCCAGCACAATGGGCTTCATCGCCGAGCAGATGGATTGCCCCGCCATGCCCGCACCCACCCTGGACAAGAAGCAGACCACCTTCTCCATCTGGTACGTCATCGGGGCGCTGTTCCTCATCAGCCTGCTGCAGGACTTCATCACCGCGCGCCACACGCTCACGCTGACCTACAGCGAGCTCAAGCAGGCCATCGCCGCGGGCAGCCTGCAGGAGCTGGTGATGGCCGACGGCCTGGCCGAAGGCACGCTGCGGGTCGAGGGGCTGGAAAAGGCGCTGCCGCCGGACAAGCTGGAGCAGCTCAGGGCCGTGGGCGGGGAGCACCGCTTCGTCACCGTGCTGGTGGACGACCCCACGCTGGTGCCGCAGCTCGACGCGGCCAAGGTGCGCTACGGCAGCGTGCGCGAGAGCAAGTGGCTGTCGATGCTGCTGTCCTGGGTGGCGCCGGCGCTGGTGTTCTTCGGCATCTGGTGGTTGCTCATGAAACGCATGGGCGGCGCCGGCGGCGCGGGCGGGCTGATGTCCATCGGCAAGAGCAAGGCCAAGGTCTACATGCAGCGCGAGACGGGCGTGACCTTCAAGGACGTCGCCGGCATAGACGAGGCCCGCGAAGAGCTGATGGAAGTGGTGGAGTTCCTGCAGAACCCCGAGCGCTACCGGCGCCTGGGTGGGCGCATCCCCAAGGGCGTGCTCATCGTGGGCGCTCCGGGCACGGGCAAGACGCTGCTGGCCAAGGCCGTGGCGGGCGAGGCCGGCGTGCCCTTCCTCTCGCTCAGCGGCTCGGAGTTCGTGGAGATGTTCGTGGGCGTGGGCGCCGCGCGCGTGCGCGACCTCTTCGAGCAGGCCGCCGCCAGGGCGCCGTGCATCGTCTTCATCGACGAGCTGGACGCCCTGGGCAAGGCTCGCGGCCTGGGCGGCATCAGCGGCGGCCACGAGGAGCACGAGCAGACGCTCAACCAGTTGCTGGTGGAGATGGACGGCTTCGACACCAGCGGCAGCGGCGTGATCATCATGGCCGCGACCAACCGCCCGGAAATCCTCGACCCGGCCCTGCTGCGCCCCGGCCGCTTCGACCGCCACGTCTCCATAGACAAGCCGGACATGAAGGGCCGCCGCCAGATCCTGGACGTGCACGTGCGCCAGGTCAAACTGGCGCCGGCCGTGGAGCTGGACTCGCTGGCCGCGCGCACCCCCGGCTTTGCCGGCGCCGACTTGGCCAACCTCGTCAACGAGGCCGCGCTGCGCGCCGCGCGCCAGGGCAAGGAGGCCGTGGACATGCAGGACTTCGAGCAGTCGCTGGACCGCATCGTGGCCGGGCTGGAGAAGCGCAATCGCGTCATGAATCCCGCGGAGCGCCGCTTCGTGGCCTACCACGAGGCCGGCCACGCCCTGGTGGCCGAGCACCGCGCCACGGCCGACCGGGTGGCCAAGGTGTCCATCATCCCGCGCGGCATCGCGGCCCTGGGCTACACCCAGCAGTCGCCCACGCAAGACCGCTACCTGCTGCGCAGGAGCGAGCTGCTGGACCGGCTGCTGCTCGAAAAGGAAACCGTGGACCGCGGGATGCTGGACTTTGTTTTGGCCGGCACGGCGCAGCCGGGCGGCTGAAGCCTCTGGCAGCTCAGCGGCCCGCGGCCTCCCGCGCCTGCGCCTTCCAGAGGTTCCAGGGCCGGTCCACCTGCCCCTCGGTGGTGTGGCCGGCGGCGGCCTCCTGCGGCGTGAGGTACTCCACCTCGCCCAAGGGCAGCGCCTGCAGCAGCAGCTTGGCGTTGACCTCGGTATAGACCGCGCGATAGACGGCCAGCCGCAGCGAGGACGCCACCACCGTGCAGCCATGGCCGCGCATGAGCACCACGCGCTCCTGGCCCAGCGAGCGCGCCAGCGCCGTGCCCAGCTCGCGGTTGCGGATCAGCAGATCGGTGGCCGCACCGGCGTGCTCGCGGATCTCGAACACCGGCGGTCCTTCGCCCAGGAAACCGCACATGTGGCAGGCCGGGCGCAGCCGCGCACCCTTGACGACGCCAAACGGCAGCACCGCCGGCGAGTGGTTGTGCACCACGGCCATCACGTCCGGGCGGGCCTTGTAGATCTCGCTGTGGATGAAGCGCTCCAGGTAGGGCCGCGGCGCACCGGCCGCCACCGCCTCGCCGCTGTCCACGTGGTACTCGACGATGTCGCCCGCCGCCACCTGCGCCGGCGCCATGTTGCGCGCCAGCAGGAAGCGCGACGGGTCAGCGTCATGCCGCACGCTGACGTGGCCGAAGGCGTCCACGATGCCCTGGTGGAACAGGATGTGGTTGGCATCGACCAGGTCGGCGATGAGCTCCGGATTCGCGTTGCTCGCCATGTCGATCATTCCGGCTGGATGTTGTTCTGCTTGATGAAGCCGCCCCAGTTCTGCTGCTCCTCCTTGAGCGAGGCGGCGAACTGCGCGGGCGTGTCGGCCACGGGCAGCAGCGCCTGCTGCTCCAGGCGCTGCACCAGGCCGGGGTCCTTCATGGCCTTCTGGATTTCACCGGCGATGCGCTGCACCAGCGCGGGCGGCGTCTTGGCCGGCACCATGACGGAGAAGGACGTGAACGCCTTGATGCCGGGCAGCCCGGCCTCGGCCAGCGTGGGCACCTTGGGCAGGAGGCTGCTCTTGTCGGTGATGGCCAGCGCCGAGACCTTGCCGGCGTCCACGTACTGGCGAACGCTGGCCAGGTCCGTGAGCATGAACTGCACGCGCCCGCCCAACAGGTCCTGGTAGGCCGGGCCCACGCCCTTGTAGGGCACGTGGCTGAACTGCGCGCCGCTGGCGGTCTCCATCATGCGTACGCCGATGTAGAGCGGGCTGCCGACGCCGGCCGTGCCGTAGAACAGCGTGCCGGGCTCGCGCTTGCCGCGCTCCAGCAACTCGCGCAGCGTCTTGAGGCCCGTGGCCGGATTGGCGACGACGACCATGGGCGCGATCACGCCGCGCGTCACCGGCGCGAAGTCTCGGAACACGTCGTAGCTCAGCGATTTGTAGAGCGCCGGGTTGATGCCCAGCGAGGAATTGGAGGCCACCAGCAGCGTGTAGCCGTCCGGCGGCGCCTTGGCCACGAAGGTCGCACCGATGGCGCCGCTGGCGCCGGGCTTGTTGTCCACCACGAAGCTCTGCTTGAGCTGCTCGGTGAGCTGCTGCGCCAGCAGCCGGCCGTAGGTGTCCGTGCCGCCGCCGGGCGAGGAAGGCACCACCACCGTCACCGGTTTGCCCGGCCACTCGCCTTGCGCCGCCGCCACGCCCGCCCCCGCGGCCAGCAGCATGGCCATGCAGGCCTTCACGTACTTCATCGCATCGTCTCCTGCAAACTTCTCAAAATGCATAGAAGACTAAGATAAAGGAGGGCGAGTGCCGCGCCTACCGTGGCATACCCTGGGGTGCGCCACGGTGCCTTGGCGAAGCTTCAGGCGGCCTGCCGCGGCAGCGTTTCCACGGCGTGGCGTATCAGGTAGCCGGAGATGCTGAACAGCGGCGGGATGCCGGGCAGGGCGTCGAAGGGGTACCAGCCGGCGTCCTCGATTTCCTCCGGCTGCCGCACGATCTCGCCGCCGTCCCACTCGGCCGTGAAGGCGACCATGAGGCTGTGCGGAAACGGCCAGCTCTGGCTGCCGAAGTAGCGCAGGTTCTTCACGCGCACGCCGACCTCCTCGGCGACTTCGCGGGCCACGCAGTCCTCCAGCGTCTCGCCGGGCTCCACGAAGCCGGCCAGCGCGCTGTACATGCCGGGAATGAAGTGCGGCGCGCGCGCCAGCAGCAGCTCGCCCGGGCGCCACACCAGCGCCATCATGGCCGGGCTGATGCGCGGGTAGACGGTGTGGCCGCAGGCCGGGCAGTGGCGCGAGCGCTCATGCGCCTGGCGCACGGTGGGCGTGGCGCACACGCCGCAGAAGCGGTGCGTGCGGTCCCACTCCAGCACCTGCGCGGCGCGCCCGGCCACGGCGGACAGCGGCGCGGGCAACTGCATCATGGCCGCGCGCAGGTTCACGCCGCGCCAGCCGGCGGGCGGCTCGTCCAGCACGCAGGCCCAGCAGTCGTGCTCGTCCAGCCGGCCCAGGTAGTGGCAGGTTTCAACGGGCGCCATCAGCGCCGCGCCAGGGGGCAGCGAGAGCGTTTCGCTGCCGTTGTCCGGCAGCAGCAGGTCCTTGCCGACGAAGGCGAAATGCCAGCCCAGGGGCGTGGGCTGGCCGGGGGGCTGGTGGGCAGGGGTGAAGGGCATGGGCTCCTCGTGCGTCGTCTTTGGGCCGCGGCGCGGCGGCGGTTTGTGGGCGCGAGGATGGCATGCCGGCGCACGGCCCAAAGGCGGCGCGGGCTCTGCCGCAGCACCGCCGTGCCAAGGGCTGGCACGGCGGCTGGCGCGGCGGGCGTGGCGCCGCGGCCGCGCGTTGGGCGGGCCTGCAGGCTCAGTGCGCCGCCGCCAGTGCCGCCGGCGGCTGCCCCGCGGCGCGCCGGCCCAGGGCCAGCACGGCGGCCATGGCGCCCAGCAGCGGCAGCGCGAAGGCGTAGTACAGGCTGGAAGCCGTCCAGCCGCCGTCCAGCAGCATGCCGGCCATCAGCGGTGCCAGGATGGCGCCCAAGCGGCCCACCGCGATGGCGTAGCCCAGCGCCGTGGTGCGCACCGCCGCCGGGTACACCGCGGGCGCCGCCGCATACAGCCCGGCCATGGAGGCGAACACGAAGATGCCTATGCCGAACGCCGCCGCGAAGGCCAGCGCCAGCGCGCCGGTGACGGCCCCGAAGGCCACCATGCTGGCCGCGCCCAGGGCCATGCTGCCGGCGATGAGCCCGCGCAGCGGCAGCCGCATCGCCAGCGCGCCGAAGAGGCTGCCCCCCAGCATGCCGCCCACGTTGAGCAGCACGCCGCCGGTGATGCCCTGCTGCGCCGACAGCCCCGCGGCCACCAGCAGCTTGGGCGTCCAGCTCAGCGCGAAATAGAAGCTGAACATCAGCAGGAAGAAGGCGGCCCACAGCGCCAGCGTGGAGCGCGCCATGCCGCCGGTGAACAGCGCCGTGAGCTTGCCGCCGCCGCCCTGGGCCGCGCGCGCCGCGGGCAGTGCCGCCAGTGGCGCCTGGCCCATGCGCTGCAGCAGCCGGTTCAGCCGCTGCAGCGCGCCGGCCGGGCGCCTGGCGATGAGGAAGTCCAGCGACTCCGGCAGCCGCCACAGCACCACGGGAATCATGGCCGCCGTGACCACGCCGCCGAACACGAACACCGAGCGCCAGCCGTCATGCGCCAGCAGCCACGCGGCGATGCTGCCGCCCACGGTGGCGCCCAAGGGGTAGCCGGCGGACTGCAACGCGATGCAGGTGTTGCGCCACTTGGCCGAGGTGAACTCGCCCGTGATGACGGTGACGCTGGCCAGCATGCCGCCTATGCCCAGCCCGGTGAGGGCGCGCGCCGCGCCCAGCTCCAGCGTGCTGCGCGTGAGGGCCGACAGCAGCATGCCGCCGCTCACCAGCACCAGGCACAGCAGGATGACGGGCTGCCGCCCCCAGCGGTCGGCCAGCGGCGCCAGCAGCAGCGAGCCCGCGGCCATGCCGAACAGGCCCGCGCTGAACAGCACGCCCAACTGCGCGCCGTTGAGATGCCATTCGGCCGAGACGCTGGCGGCCGTGAAGGCCATCACCAGCACGTCAAAGCCGTCCAGCGCGTTGAGCAGGACGCAGATCGCCACGGCGATGCACTGGAAGCGGCTCATGGCGCCCTGGTCCAGCGCCTGTTGAATGTCGCGGGGCATGGGAGGCTCCTCGCAGTTGAAAGGAAAGCGGTTTGAAAAGCGCCCGCGCAGGGCTGCGCCCGCCGCGTCCTGCAAGCGGACGCGGGATGGGGCCTTGCTCGGTGATGGGCGTGTGAAGGCCGCCGCGGCGGGGGCGTCAGCCCGCGTCCGGCTGCGCCGCGGGCGCGGCGCGCTGGAAAGCGTCGAGCTCGCCGCAGGCGGCGTCCACGGCGCGTATCAGCGGATAGGGCGTGAGATCCACCTTGAAGCGGCGGGCGCTTTCCACCTGGGGCACCAGGTAGACGTCGGCCAGCGTGGGCGCGTGGCCGAAGCAGAAGTCGCCGCGCGCCGGGTCGGCCGCCAGCAGGGCTTCGATCGCATCGAAGCCGGCCGTGATCCAGGTCGCGCACCAGGCGTTGATGGCGGCCTCGTCGGCGCCGAAGGTGTGGCGCAGCGCCTCCAGGATGCGGCGGTTGTTGATGGGGTGCACGTCGCAGCCCACGATGGCCGCCAGCGCGCGCACGCGGGCGCGGCTTGGCGCATCGCGCGGCAGCAGCGGCGGCTCGGGGTGCGTCTCCTCCAGCCACTCGATGATGGCCGGCGACTGGATGAGCACGCTGCCGTCGTCCTGCTGCAGCGCCGGCACCAGCCCCTGCGGGTTGAGCGCCTTGAAGGCCGGCTGCGTGTGTGCCTCGGTGCGCAGGTCCACCGGCACCTGCTCCACCGCCAGCCCTTTCAGGTTGAGCGCGATGCGCAGCCGGTGCGAGGTGCCGCTGCGAAAAAAGCCGTAGAGCTTCATGGCCGTGCGCTGCGCGTCACTCGGCCGGGCCGACGTTGAGCGCCACTTCGCCCACGCCCTGCACGTGCCCCGTGATGCGGTCGCCCGGCACCACCGCGCCCACGCCCTCGGGCGTGCCCGTGTAGATCAGGTCGCCGGGCTGCAGGTGATAGAAGAGGGAGAGGTCGGCGATGAGCTCGCGGATGTTCCAGATGAGCTTGTTGACGTCGGATTGCTGCTGGGTCTGGCCGTTGACCGCCAGCGCGATCTCGCCTTGCTCGATCACCACGCCCGGCATGGGCACGACCTCGCTGCAGACGGAGGAGAACTCCACGTCCTTGCCCAGGTCCCAGGGGCGGCCCTTGTCGCGCGCGACGAGCTGCAGGTCGCGCCGCGTCATGTCCAGGCCGCAGGCGTAGCCGTAGATGATGTCGTGCGCATCTTCCGCCTTCACGCGGAAGCCCGGCTTGCCGATGGCGACGACCAGCTCCATTTCGAAGTGGTAGTTCTTCGTTTCGCTGGGGTAGGGCGTGGTGGCGCCGGACGCCACCAGCGTCTGCGGCGCCTTGGTGAAGTAGAAGGGGCGCTCCACCGACTTGTCTACCGGGCGGCCCATCTCAACGGCATGCGCGTGGTAGTTGCGGCCGACGAAGAACAGGCGGTTCACCGGCAGGCGCTCGCCCTGGCCGCGCACGGGCAGCGAGGGCGTGGCGGGCGGGGTCCAGAGGTATTGGGCGGTTTGGGTGTCGTTCATGGCGGTCTTCCGTGTGTGGGAGCTTGCGAGGTGGGTGGCGTGGGAGGCGGCTCAGTCCCGGTTCTCGAACACGCCCAGCTTCTGGTGCAGCGGCGTCTCGTCGGCGATGAAGATGAAGGCCGGCGCGCTGGCCGAGGTGTTCGCCAGGCTCACTTCGCTGTAGCCCGGGGCGCAGCAGGTGTCGGCTTCGGCGAGGGTGAAGCTTTCGCCTTCGATGCGGGCCTGGGCCGCGCCTTCGATGAGGTGGAACACGCAGGCCGGCGAGCGCACGGGCAGCCGCAGCGTCTGCCCGGGGCGCAGCATGAGGGCGTAGAAGCCCAGGATGTTCTGCGCGGCGGCGCCGGTCTCGGGATTCACGTAGCCCACCTGCACGGCTTGGAGCTCCGGCTGGTCGGCGGCCAGGGACTGCAGCGCAGCGCGCGTCTCGGTCCAGGGGTAGCGCAGCAGGGGGTAGGCCTGGGCCGAACGCTGGAACACCGGCATGGGCACCACGCCGCCGCGCAGCCAGGCGCGCTCGCCGTGGCCGGGTTTCACGCTCTGGCGCGGGCCGTCCACGTGGTAGGACGCCTCCATGTAATGGACCAGCGGCAGGTCCAGCACGTCCAGCCACACCACGGGCTCGGTGCCGTCGTGGCCGTGGTCGTGCCACAGGCCGGTGGGGGTGAGGATCAGGTCGCCGCGCTGCATGGGGCACTTCTCGCCGTCCACGTTGGTCCAGGCGCCTTCGCCTTCGACGACCATGCGCACCGCGTTGGGCGTGTGGCGGTGCGACGGCGCCCATTCGCCCGGCAGCAGCAACTGCATCCCGAGGTACATGGCGGCGCTGGCCTGCATCTTCTCCAGCCCGTGGCCGGGGTTGGCCAGCACCAGCACGCGGCGCTCGGCCTTCTCCATGGGCGTGAGCTCGCCGGCCTGCAGCAGCAGCGGGCGCAGCGCCTGGTAGGACCAGTGCGTGGGCCGGGTGTTGGGCCTGGGCTTGCCCGGGGGCAGCACGGCGCGCAGGCTGGGCCACAGCGGCACCAGGTTCTGCGCGCGCAGGGCCTGCACGTAATCCGCGGGCAGGTCTTCGAGGCGGCCGAGTTCGTTCATGGCGGGGTCGTCCTTCTGGTACTTGTGGTGCTTGTGGCGTGCGCGGTGCTGTTGTCGCTGCGGCTCACTGCGGTGCCAGGCAGTTGTCCACGTTCCAGCCGTACAGCCATTCCATGGCGTCGTAGAAGCGCTCCGGCGTGCGGCCGCGCCAGAGATCGTTGCGCACCAGGCGTTCCACGCCCTTGGCGTGGTAGATGCGCCCCATCTCGCGCGACGACAGGACGATGCGCGCCGTGCGCGCCACGCGGGAGCGCTGGTAGAGGTCGAAAGCCTTGGCGATGTCGTTGCCGTGCACGCGCAGCGCCTCGCCCAGGGTCACGGCGTCTTCCATGGCCATGCAGGCGCCCTGGGCCATGTACTGCGTGGTGGGGTGGGCGGCGTCGCCCAGCAGCGTGACGCGGCCGTAGGTCCACTGGCCTATGGGCTCGCGGTCGGCGGTGGCCCAGCGCTTCCAGCTCTTGGGCAGGTCGATGAGCTGCCGCGCCTTCGGGCAGATGCCCTGGAAGTAGCTCTGCACCTCCTCCTTGCTGCCTTCGCGCACGCCCCACTCCTCCTGCTCGCGGCTGTGGAAGGTGACGACCACGTTGTATTGCTCGCCGCCGCGCAGCGGGTAGTGCACCAGGTGGCAGTTGGGGCCGACCCAGATGCTGGCGGCGTTCCACTGCAGGTCGGCCGGGAAATCCTTCTTGTCCACGACGGCGCGGTAGACCACGTGGCCGGTGACGCGCGCCGCATCGCCCACGAACTGCTGGCGCACCACCGACTTCACGCCGTCGGCACCGATGAGCGCGATGCCGCGGTGGCGCACGCCGTTCTGGTCCACGGCGGTGACGCCCGCCTCGTCCTGCTCCACGTGCTCGATGCGCGTGGAGGTGAGGCACTCCACCCGGCCGCTGGCCTGCGCGCCTTCCAGCAGCGACAAGTGCACGTCCGCCCGGTGGATCACGGCGTAGGGGTTGCCGAAGCGCTTTCTGAAGGCCTCGCCCGTGGGGATGAGGCCGACCTGGTACTCGTCCAGCGCGTCGTGCATGACCATGTAGTCGGTGTAGACGGCGCGGCTGCGCGCCTTCTCGCCAATGCCCAGCGCGTCGAAGGCGTGAAACGCATTGGGGCCCAACTGGATGCCCGCGCCGATTTCGCCCATCTCCGGCGCCTGCTCCATCACCTTCACCTTGAAGCCGCGGCGCACCAGCGCCAGCGCCGCCGCCAGCCCGCCGATGCCGCCGCCGGCCACCAGGATGGGAAGGTCCGTGTTCGTCGTGCCCATGCTTGTCTCCTGCTCAAGAACGCTGAAAGTCAGCACACTGAAGATTAGTGTAGATTTGATTAACCAAGATCAAATGCGGGCAAACCCTGAGGGGCTGGCGGGGTGCGGCGAGACCGGCGTGGGCGCTTGGCCGCGTTCAGCGGCGCAGCGCCTGGACGGCCCTCAGCGTCCGTCCGGCATTTCGCGCGGCGCGCGGCTGAGCTCGTTGTTGGCTTCCACCAGCGTGCGCAGCATGCGCAGGAACAGCGGCCGTTCCTCCGCGGGCAGCGGGGCCAGGATGCGCTCCTGCACCTGGGCCACGCCGGGCTGCACCTCGTCCAGCAGCGCACGGCCGGCAGCCGTGGTGGCCAGCAGGCGCACGCGGCGGTCCTGCGGCGACTGCTTGCGCACGATCAGGCCCTGGCGCTCCAGGCGGTCCACCACCCCGCCGGTGGTGGAGGTGTCGAAGCCGATGGCGCGCGCCAGCGCGCCCTGCTCGATGTCGGGCATGCGCGCCGCGGCATTGAGCGCCGCGTACTGCACGGGGGTGAGGTTCCAGTCCTTGAGCTCGTCCATGAACAGCGCCACGGCGATCTGCTGCAGGCGGCGGATGTAGTGGCCGGGCAGGTCGTCCAGCGAGGGCAGGGAGGTGGTCGGCAGGTCGGTGGTCATGGCAGCGATGGGCGTAAACCCGCAATGATCCAGGTCAAGAATTGACCTATGCTGAAATTAAGCATGCTGATGATAGGCGTGCGGACAAAAACGGTATGGGTGGATTCCCGCCAGCCGCATTTCTGAATTCTGGAGACACACAGCATGCAGTCCATTGCCCACTCGTCCACGCGACGCCATGTTCTGGCGCTGGCCGCCGTTGCCGCTGTTTTGGGCAGCGGCGCGGTGCAGGCCCAGCCCGCCGGGTATCCCGCCAAGCCGGTGACCATCTTCACCGCCTTTGCGCCGGGCAGCGGGCCGGACGCGGTGCTGCGCATCGTGGGCGAGAAGCTGGGCAAGGCCTGGAACCAGCGCGTGCTGGTGGAAAACCGGCCGGGCGGCGGCGGCTTCATCGCCATAGACGCGGTCAAGGGCAAGCCGGCCGACGGCTACACGCTGCTGCAGCTGGACAGCGAGCACCTGGCCGCCCTGCCGCATCTCTACAAATCGCGCGGCTTCGAGACGCTCAAGACCTTCGAGCCCGTGGCCATCCTGTTCCGCACGCCTTTCATGCTGGCCGTGGCTGCCGATTCCAAGTGGAAGACCGTGGCCGACGTGGTGGCCGCCGCCAAGGCCGAGCCGGGCAAGGTGACCTATGGCTCCTGGGGCGTGGGCAGCCCGGGCCACTTGGGCGGCGAGGAGTTGCAGATGCGCACCGGCACGGAGATGCAGCACGTGCCTTACCGCGAGGTGTCGCAGCTCTTCACGTCGGTGGGCGCGGGCGACGTGTCGTGGAGCTTCGGCTCCATCCCGTCCAGCCAGGGCGCTTTCAAGGCCGGCAAGATCCGCTACCTGGCGGTGGCCGCGCCCAAGCGCCTGGCACAAATGCCGGAGGTGCCCACCATGGCCGAGGCCGGCGGCCCGGCGCTGGACGTGAATTCCTTCGTCGTGCTGGTGGCGCCGCGCGGATTGCCCGCCGCCGTGCGCGACAAAATCCACGCCGACGTGGCCAAGGCCGTGGCCGACGCCGACGTGCAGTCCCGCTTCAATACCTTCGCCTTTGAAACGTTGAATTGGTCGCCGGAGGAAATCGGCCGCCAAGCGGCGGCCAAGTCGCGGATTTACGGCGAGCTGGCGCAGCGCAAGAACATCAGCCTGGAATGAGCCTGGTGGGCCGGTGCGATCCGCGCGCATCGGCCTGAAAGGCACCGATACGGTGCGCGCAACAGGCCTGCTGCCCATTGTTTGAGCACGCTAACCCATGCCCAGGGGGGACAGGGGCTTGGCGCCGTTCTCAAACGCTTGTTCACAGGCTTATCCACAGATCTTGGGGGAAACCCTTTACCAGACCGTCCCTGGGGCACGCTGGCGGGGCGCCGGGGCCCGTTTGCCGCGCCCGGGCCACGTCAGCAAGTTCACATTTCGGCAACCAACATCATTATGGGGACGCCGAAAATCTGAAAATTGGGTTTTTGAGTGCCGAAGTAATTGGCGTCAATATACTGGCAGGAAATTTGACACAAGGTATGTGTCGGCATGCCCTGTATTTTTCGCCGCAGCTTGGCTGCTTTATGACTGCAGTTGTTTATTCTGAGCCTGCGGCACTTCAATCGGCGCTGCTGGATCCTGTATTTCTGGCCTGCCTGTGCAGTGCGGCCGGTAACCCTGAGCTTGTCGCGGGGTTCAGGAATTTGGCCGGCCACCAGTTTGCACCGCACGACATGGCCGCGGGCACCGGCGCGGACGACGCGTCGGCCTCCCTGGCGGGCGACTTCATGCGGTTCGTCAACTTCGTGCACGGCACCATCTACATGCGCCTGGACCCCAAAGTGCGCCAGGACATGGGCGCGGCCCTTGCGCTGGCCAGACGGGCTTGTGAAGGCCTATTGTTGAATTGATCTGTTTCAAGGCGTGTTGCGGTAATTAACAGTCCGCTAACACAGCCTGCGATCGTCTGACGGAGAGTGTGGTCCAGCGTCGCGATACAAATTCATTTTTTCCACTCCAGAATTGATATATCGGGCTAGACCCTTTAGGGAATTGAATGGAGATGGCGGAACCGATGAGCGCAAGCCATTTGTTCCAGGAATTTGGTCGCAAGTTCTGGAGTTCCGATTTGAAGGATCAGCATGACTGGTCAAACCATACTCATCGTTGACAGCAACCCGGACGACCTGGCTTTCACGGCTCAGGTGCTGGGCCCCGAGCACCGTCTTGCATTTGCCTGGAGTGGCCGCAGCGTCATGGCGGCCGTGCGCAAGCACAAGCCGGCGCTGGTGTTGTTGGATCTGGATTTGCCGGACATGGACGGCTTTGCCGTGGCCCGCGAGATCAAGGCGGACCCGGAGACATCGGTGATTCCCGTGGTGTTCGTCGCGGCCAGGAACAGCGTGGGCGACGAGGCCGGAGCGTTCCGTGAGGTCCACGGCTGCCTGTTCAAGCCCATGGTGCCGGCCGAGCTGCTGGCTTGCGTTCGCAAGCAGGTGGCGCTGCACCAGCATGCCCGCACGGAGGCGGCCTACCGCGAGGCGCTGCTGATGCTGGGCAAGGCCAGCCATTTCCGTGACGACCGCGCGGGCCGGCATCCGCAGCGCATGGCCGCCTACGCGGCCGCGCTGGCCGAAGCCGCCGGTTGGGACAACGCGCAGATCAGGCTGCTGGAGCTGGCCGCTGCGCTGCACGACATTGGCGAATTGGGAGTGCCTGACTCCATCGTGCTCAAACCGCTGAAGCTGGATGCCGATGAGTGGGAAACCATGAAGACCCACTGCCGCCTCGGCCACGACATGCTCATCTGCCATGACGCGCCGGTGTTCAAGATGGCCGCGGCCGTCGCGCTGCATCACCACGAGAAGTGGGACGGCTCCGGCTACCCCGACCGGCTGTCCGGCACGGCCATCCCGGAGGCCGCGCGCATCGTGGCGGTGGCCGACGTCTTCGACGCCCTCACCATGAACCGCCCGTACCGGCAGGCTTGGCCCGTGGATGCGGCCATCGCCACGCTGAATTGCGCCGCCGGCACGCACCTGGAGCCGCGCTTGGTCAAGCTGTTCGAGGGCATCCTGCCGCGCATTCTCGAGATCAAGGCGGAGAAGGAAGCCGTGGCACGCAGCGAAGACCGCGCGGCTTGACGCATCAAGGGCCGTAACCCCTCCCACCATGAAACAAGTACTGATCGTTGATGACCAGGCGGACCTGCGCAAGCTGCTTCGCTGGTCCCTGGACGAGTTCGAAGATCGGCTTGAGCTGCACGAGGCCAGCAACGGCACCGCCGCGCTGGAGAAGGCCGAGGAGGTCAAGCCCGACCTGGTGCTGCTGGACGTGATGATGCCCGGCGAGCTCAATGGCTTGCAGGTGTGCCGGCGGCTGCGCGACATGCCCGTGCTGCAGGGCACCCGCGTCGTGCTGCTGTCGGCCCGCGCCCAGGCGACGGACATCCAGGAAGGCATGGCCGCGGGAGCCGATGCCTACATGGTCAAGCCCTTCAGCCCGCAACGCCTCATCGAAACGGTGCAGCGGCTGCTGCCCGACCTGTAAACCACCGAACCTTTCACAGATCCATGGGCTTTTTGCGCTCCCGTCTTGCCGGCACTTTCCTCACCTGCGCGTTCGCGGCCTACCTCCCCGCCGCGGGGGCGCAAACCTACATGTTCTCCCCGGTCAACCAGTACGGCATCAACGTGACGGCCGAGTACTGGAACCCGGTCATGGCCTACGTGTCCGAGAAGAGCGGCGTCAAGCTCCAGCTCAAGATTGGGCGCACTTCCGCGGACACCACCAGCTTCGTGCTGGCCAAGGAAGTCGACTTCGTCTTCACCAACCATCTTTTCAGTCCCGAGCGGGAAAAGCTGGGCTGGAAGGTTTTCGGCCGGCGCCAGACGCCGCCCGTGCATGGACAGATCGTGGTGGCGGAGGACTCGCCCATCACCGACTTGTCGCAGCTCGCCGGCAAGGACGTGTGCTTCCCCGGCCCCGAGGCCACGGTTTCCTACAAGTTCACCTATGCGCAGCTGCTCGCGCGCAAGGTGGATGTGAACGTCGTGTTCGCCGGCAACACCGATGGCGCCTTCGTCCAGCTCTTCAGCGGCAAGGCCGCGGCGGCCGGCGTGAACTCCCAGTTGGTGGAGGGCTACGCGCGGCGCGAGAACAAGAAGTTCCGCGTGCTGTGGTCCTCCCCGCCGCTGCACGACCTGGCGCTCATGCACTCGGACCGCGTGCCCGACCGTGATGCCAAGGCCGTGGCCAAGGCTTTCCTGGGCATGCATGCCGACCCCAAGGGCCGCGCCATTCTTGAGCAGTCCTCGCGCCTGGCCGGCTTGACCGAGGTCGTGCGCTTCATCCCGTCCGACGGCAGCGAGTACGCGCCGTATCGCGACTTCTACCGGGCGGCTCCGGCCCAATTGCGCTGAGCGCCGGCAAGAGGTCTGCTCGGTGAAGCTGCTGCGGTGGTGGTTGCCCCGGTCGCTGGCTGGCCGCGTGTTCGGCCTGTACGCCATCGCGCTTGGGCTGTTCGTCGCGGGTGGCCTGTGGCTGTTTTTCCGCTACGAAGTCCTGGTGGATATCGAAGACAAGCAGTTGCGCGGCGAGTCGCTGGTGGGCGTGATCATGCCCACCATCGCCGACAGCGCCGTCATCGGCGACTACGACACCATACGGCACACGCTGGAGCGGGTGCTGCTGTATTCAGACTTCGCGCACGCCACCTTCATCGACATCACGGGCGGCACCATCAAGGCGGTGCGCAGCGACGCCCTCGACGCCCGTGCGCCCGCGGCGCTGCGCTCCTACATCGATTCCGCGCTCTACAACGTGAACCGGCCCATCGTCGTGGGCGGCCGCGACTACGGCGTGCTGCGCGTGAGCTTCGCGGCCGAGCACATCGCCGCCGAGCTTTGGTACGAGGCCCTGGCCGCGCTGGCCCTGGCCGCACTGGCGCTGGGCGGCGGGCTGGTGGCGTTCAGGATGGCGCTCAAGGGCTGGCTGGGCAACCTGGAGCACATCGAGTCCTTCGAAGCCGACATGCGGCTGGGCGTCATGAAGTCGCGCGCCGGGCTGGCCAAGGACGCGCCCATCGAGCTGCAGCGCACCTTCGAGGTGATCAACCGCGCCGCGGCCAACATGCAGATGCAGCGCGAGCAGGCCGCGGTCACGCTGGACGCCATTGCCGACAGCGTGTTCACGCTGGATGCGCAGGGGTGCGTCGTCCTGGCCAACCCGGCGGCCTGCAAGGCGCTGGCGCTGGCCGAGAGCAACGTGCTGGGCCGGGCGGCGCATGAGCTGCTGCCGGGCATCTTTGCGGGCCAGGCGTCCTACGCGCCCTGGCGCGGCCGCCGTGGCGAGGTGATGGCCGCGGACGGCGGGCAGCGCGTGATGGACAGCACGCTGTCGTCCATCACCGGGCCGGACGGCGCGCTCTATGGCCATGTGCTGGCCTGCCGCGACGTGTCCGAGCAGCACGCGCTGGACTTGCGGCTGCAGGAGCAGCTTCGCTCCCGCCAGGCCGCGCTCACGGCGCTGCGCGGCGTGCTCGAAGGGCTCATGACCCAGCCCCACGTGCGCGAGCACGCCAGCGGCGAGGACATAGAGGCCATCTCGCGCATGATCTCCGGGCTCGTGCAGCGGCTGCAGGAGCGCGGCGAGCAGCTCAAGGCCATCTTCACGCT
The DNA here is from genome assembly GCF_001571085.1 of Azohydromonas lata NBRC 102462. Classification (GTDB taxonomy): domain Bacteria; phylum Pseudomonadota; class Gammaproteobacteria; order Burkholderiales; family Burkholderiaceae_C; genus Azohydromonas; species Azohydromonas lata. Next base: position 40,388 of record NZ_BCTC01000047.1, read on the forward strand.
CAGCCCGGACGGCTTCGTCTCCTTCGACCGCGACCGCCGCATCAACTTTGTCAGCCCGGCCTTCGTCCGGCTCACGGGCCTGGATGCCGAACAGGTGCTCGGCCAGGACGAGGCCTGCATCACGGCGCTGCTGGCGCAGCGCTGCCCGGCCGGCGCGCAGGCCGTGCCGGACTTCGACACCCTGCGCCGCGCCGAAGCCGAGTCCCTGGACGGCGGGCGCCGCCGCCTGCTGCTGGACCTGGAGCGGCCCACCCGGCGCACGCTGGAAGTTACGCTGCGCAGCGGCAACGGCAGCATCGCGCAGGTGCTGCACCTGCGCGACGTGACGCACGAGACGGAGGTGGACCAGATGAAGAGCGAGTTCCTCTCCACGGCCGCTCATGAGCTGCGCACGCCCATGGCCAACATCTTCGGCTTCGTGGAGCTGATGATGCGCAGGCCGCTGTCGCCCGCGCGCCAGCAGGACGTGCTGCAGACCCTGCATCGGCAGGCCGGCTTGATGATCTCCATCGTCAACGAGCTGCTGGACCTGGCGCGCATCGAGGCCCGGCGCGGCAAGGACTTCGACATCGAGCGCCTGGACCTGTGCGAGCTCGCGCGTACGGTCATCCACGACTTCCAGCCGCCGCAGCAGCGCGCCGCGCCCGTGCTGGATCTGCCGGCGCTGCCCCTGCCCGTGCGCGTGGACCGCGGCAAGCTGTCGCAAGCGCTGGGCAACGTGCTGTCCAACGCCTACAAGTACTCGCCGCAGGGCGGCGACGTGCACGTCAGCGTGCGGTGCGAGCCGGCGGGCGTGGCCGGCGCCGCCGAGCAGCGCGTGGGCCTGGTCGTGGGCGACCAGGGCATGGGCATGACGGCCGAGCAGTTGGCGCGCGTGAGCGAGCGTTTCTATCGGGCCGATGCCTCCGGCAACATCCCCGGCACGGGCTTGGGCATGAGCATCGTCAAGGAAATCGTCGAGCTCCTGGGCGGCTCGCTGGAGTTGCAAAGCCAGCCGGGGCAGGGCACGCAGGTCACCTTGTGGCTGCCCCTGCCCCAGACGGGCACCCCGGATGCGCAGGAGGCCGCCGCCGTGCAATCCGTCGCGGCCGGCGCGCCCGCCGCCGTGCCCGCGGACGAGGGCGCCGTGGTCATGTTGCCCAGGGTCAACGCCCGCAGTGAACGGGAACCCAGCCCGGCCTAGGCCAACAGCTGTGCGGCTTTGACAGTCACGCCACACGTTATCCCGCCGTTTACACAAAATTTCATAAATGACAGTTGCTTCTCGGTGAGCAGCAAAACGGTCCACGGGCCAGGTTTTCCAGGCAGCACGGAAGCACATGGGAATGCAGCCGGTGCCCGCGCGGGCGCCAGCTTGAAGCAGGGATCAAATGGTGAGCAACATGTTGGGTGGCGGAAATTCAATGGGCAAGCAGACTTTGGTTGTGGATGACAACGAGCTGACCGGCCGCCTGGTGTGCGTGTTTCTCAAGCGCCTGGGCTGGCAGCCGCGGCTGGTGTCCACGGGGCAGCAGGCGCTGGACATCCTGGCGCAGGAGCCCATGGACATGGTTTTGCTCGACCTGCGCATGCCCGGCATGTCGGGTGAGCGCGTGTGCCGTTGCATACGCGACGACATGGGCCTGGTGCACCTGCCGGTGGTGGCCTTTACCGCGCACAGCATGCCCGAGGAAAAGGCGCGGCTGCTGTCCGCCGGCTTCGATGACGTGCTGATCAAGCCCATCTCCTTCCAGGACGTGCGGCGCCTGTGCGCGAGCAGGGGGAAGACGCCCGTGGCCGCCTGCGCATGAGCGTGCCCGCCCTCCAGCGCCGCGCCTGGGTCGTCCTGGACGAAGGCAACGCCATGCCCGTGGCCGCCACCTTGATGGAGGCCGGCTGGCAGGTGCCGCAGGTGCTGCAGGGCGTGCAAGCCTGCGCCGCCTTGCTGCGCGACGCGGTGGAATTGCCCGATGTGGTCGTGTGCGGGCTGCATTTCGAGGACGGCGACGGGCTGCAGCTCACGCGGCTGCTGGGCGCGCTGGCGCATCCGCCGGCCGTGTACTTCGCCACGCTGCAGCAGCGCGCCGTCATCAAGGCGGCCATCAGCCTGGCCGCGGCGTGCCGCGTGCGCGTGGCCGGCTATTGCGAAAGCCCGGACGACGCCGGCGTCATCGTGCGCGACCTGGCCAGCTACAGCAGCCCGCCGCCGGTCAAGGCCCGCACGCCGCTGCCGCAGCTCAGCCGCCAGGAGGCCAGCGACCTGCTGCGCCAGGGTCGGCTCGAAGGCTGGGTGCAGCCCAAGATGCGGCTGGCCACGTCGGAAGTGGTCGGCTTCGAATGCCTGATGCGTGCACGCGACGAGGCCGGTGGCCTGGTCACACCGGACCGCCTGGTGCCCGTGCTGTGCGCCAACGGGCTGATCGAGGAAGCCACGCTGGAGATGGCGCGCCAGACCGTGGACATGGTGGCGGCCTGCCTGCTGGAGGGCATGGCCGTCAGCGGCTCCATCAACGTTTCCATGCAGTCGCTCTCCGATCGGGCTTTTTGCCACGAGCTGGCCCGCACCACGGAGCGCGCGCAGCTCGACCCGAGCTGGCTCACGGTGGAAATCACCGAGAGCGACGCCATGGCCGACCTCTCCACCGTCATAGAGAACACCACGCGCATCCGCATGCTGGGCTTCAACCTGGCCATCGACGATTTCGGCACCGGCTATTCCAGCCTCTACCAGCTGTCGCAGATTCCGTTTTCCGAGCTGAAGATCGAGCGCATGTTCGTGGCCGATGCGCACATCGACCCGCGCAAGCGCGCCATCGTGCAGGCCTGCGCGCAACTGGCCGTGGCGCTGGACCTCAAGGTCGTGGCCGAAGGCGTCGAAACCGTCGAGGAGCTGGAGGTGGTGCGTGCGGCGGGCTGTACCGAGGTGCAGGGCTACCTCGTGGCGCGCCCGCAGCCTGCTGCCCAAGCCTTGCAATGGTTGCGCGGCCTGGACCTGATGCGCGTGCCGCTGTAGTGCGGCGCCGCCGCGGCTCAGTGCCGCGCGGTGGCCTGGACGGCGGCGCGCAGCTCGGTGCAGCTGCGCTGCAGCGCCGGGGCATCGCTGTCCCGCATGGCCTGTTCCATCCCGGCACAGATGTGCGTGATTTCGGGATGGCCGAACGACCCCGCGCCACCCTTGAGCGTATGCGTGAGCCTGTAGAGCCGTTCCATGTCGCCGCCGCGCCAGGCCGATTCGATCTCGGCCAGGCGGGAGGGCAGCGTGCGGCGGAACTCCGCCAGCAGCGCCTGCAGCTCGCGCTCCATGAGCTCATCGTCCGACAGTTCAGGTTGCGCCAGGTGCAGGTGGCGTTCCACGGCGGCCAGCAGCCGCGGGGCATCCAGCGGCCAGGCCAGCACGTCCACGCAGCCCGCGCCGCGGCAGCGCTGCGTCTCGTCGTCCGGCGTGTCCCCGGCCGTGAGCGCCAGCATGGGCGTGAAGCAGCCGGCGGCCGTGAGCAGCTCCATGGCGGCCACGCCGTCCATGCCCGGCAACTGCGTGGCCAGCAGCGCCAGCCCGTAGTCCTCGGCCATGAGCGACTCCACCGCGGCGTGGCCGTTGTCCACGGCATCCACCTGCAGGCCGGCCTGTTGCAGCCAGTGCAGCAGTTGCTGCCGCTCCTCGGCGTCGTGCAGGGCCAGCAGCACGCGCCCGCTGAAGAAAGTCGCTTGCTGGGCGGCTGGCGCCGGGTGGCTGGTGTCGGTAGGCGAGGACTGCATGGTGGGATGTCGTTCGGGTCGTGCGGGCGGGCGCTGCGGCGCCACCCTCTGCGCTTGTTCGGCGCGCCAAGGCCGGTGTTGAGCCGGCAGCGTGCGAAGGGTCAAGAAAATCCAATCTGGCGGCGGCTTGGCTTGTGTGCAAGCCGCCGCGGGCCTTCATCGATACGGCCGGATTGCCGAACAGCCGGCATGAATCCGTGGCCGCGGCGTTCCTGCGCGGCGGCTTTCGAGCACAGCAACGCGCCATGACATCGTCGCACTCCTTTTTCTCAAGGCCTTTGACGCAGGTGGCACAGGGTGCGATGACAACGCGCCCATGGCGCTGGTCGTTGAGCCGCCTCGTGGCCTTGGGCACCGCGCTGGCCCTGGCCGTGACCTGGGCCAGCGTGGCCTTGCTCCTGCAGATGAAGCGGGACGACGCCGTGCGGGCCGAGGTGCGGCAAAACGCCAACCTCGCGCGTGCGCTGCAGGAGCAGACGCTGCGCGTGATCGCCTCGGCGGACCACGCGACGCTGCGGCTGCGCGATGCGGTCGCCAGCGGCGAGCTGGAGGCGGGTGAGCTGCCGCGCCTGGCCAGCGAAACCGGGCTGGTGCCCAACATCCTGGTGCAGTTGTCGCTGATTGGGCCGGATGGCCGCTTCATCGGCTCCAACCTCGACCCTGACGGCAGCAAGACCGGCCACGTGGATCTCAGCAGCCGCGAGCACGTGCGCGTGCATTTGCAGCCGTCCGCCTTGCCCGCCGCCGCCGCGGCCGTGGACGCCAACGGCCTGTTCATGGGCAAGCCCGTGCTGGGCAAGGTGTCCGGGCGCTGGACCGTGCAACTGTCGCGCCGCATAGACGCGCCGGACGGCCGCGTGCTGGGCGTGGTGGTGGCCTCGCTGGACCCCGGCTACTTCGAGAAGGTTTACCAGGGCGTTTCCCTGGGCGCGCTCAGCGTGGTGACGCTGGTGGGAACGGATCGCGTGGTGCGTGCCCGCGTGTTGGGCGGGCACAGCCAGGGACTGGGCAGCAGCCTGGCGGCGTCCGGCGTGCTGGACAGCGCCATGCGGCGGCAAAGCCCGGAGGGCTACTTCATCGGCACCAGCACCATCGACCAGGTCGAGCGCATCGCGGCCTACCGCAAGGTGACGGACGCGCCCATGTACGTGCTGGTGGCCACCGCCACCGCAGAAGCGCTTGAGCCCTGGCACACCTTGCGCGCGCTCACGCTTGGACTCACGCTGCTGTTGAGCCTGGCCATACTGAGCGCAGCCCTTCTCTTCCTCTCCGGCGTGCGGCGCCTGGAGCGCACGAACGAGGCGCTGCGCCTGAGCGCGGCCCAGGCCCGCTCGGCCAACCAGGCCAAGAGCGAATTCCTGGCCGCCATCTCGCACGAGCTGCGCACGCCGCTCACCAGCATTCGCGGTTATGCCGAGCTGATGGAGCGGCGCATCGAAAACCCCAAGTTCCGTGAGCACGCCTCGCTCATACGCAAGGGCGCCGAGCACCTGAACGAGCTGCTCACCCAGATCCTGGACCTGACCAAGGTCGAAGCCCGCGCCATGCCGCTGAACCTGGCCGAGGTGCCGTTGCGACCCGTGCTGGACGGCACGGTGGACTTCTTTGCCCTCACCGCCCGCGCCAAGAACCTGGCGCTGGAGCTGCACGTGGCCGACGACGTGCCCGCCACCCTGCACTGCGACGACCTGCGCCTGAAGCAGGTGCTCAACAACCTGCTGTCCAACGCGCTGAAGTTCACGCAGGAGGGCAGCGTGTGCATCGAGGTGGAACGCCAGGCCGACGCCGTGAGCTTCCATGTCGTGGACACGGGGCCGGGCATTGCGCCTGAGCTGCACGAACTGGTGTTCGAGCGCTTCCGGCAGGCCGATGCGCGCGTGGCGTATGAGCACGGCGGCACGGGGCTGGGCCTGGCGCTGTCGCGCGGGCTGGCCGAGATCATGGGCGGCATGCTCACGCTGCAGTCCATGCCCGGGCAGGGTGCGCGCTTCACGCTGACCTTGCCGCTGCAGCCGCCGGCCGTGGTCTGAACGGCTGCGGCTGGGAGGTCCAGAAACAGGAATGCCCGCTGCAAAGCGGGCATCGGTGCTCACCCGTGGGCACAGGCGTGCCGGCGAAGGCGGGGGCGCGGAGGGCGCTCCCTGCCCGCCGGGCCCTCGCCGGGCGAGGCGCGGACCCTGACCCTGGGCTCAGCCGTTGGCGGGCAGCGCCAGCAGGCGTGCCGCGTCCTGCGCGGCGACGCGGCCCTCGTCGGTGGGCACCACCCACACCTGCACGCTGCTGTCGGCCGCATGTATGGGCAGCACCTCGTTGCCGGTGGCGCGGGCGTTGGCCTGCTCGTCCAGCCGCACGCCCAGGTAGGCCAGGCGTTCGGCCGCGTCGGCGCGCAGCCGCGCGTCGTGCTCGCCAATGCCGCCGCTGAAGGCCAACACGTCCAGTCCACCCAGGCAGGCCGTGAGGGCGCCGGATTCGCGCACCACGTGATAGGTGAACATGTCTATGGCCAGCTTGGCTTCGGCGCTGTCGCTGTCGCGCAGCCGGCGCATGTCGGCGGTGAGGCCGGAAACGCCCAACAGGCCGCTTTCCTTGTAGAGCAGCTTCTGGATGCGGTCGTGCGTCCAGCCCTGCTCCATCAGGTACAGCAGCACGCCCGGGTCCAGCGTGCCGCAGCGCGTGCCCATCATCAGCCCCTCGACGGCCGAGAAGCCCATGGTGGTGGCGATGCTGCGGCCCTCGCGCGCGGCGCACAGGCTGGCGCCGTTGCCCAGGTGCGCCATGAGCAGCCGCCCGCTGGCCGGCGCGCCGTGGCGGCGCAGCTCGCCCAGGATGAACTGGTAGGACAGGCCGTGGAAACCGTAGCGGCGCACGCCCTCGTCGCGCACCGCCTTGGGCAGCGCAAAGGCGTACTCCACCTCCGGCAGGTGGGCGTGGAAGGCCGTGTCGAAGCAGGCCACCTGCGGCAGCCCGGGCAGCACGCGCATGAAGTTGCGAATGCCTTCCAGGTTGTGCGGCTGGTGCAGCGGCGCCAGCGGGCACAGCGGCTGCAGCGCCTTGAGCACATCGGCGCTGACCAGCACGCTGTCGCGGAAGTGCGCGCCGCCATGCACCACGCGGTGCGCCACGGCCTCGATGCGCAGGGCCTTGCCCTCGGTCTCCAGCAGCTCGCTCAAGGACACCAGCGCCTGCGCAAACGGGTCGTTGCCCGCGGCCAGCTCGCGCTGTTGGCGTCGCGTGCCGCTGGTCCAGCTCAGTTGCATCTGTCCCTTGGGCTCCAGGCCTTCGAAGCTGCCGCTGAGCAGCGCGGGCTGTACCTCGCCGTCCTGCAGCGGGTAGATGGCGAACTTCAGCGTCGAGGAGCCGGCGTTGACGGAAAGAATGCCCATGCGTTCAAGCCTCCTGGTGCCAGTTCTTGCGTTCGTGGTCGCGGCGGGCGTTGTGCACCACCAGCTTGGCCAGCAGCGCGGACGCCACGCGGGCGTCGGGGCCATCGGCGCGGCTGGTCAGGGCGATGGGCACGCGCGCGCCCAGCACCACGCCGGCGCCGGAAGCGCCCGCCAGGTACTCCAGCTGCTTGGCCAGCATGTTGCCCGCCTCCAGGTCGGGCACGGCCAGGATGTCCACGTCGCCGGCCACGGGCGACTCGATGTGCTTGATGGAGGCCGCCTGCGCCGAGAT
>NZ_BCTC01000048.1 GCF_001571085.1 Azohydromonas lata NBRC 102462
GCGCCCGCTGCGCCGCGGCGCGCCTGGTGCTGGCGCCGCAGGCGCCGCGCCGCACCAACTCGTGCCCCGGGCGGTGATCTGGCTCAGCCGGGCCGGCACCAGCGCCTACTGCGCCGCGGCGTGCCTGGTGCTGGCGCCGCAGGCGCCAAGCTAGGTTAGCTCGTGCCCCAGGCGGTGGTCTAATTTCGCTAGGCCGGCGCTCGCGCGCTCGCTTCGATGTGGCGGGCGTGGTTCTGGCGCTGCAGGCGCCAAGCTGGACGCCGGATGGCGCGGGGCCGCTCTTTGCCCCGCTGGCGCTGGCGCTGGCGCTGGCGCCAGTTTCGTCTGCACACTGTCCTTATTGACAGGGTGACGGCCGTTTCAACGCGGTCAAACCACAACACCGGCTTCAGTCCGGGACTAATTTCAAAGATGTACCGTCACCTTCTTGCAATTACTGTTGCTGTCCTCGCTTCCAATTCAGCCTACGCCGATTTTCCAGGTTACTTAAAAGAACCAAGCGCCCTTGAAGGGCCGGTTACCGTAGAACGCTTGAAGTCAAAATTCGGCGCGCGACTGAAGGAAAGCAATTTCATCTGCACCTTGTCTCCGAATGCTGTATTGCGTCAGCCGCTCGAATGGGACTGCAAAACTTGGAGCGCAGAAAAGGTTCTGTTTGGAGACTTTATTCCGATGGACTCGGTTTCCTACAGAGCCCGTCCTGACGGCAAGATCGTGAGCAGCGCCTACGGTGTTAAAACTGATTGCGCCACTGCACTGAGCTATATGCTGACGGTGGGCGACACCGACCGCTACAAGAAAAGGTACAGTGCAGTCGGCTTGGAGTTTAATAAGGATTCACAGGTGCGCCAGGGCTTCATGAAGACCGACTCTGAAACCAAATTCGGCACCAACCATATTGAACTGGAACTCAACGACGGCAGGTGCGAGTTGTCAATCAGCTATGAGTCAAAATAGCTTTGCGTGAAGCAGCCCATGGCGCGCAGCGCCAGGCTGCTCTGCCCCACGATACCGGGATCAACGCTGTACGGCGTCAACCGTCTGATCCTGGTGCCGTTGATGTCCAACGGGAACACTGGGAGGCCGCCATGGCACCTGCGGAGTACACCCGGCTGCTTCGGCTGGCGCAGTTGATGGGCAATTACGGCGTCGGGTACGGCCGCGGCCTGCGGCGTCACTTTCTCGGCGAAGACGGCTTGCTCGTACCGCATACCCGCTGGATGACCTTGGCATCCAGCTCGAACCCTCGGTTCGCGGCTGCAGGCCGTGGCTACCGCGATGGCTTAGCCGGGAGCCTGCCGGCGCCGGGAGCAGATGAGGGGTCCTCGGAGACCTCGCGCGCGGCCGTGCCGCGGTGCCCCGTCCCAGACTGCCGTTGACGAGCGGCAGACCGGAGGGCTCACGGTCTCTACGACGCGGCGCGTGCTTGGTGCCGGCGCCGCAGGCGCTTCGCTAATTTGGGCCACAGCCGGTGGGCCGGTGCCCGCGCCCGCCTTCAACGCGGCGCGCCGGGTGCTGGTGCTGTAAGCGCCTCGCTGCGCCAACTCGCGCCCGGGCGGTGAACCGGCTTGGCCCACCGACGCCAATTCACCTTCCGGTGTTTTCATCGCCGAAGAGAAGCTGGTCTTGCCCGTCCATGGTTTGGTGTTCATGGCGTCGCCTGAGCCCGTCAACCAAGTCGCCGTGAAGTACGAAGCCGGGACAGTCCTTCAAGCGCTCCGCGCCGCCCCGGACGTATTCGCCGATGATCTCCGTGGTGACCCACGGCCTGCCGAGCTCTTCACAGACCGCCGCAGTAGTTTGCGAGCCCGCGCAGAAGTCGGCCACCGTGTCACCGGGCTTCGTCATGAACTCCACCAGGAAGCGAACCAGCGCCTCCGGGAAAGGTGCCCCGTGTGCACAGGCAGCCCCAACGCCCTGGCGGCCCGCTTGTACGCCTGCTGGCCAGCGCAGGCATGGCCGAAGCTCAGCACGTTGCGGGCGATGCGTCCTGGCGTGTCGTTGGCGAACGAACGGCCGGAGCGAAGCGTGTACGCGCCATCGCTGAAACTGCGCTGGCGCTGCTCACCCCCCGCGTCGATGAGCTGCTGCTGGCGCCGGGTGTGCTCGATCAGCACTCGCCTGTTGTCGGATTTGAGCCGGCGCGGGTCCGTCGTGAACCAGTAACACGGTTCCCAGCCGCTGTTGAGATGAGTGCGCTCAAGGCTCGCATAGCGCACCGGCCCAGGCGGCTTGGACAGGTTGACCCACGGCAGCCGGTCGACCAGGTGCAGTCCAAGCCGGTCCACCAGCGCAACCACCAGCCGCTCCAGGTAGATGGAGCGTGCGGGCATTTCAGGCTCGAAAACGTCGTTGCTCACGTTGAGCACCAGCGACCCGCCAGGCACGAGATGGCGCACGATCGGTTCCGTGAGCTTGCAGATGAAATCCACGTAGTCGCTCAACGGCGCGCGGCCGTAGGCCCGGCCCTTGGCAATCGGGTACGGCGGGGACGCCAGTGCAAGGCACAACGGCACGTCGATCACGGAGAAGGCGTCCTCGGCTGAAGCCCACAGGGCGATCCCGAGTTCTGTCGAGAAGCCCAGCAGGACCTTGCGGGGTGCTGGGCGCACGAACTGCCGCTTGCCCTCCCCGGTAAGGCGCCACACCCCGCGGCGCTGGGGATCACGCTCCAGCAGCCCGAGGTGCTTGAGCGTCTGTTGATGCCAACGCAGCTGGCGCTGCATGACGCTGTGCCGCCGCCCTGCTCGCCCCACTGGGCTTTTGCGCGCAAGCTCGTCCCGCGCAACAACCTGCTCATCGGCCAGCATCTCGAACAACGTCCGGTTGTTCATCGTACTGCTGTCGGCCTTTGCATAGGCCTTTGCCACAGCGTCCAGGAGCAATGACTTCATGACGGGCGTCCCTTCTGGAGATCGGCACACCCCTGTAATGTAGTGCAAAACTTCGCCATTGTGGGATTGTTTTGCAATACATTAGTGTTGCACTTTCCAAAGGAGTTGCCATGCCTACCTGCTCACAATGGGTCGATCCCGAAGTCTTCATGGAGCACGCCGGCGTCACGGTCTATCGGACGTATGTTGATGACGACACATCGCAGGGCCCTTCGACTTACAGCTTCACGCTTGACTGCCTCAGCGATGACAACCACTTCGACGTCCGCGATTTAGCGCTTCCATCGCGGCGAAAGCTTGACGAGCATCCGCCCTTCCTGGGCGAATCATTTGAGCATTACCGCCTTGCCAGTGCGCAGCAGCGCGAGGAATGGCGCAACGCCTGGACGGCGTGGCAGGCGCCCGGTGGCGGCCAGGACCAGGCCATCCAGGTGGTCTTGCGCGATGCCATTGACCGAGGATTGCTGGTGCGTCCGTCTCAGCCGTGACACGCGGCTGATTGAAAGCAGTATGCCGTTTGGTGGCCTGTAAGGTATTGCAAAACAAGACCATATAGCCCGTGTTTTGCAATACTATAAAGGCCACGGTCCACACCAGGAGCAGCAGATGAACGAAGCGGCACCCTTGAGCGCCGGGCAGTTGGAGCAGCACGCCGCCGACTGCATGCAGGCGATCTTCGACGCGTATTGCTCCGGCCCCGAAACGCTGGCTGGGCTGCAGCGAAGCATGCAGTCCCACACATCGGCCGGCATCGGCGTCCTGTTCGAGCTTGACGACGGATCGTGCATCGGCTGCGCAGACAAGCGGGGCAACAACGGGACGCTGGTGGAACGGGTCCGGCGCATCGGCTTTTGCCTGGGGCCTCAAGCGCCTGCGGTATCGGCCCGCTGGATGGACCTGGCCCGCCAGTCCTGCCCCGAGTCGGCGCTGATCGAATTCACCCGCCTCGTCAGCGATACCGCCACCAGCGCGCAGCGCTTGGCCGGTGATGTGCTGCGCGGCAATGACGCGACGGCGTGAAGTATCGACCCCAAGCGAAAGGGCACTGCGATGTGCGACGACTTCGACGCTTCTTCGCCACTGCTGGCGGTGTTGAACACGAACTGGACCCAGCCCGGTCACCGGGATGCGGCTCTGCGGGAAGGCTGGATCTTGAGCCCAGCTGACGGCAGCACGCATGGCGTGCTGCAGGTGCAGCGTGTCGACGACCCGCCGCTCATCGACCGGACCTGGGGCCTTCCCTTCACTGTCCCGGCGCTGGCATCCGACAGCGAGGCCTGGGCACTGGTGCGCGACGGCACGGCACCGCACCACCTGGCCGCGCATGCGTTGCTGGCGCAGTTCAACCCGGCGGAACTCGGCTGCATTGGCCTGGGCGCCCCGGCCGTCACCTGCCCTGCTCGCGCACCGGAGCAGCCGTGAGCTCCACGCCCTCCGCCGAAGCTCAGCGCGCAGCGTTGGTGCATGCCGCACGGGCTCATGCGGCAGACGCTGTCTGCCGCGCCGGGGCCACTGATCCCTTCTCGCCGGCGTGTGACGCTGCGGTGCTCGTGCTGCGGTACGAACTGCAACGCATCGAGCGCATGCCCTGCGAGCAGCTGGCGCACAGCGGCCCGCTCAAAACCGTCTGAAGCCTGCCCTCAGCCTTCTGAGCATGCCCGCTGTTCTGCATAGGCCTCAGCAGGACTGGTCGGCCGTCGCTCCATTGCCACCCCTTCCCAGGAGGACATGACCATGCCAGGGATTGCCATTTCGCCTTCCGCGGACGCGGCCGATCTGCTCGACAGCGAGCAGCTGACGGACACCGACTTCCACATCCTGTTGGACGCGCTCAACGCTCGCGACACCGGCGACGTCGAACGCTGGCGCCAAGCGCGCGACGGCTCTGCGCTGCAACGTCATCACGCCACTCGCGTGAAAGCCAGCGCCAGGCTGGCCGAGAAGCTGCGCCGCATGGCCAGCGCCCCCCGCAGCGTGTGATCAAGGGGCTTGCCATGCGTGAATTCACTGCGTGCGTTCGCACCGGCTGCGGCACTCAAGCCGTCGTGATCAACGCCTACGACGTGGATGACGCGCGCGAGCGGCTGCTGAAGTTGGGCTACCTGGAAGTGATCTGGGTTTTGTAAGGACCTGTCGATGCGCACCACCTACACCGTCACGGGCCGCTGGCCATTTCCTGCCGACATGCTGCGCTACGACGAAGCGCAGCCCGCAACGCCACACGATGCGGCGCTGATCGAAAGATTCTCGAATCCTTCCGAGTCCCCGTATCTGCCGGGCAGCAAGGAGGAGCGCGAGGTTTCGATCACGCTCGTTTCCGAGCGCCGCACCTTCTTCCTGCGTTCGAACTGTGCGCACCGCTGGCGTTCCTACGGTTGGCGCTCGTCGCTTGATGAAAGCCCTCAACCCGGGCCGCCGGCCGATGCATCCGGCCCGATGCTGCGCCGACGCTGCGTGCACCCGAGCGGCCGTGGCAGATACCGGGTTGTCGAAGTCGATGGCTCGACGCAAGGCCGGCTGCTCGCGGATGGGCTCAGCGCGCAGGCAGCTGCAGAGCTCGCCGCAGTCCCCGCGATGCTGGCGCTGCTGTCCTGTGCAACGGCGCCGGGCGGCATCGGCGCCCATGAGTTCAGCCGGCCAGGCGGCTGGCGTGAACAGGCCCTGCGCACCATGGGATTGGCCTGCCCCACCGAGTGAGAGCACTGCCATGTTTGTTCGCCGCAGTGCTGCGGGCGCTGCGCCAACGCTGCTCTGCGAAGCGCGCTATCGCCTGATGAGGCGCACGGCTTGAGGGGCCGCACGCGGGACGGTGCTCCCACACATGAAACGTATTGCAAAACCGACTTGGCCGCAGGTGTTTTGCAATACAATATAGGGCGTGGGCGAGAGGTTGTTTCTGTGCTTGCCCGCTGGCGTTTTACACGCCCATAGGAGGCTGTGATGGAGTTTCCAGAGAATCTTTCGGCGCAGGATATGTCGCTGCTGTGCGAGGGCATGGACAGCGTCATCGCGCGTTGCCGGGCAGCGTTTCACCTGTGCGTCAAGGCCCAGGACTGGAACAACGCTTTCCTGTGGCGCGAGCGTGCTGTTCGCGCGAGAACCTTGCAGCAGGTGGTGCGCGCGCGCTCCGCGCAGCCGCATCAACACGACTACCTTGAACCCGCCAGCCAGCAGGAGTTGCAGCGCGCGCGGGATCTGTACGCCTGCAGCGAGGCCCGGGGCATCGAGTTGGACGCGAATGCGCTGTCGGTGCGCTTACCGCAGGCCGTCTGGGTCCAGGCTTGGCTTCGACTGCCTGAGCAACGCTGAGGCACGGCATGTCCGCCCGTCGTGCTCGGCCTGCGTGGAGCAATGCTGCGGCGGGCCAGCCGGAGCCCGATCTCTTCAGCGACCAGGCGGAATGCAATCAGCGCGTGCTCGACATGCAAGAACTGCTGGCCGAGACACGGCGCTATGCGTCTGGCATGTCCCGGCTGCAGGACCTCGTGCGCGGTGGCCTTGCAGTTGGAGGCGCCGCGCTGGGCGGCATCGGCGTGGAAGTGGGCGAGCTTTCGCGTCCTGCCATCGCCGCGCTGGTGGACGCGGTGCTGCTGCACCATGCGGCCGTGTTCGTCGACTCGGGCGCGTTTGGGGCTTTCCGCCGGGGCGTCAAATCCGGTCGCTTCCAGCCGCTGGACTTCAACGCCATCCTGGCCGCGTATGACGGCCTGCTCGACGGCATCGACGACTTCAACAACTACGACCCGTACTTCGACCCTGCAGCCGAGACCGACGAAGAGGGTTTCACGGATCTGCACCTGCAGGACAGGTACGAGTCGCGCCGTGGCGTGCAACAGGAGGACTATCCGCGGCCCCTGCTTGTCATGCCTGACGTCGTGGGCGATCAGGCTCAATCGCTGGCGCTGGTGGAGCACCATCGGCGGTGGATCAGCGCCCAGCTCCAGTCAAATGCCGCGCGCATCGTCATACCTCTGCAGAAAGGCGCGCTGACCCTGGCTCAGGCCTACAGGCGCGCTGTGCGAGTGCTGGGCAACGACACCTTCATCAGCGGCATCCCTTCCAACGCCGCGGCGGTCTCCCGCAGTGAGCTGACCGCTTTCCTGCGCGAGGCCCGTCCGGCGGCGATCCACGTCCTCGGCGCGGCATCCGCGCGGCGACTCGTGCCCCGGCTGGGGTGCGTCATCGACGCCGGACTCGTTGGCCAAGTGCACGTCACTGCTGACGCCTCGCCGATGCGCTCGCACGTCCTGGGTGCAGTGCAGGACGGTGCCCGCCGCAGCGACGCCATCGCAGCCGTGCTGTACGACGACACGGACCCTAGTCATGCAGACCCGGCCGTGATGCCGCCACAAGCGAGGCTGGGTGGGCGAAGGGCATGGCAGCACGTCTGCGGCACCGCCGTGTCGCAACGCTGGCGGACCCGGGTCTTCTGCAAGCCGCCGCGCCCGTCTGGCATCACCCCTTGCCCGCCTCACGCTGCGGCTGGCTGCTGAGCCGCACTAACCGTCAACAGGAGAAGCCGCCATGCCGCGCGCACGCATCACAACGCTGTCTACTGAGGGCAGCACCCGTACCGCAAGGCTCACCTTCAGCGAAGGCTGCTACACGGTCGAGCTGTTTCTGAGCGACGCGCCTGCCCAGGATCCAGGGACAGAGCACTGCTGCACCGACCGCGCCGAGGCGGTTCGAGTCGCAGCGCGCTGGGTGTGGCCTGTCGTGGCACAGCACGGCATCGAAGCCGCACTGGGGCGGTTCGCCGCAAGACATGGCCGCGGCTGGATCGAGCAGCTGCAGGCGAACTGGCTGGCCGCGCACGCGCACGGCGATGACGGCGCCCGGCTGCAGATTCTGAGGAACAACTACGGCGTCGAGCTGCTGGCGCAGGCCGGCGCAGCGTTCAGGCCCTGACACCCTGTGCATTGTGGCCACGCTTCATCCCTCGGCCTACGACTTCAAGTCCACCTTCCCCGTGCCACGCGACGCGGATATGCGCCGCGCCGGTCGCCAAGGACTGCTGGACCAGAAAGAGTCGCGCGACGTGAGCGACGGCGACTGGGTGGCCTTCCAGCACCAGTGCTGGGCTGCGGAGATGCAGTCCTTGCACGGTGAGGTGCGCTATCTGAAATACGCCGCGGCCCGGGGCATTGATCCGGCCACGGGCCGCACGCTGCGCAATCCGCAGCACTGGCCACAACGGCTGCAACATCTGCAGCGAGAAATCCGCCGCATTGAGGCCCGGCTGCACGGCCTGCTCGGCGACTACTCGAACTACTTCGACTGGCGTGCTGCCGACGCCTTCGGCCAGTTCGTCATCGAGCAGAGCAGCGACGCCGCTGCCCTGCCGGCCCAGGCAGAGCTTTTCTGAGGACGCCAGCATTTCAGCGCCCGCCGCTGTGACATGCCTGGCCAGCGCGTAAGGTATTGCAAAAGCCAGGCGCAACAGATTTGTTTTGCGCTACTTTAGCCGGGACATCAAGGTTCAAGGAGACCGACATGACTGAGGATGACGTGGCCAAACTCAGCACGGCACGCCGAGCAGCTCGTAGCACTGAGGCGCTTCGCGAGGTTCTTCATTGCGGTCGCAACGGTGCGAGCGCGTTCTACAGGCATTTCGGCCGCTTGCGCTACAGCGATGGTGCCCGCGACGCTGCCCAGGCCAGCCAGAGCTACTGGTTGTTCGACCTGCTCGCCGCTGAAGTGGCACCGCTCATGATCCTCAAGATCAATGCCGGCGAGCTCGGCATCGCGGTCGTGAATGTCAACGTGTCGAACAGCAAGGCACTCGTGGAAGTGGTCTGCCACGCCGATTTACCGCCGCTGTGGCGCAAGGAAATCTCCTGGACGGACTTCCCGGAAGGCGAATGGTCGCTGTACGAGCTTGGCGCCCTGGAGTTCGATGGCGAAGCGTGCATCAGCATCGCTGCGGTGCTGCGCTCGGAGCAGTGATGCGACCGTACCGGGGCCGCCAATGCCCTTTGATGGCCGTGATTCACTTGCTGCTGCGCTGGCGTGTGCGGATCGCTTCTGGAGAGCGCGCCAACCCTCAACGTGGCCCGGTGTCGTACCGCCACCGGCCCAAGCGCTGAACATGCCGGGCACGCAGGTGCCGGCACCGCCGGTCCAAGATTTGGTTGCAACTGGTCGATGCAACGTGCAGGGAAGAAGGCACGCAACTGAAATGGTTATGCAATACATTCGTGGCGCAGTGCATTTGGAGAAACTTGTGCCCACGACGAAAACAACGGGAGCGAAGGCTGCGGCCACGCCGGCGGCAACCAGCGACGCCACACCGCGGCCGGCACACCGGCCGCCGAAGCATCCTGGTCAGGACATGGATTCGCTGCCAGTGCGGCTGCCTGTGGACTACAAGGAGCGCCTGCTGGCTTACTGCAACAGCCGCGATATTTCAGTGGGCGACTGGATTGAGAGCCAGATCGAACACAAACTCGAAGAAGAAATTCCAAAGGTTGATCGCCTTCCCCGAAACTCTGGCGTGTCGACCACGCTTTCGATGCGCCTTTCTACCTGGCACAAGGACCGACTGAACGAGCACTGTCAGGAGAAGGGGATTTCAATGGCTAACTGGGTTAAGGCTCGCATCAAGCGGGTTTTGAAAATCCAGTGATGAATAGTCAACCGGTTTTTTGAAAACACGCTGAACGGTTCGCTATTCAAGAATATTGCTATCGCGAGGAATTGCCTCGTGCGTTGCGCTTCGGCGGCGCAATCCAGTTCTCGCCGTTCCACACGCCTGGCCGCTCTTCGAGAGCGGGCTGCAACTCAGGAAATAGAAAACCGATGAAGTCGTCGTTTTTTGGATTGCGCATGTAGTAGTGCCGCTCGGGATCATCTTCTCTTGTCAAAAGAGCATGCACCTGCTGAGACCACTTCACCAGCCTTTCCCATTGATGCGGCTTGAGGGTGATTCGCGGCTTGAAATACTTTAGGCCCAGGATGTAAATGACATGCCAGCGCCTGCGTTCACCCTGCTCTCCCAGCACGGTATTCATGACCTCATAGGCTGATGTCAGCCGGTAGCCGACACAGACGTCCTGCTGTAGCGACAACAGCCTGTCCAACGGGCAGGCATGGCGTCGGAAAAGCTCTTCGTCTTCAGCCTGTGTCCAGCCATGGGCAGCCAGCGCGAATGCGGCTCGCCGCACCGCATCCAGCGCGCGCGCGGTTTGGTCGTCAGTGGCCTCCCCGGCCTCCCGAGCCGCACGCAAGTCCGAATGCTCGCGCACGGCGCTCAGGTACACGCCGCGCCAGTAGTCGGCGGGCTGGGCCAGCGCCTCACGGTGCTGTTGCGCGTGCTCGCTGAAGCGCTCCTCGCGCGGGCGCGCCTCCTCATTGAGCAGCGCCGCCAGCGCCGCGCGCGCCTGGACTTCGGCCGGGTGGTGTACCCACTTCTTGAAGCGTAGGTCCTTGATGACAAGATCGGCCAGCGCTTGGCGGTCGATGCGCCCGCCCAGGCTACTGAGGTCGATCTCCAACGTGGGCAGATTCACGGCCTGGATGCGCTGCAGCCGCTCGGCATCGAGATGGTTGGCCACCGTGACCTCAATGAGCAGCACATCCTCGACCGCAGGCTCTGGCGCGTTGGTGGCGTGCATGGGTGGCGGCACAGCTGGTGCATCGGCGCGAAGCGCCACCACGTCGGGCACGGTACGGCCCAGACGCTTTTCCAACTCCACCGACTTGAACCTTGCCCTCTCCGTGGGACGTGACCAATAGCGTTCCAGCACTGTGTCTTTCCCGTTCTCCACGCGGCGGCGCTGCGTGACGAACAGAGGCGGGAGCCAGATGCTGGCGGCGTCAGCCAGGATGCGCTTGACCACTAGATGCAGCAGGGACTCGTGGCGCAGGCGGCGCACCTCTTCCGCGGACAGGCCGGCCAGCTGCGGGTCCAGGGCACACAGCACGGCATCAGCTTCCGGTCCCAGCCATGCAATCGAGTCATCGGCCGCCAGGGCTTGCGCCTGCGCCTTATCAGCAGCTTGCCGCCTCAGCGTCTCGTCGTCCCAGTGGCCGCACCAGGCGGCGTCGGGTAGCAGCTCCAGCCGCTTCACGATTTCGGACGCGTCCATGATGGCAAACTCGCTGGGAACCACCACCGTGACCAAAGCGACCGGCAGGTTTCCCACAGCGGCACCGGCGTCTGCTGCCGCGGGGATCGGGCCTTTGGCACCCACGAGCTCCACGACCACGGTCCGGCCGTCGTCCAGGGTCAATACCGCCTTGGTGCTGTCCACGACCTGCGCGCGCCTCACGCGTGCGCGCCGCGCCGGCACCTCCACCCATGCGTCATAGGTCTTCCCGCTCAGACCTACGGCCCGGCCGCTGAAGCAGCGCCGTGGCAGCCAGATCTCGCCGGAGTCGATCAGGCAGGCCAGAGCGGCATGCCGCGCGGCGAGCACTACGCAGCCATCCCGGATCGAGCCGGCGGGGTGACGGAAGTGCGGGGTCACAGTGTGCTCGCCCTCCACCTTGGCGGCATTTACCGCCACCAGCGGGCTGTCGCAGTGCACGCACACGCAACCGCAGTCTGCGCCGCGCTCGCTGGCGTCCAGCGAGTGGATGTAGCGGATGTGGCCGCTGGCCGCGTGCCGGGCCCATTTCAACGGCGGCTGTTTTTTTGGCTCACGGGCAGTGACTGCGAGGGCCTTGCCAGTCGCTGTAACCCGCCAACTCGTGTTGTCTCCCATAACAACAATTGAATCATGGTCAGCCCCGTTGGCGCGGTCTGCATCGCTCTACCCGCAGCAGATCGCCCAGCAGGGCTGACGTACAAGGCTATGGTGTAGCAGGACAACACAATAGAAGCACGAAGCCGCTACTTGTGGCGGTAACGTGTATCTATGGTGCAAACTGGCGGTCTGATCTCACCAAGGAAAAGAACGATGGATTCACCTGTCCTAGAACCTGACATCACGCTCGCAACGGTGTTGGCACAAGCCGAACGGGCAGCGAACGTGGTGGCTCAGGTGCGCGGGGCCGTGCTGGCGCCGGAAGCCCGCAAGCAGCCGCCCCGGTTCACGACGGGCCAGGTCATGCAGGCTGTTGGCCTGACGAAGCCTCAGATGGACTACGCGTTGCGCAAGGGAGATCTGCCTTCTGGAGAGCTCACCGGTGCAGTGAAACGCCGCGAGTTCAGTCTTGGCGAGTACCAGGAGTGGGTGCGTGCCTATCATCCACAGGAGCAGCGGCCGCAAGGTGCGCAAGGCCTCGTGGTGTCGATCGCGAACTTCAAGGGGGGCGTGTCCAAGACCACGGTAGCCCTCACGCTCGCGCAGGGCCTGTCGCTGCGCGGCCACCGGGTGCTGGTCGTCGACACCGACCCACAAGGCTCCATCACCACGCTGTTCGGCATCCTGCCCGACACGGAAGTGCAGGACGAAGACACCGTGTTGCCGCTGGTGCAGGGCGCGCAGGCGTCAATCCGCTACGCGATCCGCCCAACCTACTGGAGCGGGATTGATCTGGTGGCTGCGGCGCCCCTGCTCTTCGGCGCAGAGTTCGCCTTGGCGGACCGAATGGCGGCTCAGCCCGGCTTCGAATACTGGCGGGTGCTGGAACGCGGCTTGGCCGACGTGCTCGGCGACTACGACGTGGTCCTGCTCGACACGCCACCGGCGCTCACCTACACCACGCTCAACGTGCTGATGGCCAGCGACGGGATCATCATGCCGCTGCCGCCCAACGCTCTAGATTTCGCCAGCTCCGCCCAGTTCTGGCGACTTTTCGGGGACATCGCCAGTGGGCTGCCGGGCGCCATGGACAAGCGCTTCAGCTTCATCAACGTGCTGCCCGCCAAGGTCGAAAGCACGGACGCCGCTGGCGCTGAGGTTCGGGCCTGGATGGGTGCTGCTTACGGCGAACGGCTCATGCCCGCTGAAGTGCCAAAGAGCGCCGCGACCAGCACGGCCAGCGCGAATTTCGGTACCGTCTACGACGCCTCGGTGGGCAGCAGCCGGACTGTCAAGCGCGCCACGGACGCTTTTGACCGGCTGGTGGACGCGGTACTGGTCCAGTGCGTGACTGCATGGCGCAAGCAGCTCGCGGAGGGCGCACGGTGAGCAAGGGTCTTTCCAAGGTCAGGAACATCCAGTTCGACATTCCGCCGGCTGATCAGGCCGCTGCGCCGACACCCTCCCCGGCCGCGGCGCCCGCGCCGGCGCGCGCGCCGTACACCGGCATCATGCGGCACTCCGCCAGCGTAGCCCAGGCGCAGCAGGCCCAGGCCCGCATCCAGCAGCTGGAGCAGGAGCGCGGCGCGCAGAAGGTTGATCCCAATACCATCCGGCCGAGCCGCTGGGCCAACCGACACGACACTGCTTTCCAAGCTGCCGCGTTCGAGTCGCTGAAAACCGAAATCGCCGACGCCGGCGGCAACGTCCAACCGATCAAGATTCGGCCGCTCGCAGAAGGGGCGGTCGATCGGGCGCGCTATGAAATCGTCTTTGGCCATCGCCGCCACCGGGCGTGCCTGGAACTCGGCTTACAGGTTCTGGCTGTCGTGCAGGAGATGGACGATCGCGAACTCTGGACCGAGATGGAGCGGGAGAACCGCAACCGCGAGGGCTTGTCAGCTTGGGAGCAGGGCATGATGTACCGGCGCGCGCTGGACGCCGGGCTGTTTCCGAGCTTGCGCATGCTCGCCTCGTCAATTGGTCGGGACTCAACGGCTGTTTCCGAAGCCGTTCGCATCGCAAGCTTGCCGGAGGAAGTGATTGCTGCATTCCCGTCGCCCAACGAGATCCAGTTTCGCTGGGCAGCGCCCCTTGCGGATGCATGCCGAGCCAATCCATCTGCCGTACGAAGCAAGGCCATCGAGATAGCGGGCACAGGCTTACCTACTGTGGAGGTCTTCAGTGCGCTGATCTCGGCTGGCAAGACCGGTGCAGGACGGTCCTGCACCGAGACTGCAGGACCGTCCTGCATCCTGCAGTTGGACCTGGGCCGTGGAGCAACCGCTCAGCTAAAGACCAAAGGCAAGCGGCTGGTATTGGAAATGGACGCCGACCTGCTCCCACCGGAACGGCGTGCCGAGCTGGCGCCGCTGCTACGTAAGCTGCTGAAGCGTTGACCCGACGCACAGCAAGGCAAACCGTCACCACGGGACAGGGGTGCAGGATATTTTTGCCTCCCACTATTTTGAAGCTGGACTGCACTGCGACTGCGCAGCCGACAACGAAGGAACAAGCGCAGTACAGGAGGTTCTGCGGGCAGCGTGCAGGACCGTCCTGCACTTCAGAGTCGCACCTGTGGCCCGGGGCGATAGTGCTGTCAGGAACCTTGAGCAGGCTCATGCCGCTGCCACTGACAAAGCGGCAGGCCGAGAGTCCACTCTCCAGCTGAATGGCGTGTTGGGCCCGCCATAAGATTGCGGCTCGATGTCAGGAACTGCATGAGCACGCCGAAGAAGGAAAAGAAGATCGCCAGACACCGCGCATCTGGGAACGCTGATGGCGATGTCAGCCAAGCCAAGCCGCCGTCTCCCAGGATGCGCGGGCAACAAAAGCATGTTGCCAGTGCCAAATCCACCGGGGCCCGTGGCGTCTCGTTCGAACACCGGGTTCAGGCTATGCGGCTCCTCGCCATGTGCCTGGAGGCGCCGTGTGCCGGCATTCCCGAGGAGTTCACGATTGTCAAGATCAGCTTCCAGGGCCGCGTTATGGGCCACAACACGGATGACCTGGTCCTGACGATCGCCTCGCCGACGGGCGATACCGGCACGGTGCGCATGCAAATGAAGCGTAAGCTGACGCCGACCGCCAAAAACAAGACGTTCGAAGAAGCGATCGGCTTGGCCTGGCTGGATTTCAAGGAGGCAACCTTCCGGCCCGGCGTCGACGCAACCTTGATCGTCTACCAGAGCGCCAGTGCCAACTCAATGGAAGCCGCTGTGGAGGTCGCGTCCATGGCCAGGACCACCAGCGCTGCGGCAGACTGGCACACGAAGGTCCATGCTGCTGCCTTCAGCAACGATCGCAACCGGGAAGCCTTTAAGGCCATCCAGGCGGCGGCCGAGTTGTACAACAAGACCGCAGTCCCGCTCGAGGATTTGCATCAGTTCGTTGTGCACCTCAGGTTTCTACAGCACGACCTCGATTCGGATAGTACGGCCGAGGTCACGGGGCAGAAGATGCTGCTCACGACGGCGATGGTGCCAAACGCACATACCGGCCGTGTCTGGGCGCACTTGGTGCAAGTGTGCGCGGACCTCAACAGCGTCGGTGGTGACGTCGACTTGGCGACCGTCGAGCGCCACATCGGCCGGCCGCTTGCGATCTCGTTCCAGGCGGCTCGCGTGATGCGCAAGCAGCTGGAGGCCGGCCAGATCGACTTTGCGCTTTACGCGGCGCAACCCCCAGCAGGCCACGGAGTCAGCCAGACGACCGAGTTCCTGGCGCTCAATCCCGGGCTGGGTGCAAGTCCTCAGGCCGGCCTCGGCTACCACGAGGTTGCGCCGGTCGCGCGAGCGACATCGCCTAACAAGGTCGTGTCCCGCCAGCTCAAGAGCATTGACGCGTTGAGAGAGGAGGGTCGGTTCGCCGATGCCCTTAGCCAGCTGAAGGTGCTTGGCCACGACATGAACGACTTCGACGTCCACCAACGGGCGCTGTGGTACTGGCTGCGCGGTATGGCTCGCTGGCACGTCGAGGAGGATGCCTCGGATGCGGCTGACGACCTGATCAAGGCCGCCGACCTTTGCGACGACGAGGACAAGCTAGCCGCGGCCCGAATCCGGGGGCTCTTACTCAAAGAGCAGCTCGACGAGGCAATCGCCGCGGGCAATGCGGCAATAGAGCGCTTCCCGGAGTCGTTCCTCGTCTGGGCCGCTACCGCGAACGCCAGGCTCATGGGCGGGCAGCCGCTGACACCAGCCGACATCCCCCGCGAGCACGCTAACAAGGCGGTGGCTTGGCAGTTGGTCGCGGCGTCGCAGGAGCGCGGCGGCGACCACGCCGGCGCCTTCGAGAGCGCAAAGATCGCTTTATCAAAGGGCGATGCGACCTTCTTCACCAGGGAAGCGCTGCTTCGCTACGCGCTGCGGCTGGTCTCCGAAGATGGGTTGACCCTTGGGTACCGGATGGTGCCGTCCGACCAGCGCGTACGCCTTGATGAGGCGATCGCAGCGTTCTCGGACCGCCCTAAGTCGCTGTGGTCTGTCCAGAGCCCTGCAGCCCAAGCTGCGGCCCTGACGCATCTGGGCTATGCCTTCCTCCTGACCCACTGTGCCGACAAGGCGTTGGCATTGATCGAAGAAGCGCGCGCCCGTGGGGCACCGTCCGATTCATCGCTGTTCCGCGTCGAGATGGAGGCATTGAGCGACTTGGGCCGTGCACCGGAGGTGCTCACCAAGTTCGAGTCGAAGCTACCCGAGCTGCCCGACGAGGCGTTGGTTTCGTACACGCAGGTGGCCGTTTCCGAGGGAGATTTCGCCCGCGTCGAGGCAGCTGGTGCTGAGGCCATGCGACGGACTGGCAAGCCGGGGGCCGAGCGGCTGCAAACGGCGTTGCGACTGCTGCGTTGGAACTTGCTTCTCATTCAGGGGCGTGCCGCAGATCTGCGCGCAGAAGCGGCCGCAGCTGGTGTCACGGCGGCCAGTTCGTCAATTCCGGACATGGTGTTTGCGGCCCGGGCGAACCTCGAGCCCGACGGAGACAAAGCGCTGGCCGAGCAGCTGATCGAGCGCGTTGCGGAGCTGTGTTCCGCGGGTGACCTGCCGAGCGAAGCACACGTGGGCGCAAAGCTGCTGTTCCACGCACAGCGCTATGCGGCCGCGGCTACGGTCTTCGCTCGCATCTTGGTGCCGACGTCGTTCTCGGAGCTGCACTTGGACCTGCTGTATTGCTACGTGAAAACGGGGCAACGCGCGAAGGGCCGCAAGCTGCTCGAGTCCATGTCGCCCGATTGGAAGCGCGACCAGCATGCTCGACACATGGCTATCGATCTGGCCCAACAGGCTGGCGACTGGACCATGGTGGCAGAGCTGGTCGAGCTCGAAGTTTCGGTGGAGCCCAAGCGCGCGACCGGATGGCTGCTACGCATCCTCGCCGCAGCGAATATGGAGTCGCCGGAACTCTCTGCGGTGATAGGAGGGGCGCCCTGCGACCTTCACGGGTCCATTCAGGAGATCACGCGGCTGGCCGCCGCTGAGATGCGCTACGGGCATGCAGAGAAGGGCCTGCAGCGGATCTATCGCCTCAGGCGTGAGCGCATGGGCGACGTGGAAGCGGCAGCTCTGCACTTGACGGCAGTGCTGCTTATGGAGACCGCGCTGCCTGAGATCGAGTTCGTCCCTCAGGTCGCTGGCCCTGGAACGAGCGTCGTGCTGATCGACGACGAGGGCAACCGTCGCCGGTTGACGATCGACCCTGAGGAAATGGATGGACTCGTGCCCAGCGATGAGTTCGTTTCTCCAAACGATGACTTTGCCCGGCGCTTGGCAGGCCTTGCCGTCGGCGCCACGATCGAGGTGCCGCGCCCGTTCCAGGAGCCGAAGACGTACCGGCTCGACCAGTTGCAGTCGGCGCACCGCAGCTTAATCGACGCATCGTACAAAGCTGTGGCCACGGCGTTGAACCCGCCCAGAAGCGTGGCCGCCATGTCGCTCCAGATGGAAGACGACGGGACGCCCGATTTGACCGAGATTCGGCGGCAGATCGAGAAGCGCACTGAGTTTGCGGTCGAGACGATGGATTTGTACAAGAAGCGCTCCGCCACCCTAAGTGTGGTCGCGCGGCGGCTGGGCCATGACGTGATTGACCTGGTGCGTAGTTGGCCGACCACCGGGCCGAAAATGGAGGTGGGATCCGGCAGCATTGAGGGACACGCCGAGTTGCAGCAATTGCTCGGGAACGAGGCGCCCTGGGTCGTCGACCTGACGATGCTCACTGAACTGGCCATGCTCGGGCACCTCGACGTGCTGCGCTACCTGCCGAAAGTCTTCGTAGCTTCTGCGACACGCGACGCCGTCGGCGCGAAGTTGGAAAGCACCGCAGCCTACCGGCACACTGGGACAATGTTCGCCCATGAAGGGCAGATCAGCTTCCGCGAGACCACTGAAGATGACTGGCGTCGGGAGCGGGAGGTTCTTCAGGCCATAGCGAAGGCGATCAAAGACCATTGCACCGTCTTGCCGGTTTGGGGGCCCGACGACATTGGTCCGTCCTTGGTCAGGG
This sequence comes from Azohydromonas lata NBRC 102462, assembly GCF_001571085.1. Lineage (GTDB taxonomy): Bacteria > Pseudomonadota > Gammaproteobacteria > Burkholderiales > Burkholderiaceae_C > Azohydromonas > Azohydromonas lata. The sequence continues at coordinate 18,083 of NZ_BCTC01000048.1, forward strand.
TCAGCAAAGTCTTGAGCGCTCAAGAGTACGCCTCTGTGCTGCTCTGCCAAGAACGCGGTGCGAGCTTGCTCACACTTGACGATCGCCTCAGAAAGATCGCGAGTCTCTTCGGCGTGAAGTCAGTCTGGCCGCAGGAACTACTCCTCCACATGGCTGCGGCGGGCAGGATTAAGGCCTTGGACTACTCGCTGGCCGTCATCAAGATGATGCTGTGGCGGCGCACGTTCGTAGCGCTTACGGTGGACGACCTGACCGCTCTGATGGACCAGGGCGAGCCGTGGGTGTCAGTGGGCATCAATGCGCTGCGGGAGTACCTTACCGATCCCGTTTTGAGATTCGACTCAAGCGTCAATGTGGTTGTGACGTTTCTCGGCTGGTTGTACGCGCGCGGCAACTGCGAGTTCGGCGTTGTGCTCGAGTTGATCGAATACTTGTTTGAGGCGCTCATGCGCCACAAGGACTGCCCCAAAGACTGGGCACCGCGTTGCACCATGCTGCTCTTTGCCGAATTTGTACCCGCCGAGCTGGGGCTGGCGGAAGAGAGGTGCATCGCCGAGTTCGTGCGACGCGCTGTCGAGCGGACCAAGCACCCGATGAAGCCAGTGACGGTAAAAGCCAAGGTGCTGCACATCGCGGAAATGCCGCGGTTTGTCTCCGGCGACATTCAGGATGCCGACCAAGTGGCGCGGGAACAGGTCGCCGAAGAAAATCGGGTGGCCGAGCCCAGTGAAACGTCGGCCACTGGGCCGACCGAAGGCCAGGAGCAGCCCCTACCAGCAATCTAGGCTGTGTCTGGAAAGGCATGCGGGTAGCTGCGGGGCTGGGCTTTGAGCATTCCTGGGAGGGAAGCCATGGCCCAGTACAGGCACAGCCTGTCAGATGAAGAGTGGGCACTGCTGATGCCGCTGCTGCCGCCACGCGAGACAAACGGCAGGCCGTACGGCGACCACCGTGCCATGCTCGACGCGATGTTCTACCGGCTGTGCACTGGCACGCCATGGCGTGATCTGCCGTGCCGCTTCGGCCCCTGGCAGAGCGTGTACTGGCGTTGGCGCCAGTGGTCCAAGTGCGGGCTGTGGGACCGGGTGCTGCAGACCCTTCAGGGCTGGCTGGAGGCCTGCGGCGCCATCGACTGGACGCTCATGTGCATCGACGGTACCAACGTACGCGCGCACCGCGCCGCCGCGGGTGCCAAGGACACCACAGCGTGCGGTGAGCCGGCCGATCATGCCTTGGGCCGCAGCCGCGGCGGCTGGGGTACCAAGGTCCATCTGGTGACGGACGGTGCGGGACTGGCACTGGTGGCTGCGCTCACACCTGGACAAGCTGGCGAAGCGCCCCAGGCCACTGCGCTGCTGGAGCGGATACGGGTATGCCGACCCACGGGCACGGTGCGTCAGCGGCCTGAGCGACTGGCTGGCGACAAGGCATATAGCCATCGCCATATCCGCACCTGGCTGCGCCGGCGCCATGTACGGGCCGTCATCCCAGAGCGACGTGATCAACTGGCGCGCCGCCGTGGCCGGCCACTCCATTTCGACGCTGCTCAATATCGCCGCCGCAACGTAGTGGAGCGCTGCGTAGGGCGCTTCAAGGAGTACCGCGCCGTGGCCACGCGGTTCGACAAGTTGGCGGTGCAGTTCCTGGCCACCATCAAGCTAGCCATGATCCGGCAGCACCTGAAAGCCTTTCCAGACACAGCCTAGGCGCGCCGTCTTGCGCGGCTGTACCCAGTCCATGAGCTGCTGCTGCCCGCCACGTTGAATGCTCAGGCGTAGGTCGGCCAGCGAGAGCAACCCGGCGCGGCGCAGCCGATAGGCAGTGGCGCAATTGCTTGTCGCGGCTCTATTCGCCAGCCCGCTGGCCCTACTTAGCCAACTTGCCTGCAGTTTTATTTATAGGAGATTATGAACGCTTATTTATGTTAAAAATGCCTGCCGCCGGGCTCCCGCGAGTCAGCGCAGCTACACCAACGGCACGGAGCGCTGCAGCCGGGCCGTGATGGCGCGGAAGCCACCTTCAAGCGGTGCCGCGTGGTGGTGGATCCATTTGGCCGCGGCCTCGCTGCACGGCAGGCCCCGATCTCGTCCAGGCGCTGCGGGTCGTTGGCGACGACGCTGAGGTGGTGGCCCACCGGCAGCACGCCGGCAGCCACCCTCACAGGGCGCGGTGTCCTGGCGATCCGCGGCACCAGCAGCGATGGCCGGGACAGGTCCAGCGTGTGAACGGGCTCCGGTTGAAGCCACGCCGGTCCACTGCCTCACGTCCCCAGCGGCACAATCCCTGCATCTCGTGCTGCAGCTGCTCCAGCAGCTTCGGCGGCGGCAATTTGTCGGGCTGCGTGCAGATGGCGTAGCCGCCGTTCAGAGAATGGGCCACAGCAGCGGAGCAGGCCGTTTGATGTAGGTTGCCCCATAAACAGGGGGGTGTTGCCTACACTGGTGCCATGGTCATAACGGCTTTCGATCCCGCCACTGGTGGCGCCATGGCGCTGGTAACGGTAGCAACGCGTGCCGGCGAGCTGCGCGCGCAGCTGCACTACCACGCGCACCAGTACTACGTGCTGGATGCGCCCGAAATTTCCGATGCCGAGTACGACCGGCTGTTCCGAGAGCTGCAGGGGCTCGAAGACGCGCACCCGGCCCTGCGCACGCCCGACTCGCCCACGCAGCGCGTCATCGGCCAGGTGCTGCCGGGCTTCATGCCGGTGCGGCACCAGGTGCCGATGCTCAGCATCCGCACCGAGACCGACACCACGGCCGAGGGCGCGCGCGCCTTTGACGCCCGCGTGCGCCGCGAGCTGGCGCTGACCGAAGCCGACCCGCCGGTGGCCTATGTCGCCGAGTTGAAGTTCGACGGCCTGGCCGTCAACCTGCGCTACGTGGACGGCGTGCTGGTGCAGGCCGCCACGCGCGGCGACGGCGAGACCGGCGAGGACGTGACGCAGAACATCCGCACCATCGGCCAGATCCCGCTGCGCCTCTCGGCCGACGCGCCGCCGCCGGTGCTGGAAGTGCGCGGTGAGGTGTACATGCGCCGCGACGCCTTCGAGCGCCTCAACGAGCGCCAGCGCGAGGCGGGCGACAAGACTTTCGTGAACCCGCGCAATGCCGCGGCCGGCGCGGTGCGGCAGCTGGACCCGGCGATTGCCGCAAAACGGCCGCTGAGCTTCTTCGCCTACGGCTGGGGCGAGGTACAGGGCTGGAGCGGCATGCCAGACACGCAGGCCGGCGTGCTGGAGGCATTCGAGCGGTTCGGGTTGCCGGTGAGCCGCGAGTGCGCGGTGGCGCAGGGTGCGGACGGGCTGATCGAGTTCCACGCCCGCATCGCGGCGGCGGGCGACGCGCTGCCCTTCAACATCGACGGCGTGGTCTACAAGGTCAACGACCTGGCGCTACAGCAGCGCCTGGGCTTCGTCACGCGCGAGCCGCGCTGGGCGGTGGCGCACAAATACCCGGCACAGGAGCAGGTGACGACGCTGCGCGACATCGATGTGCAGGTGGGCCGCACCGGAAAGCTCACGCCCGTGGCGCGGCTGGAGCCGGTGTTCGTGGGCGGCACCACCGTCACCAACGCCACGCTGCACAACGAGGACGAGACGCGGCGCAAGGACGTGCGCGTGGGCGACCGCGTGATCGTGCGCCGCGCGGGCGACGTGATCCCGGAGATCGTGGGCGTGGTGCCGCGCATGGCGCTGTCGGGTGAGCCGCTGGAAAGCGCCGCGGCCGATACGGTGCGCGACGCCGCGCTGGACGTGCTGGAGGCGCAGCCCGACCCGGCTGCGGTGGCGGAAGGCACGGCGGTAGACGCCGTACCCGCCGTCAACCCCAACGACTACCCCGGCCGCCCCGAGCCCTTCGACCTGTACAAGAAATTGGGCGGCCACTGCCCGGCCTGCGGCAGCGACATCGTGCGCGGGGAAGGTGAAGTGGACTGGCGCTGCTCGGGCGGCCTGTTCTGCCCGGCGCAGCGCAAGCAGGCGGTGCTGCACTTTGCCGGCCGGCGCGCCATGGACATAGAACGATTGAGTGACCGCATCGTCGAGCAGCTGGTGGGCGAGGGCGACGCGCCGCCGTTGGTGCGCACGCTGCCCGACCTCTACAAGCTCAGCTTCACCTCGCTGGTGGTGCTGGAGCGCATGGCGGAGAAGAGCGCGCAGAACCTGCTCAAGGCGCTCGACGACAGCAAGCGCACGACGCTGGCGCGCTTCATCTTCGCGCTGGGCATCCGGCACGTGGGCGAGCGCACGGCGCGCGACTTGGCGGCGCATTTCGGCTCGATGGACCGGGTGATTGCCGCAAGCGAGGAAGCGCTGCTGCAGGTGCACGACGTGGGGTCGGTGGTGGCGCAATCCATTCGCACCTTCTTCGACCAGGCGCACAACGTGGAGGTGGTGGAGCAGCTGCGCGCCGCCGGCGTCACCTGGGACGAACACGAGGGCCGGCAGGAAGCGCCGCCGAGGCCGCTGGCGGGCAAGACGGTGGTCGTGACCGGCACGCTGCCGACCCTGACGCGCGAGCAGGCCGAGGCGCTGATCGAGGCGGCCGGTGGCGAGGTAGGGACGTCGGTGTCGATGACGACGGCCTACGTGGTGGCTGGAGACGAGGCAGGCTCCGATCTCGCCAGGGCACAGGAATTAAACATTCCGGTGCTGGATGAAGAGGGTCTGCATGCACTGGTGCTCGGTACTGCGAACGAGCTGACCAACGACGTTGACTTTGCACATGCCGCCCGGTGGTTCCCTCACGAGACGGAAACCCCCTACGTGCTGATACGAGTGAGCGACGAGCATGCGAAGCTCTGGGCAACCCGTCTCGGCCTAGCAGTGCGGCGCTGTTACGTCAGCGACTCCATTGTCAACACACAGGCAGCCGCTCATGGCATCGACAAGGCCGAAATCATCGCCGCGTGCCTCCCTGACGCGGGCGCCACAATGGCGGGCGACTTTGGGGAGATCATTGTCTACTTCTACCAAGGCGCCCAAGCGCTTCCCACGTTAGCGCTCGGCCCGAAGAAGTGGCGACTGAAGCAGGATCGAACAAAGCCGGCACCTCACTCCGACGTCGTCCACTTTGTGTTGCCTGCTTGGCCACGGGCAAGCTCCAATGACGTGCTTCTCTGTGCTGAGGTTAAGACAAAGTCAACCAACGCCGACTCGAAGCCCATTCAAAACGCCATTACAGACTGCGAGAAGGATCGGACCAGTCGGCTTGGGCGCACGCTCGTTTGGCTTCGTGAGCGGGCGCTTAAGGGGTCGCTCGACGATGGTATTGAGATTGCGCATCTCAACCGCTTCATCAAAGCCACTGAACATCCACCAGCAACCAAGCGCTTTCGAGCGGTCGCTGTAGTTTGCCAGTCGCTGGTTGACGAAGAGTTGAACAACGCGCCTAACACTACGTCGCCCGACTACACGCTGGTCGTTATCGCTGTCCCCGAACTAAAAAATACCTACTCAATGGTCTTCGATGCTGCCATGAAGGCACTCCCGCCGGAGTCCAACAACGAGCCCACGCTGCTGCCACAGTTTGAGGTGGCAGCGAAATGATGGCGTCCCTTGAGCGATGGATAGGCGACGCTGACGCTCTTCGGCATCTCGAGCACTTTCAAGTGCGACAGTCAACGATCGACCATGCCCATATCCGGGAGCGAACCGACGACTACTACGTTGCGTTGGTGGGCGAGTTGTTTGAAAGGATGCACGACGCTTCTGGAGACGCTGCAGGCTGGGCGCGCTTGGGTAATGCGCTCGCGCAGCTGGCCGGCGACGAGGATGGCAACGGGCTTCAACGCATTGGCATCTCAAAGTCAGAGGCGACACTATTCGCTGCTGCCGCTTTCTACAGCGGAGGATTTCCGGCATCGGCGTACCTAACCATCCGCGCCGGGGCTCCGGAGCAAAGTGACGCTGATGTCTATAGAGCGTGCTTTGACCTTTTGGCACGCCCGAACAACATGAGCTCACAGGTCGGGCATACGCTCCTCAACGCCCTTCGACGTGGCGATATGACGACTCTTGCCAAGATCGGCGAGGATGCCACGGCGCAGTCGGCATTATCACTGCGAGTAGGACCCGACGCGTGGATTCCCGCGCGGCTGTTCGAGCAGCTCATCAAGCGATTTCTGGCCACCAACGTTCGTGCCGTGCTACCAAACGGCGAAACCGAGTTTTGGACTCCTTTCGTTGGTTCGCTGCTCAACCGGCGGCCGGCGTCGTGGGAATTCTTTCCTTCTCAAATCACTGCCATTCAACGCGGTCTTCTCAGCCGCAACGAAACGTTCTCGCTTCAGATGCCAACTGGCGCAGGAAAGACGACCTTGTGCGAGACGCTCCTCTACTGGCACGCCAACACCACGGAGCACGACGTAGCAGTCCTGCTCGTGCCATACCGTTCCCTCGCTTCAGAGTTGCGTAGCAGCATGGTGCGGCGACTTAACGCGCTCGGCATAAATGCTCGATGTGCCTACGGTGGAACCATTCCCACGGGTAACGAAGTGCGAGACCTTAATGAGACGCGTGTTGTCGTGGCAACGCCAGAGGCGATCTCCGGCCTTCTTGCGGCAAACCAGGGTTTTTACAGCCGGATCTCGTTGGTTATATGTGACGAGGGCCACCTTCTGGATGGTGTTGGGCGCGGTGTGGGTCTTGAGTTGCTCTTAGCAAGGATGCGCGCTCGCGAAGGCGGATCACCTCGCTTCGTTTTCGTTTCAGCGATCGTGCCGAACATCGAAGAGATCAACGCTTGGCTTGGAGGCTCTGCGGATAGCGTCGTACGAAGCGACTATCGACCGGCACTCGCTGAATACTCGGTACTGCGGCCTACTGGCAATGGTACCAGGACAAGCATTGCGCTCGATATGCATCCGCATGAGCCGAGTCCAACTCGGTACCAGATTGAGGCCTTTCTCTCTCAATCCGACTTCGAGTTCGTGAACTCACAAACGCGCCGCCGAAATACTTATGGCTTTGACTCGGTAAAGACGCAAGCCATAGCGGCCGGGCGCAAGGCGCTATCAATGGGAACAGTTGCCGTTTTTGCCGCAAATAAACGCGGCGATCAGGGCGCTATAGGCCTCGCCGAGGAACTCGTTAGGCAGCTTGGGCGCCCGCTCACAATGCCAGCGCCAAATGACTTCATCAACAGGGAAAAGCTAGCTCCTGTCATCCAGTATCTTGCCTTGGAGTACGGGGCAAACTGGCTGGGCACGCGTGTCGTTGCAGCGGGTGCCGTCCTCCATCATGGAGATATACCACAAGAAACCCGTGAAATTCTCGAAACTCAGTTGCGCGAAGAAAATATCCGCTTTGTTATTTGCACGACCACGCTGGCCGAGGGTGTGAATTTACCGATTCGAACGCTGGTTCTTTACTCGGTGCAGCGTCGGCAAAGGAACGGTTCCCCGGAAAATCTTCTTACTCGCGACATTAAAAACTTAGTCGGGCGTGCAGGCCGCGCAGGCGCGACGACGAAGGGGTTGGTGATATGCGCAAACCAACAACAGTGGGGGTTGGTAGCTCAGGTGGCCCGCCAGTCGCCTGGCGAGCCGGTACGCGGTGCACTGCGGTTGCTTGTTGAAAGATTACGTCAAGCTCTTGTCAGGCGTGATGCGCCATTAACGAATGCCGACATTGAAGCAGTACCCGCGCTTCACACGCTGGTAGACGGCATCGACGCAACACTTGTAGATCTCGCTGCCGAAGAAGTCGGTGAGGACCTCCTTGTAGCAGAGGCTGTACGTCTCGCCGACCAGACCTTCGCATCGCAGCAGGCCGACGCAATCTCCAGACAGGTTCTCCGAACCATCTTCGAACTCCGCGCCCAACGTGTAATTGGCATTCGGGCAGCCGGACGACTCAACTGGATTCGCGAAACAGGCGCGCGCCTTCGCATGCTTGATGCTGTTGAGACAGGCCTCCTCGCGCAGAGGGCCACATGGGATGATGTTTCAGATCCTCTCGATCCAAGCGTCGTTAGCGTCTTTCTTGAATGGGCATGGGGACAAGTTGATTTTCAGAAGGCGTTACGTAAAGCATACCGGCGGGCCGAAGACGAGGACATAACCGGACTGCAGCAACCCTTTTTCGATACCGTAAACGCATGGCTCATGGGCTCGCGCTTCCTACACATCGTGGAGGTGTCAGGTCTGAACCTTGATGATCTCTTAAGCGTTCATAGCCACGTCGTGACATACGTTCTTCAAACGTTGGTTGAACAAGGCGTCGCGCTTCTTGCAAAGCTCCTTGAAGGGCAAGGACGCACTTTGGCGCCGGCTGTTCTCGCGTTCCCGGAACACCTCCGTTTCGGGGTACCTACAACAATCGCACGCGTCCTAATGGCCGGCGGAATCCGCCACCGCAGCGGTGCAGTAGAAATTGGCAACGCACTGATGCGTACCGGAGTTTCTGGAGAAAACCGACACGCTGTTTTTGAGTCCGCACGGCTGTCGCTTAACCAGTATACGCAAGCATGGCGCGAGCACCTCGGTACGCTGGTGCTGGAAAACACAGCATCAGACCTACAGACCGCGACTTGATTTAAGCCTCGCCACTTGCCGTTTTCTCAGTGACATGACGCCGCCCGCACAAATCTAGAACCAGAACGAGCCGCCATGCCGACTGGGTACTGAGCCATCGCAAATCGGGAAGTTGCTTGTCGGAGGACGACTCGCAGTCCAGCGTATGCTGCGTACTACGTTGCCAAGTTGACCACGTATGGCCGAAATAAGTTTTGCGCCCACCCCATAAACAAACTGAAGTTATGAAAGGAGAACAATAATGCTTAACGAGGAATCTTTCCGTAGCTTTGTCAAAGCGGCGCAAGCTTTAGAGGTCGATCAAGCAATCGGTTGCGAAAACATTACAGAAAGAGTTGATTTCTCTAACGACAATAGACGCTTACCTACTCAACAAAAGATTATCGATTACTGCGAGACACAGATAAAAGAAGCCTTGCGATGTGACGGATTTGATGCCACGCGCTTACTAAGACTTAAGAAGCAATTCACCATCCTATCGTTTATAGCAGCAGATAAAGACACAGAATACTGCCAAAGAATATTGCAGGTAATATGCAGGTGCACGAAGGATTTCTCGTCCCTCCCGTTGGCGAAAGAACCTTGGGTTAACGCGATAAGTTTCTCCATCGCATGCATCCGAGCTGGAGCGCATACACTCGGAATAACCAAAGATTACTATGCCCAAGAGCATTCCATCGCACAGGCGTACAAGAGGATGGCTAAGCGAGGATATAAGATCGAAATTGTAGATGGGTACACCAACATATCCACTGAGACTCAAAACAAAATTGCTGCCGCCATTGACACAAGAATTAAACAATTCGGCCAAGGCGCTGCGTTTCAGATATACGAAAGCATAGCAAAAAACTTCAACTCAGCATATAAAAGATATTCCTTCAAAAGGATTAGCCGGGAACCACTGATTCCATGGGGTTACATCCACAATCTATCAATAAAAAATCTTCGCTATTCTGCGCCAAAAAAAATTGGTTTAAAGAAAGCGTGGAGTGAAGCATTAAGCTTGGCAACCGACTATTGTACGCTGCTTGATGTGCAAGAATACTCCAATATGGAGATAATATTTCCGCCGAAAAATATGGATATATTAAGCCACCTAAAGCGAATGGTTTTAATAGACCAAATTTACCAGATCAAACAATACAATGAAGATGATATACTAGATTTAGTGCAAGGCGTTTATGGCGCAGTAAATACGGAGAAATATTCACTGCCTTGGTCCACAGAAGATTATCTTGTTGTAGCAAGATGCATTATTGATTTATCACGCAAATCAGGATTACAAACGATATCAAAGGACCATATTTTTGCGGGCATTGGCCACGCGCTGCCGAAAGAAAAAACTCTCGAAATTCTTTCCTGTCTGCACCATGAGCCTGAACAAGTCAACTCTGGATATTTATACCCAGTCGACGCTGAAAAAGAGAACTATCACTATAAGCCATTGGTAAAACTCAATGAAAACACCTTTTATGTAGGGAACTTGTCATTCAGTTGCTTCGGCTTCTTGGAGGTTATAGCATCGAAGTATCGTCACTTAGGAGTTACAGAATCAACTGTCGGCGATCTTCTTGAGGACTATGTAGGGCAGAAGCTTGCTGCAACTGGCGCCAAATACATGGCAAATGAAAAATATAAAATAAATGCACAGCAGCGCGAAGAGTTGGACTTGAAAAGCCTTGAGGGAGAATGCGACTTCATTATTGAGACGGATGACAATATAATCTTTATTGAACTAAAGAAAAAGATACTCGGTCGAAAAGCTCAAGGGGGCGATGTACTGCGTCTGGCTTTTGATCTATCTCAAAGTTTCTTGCTTTCCCAAGTGCAAGCCAACTGGCATGAAATCATATTGAAACGCTACAAGAGAATATATTTCAATTCAGGAAAAATATTGGAGTTAAATGGCAAGACAATTGAAAAACTGTCATTATCTATGCTCGACTTTTTTAGTTTGCATGACAGGCTTGTAGCCCAAAAGCTTCTTGAAGAGTTTTCAAGGAGACGACTGCATGTGGAATCCAACAAAAAAAGCATTACGACTGACGTTTCGAAGGTAAATAAATTGCTTGACGAGCTTAACAAGCAAATCAAAATGCCTGAACTTTCTCACCATCGGAACGGCATATTCAAATTTGCCACGTGTCAGTTTCTCAACCTATCCCAATTCACCTCAATGCTACGAAATTGCAATAGCCCTGAAGACATCCATAGGCACCTGACATCCCACAAGCATATAACCACTGGAGAAAAAGACCGCCACAGCGAAAATATATATTTCAACCACAATCTCAAGCGGCCAGATATTTATGACGATAGGTAAAATTGATTTTACGAAGAAAGAATACCGACTGTTCGCGCCGCACACACAAGCGAACTTGTTAAAACACGCATCACAGGCGCAAACGATGGTGCATTGATGTTCGGGCAATGCGCCAAACGTCTAGTTTGACGCTGCCCGCGATAAATGAGTGCGTTCATTTACTTTTCAAACGTTGAACACTCGCTGCTCCCCGGTCAATCTAGCGGCTAGAATACGCACTTCACTGATTCGTCATTACGCCGGGAAGCGCTGACTGCATCTGCCATGCTTGAGGATTTGGAGGACGCAAAAGCTGACCTTTTGCGCATTCAAGACATCTGGGCTAATTACTCTGGGAACAACCCGGATAAGTATGTAGCGCAGTTGCGCGCCGCGCGTAGTCGAGTTCGCCATCTCACCAGTGCCTGCAAGACCGCGGGCTTCATTGAGCGTACGCCGCAGGAGGCGCTCGACGCCCGGATCGACGCAGCTTTTCCTCGTGCCGAGTTGAAGGCGCCGTTGGATGGGCCCGATCTGCCCTGCACGGTGCCTGTGGGTTCGCTCCAGAGGCGCACGCCGTAGCAGCCCGACCCCTCCTGTCCACACGGCACTATCAGGTAGTCGCGCAACACGCCGTCCTGCACTGCCAGTCGGTTGAGGCTGCGCCAATCGCTGCCGGCCTGGACGAAGGCGAGGCGGACCCACGTCTTCCAGGCGAGATTGGGAACGCGGTGCATCGGGCCCGCGGCCGGATCGCCCGGCAGCGCTAGGTGCTGCAGCACGTCGCCCACGGCGCGCAGGCGCCGGCGCGGCGGCTCGTACAGCATCGCGGGCACCTTGCCCATGTGCCGCGCCACGATCAGGCAGCGCCGGCGCGTCTGGGCCAGGCCGCCCAGCTCGCCGCAGTCGTGCACCGACTCGGCCACCGCGTAGCCGTAGGCGCGCAGCAGCGCCGTGATCTGGTCCACCAACGGCCGGCCACGCGTGAGCAGGCCCGGCACGTTCTCCAGCACCATCAGCTCTGGCGGGTCGTCGCCCCAGGCTTCGAGCATCAGCCACACGCCACGCAGCGTCAGCTCGTTGAGCGCGATGTACTTGGCCGCCTGACTTTTGCTGGCCGACAGCAGGCCGCTCAGGCCCTTGCAGGGGCTGCTGAGGAACACGATGTGCGGTCGCTCGCCGCCGGCAGCGCGCTGGATGTCCTGAGGCGTGGCCTCGCGCCAGCCCGCAGGCGGCGCCTTGCCGTGGAAGGCTGTGTACTGCTCGCGGCTGAAGGCGTCGAGCACCGTGCCGGCCACGCCCGTCATGCGCTGGAAGTTGCGCACCGAGGCCGGGTTGACGTCGAAGCCGCCGATGCAGCGCGGCTTTGCCAGCAAGTTGCCCACGCGGGCCTGGCCGCGGTTGAAGCCCTTGCCACCGCCGCCACTGCCGTGGAAGCCGTGGAAGTGCCGGATCTCCTGTCCATCGAGCCGAAGCGTCACTGCGTCGCGCTTCATGCGGCTCTCCCGGCCAGAGGCTCAACGCGCTGCAGTCCCAGTGGGTTGAAGCACCAGGGCATGCCGTTGATCTCGACGGCCACAAGCCCCTGCAGCGCGCAGTCGTCGTCGTGCACCACGGCGCCTTCCCGGCCGGTGACTTGCACGGCGTCGTAGACCTTGAAAGGCCGCCGGGGCTGCAGCTGCAGCTGCTGCACCGTGGCCACCACCCGAACCCGCTCACCGGGCCGGAAGCTGGGCGAAACGACCTTCGTTCGCTCACCGGCCGCGGCGCCGCGGCTGGCGGCCGCAGCAACGTCTCGCTGCCGGGCAGGACAACGCCCGGCGAACGGGCAAGCCTTGTTGGTGCAGGCAGGAGAGGATGGATCGTCACTGGCCTCGCGCCGGCACTGCCGCAAGTGCCAGGTGACGAACGCCTCGACCAGGGCCAGCCCAACTGCAACGGCGGGCTGCTGCTGGCGCAACATGTGCGCTGCGCTTTGGTGCTCGGTACAGCTCATGGTTGCGCCCCTCAGCTCAGCAGCCCGGTGGCCCGCGCCATGGCCAGCTTCGCTGCCGGCACGTGTGACTGGAGCTCGTTGCGCAGTTGCTCGGCATGCATCTCGTCGGCGCGCTCAGCCAGCAGCGCGACCGCCTTGACCACGGCAAAGAGGTCGGGCGCCGCCTTAAAAAGGTGGGCCGTGGCCCTGTACGGCAGCAGTGCCACTTGGTCAGCGACGCTGCGAATGGCAATACCTATGGGCAGTACCTGGCCTTGAATCTCAGCACGAATAACTTGTGTGTTGTCGCTGACCAGATAAGGGCCGGGGACAAAAGCTGCTTCGAATATCGAGGCGCTGGCGCTGATGTCGAATCCCGCGCCAGGTATCAGCAAGCGGATAATGGCAGCCATCACGCCATCTCCGCCATGCGATATACAAAACCACCGGCAAAAGCGAGCAAATTACTCGGCAGTGACCAGCTCAATTTATGAGCTGGCAATGCAGCGGCCACACCAATGCATTTCATGGCTAAATCTCCGGGGCGCTGAGTAATCACGCCATGGAGTCAATCTAGCAAGTTGCTAGACCTATTTCAAGCAAGTTGTCATTGAACTAGGGACACGGCACGGCGCCTCCTCGCCCGCCAAGAACGAGAAGAAGTGCGACGGCTTGGCAGCCGCTTTGAACCGGGTACCCTGCGGGGACTGCAGCGGGCGCCGGCTACCCTTCAGCCAAGGGCAAGGGACTCAACCGGCGGACGTCGCTCGCTGCCCTTGCCTGAACAAGGGCCAGAGCCTGCGAAACACGGCAGCGACCTCCGCATCCGTGGAGTCATCGCTGATCAGGTCCAGGGCTGCATCAACCAGGACCAGAAACGCTGCCGGCGGAACCGTGACACCGGTCTCTTCGCAGTGCGCCGCAATGCGGGCAGCCACCCTGCGCCACCGGGCGAGGGCAGGGCTGCCGCTGGCGCCGTCCGCCACCGTATCGTTGTCCATCCAGCCACGCTCCAGGCCGAAACCCGCTTCGATCGCGCGAGCCATCTCGGTTCCCACGTGGCGCGGCACCCGGCTGCCGTCCTGGCGCCTGGGCCCCAGAGTGCCGGCAAGGATTTGTTTGATGTACTCCGCTGACGCATTGCCACAGCGCGCAACGACGTCAACGCCGTACGTCCCGCACAGCTCCTCCAGCTTGGCCTTCCGTCTTTCTTCTGCTGTCTGCATGCCGGCATTGTGGCCGTGCAGCCTGTATGTCGGCGTGCGCCTCAACACGTGGGGAGACGCTACCTGTGCCACAGTCTAGCAAGTTGCTATGCTTTGAACATGAGCAGCACTTTTTCCCCTGCTGATCGGCAGCGGTTTCACGAGCGAATCGGCCACAGCGAGCAGTACCTTTACCAGTGCCTGACTGGGCGGCACGATATAGGAACAGCCGCAGCTGCCCGTGTGGAAAAAATACTTGACGGTGAAGTCCGGCGATGGAATCTCTGCCAAAAGACATGGTGGCAGCGCTGGCCTGAATTGGTCGGTACAGAAGGGGCGCCGAAAATCCCAGAGCAGTCGTAGACCTGAGATGGATTCCGATAACCCAGCTGGTCTGGACTCCATCGCTCGATTCGGTACCAGCTTGACGCACGCGGGTGCGCCGTTCGGGCCTCAAGCTCTTTCCGCCAACGAGCCAAGGCCCTTGGGGCTGGGGCCGCAATGCCAATGCCAACTGGCCTACGACGCGTGCGTAGGCTCACAATGAGAGTGCCGAACCCTTTGGACTTTTGCAATGACCTACCGCGTCTATGTGCGCTGGCCAGACCAGCGCACCAGTGACAAGACCACGACCGAAGACCGCGAGGTGGCGGAATTCGCGTTCGCGAAGCTCACCCGCACGCCTGATCTTCCTTACAACGGGGCCTTGGGAATTGCCTTTACCCACAATGGTTCTCAAATCGACTACGTGGCCTTCGTACAGGAAAAGAAATAGCAGCGGTCGCTGCGCTTGGATGCCACAGCGTCGTCACGAGCGAAATGCAGCGGAAGCTTCCGCAATAAATCGATTATATTGGAAACACAGACCCATTAAGAATAAGCCGAACCACTGCACCAATAAATCAATTTTGAACTTATAAACAGAATACATCTTGCGCCAATATAACCATTATTGGGTCAGCATTACTACCCCTGTACCCATCCACAGTGATATATTAGCTCCATGGCCTGGAAGTAATTCCAAGTCTGCGTACCGGGCGGCTTCCCGGTCCTTCATTGGTTGGAGCCTAAAATGGATTTATCCGAACAGCTTCAGGTCGCGCAAGCCGCCGCAAAGGTGGCCGGGCAGGAAATCACCATCCCGCTCAAGCATATTTATCGCGATGCCCTTAATGTCCGCAAAAAGAAATCCAAGCAGAGCATCAAGGAGCTTGCTGCGCTCATTTATTCGCAAGGCCTTCTGCAAAATCTCGTAATTCGCGCGGAACTCAAGGGCGTCAAAGGCAAGAAGGAGCGTGTGCCCACGGGACGCTACGGCGTGGTGGCCGGTGGGCGGCGACTGGAGGCGCTGCACCTGCTGTTCACCGAAGGCAAGATTGCTGCGGACTACCCCGTGCGCTGCCTGCTGGTGTCGCAGCAGGACGCCGTGTCGGTATCGTGCGCCGAGAACTGCGGTCGTGAGCCGCTGCATGGCAGCGACCTGTACGACGCATTCCGCGCCATGGCCGATGAAGGCAGGACGGCGGCGCAGATCGCAGACGCCTGGGGCGTGAGCACGCTCACCGTGGAGCGCCGGCTCAAGCTTGCCGATGTAAGCCCTAAGCTCATGGCGCTGTACCGTGAGGACGGCATTGAGCTTGAGCAATTGATGGTACTGACCCTTGTCGATGATCACGCAACTCAAGAGGCATTGTGGTTTCATGCGCCGCAGCATGAACGCTCGGCGTACACGCTGCGCAGCAAAATTACCGGGGGCAATGTGCCGCCCACGCACCCGCTGGTGCAGTACGTGGGCTTTGCAGCCTATGAAGCGGCGGGCGGCGCCGTGCTGCGCGATCTGTTCTCCAACGACGAGGCCGCGCCCGGCTACGTGACGGATCGCCCCTTGTTGGAGCGGCTGGCGCTGGAGGCCCTGGAACGCGAGGTGGAAGTCCTGCGCGCCGAAGGCTGGAGCTGGGTTCAGGCGCGCACCAGCTTCACCTACAGCGACCGCCAAGCTTTCGATCAATGCCGCATGGTCTATGTCGAGCCCAGCGAGGAACAACAGCAGCGGCTCGACGCGCTGGAAGCGCGCCTTTCCGAATTGGATGCCCAGCTTGAAGACCTGGCCCCCGAGGCACCGGAAATTGCCGAGCTTGAAGCGCAGCAGGAGCAGGCCAACAGCGAACGCGAAGCGGTGGAGCAGAGCTTGCGGCACATCGACCCGCGCGACTTGCCCGTGGCGGGGGCTGTCGTGTACGTGGACTCCAGCGGCAAGGTGGCCGTCACCCGCGAGCTGGTCCGCATCGAAGACCGCAAGGCCCAGGCCGCGCAGAACTCAGCCACGGCGTCGGCATCCGGTGGTCAGCACGGGGACACGGGCTCGGCACCCGCCAAGCAGCCCAGGCCTGAGTTTTCGGAAAAGCTGCTGCGCCAGTTGACGGCGCATCGCACGGCGGCACTGCGTGCCATGCTCGCCAACAACCCGGCTGTGGCGCTGCGCGTGCTGGCATGGCAACTGGCGCTGCGAACCGGCCTGGGCTCCGAGTTGAGCCGCGACGACGCGCCGGTGGAGATTCGCGCGGACGTGGTGGACGTGCGCAAGGAAGGGCCCGATCTGGCTGCGTGCCGCGCACAGCAGGAAATGGACGCCCACAGGGAGCGTTGGAGCGGGGCGCTGCCGCGCGAAGCACAGTCGCTGCTGGCGTGGGTGCTGAAGGCTGACGATGTGCACGTGCTCGACCTGCTGGCTGTTTGCACCGCGAGCACGCTCAACACGGTGCAGGGCAGGGAGTCGCCGCAACCCATTGCCGACGCCATCGCTACCGCCGTGGGCCTGGACATGGCCGATTTCTGGCAGCCCTCGGTAGAGGGCTACTTGGCTGCCGTGCCCAAGGCCAAGGTGCTGGACGCCGTGAGCGAAGCCGTGTCGCCTGAAGCCGCTCGCAAGCTCGACGGCCTGAAGAAGGACGCGCTGGTGGCCCAGGCTCAGCAGCAACTCGACGGCAAGCGCTGGCTGCCGTCTGTCCTGCGAGCTAGGAACTGAACCAGCTTCTCGTCAGTCCCCGAGCCTGTACCGGGGGCTGGCGGTTGAGGCTGGGCAGGCGGGGGGCTGGGCACCGTCGCCGCAGGGCGGCTGGCCTGCCGGCGCTGCTGTCCTGGCCGACGCCGCTGGCGCCCACCCCAGCCGCCGAAAACGGCACCGTGCACCGCTGACGGCTGGTCAACGGCACTGCGCAAGGTGTTGCCGGGCAGCTTGGCGGGCTGGCGCGAGGTCATCAAGGACCCGAGACATGGAAAACCTGCTGACACAGTCGCAGCGAGATGCGTTGCGCCGCGCGCTCGATGGCCGGCTGCTGGCGCTGTGTTTCGGCGCCGGCGTGGACTCCACCGCCATGATCGCGGCGCTGCATGCCGCAGGCATCGAGCCCGATGTGATGACGTTCGCAAACACCGGCGGGGAAAAGCCCCTGAGCCTGCAGCACCTGGAGCGGGTGAACGCGGTCTTGCGCGGCTGGGGCTGGCGCGAGATTCACGAGGTGCAGCTCAAGCCAAAAGCGCAAACCGGCTATTCGACGCTGGAAGGCAACTGCCTCAAGAACGAAACGCTGCCCAGCCTCGCGTTTGGCATGAAGTCCTGCAGCATCAAGTGGAAGCAGCAGCCCCAGGACAACTTCCTGAAGGGCGTCACGCGAGGCCCCAATGCGTGCGCGCCCCACCCGCTGTGGTTGCGCGCGCAGGCCAGCGGGCAGCGCATTGTCAAGCTCATCGGCTACGACGCTGGCAAGGCGGACTTGAGGCGCACGGCAAGCCTTGCAGACAGCGATGGCACCTTCGACTTCATCTACCCGCTGCAGTTCCTGGGCTGGACCCGCCTGGACTGCGTGCGCGCCATCGCGCGGTACCTGGGCTCGCACCTTGTGCCGATCAAGAGCGCGTGCTGGTTCTGTCCGGCCAGCAAGGAGTGGGAGTTGTGGTGGCTTGCCGCCGAGCTGCCCGAGTTGCTGGAGCGCGCCCTGTTCATGGAACGACGCGCTCTCACGGGCAAGCACAGTCGCTTTGACGAAGTGGAGTTCGGCGCGAGCTGGGAATGGGGTAGACGGACTCCAAGTGCAGAAAGGTGCGCCTGCAGTTGCACCCGGTTGCAGGCAATCGAATTAGGGTTGCTACTTATTCAACAACCTCCAGACGACAGTAGCTGGGCGATGGCAGCACCCACTTTCACCCGGTAGAGTCGGCGGCCCACTTTCTGCGCCGAGGCAGCCATGTCCGCCTTTGCCGACCGCTTCGTTGGATGCGACTGCCTGCCAGGGCGGCTGAGCGAGTTCGACCGGGAGCACTTCTTCACGCTCACCAAGGTGGACGTCGATGCCCTGAAAGATCAGTTTCGCGAAGGGCATCAGCTGGCCGCGGCTTTGATGGTGCTGTTCATGCGCGTGGCCGGGCGCACCCTGGATGGCTTCACGGTCATACCGCGCAACCTGCTGCGCTACGTGGCCGGCACTCTCGGCGTGGCGGCCCCGTCCATCGCCAGCCTGAGGTCGATCTACGGCCGCAAGCAGACGCTCTTCGCCCACCAGCGCTGGGCCAAGGAATACCTCGGCCTGACCGAGCTCGATTCCGAGCAGGAACGAAGCCTCATGTCAGCGCTGGAAGTGCAGGCGCAGGATGCCGCACACACCGACGATCTGGTACAGGCGGCCAGGCACTGGCTGTTCACGCGCCGCATCCTGATTCCTTCGACCCGCCGGCTGCTGGACTGGGCGCGGGACGCCTTTGCCAAGATTGAGGCGCAGATCGTGATCTGCGTGGCCGACGCCGTGGGCCGCGAGAAGGCCGCAAAGCTGCTGCTGGCCGTCCATGCTCCACGGCCCGGCACGGACGTCAACCGCATCGAGTGGCTCAAGACGCCGCCCAGGCGCCACAGCCCCACCACACTGGCCGAGACGCTGGAGAAGGTGCGCTACCTCAAGACGCTGGGCGCGCATGAATGGGACCTTTCCGGCGTGGTGCTGGCGCGGCAGCAGGCTTACGCTCGCCAGATACAGGCCCGGCGACCCTACAGGTCCCGCGATATCAAGCTCGTCGCGCAACTCGTCGAGGTGGTGTGCTTCCTGCGCGTGACGCTGCTGGAGCTCACCGACACGGCGCTGCATCTGGCCAGCCGGCGCACGCAGCAGCTCGTGCGCTCGGCAGCCGAGCGTGCCCGCACCCGGCACGCCCAGGAAAGCGCGAGCCAGCTGCGGCAGGCCGCGCTGGCCAAGGCGGTGCTGCACGACGCTACGAAATCCTGGGAGGAGCGGGTCCTCAAGGCGCAGGAACTGCTGACCGCGGTCGGCGATGCCGTGCCGGTCAGTTTTGCGTCGCGCGTGCGAAAGGCGCTCGCTGAGGACGCGACCCGGGTCCATGCCTGCCTCGATGTTCTTTCAGGGCTGGAGTTCCACGGGCGGGCCAAGGACGCCGGCCTTGAGCAATGGCAGGCCTGGACCACACTGCGTTCCCGGTTCGGCCGCGAGGGCATCGGGCGTGACGAGATCCCAGATGTAGGGGCGGCCTGGCGGAGCCTGGTGCAGCAGTCGGATCGCAAGGCAGGCTGGCGTGCCTTCGAGGCCAGCACGATGCTGGCATTGCGGCGCAGCCTGCGCCGCGGCTCGGTGTGGATCGACCATTCCTTGAGCTTCCAGGGCCAAGAGCAGTTGCTCATTCCGCCACAGCAGTGGGCGTTGGAGCAACGCGAGCACGTGGAGCTGCTGGGCGTACCGGGATCGTTCGACGCGCTGCTGATGCCGTTGGTGGCCGCCATCCACGCGGGCATGCAGGCCCTGGTGGAGGCGCTGCGCGTGGGCAAGGTGGAAATCGGCACGGATCGCATGCTGCACCTGCCCGCCTTGACGGCGCTGCCCGACGATGGCGAACCGGTGCGCACGCGCGAGGCCATCTACCGGCGCATCGGCGACGTCCAGCTGCCTGACCTCATCCTTGAGGTGGACGCCGCAACCAACTTCAGCGATGCGCTGCTGGGGCACCGGGCAGCTTCCTCGCAGGAGCTCATCGCGGTGTACGGTGCGCTGCTGGCGCACGGCACGGACCTCGATGCTCGGGGCGTGGCGCACATGATTCCAGGGCTGGATGCCGCTCAGATCCTGGTGGCCATGCGCGCCATCGAGGGCAGCGGCCGGCTGCGCCGAGCCAACGAGCGCGTGGCCGAGTTCCAGGGCCGCATCCCGCTGGCCGCACTCTGGGGCGACGGCGACAAGGCGTCGAGCGACATGCTCGCCCTCGACGCGTCACGGCACCTGTGGAACGCGCGCGTCGATCCGCGCCGGCGCACCTACGCCGCGGGCATCTACACCCACCTGCGCGACCGCTGGGGCATCGTCTACGACCAGCCCATCGTGCTGGGCGAGCGCCAGGCCGGCGCCGCCATCGAGGGCGTGGAGCAGCACAACCGCGTCGAGGACCGCATCCGGCTGTCACTGGTTGCGTGCGATACCCACGGCTGGACGGACGCCGCGATGGGCATTGCGAAGCTCCTGGGGTTCGACCTGTGTCCGCGCCTGCGAGACTTGGCGGAACGCAAGCTTTTTCTGCCCAGGCCTACCTGATTCCCGACGAGCTGGATGCCGTGACGGAGCGACGCGTTTCCCTCAAGGCCATCGAGCGTGGCTGGCCGGAGCTGCTGCGCCTGGCCGCGTCCATCCGCAGCGGCCGGGTGTCGGCAGCACAGGTGATGCAGCGCTTCGGTTCGGCGGCGAGGGGCGATCCCGTGCACCGGGCCGCGGAGCATCTGGGACGGCTGCTCAGAACCGTATTCCTGTGCGATTACTTGGCCGTGGCGGACTTCCGGCGCGAGATCCACACGCTGCTCTCGCGAGGGGAATCCGTGCACCAACTCCAGCGCGCGGTCTACAGCGGCCGGATCGCGCCCGAGCGTGGTCGGCGTCCTGACGAACTGCGGGCAATCTCGGGTGCTCACGCACTGATCGCGAATTGCGTCATCGCGTGGAATTCCAGCAGGATGCACAAGGTGGTCCTTGCACTGCGCGACAGCGGCATGCGCATCGAAGACGAGTGGCTGCGGCACATCGGACCGGCGCATTTCGGGCACATCAATTTCCGAGGCACGATGCGTTTTGGCGTCGAGCGGTTTGCACAGTCGTTGATCGACGACAGCGGCGGCGCGGCTCGCCAGTCTCGACTGATCTGAACAGATGCTTCCGCCTTGCCTGGAAAGTCCTGCTGCGGCACGAGCCGCGTGTCAGCAGCGCCCACGATGGAAGGGTGGACCAATGCGTGTCGTCGCCTGCGGCCCAGTGAACAGCGGTGGTTCATCACAATGGCGCGATGAGAACCTTTGCGTTGTTCGTGGCCACGGCGCTGGCCGAGATTCTGGGCTGCTACCTGCCATACCTGTGGCTCAAGCAGGGCCGCTCAATGCTGTTGCTGATCCCCGCGGCCGTGAGCCTGGCGCTGTTCGCGTGGCTGCTGACGCTGCACGAAACGGCTGCCGGACGGGTCTATGCGGCCTATGGCGGCGTCTACATCGGCGTGGCACTGCTGTGGTTGTGGGCCGTCGATCAAATTCGTCCGACGGCCTGGGACGTGGCCGGCGCAGCCGTGGCGATGGCTGGCATGGGCATCATCATGTTCCAGCCCGCGAGATAGGCCCCTTCCACGCTGATTCTCTTCGGCACTGCAATGGCCGCCGCAGGCAGGGCACAGGTGCAGTGCGTCGCAGTCGGCCGGAGCCGGCATCAGCGCTGGCGATCTTCAGCGCTCGCCACCGTTACCGAGGCGGGCAGTCGCAGGCCTATGCTGGTCCGGCCGGAACGCGAGTCCGCGAACGCCTGCCCCTCGTGCATTCGCGCAATGGCGGCCACGATGGCCAGTCCCAGGCCGTGATTGAGGTCGCTGTGCTCGCGCGAGGCTTCCGCCCTGTAGAAGCGATCGAAGAGGCGCGGCAAGTGCTCGGGCCCGATGTCCTCGCCCTGGTTGCTCACGACCAGCTGCAGCACATCAGGCGAAGGCATCGCGATTTTCACCTCCACGGCGGTGCCCGGGCTGGCGTAGCGGGTGGCGTTGGCCAGCAGGTTGGACAGGGCGCGGCGCAACAGGGCCGCGTCGAAGGCGCCCGAGGCGTCGCCGGTCACGCGTGACTGCAAGCCGGCGTCCTGCAACGCCGCGTCGTGAAACTCCACGACCTCGTTGACGAGCTCGGCGACGCTGGCCATGGGGACGCGGCGAGCCCTGGCCCCGCGATCCGCCTTGGACAGGAAGAGCATGTCGTTGACGATCCCCGAAAGCCGCCGCAGGTCATCGAGGTTGGTGCCGATGACTTCCTGCAATTCCTGCACGGAGCGAGGCCGGCTCAGGGCGATTTCGCTGTGGCCGATGAGCGCCGTTAGGGGCGTGCGCAGCTCATGGGCGACGTCGGCGTTGAACGCTTCGAGTTGCGCATAGGCCCGCTCCAGCCTTTGCAGCAGTCCATTGAACTGCTCCACGACGGGTTGCATCTCCTCCGGTTGGCCGGTGCCGTCAAGCCGGCTGTGCAGACCCGCAGGCTCGATGGAGCGGATCTGGCGCGACAGCGCCAACACGGGCATGAGGCTGCGGCGCACGAGCACGGAGCCGGTCAGCGAAATCAGCGTCGCCCCGGCCAGGGCGCTGACCAGCAGGATGGCCGCCAGGCGATCCAGCAAGCTGTCGTCCAGGGCCGTGTCCAGCGTCAGCGCACCACGGATCGAGCCCTGGGGATCCAGGGGCCAAGGCCGCTTGAATGTGGCTTTCCGCGTGTGGTCCTGGCTGCCTTGCATCGCGTGCTCGTACAGCGGCTTGCCGTCAGGCAGTTCCAGGCGCAGCCCAATGCCCGGCGTGCCGACGAAGAAGTCGTCAAGCTTGTGGCGCAACGTCGCTGGATCGGCATTGGCGGCAGCTTCCTCGATCAGATGCTCGACCACGGCCTGGCGCTGCTCCAGCGTTTCCTGCTCCCGGATGGAAAGGCTCCAGGCCGTGGCAAGGTAGACCCCCATCGCCACCAGCGCCAGTCCCATCAGGCTTTGGATCGCCGACCAGACCGACAGGCGCCATACCAGCGACCGTGCCGGCGTCCCCCTCACGGTGCATGGTCCTCGAGCACGTAGCCCATGCCGCGCACGGTGTGCAGCAGCTTCGTCTCGAAGGGATCATCGAGCTTGCTGCGCAAGCGCCTGACGGCGACGTCCACCACGTTGGTGTCGCTGTCGAAGTTCATGTCCCAGACCTGCTCGGCAATGACGGTGCGCGAGAGCACTTCGCCCCGGCGGCGAAGCAGCAGGGTCAGTAGCAGGAATTCCTTGGCCGTGAGGTTCAGGCGCTGCCCCGCCCGGGTGGCGCGCCGGCGCACCAGGTCCAGCTCCAGGTCCGCCAGGCGCAGCCGGTTGGCGTCCAGTTCCGCGTGCTGCGGCTGTTGCGCGCCGCGGCGCAGCAGCGCCTGCACGCGGGCCAGCAACTCTGAGAATGCGAACGGTTTGACGAGGTAATCGTCGGCACCTTGCTGCAGGCCGTGCACACGGTCGTCCACCGCATCGCGGGCCGTGAGCATCAGTACCGGCGTGGCAAGCACGGCCCGCAAGGCGCGCAACACGGCGAAGCCGTCGATGCCCGGCAACATCACGTCCAGCAGCACCAGGTCGTAGCTGCCCTCAAGCGCCAGATGCAGGCCGTCCGGACCGTTGTGAGCCAGGTCCACGGCGTAGCCGTTTTCCGTCAGTCCCTTGTGCAGGTATTCGGCGACCCGCTTCTCATCCTCGACCACCAGTATTCGCATCGCGCGATTGTCGCCATTTCAGTCGCTGGGGAAGATGACGAATTTGTCATGTTGCCGTTCGCCGGGCGTCGCTCCCGGGTGCCTACAGTGCCGACATGGCCGCTGCCTTTACAGCCCTGGTCGGCATGCAGCGATCTCAGCAATCAGCGGCAGCTTCGAATTCAAGCACCTTGAGAAACAAGGAATCCGGAACATGGGAATCTTCGATCGCATCTTCGACGGACATCACGGCAGCAATCAACATGGTGGCGGCCACCACGGCGGCAGCCGTCACGGCAACAGCAGCCACCACGGCAGCTACGGCACATTCCCTGACAGTGGCCAGCGCTACGTTCCTCCCCCGCCCGTGGTGCCGCAGGCCACTGCGGGCGCAACCTGCCCGAAGTGCTGCGCGATCACTCCCGTCGGCAGCAAGTTTTGTCCTCAGTGCGGTACGTCGATGGCTTTCGCCTGCACGCAATGCGGCGCGGGCTTGCAAACAGGCAGCCGCTTCTGCGGCCAGTGTGGCAAACCGGCACCCTGACCGGCGCACAGGCTCTGGAATCCGCGCCAATGGGATTGGGGCCTTTCTCCAAGGCCTGTTTCAAGGCATTGAAGCATTCGACAGCCGCGGGGCATGACTTCAACCGTCGGTGACTGCAGTCGCCGACGTGCGGCGTGCACGGCTCCATAGCCCACAACGGCCAGCCGGCGCTCTTGAGATGTCGCGGTGTCAACCGTCCCGTGGCGTTTTGCAACGGCGCGCGGTGCGGCTGCATTGAAGCGCGCATGCCGCGCACCCCCTGAGCAGCCGCCCGCGGGCTGCCCAGGGAAGGTCAGCTGCGTTCCATGTCGTTGGTTGCGACGTGAATGCGCAGCGGCTTGTTGGCAAATCCCGCTGGAGCAATGCTTTGCAAGTCCACCGCACGGTGGCCGATCACGTCGAACTTCCACGCGAAGGCCTTGTCCGCGTTGCGGAACACAACGACGTCGCCGCACGACACGTTCACGTAGCCGGTCGTGGCAACGTTCACTTCCTTGGTCGCGGCCCTGGCATCGACGGGCACTCCGTACATCGACTTGCCGTTGGGCAGTCGCGCGTCATTCGCTGCCATCGCCGTACCGGCGATCAACGCCATGGCGCCCACCAGCGTGATGGTCCTGAAAGATTGAAAGTTCATAGTGTTCTCCTGATTGCATGGGATGCCCCGGCTGGGGTTTCGTCCGTTGGTCATCCCGGTATCCACTTTGAACGGCGGGGGGTTACGAGAGCCGGGCAGGCTGATGACGGTTTTGCAATCCAGAAGGCGACACGGCCGCGGCACACCGAGCGCAAAAGGCGCTGGTGCCAGATCGACGCAGCCTGGTCCCGTGCGAGGGCCAAGATGACGAAATTGTCATCTGCGTGACGCCGTCGCGTTTCGGATGGGTTTCTACAGTGCTTCCACGGTCGCTGATGCAGCGGCCACCCAACCGAAAGGAAGCACCTGATGAAGACCCGCAATTTCTCCGCTGTCGTGGCCCTGTCCGCGGTGCTCTTGGCGCCGGCTGTTTCCATGGCTGATTCGCCCTGGGTGCCGGCCAACAACAACCAGGGCTACCGCTACCAGCCCGACCACGGCAGCACGGGGGCCGCGGGCCGCAGTGCCCCGGGCGCCACCACGCCGGACACGGCTTTGCGCGAGAGCGCGCCGCCGAGCACCGCGGGCGCCACAACGGGCAAGACGCGCGAGCAGGTCCGCAACGAGTACCTGAACATGTCCGCCGAGGAAAGAAAGCGCCTGCAGGAGCTGTTTCGCGGCTCCTGACTACGCCAAATTTTTGATGCCCACGCAACCTTTTCACTTTTCGAGAACCCCATGAGCTTGATGAAAGCCCGCTCCCATTGCACCGGCCTGCTGGTGACCGCAGCGCTGCTGGCCCCGGCCCTGTCCATGGCCAACACGGTGTGGCACCAGGAGAACACGGACCAGGGCCTGAGCTACCACCCTGAGCATGTCCCAAGCACGTTGACCCGTGCGCAGGTGCAGGCCGAGGCACGTTCGGCCGCCCCGAGCCTGATCGTTCGCGAAGGCCCCCCGCTGGACACGTTCCCTGCGGCCGCGCGGGCCCAGAGCCGCGATCAGGTGCGCCAAGACGCGCTGAGCCTTTCCCCCGAGGAAAAGCAGCGCCTGCACGCGGCCGCACAGGGCCGTTGATCTTCGAGTCGGCCTGCCATAGATATGCATGGGAGGCAGACAAAATGGTGTTGATACACTTGCCCCATGCGCCGCTTCGTGCTTGTCCTGTTGATCGCTTTGCTGCCGTTCCAGGCCATCTGGGCGGCGGCGGCGAACGCTTGCGGACATGAGCACGCAGGCGGCAGCAAGGCGCACTTTGGTCACCATGAGCACGTGCACAAAGCCGCGGCTGCTGCGGATCGTGACGCATCCGACGAGGGCGGCACCGCGGACTGGTCTTGCGGCGCCGAATGCTCGACATGCCAGGGCCATGGATGGTCCGCGGCCTTGCTGGACTGGTCCACGTCGTTGACCCAATCCGGGCCGGGCTTCGTGCCCACGGCCTACCAGCGCTTCCTCCCGCAGCGCGATCCCGACAATCCGCTGCGTCCCCCTCTCGCGCAACCGATCTGATATCCGGACGGAAGAGGCCGGCCCTGACCGGCTGACGTGCCGCCTGCGCGGCCCGTTGCACCGTCCCGCCTGACCGATCACGTGGGCCGACGGCCCGCATCGCTTGCGAGAGACTTCATGACATTCGGACCCTGGGGCCGGGGTGCGGGCCGAGCCGCATCCGCCCTGGCATGGGCCTGCCTGCTGGCCATTGCGCCGGGCGCTCATGCCCAAGACGCCACCGGCGCCTCCATCACGTTGCGGCAGGTGTTCGACAGCGCCTGGCAACGGCAACCCGAGGCGCGCGGCGCTGCGGCGCGACGCGACGCGACCGACGCCCGGCTCGATGCTGCACGCAGCTGGACCCCCGAGCCGGCCGCACTGGAGCTGTCGGGCCGCAGTGACCGCCTGGTGCGCAACAACGGCCAGCGCGAGTACGTTGCTGGCGTGGCCGTGCCGCTGTGGCTGCCCGGCGAGCGCTCGCGCACGCAGGCCGTGGCCGAGGCAGAACGCCAGGCCGTCGACAGCCGCGTGCTGGCCGCGCAGTTGCGACTCGCCGGCCAGGTCCGGGACGCCTGGTGGACGGCACACCGTGCCCGGATTGAGGCCGCCATGGCGCAGGCCCGGCTGGACAACACGCAGCAACTCGCCACCGACGTCGCACGCCGCGTGAGCGCGGGCGATCTCTCCCGGGCCGACCTGCTCCAGGCCGAGGGCGCGGCAGCAGCGGCACGGGCCGCACTGGCTGAAGCTGCCGCCGTGCAGGCGCAGGCCGTGCAAGCGCTCCAGGCGCTTGCGGGCATCGACTTGTCCCAACCGCTGCCCGATACAGCCGAGGCGGTGCCAGCCACAGAAATTACCGCCTCCCATCCCTTGCTGGTCGAGCTGCAGGATCGCGCCGAAGTGGCGCGGCGCAGCCAGGCGCTGGCTGGCGTGCAGCGGCGCGCCAATCCCGAGATTGCCTTGGCCACCACGCGCGAGCGCGACGTGCGGGGCGAGGCCTACGGCCAGTCGATCAGCGTTGGCGTGCGCATTCCCTTCGGCTCGGACAGCCGTTATCGCGCCCGTGTGGCGGCTGCCGGCGCAGAACAGATTGAGGCCGAGAGCGCTCTGGCCGTGGAGCAGCAGCGCCTGCGAGGCGAACTCACCGCAGCCCAGGCCCGCATGGAAGGAGCCCGCCAGGTCGCCGAGGCGGCCGCGCAGCGCGCGGCGCTGGCCGAGCAGACACGCGGCTTCATCGACAAGGCCTTCCGGCTCGGTGAGGCGGACCTGCCAACGCGGCTGCGCGTGGAACTGGAGGCCTTCGAGGCCGAGCGGCTGCAGGCGCGCGCCCGCGTCGAGCTGGCACAGGCACTTTCGCAATGGCGCCAGGCCATGGGCCTGCTGCCCGAGTGAGGCACCGCCGCATGAACCCGTCACCGTATTCCCTCACCCCCATGCATTTCCCGCAACGACATCCCGCGACTCCCGTCATGTACGCCCCTCGAATCCACAAGTCCGCGGCTGTTCTCGCGGCAGCCCTGGCGCTGCTGGCTGTGCCGGCCGCGCAGGCCGGCGACGGCCACGACCATGGCGATGCACTGCCTGCGGTCACCGGTCCTGCCTTGCCGCGCTTTGCCGCGGTTTCCGAAGATTTCGAGCTGGTGGGCGTGGTCAACGGCACGCAGCTGACCCTCTACCTGGACCACGCCGACAGCAACAGCCCGGTGAAGGACGCCCAGCTGGAAGTCGAGATCGGCGGCCAGAAGATCAAGGCGCAGCCCCATGCCGAGGGCGAGTTCGAGGCAACCCTGGCGCAGCCGCTGCAGCCTGGCGCCACGCCGGTGACGGCCACCATTACGGCGGGTGCCGTGACGGACCTGCTCGCTGGCGAGCTGGACCTGCACGCCGACGAGCATGCCGAGCAGGGCGATGCCGGCCACGGGCAGCGCGCCGTCGCATGGGCGGCCGGGGCGCTGGGCGCCCTGGGCGCCGTGGCCTGGGGCTGGCGGCGTTACGCCACTGGCCGCCGCAACCGTACCGGAGCCACCGCATGAAGCGCATCACCCGCACTCACTGGGCACTGGCGCTGCTGTCTCTGGCGCTGGCCGCGTCACCGGCACGGGCCGGTGATGGACACGATCACGGCGACGCCGCCCCCGCCACCAACACCAACGGTCCCCAGCGCCTCCCCGACGGCAGCGTCTTCCTGCCCAAGCCCGCGCAACGCCAGATGTCCGTGCGCACGTCGGCCGCTCAGGCCGGGCAACTGCCCCGTGCCCTGGAGCTGGCCGGCCGTGTGCAGATGGACCCCAATGCCGGCGGCAAGGTGCAGGCCCTGGTGGCCGGGCGGCTGGAGCCCGGCCCGCGCGGGTTGCCCTCCGTGGGGCAGCCGGTGCGCAAGGGCGACGTGCTGGCCTACGTCGTGCCCTCGGCCGGCGCCATCGAGCGCTCCAACCAGGCCGCGCAGCTGGCCGAGCTGCGGGCCAGCCGCGACCTGGCGGCCAAGCGCCTGGCACGTCTGAAAGAGCTTGCCGACACCGTGCCGCGCAAGGAGATCGAGGCGGCGGAAAGCGAGGTGGCCAGCCTGGGCGCGCGCATGGCGGCCATCGGCGGTGGCCTCTCCGGGCGCGATGCGCTGCTGGCACCCGTGGCGGGCGTGATCGCCTCGGCCAATGCCGTGAGCGGCCAGGTGGTGGACGCGCGCGAGCTGGTGTTCGAGGTGGTGGACCCATCACGGTTGCGTGTGGAAGCCCTGGCCTTCGATGCCGCCGTGGCCGCGGACGTGGACACGGCCTTCGTCGTGGCCGGCGGCAAGAAGGTGCCGCTGACGTTCATCGGCGCGTCGCGCTCGCTGCGCGAGCAGGCGCTGCCGCTGATGTTCCGCGCCGAGGGGCCAGAACTGTCCGCGCTGGCGGTCGGCCAGCCGGTGCAGGTGGTTGTGCAGACCCGCAGCCGTGTCCAGGGCGTGAGCGTGCCCGCGGACGCGCTGGTCAAGAACCCGTCGAACCAGAACATCGTCTGGGTCAAGGCGGCGCCCGAGCGCTTCGAGCCCCGGGTGGTGACGGTGCAGCCGCTGGACGGCGCGACGCTGGCGGCCA
>NZ_BCTC01000049.1 GCF_001571085.1 Azohydromonas lata NBRC 102462
GTGCGCAGCTACTCGCTGGGCGTGAACGCCTACGTCGTCAAGCCCGTGGAGTTCAAGCCATTCATCACCGCCATTGCCGACCTGGGCATGTTTTGGGCGGTGCTCAACGAACCTCCCCCGGGCTCGGTGCGGGCCACGCGGCGGGGGGACTGATCTTGGAAAGGCACGTGATGGGCGCAACAGGCGCAAAGAGCGCAACAGAGGCGGCCATGGCCGAACCGCGCGGACGGGGGCTGCAGGTGCTGCTGCTGGAGGATTCGCGCTTCGACGCCGAGCTCATCGGCGAGTGCCTGCGCGAGCACTACCCGAGCTCGCGGCTGCAAGTGGTCAGCGACGAGGCGGGCTTTGCCGCGGCGCTGGCGGCAGCCCCGCAGCCGCAGCTCGTGCTGTCGGACTACGAGCTGCCGGGCTTCAGCGGCGCGCAGGCGCTGGAGCTGGCGCGCGTGCTGGCACCGCAGGTGCCCTTCATCTTCGTCTCCGGCGTCATCGGCGAGGACAACGCCGTGGAGCTGCTCAAGCGCGGCGCCACCGACTACGTGAGCAAGAGCCGGCTGCAGCGGCTGCCGGTGGTGGTGGAGCGCGCGCTGCGCGAGGTGGCCGAGCGCGACGGGCGCGACCGTGCCGAGCGCCAGTTGCGCGAGGCCGACGCGCTGCACGCCCGCGTGGTGGACGCGCTGCACGACTACGCCGTGATCGTCCTGGACCGCGAGGGCTGCATCCGCAGCTGGAACCGCGGCGCGCAGGACGTGTTCGGTTTTGCACGCGAGCAGGTGCTGGGCCACCGCGCCGACCTGCTCTACACGCCGCAGGACAGGCGAGCCTTCGTCTTCGAGGACGGGCTGCAGCAGGCGCTGGCCCAAGGCAAGGCCACGGACGCGCGCTGGATGATGCGCCGCGACGGCTCCCAGCGCCGCGTCGAGGGCCTGACCATGCCGCTGCACGGCGGCGCCGCCGGCGAGCCCAGCGGCTTTTGCAAGGTGCTGCACGACGTGACCGAGGCCCACGCCCACGAGGCGCGGCTGCGCGCGGCCAAGGAGGAGGCCGAGCAGGCCAACCAGGCCAAGGACCGCTTCCTGGCCATGCTCTCGCACGAGCTGCGCACGCCGCTCACGCCCATCTCCTCGGCGGTGTACCTGCTGGAGCAGGTGGCGCAGATCCCGGCGCAGTACCGCAAGCTGCTGCCCATGATCCGGCGCAACGTGGCGCTGGAGGCGCGGCTGATCGAGGACCTGCTCGATCTCACCTCCATCAACGCCGGCAAGCTCACGCTGCACCTGCAGCCCGTGGACATGCACCGCCTGGTGCAGGCCGTGGCCGAGATGCTGGCCGAGGAGGTCGCCACCAAGCGGCTGCAGCTCACGCTGGCGCTGCAGGCCCCGCACAGCGTGGTGATGGCCGACGAGGCGCGCATGCAGCAGGTGCTGTGGAACGTGGTGCGCAACGCCATCAAGTTCACGCCGGAGGGCGGGCGCATCACGCTGCGCACGGCCTCGGTGGACGGCGGCTTCACCGTCACCTGCACCGACGACGGCATCGGCATAGACGCCGCGGCGCTGCCGCACCTGTTCACGCCCTTCCGCCAGGGCGACAGCGACACGACGCGGCGCTTTGGCGGACTTGGGCTTGGGCTGGCCATCGCGCGCGGGCTGGTGGGCGAGCATGGCGGCAGCATCGAGGCCGCCAGCGACGGCTTGGGGCTGGGCACGCGGGTGACGATACGCGTGCCGGTGTCGCTGCAGCCGGCGCAGTCGGCCGACGCGCCGGCCGCGCCCTCGCTGGCCGAGGACGACGGCACGCGGCTGCTGCTGGTGGAGGACAACGAGGACGCGGCCGAGGCCATGCGGCTGTCGCTGGAGGACCTGGGCTACCGCGTCACGCACGTGGGCACGCGGGCGGCCGCGCTGTCCGTGGCGCGCGAGCGGCACTTCGACGTGGTGCTGACGGATTTGGGATTGCCCGACGGCAGCGGCATCGACGTGGGCCGCGCGCTGTGCGGGAGCTGCCCGGTGATTGCGCTCAGCGGCTACGGCGCGCCCTCGGACGTGGAGCGCTCCACGCGCGCGGGCTTTTCAGGCCACGTCGTCAAGCCTGCCGACCCCAGCGCCGTGCACACGCTGCTGCAGCGTGTGCTTGCGCAGCGCGCGGCCTGAATTTCAAAAGGCCGTTGCCGGAAAGTCTTTGTTTTCCAGCCGCCCGCCGCCCGCCTGGTTTTCAGGCCCCACTGAAAATCAGGCCGATGGCCGGCGCAGGGCGCTTTCTATTTTCTTGTCCGTCTTGTATTGGCTCAGCGCATAAACCGCCCAAATGGCCGCCGGCAGCCAGCCTATGAGCGTGACCTGCAATATCAGGCAAATGATGCCGGAGATGGGCCGGCCGATCGTGAAGAACACGACGAAGGGCAGGAATATGGCAAGCAGCAGGCGCATTTTGAATCCTTGAATACGGGCCACGGAGGGAGCCGGAAGGTCAGCCGCAAAATGAAAATTTTTCCCCCGGCATGCCTTGTTGCATCGACTCCATCGGGAGCCAATGGTTCCCCGAAGGTCACAGAGCAAATTCCTGGCCCACAAGGCATCAGGTTTTCATGCGCACGGTGGCATATCCGGGCAAACCATCGTCCATGGAAATCCAGGGCAATTGCCGGGAAACCCAGGTATGGTCGGCGGGCGGGCATTGCTCCGGCTGGTCCAGCGTGCAAATCGTCACGTCGATTTCTTCCGGCAAATCGGAGTTTTCAAATGTCAACGCACTGCCGCAATCCTTGCAGAAACTGCGCATGCCTTGGGCACTGGAAGAAAACCGGGCCGGTGTGCCCTGCACCAGCCGGAATTCATGCTTGGGCACGCTGAACCAGGCCACCAGCGGCGCACCGCTGGCGCGGCGGCAGGTGGCGCAATGGCACATCGTCAAATTGAAGGGCGTGCCGCCTGCTTCATAGCGGACGGCGCCGCACAAACATCCGCCGGTGAGCATGCTGGAAACTCCTGTTGCTGCTCACGGCATGATGCAGCCGTCCCGAACGGGAACGGACGAAAAGGCGCGCGGAATACAGGCTTATATATTCCGCAGGCAGCGGCCCCGCGGGGCCGATTCAAATACGTTTCAATAAAGATATGTCAGGTTGTGACTTGACGCCCATTCCAGCGCGAAATCCACCGCGCCCGGCTTCAAGGTATCCATTGCCATCCACAGCCACAGCAGCGCAACGCTCATGACGAACTCCCTGGTGACGCCCCACAGAGCACAAGCCGTGCCTGCGGTGGATTCATCGTAGCGCGCACGCACCGCCGGGTCACGGTTCGAGATGTGGATTTTTTCTCCTGGGAATTGTGTCCCGCACCGCCCACCGGCCACCCGTGACAAATGGCCTGGCGGGCCGCTTCAAGGCCGCCCGGTTTCAGCCGCCTGCTGCCCGCGCTCGTCCAGTTCCGCGAAAACCTCCTTGGCCACCAGCAGTGCATTGACCGCGGCGGGAAATCCGGCGTACACGGCCATTTGCATGATGACTTCCACGATGTCCTGCCGGCTGCAACCCACGTTGAGCCCGCCCTGGATATGGGCGCGCAATTCCTTGGGCGAATGCCCCAGCGTCACCAGCGAGGAAATCGTGGCGATCTGCCGCTCGCGCGGCGACAGGATGCCGCGCGCGTAAATGTCGCCGTAGGGAAACTCGATGATGAAGCGCGCGAATTCCGGCGCAATGTCGCCCAAGGCCTTCATCACGCCTTCGCCTATATGGCCGTGGATACTGGAAAGCGTGGCCTGGCCGCGCTGAAAACGATCTGAATCCATGAGGAGGCGCCGAGAGGAAAACCCGGGATTTTAAAAGCCCGGTGCCCCCGGCGCGGCGGACGGCAAGGAGCTCAAGAGCGGCCCAAACCCGTACCCCGGCCTTCAGCGCAGGTTCCAGCGCAGCGTCATGACAGTGGCGCGCTCCAGCGCGTGCCAGCGGTGGTGCAAGCCCGCGCCCCAGGCCGCGAAGTCGCCCTGGCGGCGCAGCAGCACAGTGCGCAGGCCCTCGGGGCGGAAGTCCGGATGCGGGCTGAACTCGATGCGAAACAGCGACTCCCCGCTCACCAGCAGCGACACCGTGCGGCCTTCGCTCAGCGGCTTGCCCAGGCCGCTGCCGTCACCCGCGGGGTGGTCCCACCACTTCATGCACAGCCCGTCCAGCGGCTGCTCGCGCGGCACGTGCAGCAGCTCGCCCAGGCCGTGGCGCGTCCAGTCGCTGAAGCCCAGGAACCAGCCGGTGCCGCGGGTGTCTTGGTCGTAGGCGTTGCCGGTGATGAGGTCCATACGGGGGATGACTCCTGGGCGTTGAAGGGGTGCCGCCGTCCTCAGGACGACGAGGAGCGCAATGCCTCGTGTGAAATCTCCAACGCGCCCGCTTTTCCCTGGTGCGCCAGCACCGCATACAGCACCAGGCACTGCGAAGTGAAACGGCGCCGGCCGGAAAGGTTGATCAAATGCGAGCTGATATTCATGACTTGGCTCCCTGAGCTCCATGGAACGCACCAACAAATGGCAGTCTCGACCCAAATCAGGTGCTCGCAGCTTTCATACTCAAATTCATAACGGAATTGAATACCGTGAATTACTTCACGACCCTGGAATCAGAAGACAAGCATTTTCCATCCCGGAGAAGTACTCACGGCGGAATCAAGGGCGGGCATGCACTCGAAACCGGCAGCGGGCCTGCGAGGGGCCGCCGCTCAACGCGCGCGCTTGGGAGGACGGGGCGCGGCGGGCAGGAGGTCCGGTAGCGCAGCGGCGCGAGGCGGCGCCTCCTCTTCCTGGCCTTCTTCCTGGCCCAGCAGCAGCGCGGGCTGGTTGGCCGCACCCCATTGCGGCGGCCGGGTCGGCGGCGGTACCGGCTCCCACGCAAAGCGCTCGTCGGGCCGAGGCGCCTCCGGCGGCGGGCCGTCGTCCGCCGGCTCCACGCCCAGCCAGTCCAGCACGCGCCTGTGCCAGGGCGGGACGGGGGAAGAGGGTGGCGAGCTCATGCGGCTTGCGCTGCAAGTGCCAGGCCAAGTTTTTGTGCAATGCAGCATGCGTCCCGTGATGCGGGGGCCCAAAACCCCGGCGTTCCAGCATGCGGGAGCTGCCAACGCCATGCACCGTTGCCAGGCGGTCCAGGCCGTCGGCGTTTCACATCGTCCCACGCAAGCAGCGGTAAACCGGTTTCCGCCATCGGGAAAATCCCGCCGCCCCTTGAAAAATCTGCGGCCTGGGACTACGGGACAACGGCATGCGCGCCTACAGCGCAGGCCCGCGAACTGCTCCAGAGTGAAGCAACCGGCATGTGCCGGCCAACACCGACAAGGAGCACCGCATGAACAAGGATCAAGTCAAGGGCGTCGTGGACAACGCCAAGGGCCGCATCAAGGAAGCGGCAGGCGACCTCACCGGCAACCGCCAGATGCAGCAGGAAGGCCGCGCCGACCAGGTGGGCGGCACCGTGCGCAAGAACGTGGGCGACGCCAAGGAAACGGTCAAGCGCGGCATCGACAAGCTCTGAGCCGCAGCCCAGCGCGCATGACCCCGCATCAATCCCTTGCACGGCCGCAGCGGCGCATCCCGCCGCCGCTGTGGGCGCACGTGGTGCCGCCGGAGCCGGTGATGCCGCCGGGGCCCGCCCCGTCGCCGCTGCCGCCCGGCCCGGCACCGGTGGGCGACCCCATCAGCCCGCCGCCCGGCCCGGCCACGCCGGAGCCCCCGCCGCCCACGCCCATGTGAGCAGCGCCGCGCTCCTGGGACGCGCCCCCCGCAGGGCGTGGCCCCGGGACCGGCCGTTCTCCCCGGGACAGCAACTTCAGCCGCCGAGCAGGCTGGACAGCCCCATGAAGGCCACGGCCGCCGCCATCACGCCGGTGGCCAGCCAGCTCAGCCAGCGCAGGCGGCGGCTCATCACTTGCGCGCCCATGAGGCGGCGCGACTGGCCGATGAACAGCATGGCCACCATGATGGGCACGGCGATCACGCCGTTGGCCACCGCGCTCCATACCAGCGCGGACATGGGGTCCACCTCCAGCAGGCTGCCCAAGGTGCCCAGCACCGTGGCGGCGACGATGATCCCGTAGAAGCCCCGCGCCTCGTGGAAGCCGCGCGAGAGCCCGCCGGGCCAGCCCAGCAGCTCGCTCACCGCGTAGGCCGCCGAGCCCGCCAGCACCGGCACCGCCAGCAGCCCCGTGCCCACGATGCCCAGCGCGAACAGCCAGAAGGCGAAATCCCCCGCCACCGGCCGCAGCGCCTGAGCCGCCTGCGCGGCGCTGTCCACGTGCGCGCCCTGGCCGTGCAGCGTCACGCCCGCGGCCACCACGATGCACAGCGCCACCGCGTTGGAAAAGCACATGCCCACCACCGTGTCCACGCGTATGCGGCGCAGGAACAGCCGCTCGCGCGCCGGGTGCGGCAGCGTGCGGTCGCCCAACGGGGCGCGGCGCTTGTTTTCCACCTCCTGCGCGGCCTGCCAGAAAAACAGGTAGGGGCTGATGGTGGTGCCCAGCACGGCCACCACCATGGCGGCGTAGGCGCCCACGGACAGGTCGTCGCGCCAGGCCGTCCACGGCAGCAGCCCCTCGGCAGCCACCTCGCCCCACGGCACGCGCACGGCCAGCAGCACGGCCACGTAGGCAAAGAGGACGAGCGTCAGCCACTTGAGCAGCCGCACCGTGCGCTCGTAGGGGAAGAAGAGCTGCATGGCCACGCACAGGCCGCCCAGCGCCAGCACGTAGGGGGCGGACTGGCCGCCGGCCAGCAGCCGCACGGCCTCGCCCATGGCCGCGACGTCGGCGGCGATGTTGAGCGTGTTGGCCGCCACCAGCAGCGCCACCAGCGTCACGGTGACCCAGCGCGGGCACACGCGTGCGATGTTGGCCGCCAGCCCCTGGCCGGTGACCCAGCCGATGCGGGCCGACAGGAGCTGGATGCCGATCATCAGCGGCGTGGTCAGCAGCAGCGTCCAGGCCAGCGCGAAGCGGAACTGCGCGCCGGCCTGGGAGTAGGTGGCGATGCCGCTGGGGTCGTCGTCGGCCGCGCCCGTGATCAGGCCCGGGCCGAGCCGGCGCACGAAGCCGCGCAGCCCGCTGGCCATCACGGCGCTCCGTGCGAGGCGGCTTCCATCGCCGCCGACGGGCCGGCGCGGCGGCGCAGCAGCGCCGCGGCCGCCAGGGCGCACAGCGCCAGCGTCCAGACGACGACGGCGCCGGTAGGCCAGTCCAGCAGGGCGGACAGCGCCAGCCCAAGCACGTAGCCCGCCGCGCCCACCGCGTAGCCGGCCACCAGGCGCGAGCGGCCGCGCAGCGCCGTGGTCGCCAGCGCCGGGACGATGAGGCTGGAGAACACCAGGTACACGCCCACCAGTTGCACCGAGGCCGTCACCGCCAGCGCGAACAGGGCGTAGAAGCCCAGCCGCCCAAGCCGGCGCGGCAGCCCAAGCGCCATGGCGCCCAGCAGCAGCGCCGTGATCGCGGCCAGCACCCCGAGCTGCGAGGGCTGCACCCACAGGATCTGGCCGACCAGCAGGTCCTTGAGGTGCTCGCCGCCGTGGGGGTTGCCCGCCAGCAGCAGCAGCCCGGCGCAGGCGGCCAGGACGAAGAGCACGCCGATCAAGGCTTCCTGCTGGCGCGGGGCGCGCTTTTCCGTCCAGGTCAGCAGCAGCGCGCCCAACAGGGCCGCGCCCACCGCGGCGCCCTGCACGGCCAGCCCTCCCTCGGGCAGCCCCAGCGCGTCGGCCGCGATCACGCCCAGGCCGGCGATCTGCGCGATGGCCAGGTCGATGAAGACGATGCCCCGCTCCAGCACCTGCTGGCCCAGCGGCACGTGCGTGAGCAGCACCAGCAGCCCGGCCGCCAGCGCCGGGCCCAGGATGCCGGCGTCCAGCGCGTCCCAGTTCATCGCTTGGCGCCGGCGGCGGCCAGCAGCCGCCCAACGGTGTCGTCAAAGAGGCCGAACAAATCGTTGGCGGCGTCGCTGCCGCCCACGGTGAAGGGCAGTTTCACCGACGGGATGCCCGCATTGCCGCTGAGCCAGTCCGAGGCCTTGGGGTCCTGGTAGGCGGCGTGGATCACCATCTTGGCCGGCGTGTTCTTCAGCGCCGCCTGCACGGCCTGCAGTTGCGACACCGAGGGCTCCACGCCCGGCTTGGGCTCCAGCACCGCCACTTCCTTCAGGCCCAGCCAGTCGTAGAGGTAGGGGAAAGCCTTGTGCTGCGACACCACGGGCACGCCCTTGAGCGGCGCGGCCTGCGCGTTCCAGCGCGCCAGCGCCTGCTGCCAGCGCTGGCTGAAGGCGCGCTCGCGCTGCGCGTAGTCGGCGGCATGGGCGGCGTCGATCTGCTGCAGCCGGGTGGACAGCGCCGTGGCCACCAGGGCGATGTTGCGCGGGTCGGTCTGGATGTGCGGGTTGCCGGCGGCGTGCACGTCGCCCTGCGAGCGGTCCAGTTGCGTGGGCACCTCCAGCTTGCGCACGTAGGCCGCGGCCTCGAAGTAGCCGGGCTTGCCGGGCTGTATGGCGGCGTTGCCGGACTGCTGCAGCAGCAGCGGCAGCCAGCCCGTCTCCAGCTCGGCGCCGGTGCACACCACCAGGTCGGCGTTGCGCGCGCGGGCGATGAGGCTGGGTTTCGCTTGTATCTGGTGCGGGTCCTGGCGCGCGCTGGTGGCCACCGCCACGTCCACCGCCGGGCCGCCCAGCTCCATCGCCAGCGCCCCCCATTCCGGCTCGCAGGCCAGCACTTTTACATTTGCCTGGGCCTGCGCGGCCAGCAGGGCCAGGGGCAGCGCCACGAGGGCGCTCAGGACGAAATTGCGTTTCTTCATGTCGGAATCCGGTTCGGGGGCGAATCAATAGCCGTGGGCACCGTGCGCGCCCAAGCTCATCTGGTACTGCAAAAAGATCTGGTTGTCGGCCGCGCCCTCGCGTGCCAGGTCGCGCGCGAGCTGCAGGCGCACGCGCGAGAACTCGCTTGGGCTGTAGTCCAGCATCAACGAATGTTTTTTCGGCTGGAAGCCTGAGCCATCAAAGAGGCCGGCATGGGCGCCGTAGTTGGGCGAGCCCGCATCCAGCCGCTCGGTGCGCAGGCCCACGCGCCAGCGCGGCATGAATTGATAAATTCCCTGCACGTACCAGCCGGACTGCGTGACGCGGTAGTCGCCGGCCGACTCGGCCGGGCCGCCCAGGTCGTAGACCAGCGAGCCGCTGCGCCGCGCCTGCAGGACCTCGCCCTGCAATTTGAAATTCGTGCGCGTGGCGTTGCCCTCCGGCGCCCATTTCCACACCGCGTCGGCGATGTAGACGCGGGTGCGGCCGGTGAAGGCGGTGGCGATGCTGTCGTCGGCCGCCAGGCCCGTGAGCGCCTGCTCGCGCGCGCCGGCCTGCAGCACGGAGAGGCCCGCGCGCCAGGAGTGGCTGTCGCCGATGTCGCCGCCGGTGTGCACGCTCACCGAGCGCATGCCCGCGCCGTTGGCGCCGACGTCGCTGCCGGGGAAGCTGCGGCCGCGGCCCAGCTCGGCGCTGAATTCCAGCAGTTGGTCGGTGGGCGCGATCCAGCGCAGTTGCACGCCGTCGTCGCCGTACTGCGTGCCCAGCAGCGCCTGGTAGGCCAGCGGGTTGTCCACGAAGTCCCAGGTGTGGGCGTGCTGCGGGTTGAGGTAGCCGACGTTGGAGAAGAAGCGCCCGGCCTTGAGCGTGAGGCCGCTGCCCAGCGCGGTGGTTTCGACGAAGGCTTCCTCCACCGAGACGCTGTCGTCCGGGTGCAGCGCCGCGTGCAGGGCGCCGCGCCAGTAGGGGTCGATGCTGGCGGAGAAGGCCAGCTCCGACTCCGCCAGGCTCAGGCCGCGCGTGCCGGGGCCCACCTCGGCGTCCGGCGACAGGCCGAAGCCGCTGATGCGGTAGCCGGCCGGGTCGCGCGAGGTGCGCGTGACCAGGCCGGAGAGGATCAAGGAAACGGCCGGGTTGAAGGCGTTGGCGCCGCCGCCGGCAGGGGCCGCCGCGGCGCCGGGGCTCACGGAGGCGACGCCGGAGGCGGCAGGCGCGGCGGCCGGGTCGGCCGCGGTGGTGGCAGCGGCCGGCGCCTGGGCCGTGGCGCGCTCAGCCGCCTGCAGGCGCTGCTCCAGCGCCTGCAGCCGCGCCTCGTAGGCGTTGCGCAGGGTCTGGATCTCGTCGCGCAGCGACTGCAGCTCGTTGGCGGAGGTGGTGGATTGGGCGGCGGACTGCGCCGCCACCGGGCCGGCCATGGCCATCGCCACGGCAGCCGTCAGGATGCGTTGTTGCATGGGTGGGTCTTCAAGCAAAGGACGTTGCAAAGCACCGCGCCCGCGCAAGGCACAGGCGGGCCGGTACTGCTGAGGGACGTTCAGTGCGTGAAGACAGGGGGTGCGCGGCTGTCGTAGGCCGCGGCGAAGGGCGGCGCCCAGGCGCTGTCCACGGCCACCGCGGGCGCGGGCTGCCCAAGCCGCAGCGCCGGCAGCGCCGGCAGCGTGGCCGGCAGCGCGCCGGCGGCCACGGTGGCGGCGGTGATGCACAGCTCGCAGTGCGCCGCGTGCAGCGCCTGCTTGTCGTGCGGCGAGCCGCTGCCGCCGGCCAGGTGCGACACCGCATGCCCCGCCGCCACGGCCTGCGCCAGCGGCAGCAGCGCCAGCAGCAGCCACGCCAGGGCGCGCTGCAGCAGGGGGAGGCGGGAGAGGTGGCGTCGCATGGGAAGGGCGCGATCTTAGGGGCTGCGGATGAGCCGGCCCTTAAACGCGTGCCGCGCCGCGGTGCGGTCGCGGCGGCCATCGCGCCCAGGCGCGGCTCAGGGCTTGGGCACCTGAGCCGGTTGGACGGGTTGCGCGCGCTTCCAGTCCTGCACGGCCTTGAGCATGGCGTCGACGTGGCCGTCGGGGTTGAGGCTGGAGTACACGGCCATGACCTTGCCCTGCGGGCTGATGGCGTAGGAGATGCGGTCGGCCATGTCCCGCTTGACCCAGAGCGCGGCGTCGTAGGCCTTCATGACGCGCGCACCCGCGTCGGCGGCCACGGCAAAGCGGTTGCGGCAGGCCTCCACGGAGAACTTCTGCAGCGTGGCGATGTCGTCGTTGGACATGCCGATGACCGTGGCGCCCAGCGCCTCGAACACGGGCGTGGCCTCGGCGAAGGCATGCGCCTCCTGCGTGCAGCCGCTGGTGAAGGCGCGCGGATAGAAGTACAGCACCACCGGCCCCTTGCGCAGCGCCTCGGCCAGCTTGAAGTGGAAGGTGTTGCCGCCCAGGGCGGCGTCGGCGTTGAAGTCCGGCGCGGCCGCGCCCACGGGCAGCGCCGCGTGCGCGGCGGTGGAAAAAACGGTGGCGGCAACCGCGGTGGTGGCGGCGGCAAGCACCCGCGAAAGCGCGCCCAACGCGGTGCGGGATCGGTTCGTGAAACTCATGGCATGCGGCTCCTGGCGTCGGGTCAAGCACTGTAGCCGGCGGCTACACCACAATCCGGGCCCTTGACGCATTCCAGAAAGCACGACGTGGACTATCCGCAGTACGACCCTTCCCTGCCCGACCGGCCGCTCTCCGACGAAGAACTCTCCAAGCTGGACCAGGCGCTGCTGGCGCTGCCCGCCGACGAGGCCATGAACGTCGAGGCGCTGGACGGTTATTTGACCGCGCTGCTGCTGGCGCCCACGCCCGTGAGCACCCTCCCGACCGCGCGCTGGCTGCCGGTGGTCTGGGGCGGCGACGGCGA
This sequence comes from Azohydromonas lata NBRC 102462, assembly GCF_001571085.1. Classification (GTDB taxonomy): domain Bacteria; phylum Pseudomonadota; class Gammaproteobacteria; order Burkholderiales; family Burkholderiaceae_C; genus Azohydromonas; species Azohydromonas lata. The sequence continues at coordinate 11,707 of NZ_BCTC01000049.1, forward strand.
AGAAGGCAAACCCTTCCCCAGCAACCGCAAGCGCAAGGACACCGCCGTGCTGGTGCTGCGCCACCTGCACAACATCGCCACGCGGCTGAAGGAGACGCCGGACGACTGGGAGCCCGTGGTGAGCGTGGCCGAGGTCAAGGGCCGCGAGGTGGTGGACGCCGAGGACTGGTGCATCGGCTTCCTGCAGGCCACGGCGCTGGACCCCGAAGGCTGGGGCGCCCTCTTCGACGACCCGGACATCGGCGCCGTGCTGGCGCCCATCGTGCTGCTGGGGGGCGACGAGGAGGGGCTGTCGGACGCCGAGCGCGCGCGGCTGCAGGACCCGGAGGCCCGCGACGAGCTCAGCCGCGCCGCCGTGGAGTCGGTGCTGGCGCTGTGGGAGGCGCGCCACGCCGCCGACGAGGGCGAGGAGGCCTGACGCCGCGGCCCGCGGCGCCGCCCCCGCGAACCCGGTGTTAGACCGTCTAACACCCCCCGCCCGACCGCTTCAGCCGCCCGCGCGCAGGAAGACCAGCAGCAGGTTGTTGGCCGGCAGGGCCACGGACTCCTGGAAGCGCAGCCCCGCTTCGCGCGCCAGGTCGGCCACGTCGGCCAGGCGGCGCAGGCCCCACGCGGGGTCGCGCGCGCGCAGGTCGGCATCGAAGGCGAGGTTGCTGGGCGCGGTGGGCACGCTGTCCTGGATGAAGGGGCCGTAGAGGACCAGCGGCGCGCCGGCCTTGAGGTGGCGCGCCGCGCCACGCATGAGGCCCTCGCAGCAGGCCCAGGGGCTGATGTGGACCATGTTGGCGCAGTAGAGGGCGTCCAGCGCCGGCGGCACGCCGTCCCACTGCGGCGCGGCCACGTCCACGTGCAGCGGCGGCAGCACGTTGGACAGGCCGTCGCACCAGGCGGCGATGGAGGGCAGCACGCGCGCGTCGCCGTCGCTGGGCAGCCACTGCCAGTTGGGCAGCGCCCGGGCGAAATGCGCCGCGTGCTGGCCGCTGCCGGCGGCGATTTCCAGCGCCGTGCCGCCCGCGCCCGGCAGTACGCGTTGCAGCACTTGCAGGATGGGCTCGCGGTTGCGTTCGGCGGCGGGGCTGTGCAGGAGAGAAGAGGCTTGCATGGCACGCATGCTAGGCGCGGCACCGCTTGGGCCGGCCCAAGCGATGGGCATCGCGCTTGCCGCAAAGCGCGCCTCTTGGCCTTTCAGGCCGACAGGAGCTTGCTGCCATGCCCCCTCTTCCCACCATCACCACGGCCGCCACCACGCCGGTCACCGCGGCCCACCCCATCCCGGACGACGTCCACGAAGGCACGCCCGCCGCGCCGCAGAGCCCGCTGCAGCGCGCAGCCGAGCGGCTGCGGGCGCTCAAGCGCCTGGACGACCAGCGCCCAAGCGTGCCGGGCGAGCACTGGTTCGCTTTCGGCACGGGCGCGGCGCTGCTGCTGCGCGGGCGGCGCTCCTCCAGCGCGCTGCTGCGCACGGCGGCCACCGTGGGCGGGCTGCTGTTCATGGCGCGGGGCTTGAGCGGGCGCGACGGGCTGCTGGCAAGACTGCAGCAGCGGCCGGACCGGCGCCAGGACGACTGAGCCCGCGCCGTGACCCGGGAGGCGCCCTCCCCTGTCCGGTGTGGGCGCTATCCGACACGCGGCGGCGGCGCCGTCCGATGGCGGGCATGGGGGATGCCGGAGATGCTGTGTCCACGGCCGACATCCGGCCCCCAACAAACGGAGACCACCATGCGAAAGCTTCCCCAACGCCGCGGCCTGATGCTCGCCGCCACCCTCGTCACCGCGCTGCTGGCCGGCGGATGCGCCAGCATGGACCAGTGCTCCAAGAACACGGCCGTGGGTGCCGCCGTGGGCGGCGTGGCCGGCTCGGTGCTGACCGACCAGAGCACCCTGGGCACCGTGGGCGGCGCCGTGGCCGGCGGCGTGCTGGGCCGCGGGCGCGGGTGCTGAGCGGCTGACGGGCGCCCTGCTGTCCGGGAAAAGTTGTTCCGCCCGTCAGCCCCATGGCAAGGGCACATTGCACCCTGATTCGTCATACCCGCGAAAGCGGGTATCCACGCCGGCCGGGATGCTGGCGTTGGCTCTGGGCGATGCGTTCGAAGGCTGCGCTTCGGCGTTCGTGGATACCCGCTTGCGCGGGTATGACGAAGTAGAAAGCGAAGCGCCCGGGCTCACGGGATACGAGGACCTTCCCAGCTTTCTCCGGATTGCAGTGCGCCGTCCTCTCACTTTTCCCTTCCTACCCCACCTTCGCCTTCCACCGCACCACCTTGCCCTGCCACTCGTGCAGGGGCGTGCCCGGCGCGTGGCGCTGCGAGGCGGCCAGGCGTTCTATGAGCTGCTCCTGCTCGCGCGTGAACTGCGCGGGGAACAGCGGCTTCACGTCCACGATGTAGTGCCCGCGCGCGCCGCCGTGCTCCTTCGGGAAGCCCTGGCCGCGCAGCCGGTAGCGCAGGTGGCGGCGGTCCAGCCGCAACTGCTGCGGGCCGTAGAGGGTGGGCACGTCGGTCCAGCGGTTGGCCATCCACAAGAAGCCGTCCACCGGCATCTCGCAGTGCAGGGTGCCGTCGGCTTCCAGGCGGAAAAACGGGTGCTCGCGCAGAACGACGTGCAGCTTGAGCCGGTCGCCCTGCGTGCCGCCGGCCGAGAGGTCCAGCGTCTCGCCGTCGCGCAGGCCCGCGGGCAGGTCCACCGCGATCTCGTAGCGGCAGCGCCCAAGCTCGCCTTGCCCGTCGCAGGCCTCGCAGGCCAGCCGCGCCAGGCCGTCGCCCTGGCACTCGCCGCAGGTCTCGAAACCCGCTACCCAGCCGAAAAAGTTGCGCCGGCCTATGCGCCCAACGCCGTGGCAGGGCTCGCACGGGCGCGGGCTGTGTCTGAAACCCACGCCCTCGCAGGCCACGCAGCGCTCCACGTGGCGCCCGCGCAGCACCATGCGCCCGCCCGCGGCGGCCTGCTCCAGCGTCAATTTCAATTTGCGCTCGATGTGCCAGGGCGGGCGCGGCGGCTGGGGCGGCTGCGTCCAGCCGCCGCCGGACGCGGGCTTGGCCGACCGCGCGGCCGGCTGGGGCGCAGGCTGCGCGGGAGCGGCCGGCGGCGCCGCGTCGTCGGCCTCCAGGCCTTGGCGCAGCAATTCAAAGGCGGTGTTGATGCGCTGCATGCGCACCAGCGCCTGTGGGCTGGCGTTGCGGTCCGGGTGCCATTGCGACACCAGGCGCCGCCAGGCGGCCTTGATTTCGTGGTCGCTTGCGCCGGCGGCCAGTCCAAGCTCGGCGTATGCGTCGTCGGTCCCCATCCCCATGCTGTCCTTGTCGGCCCGCCGCGTGAAACTGCAAAGCGGCGGCAGCCGGGGATGGTAGCCCAGGGGCTGCAAGCCGCCGCCTGCACCCGAGTGCGGCGCTGCCCTGACGCAAACGAAGGGCCGCCGCCATCCCCGGACCGTCCCCGGCGCGCCCCCGGGCGGCGGGGGATGGTGGCTGCGGACGCAAGCATCGGCCTCAGGCGGCCGGCAACACCCCAAGGTTGAAATCCATCGCGCGGGCGCCGTGGCCGTTGTGCCGGTGTCAGGCGGCCGCCGTGCGGCCCAAGGGCTCCAGCGCGAACAGCTCGTCCAACTGCTGCGGCGCCACGGGCTTGGTGAGGTGCCGGTCGAACCCCGCTTCCAGCGCGGCCTGCTTGTCCTGCGCCTGCCCCCAGCCGGTGAGCGCCACCAGCAGCAACGCCGCGCCACCGGGCTGCGCGCGGATGCGGCGCGCCACCTCGTAGCCGCTGATGCCCGGCAGGCCGATGTCCACGATGGCCAGCGCCGGGCGGAACGCCTGCGCCAGCGCCACGGCGGCCAGCCCGTCGTGCGCGGTGCGCACCTCGTGGCCCTGCAGCTCCAGCAGCAGCGCCAGGCTTTCGGCGGCATCGGGGTTGTCGTCCACCACCATGACGCGGCGCGCGGCAGCCTGCGGCGCGCCCGCGGGCGCGCCGTCGTCCTGCTGCGGCGCCACGGCGCCGGGCTGCGCCGGCAGCGGCAGCCGCAGCTCGAATTCGCTGCCGCACCCCGCACCCTCGCTGCGCGCGCTCAACTGCCCGCCGTGCAGCACGGCCAGCGCCCGCGCCAGCGCCAGGCCCACGCCCAGGCCGCCGTGCGTGCGCTCCAGCGCGGGCTGCACCTGGGAAAACATGTCGAAGATGTGCGGCAGGTGCTCGGCGGCCAGCCCTATGCCGTTGTCCGTGACGGTGACGACCACTTCGCCCGCGGCGCCCTGTGCCTCCCCTGCGCCCTGGTCGCCGCTTTCGGCCCCGTCGCCCTCCTTGTTCTCCTCGCGCCGCACGGCCAGCGCGATGCGCCCGCCCTGCGGCGTGTACTGCGCGGCGTTGTTGAGCAGGTTGAGCAGCAGTTGCGTGAGGCGCGCGGCGTCGCCCACCAGGTGCAGCGGCTCCTGCGGCAGCGACACGCCGAGCGCATGGCGCCGCGCCTGCATCTGCGGCAGCGCGGCGTCCACGGCGCCCTGCACCACCTCCGACAGCGCCAGCGGCTCGCGGCGCAGCTCCAGGCGACCCTGGCTGATGCGGGCGATCTCCAACAAGTCGTCCACCAGCCGCGTGAGCTGGCGCAACTGCCGCTGCAGCAGCTCGTGCGACCAGCGCAACTGAGCGTCCTCGGCCGGCAGGCGCAGGCGCTGGATTTCCAGCGCGTTGCGCATGGGCGCCAGCGGGTTGCGCAGCTCGTGGGCCAGGGTGGCGAGGAACTCGTCCTTGCGCCGCGCGGCGTGCTGCAGCTCGGCGTTCAGGCGCTGCAGCTCCTGCTCGGCGCCCTTGCGCTCGGTGATGTCTATGCCCAGCCCGTAGAGCATGGCCGGCTGCCCGGCGGCGTCGGCCACGATGCGGCCGCGCCCTTCCATCCAGCGCCACTGCCCGCCGGCATGGCGGAAGCGGAACTCCACCGCGTAGTCGCCCGCCTGGCGTATGCCCTCTTGCACGGCGTCGCGCACGGCCTCGCGGTCCTCGGGGTGGAGCAAGGCCAGGAAGTCCGCCTCGCTGCCGCCGAAGCTGCCCGGCGCCAGGCCGAAGATCTCCTCCAGCTCGTGGCTCCACCACTCGCACCCGGTGGAGAGGTCGCGCGACCACGCGCCCATGCGCCCGGCGCGCATGGCCAGGCCCAGCACGTCGCGGCTCTCGCGCAGCCGCGCCTGGGCATGCGCCGTCTCCAGCGCGAACCAGGTGCGCTGCGCGAGCTGCTCCACCAGCGCGATCTCGTCGCGCTCCCAGCGGCGCGGGCCGCGCTGGTGCACGGACAGCGCGGCGACGAGCTTGCCGTCCTTGACCAGCGGCACGCACAACTGCGCCACCAGCCCAAGCGCGGCGTAGGCCGCGCGCGTGCCGCCGTCGGCCAGCCGCGGGTCGCTGCGCACGTCTTCCACCACGAAGGTTTCACCGGCGGACAAGGCCTGGCGCAGCGCGAGGCCGAAGTCCGCCATGCGGTGCACGCCGGCGATGCTGGGCACGCCGTCGGCGTAGTCGTGCAGCACGCGGGCATGGCGGCCGTCGTCCTCGAACTCGGCGTACAGGCAGCGGCTGGCCCCCAGGTGGCGGCCCAGGCGCTGCGCCACCTCGCGCTGCACCGCGCGCGGGTCGCGCTGCGCGGCCGTGGCCTCGTGCATGGACACCAGCAGTCGGTGCAGCGCCTCGCTGCGGCGCAGCGCCTGCTCGACCTCGTGGCGCTCGCTCACGTCCAGCAGCACGCCGGTGGTGCGCACGGCGCGGCGCTGCGCCCCCTCGCCATCGAAGAGGGTCTGCGCGCGCGCGCTGACCCAGCGCAGCGCGCCGTCGGGGTGCAGCACGCGGTACTCCAGCGTGAACACGCCGTCACCGCGCGGGTCCTCGGCGGCGCGGCGGCGGCTTTCATACACCTCGCGGTCCAGGGGATGGACGGCGTCCCGCAGCGATTGGGCGTCCACCGCCAGGCGCGGCGGCCAGCCCAGCAGCTCACGCAGCTCGGCGCTGGCGTGCAGCGTGGCGGCGGCGTGGTCCAGGTCGAAGATGCCCATGTCCGCGGCGCGCACGGCCAGCGCCAGCCGCTCCTCGCTGCGCGCCTGCGCCTGCGCGGCGCGCATGCGCGCTGAAATGTCATGGACCATGACGGCGATGCCTTCCACGCGACCCTTTGGGCCGCGGTGCGGCACGTAGCTGGCCTCGATGCAGCGCCGGCCCGCGCCCCGGATGTAGAGCTCGGCCTCGTACTGCACGGCCTCGCCCGCGAGCACGCGCGCCATGCGCGGGCCCACGGCGCGCCAGGCGTCCTCGCCCACCACGTCGGCCACGCGGCGGCCCACGATGCGCTCGCGCGGCAGGCCGAACCACTGCTCGTAGGCCTGGTTGACGAAGCGGTAGCGGCAGTCGCCGTCCACGTAGGCGATGAGCGCGGGCACGTTGTCGGTGATGAGCTGCAGGCGCTCCTCGGCCTGGCGGCGCAGCGCCTGCGCGGCCTTCTCGGCGGTGATGTCGCGCGCCACCTTGGACACGCCCACCACGCGCCCGCTGCGGTCGCGCACGGGCGAGATGCCCAGCAGCACGTCGATGCGTCGGCCCGCGCGGGTGAGGCGCACGGTTTCGTGGTGCGCCACGCGCTCGCCGCCGGCCACGCGGCGCAGCATGGCCAGCGCCTCCTCGGTGCGGTCGTCGGGCACGATCAATGCCAAGGGATGGCCCAGGGCCTCGGCGGCCGTGTAACCGTACATGCGCTCGGCCCCGGCGTTCCAGGAGGTGATCACGCCGTCCAGCGTGGTGCTGAGGATGGCGTCGTCGGACGACGACACGATGGCTGCCAGCAGCGCCTGCATATCGCCGCTTGGGCAGCCGTGGGAACTCTCGGACATGGCGGCCTTTCCTCAGACGGTCGGCCTGCAGTGGCCCGGCCCCTCGCCGAACCGGCGCCGTCAGGCGGCCTGCCGCGTCCTTTGGGCCGGATAGAGGGCAAGCGGCATGCCGCCAGCCCGCGCGGGCCGTGGGCCCGCACCACGGGCCGGGAAATGAGCCTCAGGGTTTCATGAGCCGCAGCCGGGCGGCGCCGGGCCTGCGGCGCCCGCCGGCCGCTGGCGGGCCTGCACGTCCGCGACGAAGCGGCCAAAGGCGTCCAGCAGCGGCGCGGCCTGGAAGCAGGGGCCTTCGAGCATGGCCAGCGCCTGCACGGTGGCTTCCAGCGTGGAGACCTGGTCGGCCCGCCGCGCCGCGCGGATGGCGCGGTAGCGCGTGGGCTGCGGCGCGTCCAGCGACAGCCGCGGCAGCGCGGCCAGGGCGGGGTGTTCGAGCAGCATGCGCAGGCTCTTGCGCCAGGTCGCGTCGATCACGACGAGCCGCAGCGGCGCGCCGGCGGCCGGCGGGGCCGGCGGCGCGGGCGCGGCCGGCACGTCCGGGTAGAGCAGCCGTGCCTGCCTGCCGGGGCGGTGCAGCAGGGCCTGCAGCGCCGCGGGCTCGAAGCGCTCGCCGACCACCACCTCGCAGTGCGCCAGCGACAGCCGCAGCAGCGCCACGCTGTTCTTGGCCTGGCGCTGCTCCTGCGGGTGCTGAAGCACCAGCACCTCGGTGCGGTGGCCGGTGGGCCGCGCCAGCGCGCACAGGCAGGTGGCCTGCGGGCGCAGGCAGCGCGCGCACACCGCGCGGCGGTGCGCAGACGGGCCTGGATCGCCGGCCGGCCCGGCTCCGGAGCCAGTGCCGCCGTGGCCGGGCGGGGCCGGTTGCACCCGGCTCAAGCCTTCTTGACGAACTCGGACTTCAACTGCATGGCGCCGAAGCCGTCGATCTTGCAGTCGATGTCGTGGTCGCCTTCGACCAGCCGGATGTTCTTCACCTTGGTGCCGACCTTGATGGCGGTGGACGAGCCCTTGACCTTCAGGTCCTTGACGAGCGTGACCGTGTCGCCGTCCTGCAGCACGTTGCCGTGCGCGTCCTTCCACACGCGCTGGGCCGCTTGGGCCGGCGCGGCGTCGGGGCTCCATTCGTGCGCGCACTCCGGACAGACCAGCAGGGCGCCGTCTTCATAGGTGAACGCGGAGTTGCAGGCGGGGCAAGGGGGCAGGCTGCTCATGGGCGGATGAATTCTTCAGGAAGGCACGCCGGCCGCACTCACGGGTGGGTGCGGCCGGCAAAGCCTGGCAGGCGCTTGCACACGCCCGCGCAGGTCACGACCCCCGATTTTGCCGGCTCTCCTGACGGTGGCCGGCACCCGCTCAGGCCGCGACGGCCTCGCTGCCGGCCTGCTTGGCCTGCGCCAGCGCGGCGGCGCGGGCCTCGGGGCCCATGGCCACGCCCTCGGCGCGCACCACGTCCACGTCGGTGATGCCCAGGAAGCCGAAGACGGCGCGCAGGTAGGCCTCCTGGTGGTCCATGGCCTGTTCATAGGCCGTGCCGGCGTAGCGGCCGCCGCGGGCCGAGGCGACCACGACCTTGCGACCGCCGGCCAGGCCCACCGGGCCTTCGGCCGTGTAGCGGAAGGTGCGGCCGGCCTGCGCGATGCGGTCTATCCACGCCTTGAGTTGCGTGGGCACCGAGAAGTTGTACATGGGCGCGCCCACGATCACGACGTCCGCGGCCAGGAACTCGGCCAGCAGCTCCTCGGTGAGCGCCAGCTCGCGCGCCACAACCTCGCCCGTGGGAGCGGGGGCGCCGGGCGCGGGGCGCAGGGCCTGCAGCAGCTCGCCGTCCAGGTGCGCGATGGGCTGCGCCGCCAGGTCGCGGTAGGTCACTTGGGCGCCGGTGGCCTGGTAGGCCGAGGCCAGCGAGGCCGTCAGCTCGCGCGTTGCCGAGGCGCCACCGAGCGGGCTGGAATCCAGATGCAAAACCTTCATGGCGTACTCCGTTGAAATCCGTTGAAGCAGTTAATCACTGCATGGACAAAAGGATAGGTACGCCAAGCCCGGCCTCCATGTGGGAGGCCGTGAACGCTGAATTCTGGATTTTTGAAGGCTGGATCAGGCGCCGGCTTCGCGCAGCGCCTGGGGGGCTTCCGGCGGGCGCGGGCCGGCCTGGCGCTCCTGCAGCCACTGCAGCAGCGCGGCCGCGGGCATTGGGCGGGCGAACCAGTAGCCCTGCAGCAGGTCGCAGCCCAGCGCGGTGAGGGCTTGGGCGTGGGCGGCGGTTTCCACGCCCTCGGCCACGGTGCGCACGCCAAAGGCGGCGGCCAGGCCCACAACGGCGCGGACGATGTGCATGTCGCCCTCGTCGGTGAGCATGCGCCGCACGAAGCCCTGGTCGATCTTGAGCCACTTCACCGGGAGCTGGCGCAGGTAGTGCAGCGAGGAGTAGCCGGTGCCGAAGTCGTCCAGCGCGAAGCACACGCCCAACTGCGCGCAGGCCTCCATGGCCTGCGCCACGGCGGCCAGGTCGGCCAGCGCGGCGGTTTCCAGCACCTCCAGCTCCAGCCGCCCGCGCGGCACGCCGTGCTCGCGGGCCAGCAGCGCCACGCGCGACGTGAACTGCGGGTGCAGCAGCGTGGCGGCGCACAGGTTCAGGCTCAGCGACATGTCGTGGCCTTCGAGCGTCCAGCGCCCAAGCTGCGCCATGCCCTGCTCCAGCACCAGCCAGTCGATCTCGCACTCCAGCTCCGTGCCGTGGATCTGCGGCAGGAACTCGCCCGGCGTGAGCACGCCGCGCACGGGGTGCAGCCAGCGCAGCAGCCCTTCGGCGCCCACGGGGCGCTGGGTGCGCGCTTCCACCTTGGGCTGGAAGTACAGGCACAGCTCGCCGCCGAGCAGCGCCTCGTGCAGCGCCGTGGCGTGCTGCTCGCGCGCGGCCACCTCGGCCTCGTCGCCGACGACGAGGCACGCCAGGTTCTTGCCCTGGCGCTTGGCGCGCAGCATGGCCTGGTCGGCATTGCGCAGCAGCCGCTCCGGCGTGGTGCCGTGCTGCGGGAACAGCGCGATGCCCAGGCTGGCGGTCACGCGCGCCTCGCGCCCCATGAGGGTGTAGGGTGCGCCCAGCGTGGCGAGCACGCGCTCGGCCAGCGCGCCGACCTCGGCCTCGCTGGGCGCGTGGTCCAGGATGAGGACGAACTCGTCGCCGCCCAAGCGCGCCACGGTGTCGCCGGCGCGCAGGGCCAGGCGCATGCGCTCGGCGGCCTGCACCAGCAGCTCGTCGCCCACGGGGTGGCCCCAGGCGTCGTTGACGGCCTTGAAGCCGTCCAGGTCCAGCGAGCACACGGCCAGCGGCTCGCGACGGCGCTCGGCCTGCGCGATCTGCGTCTGCAGCCGGTCGGTGAGCAGCACGCGGTTGGGCAGCCCGGTGAGCGGGTCGTAGTGGGCCAGCCGCTCCAGCGTTTCCTGCTGGCGCTTGAGCCGGGTGATGTCGCTGAAGATGGCGACGTAGTGGGTGTGGCGCCCCTGCTCGTCGCGCACGGCGGAGATGCGCAGCAGCTCGGCCAGCAGTGCGCCATCGGCGCGGCGGTTCCAGATCTCGCCGCTCCACTGGCCGGTGGACAGCAGCTCGCCCCACATCGCCTCGTAGAAGGCCTTGTCGTGGCGGCCGCTGGACAGGAGGGCCGGCGTGCGGCCCAGCACCTGCTCGCGGCGGTAGCCGGTGATGTCCTGGAAAGCGGCGTTGACCTCCAGGATGCGGCCCTGCGGGTCGGTGATGGCGATGCCTTCGCGCGCACCGTCGAAGACGCTGGCCGACAGGCGCAGCCGCTCCTCGGTGGCGCGGCGCTCGCTCACGTCCACCAGCGTGCCGGCCACGCCGCGCACGAGGCCCTGGGCGTCCAGCGCGGGCCGCGCGGCGACCTCCACCCACTTGAAGTCGCCCCCGGCCAGCAGCAGCCGCAGCGTCTGGCGCCATTCGGCCTGGTCGCCCTCCAGCAGCGCCAGGCAGCGGCCTTGCGCGCTGTCGCGGTCCAGCGGGTGCACATCCTGCAAGAAGGCGCACCCCAGGCTGGAAAGGGGCTCGCGGCCGCTCAAGCCGGCCCAGGACGGGTTGAGAAAAGCCCAGCGCCCCTGGACATCGATGCGGAACACCACCTCGCGCAGGTTGTGGACGACGCAGGACGCATCGGCCGTGGCGGCAGCGGATTCGGGGCGACAGGGGGACTGAAAATTCATGCCGGAAACGAAACGGCCGCCGGATGCGGCGGCCAACGGGTATTTTTCGCCCGCACGGCCGGTCTGGCCGTTTTCTTACCAGTGGTGTCGTGAAAGGCGTCACGGCAGCGGCGAGCGCGCTGTGCGCGCCGGGCGAGCACGCCGGGCGTGGACGGGCACCGGGGCCGACCGTTCTTCTCCTGGGCGGGCCGGCGCAGTGTCCCATGCCCGCACGGGGTCTTGCCTTGATCCGGCTCAAGCCGGCGGCCGCGGCGCGGCGCCATCGGGGTCGCGGCGGGCGCGCAGCTCGAAATCCATCTCCAGCCGGTCTTCCACGCGCAGCGCGCCGCCCAACACCGTGAGCGGCTGCATGCCGAAGTCGCTTTGCAGCAGCACGAGGCGGCCGCGCCCGCGCAGCTCGCCGCGCTCGGCCTGCCAGTCCACCGCCACGCGCTGACGCCGCGTGACGCCGTGCAGGGCGATCTCCACGTCCACTTCGGCGGACGGGTGCGGCTCGGCCGACAGGCGCAGCCGCGCCAACGGAAAACGATAGTCCTGCAGCACGCGCTGCAGCATGTTGGCGCGCGTGCCCTCCACGGCGGCGGGCGTGGGCTGCGTGTCCAGCGCGTAGCGCGCGCGCAGCGCGGGGTCGTCCACGACCAGCCCGGACAGCAGCACGGTGACCTCGCCCTCGGCACGGCTGCCGCCGCCGGCCGGCACGCTGAAATGCCCCTGCAGCGCCGGGTGGCTGACGACGTGGTCATGGCCCAGGCGGGCCAGCGCGCCGCCGCGACGCACGAGCACGGCGATCTCGGAGCGGGCGGGGTCCAGCGTGTAGGTGCCGGGCTCGGCGCGCAGCGTGGCGGGCGGCGGCACGGACTGGCCGGCAGGCGCGGCGGGCGGCGGCTGCGGGCCGCCTGGGTGCGGGCCGCAGGCCGTGAGGACCCAGGCCAGCAGGGCCGGCAGCAGGCGGTGCGGGGCGGGCGACGGCTTCATGGCGGTGCCGCCCTACCCCTCCCCGACCTCCAGCACCGTTTCCTTGCCGCCCTTTCGCAGCAGCTTGGCAAACGGGGGCAGCCCGGCCAGGAGCTGGCGGCCGAAGGGGGTCGTCGCCAGGCGCGGGTCGTAGCACACGAGCGTGGCGCGGTCCTGCTCGCTGCGTATGCCGCGGCCGGCCCACTGGTTCAGGCGCACGCCGGTGGCCGGCACGGTCAGCTCCACGAAGCTGTTGCGGCCCTTGGCCTCCAGCCACTCGCTGCGCGCCTCGGACACCGGGTCGCTCGGGTTGGCAAAAGGCACCTTGGGCATGAGCACCCATTCGCACAAAGTTCCGGGCAGGTCCAGGCCTTCGCCGAAGCTTTGCAGCCCAACCAGCACCGAGCGCTGGCCGCGGGCGACGGCCTCGCGGTGGCGGCGCAGCAGCTGCTCGCGCGAGGCGCTGCCCTGCACCAATAAATCGTTGCGGATTTCCACCGGCATGGCTTCCACCACCGCGCGCAACTGCACCCAGGACGAGCACAGCAGCAGCGCGCCGTGCTGCACTTCGCGCAGGTCGCGCGCGATCAGGCCGGCGCACTCGCGGTTGTGCGCGGCCGGGTCCTTGGGGCTGGCTTGCGTGGCCACGACGATGAAGCGACCCTGCTGCCCGTAGTCGAAAGGGCTTTGCACCTGCAGCGTGCGCGTGCCTTCCACGTGGTCCAGGCCGGCGTCGCGGACGAAGAAATCGAATTTCCCCAGCGCCCGCAGCGTGGCCGAGGTCACCACCGCGCCGCGCAGCCGGCTCCACAGGTTGCGCTGCAGCAGCCCGCCGGCAAACAGCGGGCAGGCCTTGGCGTCGAGCTGCACCACGCCGCCCTCGGCGCGGAACTCGAACCACTTGGCGGGGGGCATGGCGCCCTCGTCCAGCATCAGCTCGGCCGTCTCGACCAGCTCGGTCAGGCGCCGCGCCTGCGGGCCTATGGCCAGCATGTGCGGATTGACTTGGGCGGCGCTGTCGGCGTCCTCGCCGCGCTTGCGGCGCATCCAGTTGGAGAAGTCGGCGAGCTTGGATTCGGCCGCGGCCGCCACCTGGTGCAGCTCGTCCCAAAAGCCGTGCAGCTCCTCGGAGAGCTTGCCGTGGGTCAGGCGCACGCGCAGCGGCTCGCTGCTGGCCGATTCGGCGTGGGCCTGGATGCGGGTGGTGTAGGCGTCCAGCAGCGCGCGGGCCAGTTGCGCGAGCTTTTCGCGCAGCGCGCCCAAGGAGTCCGGCAGCGACTCGGCGGGATAGTCCAGCTCCGAGGCGGCGGCGGCCAGCGCCCGCTCCAGGCGGGTGGCCCAAGCGGTGCTGGTCAGCGCCGTTTCACTGGCGCCGTGCGACAGCGCGATGGCGGGCAGGTGGTGGCCTTCGTCGAAGACGTAGATGGCGCGCTCGCCGTTGGGCAGCGCGGACTTGTCGCTGCGCAGCGAGGCCAGCACCAGGTCGTGGTTGGCCACCAGCACGTCGGCGGCGGCGGCCACGCGCTTGGCGCCGTAGTAGAGGCAGTCCTGGTAGGCCTCGCAGGCGGGGCCCGTGCAGGCGTGGCGGTCGGCGGCGATGCGGCCCCAGCCGGCCAGGGCCTCGCCCTCCAGGCTGTCGCGCTCGCCGTCCCAGGCGCCGGACTGCAGTTTGCGCTGCAGCTTCTGGAACACGGCGGCGTCGGCCTCGGCGGCGCCCTGCTGCGCGGGCTCGGCCAGGTCGAACTCCTCCTGGGCCTGGCCGCTGGCCTGGGCGTCGAGCTTCAGGAGGCACACGTAGCGGCCGCGGCCCTTGAGCATCGCGTAGCTGAAGGGCTCCTGCAGCGTCTTGGCCAGCTCCGGCAAGTCCTTGTGCATGAGCTGCTCCTGCAGCGTGATAGTGGCCGTGGACACGAGCAGCTTCACCTTGCGGGCGCGGGCCAGGTGCAACCCGGCGAGCAGGTACGCGCGGGTCTTGCCCACGCCGGTGCCGGCCTCGATGACGGCGACCTTGGTGGCGGGCGGGTTGGCGGGGTCGAAGTCGGCCTCGGCCAGCGTGTCGGCGATGGCGTGCAGCATCTGCAACTGGCCCTCGCGCGGCTGGAAGCCTTCGAGCCGGTCGGCCAGGCCGAAATACTGCGCATCCAGCACGTCGTGCAGCGCCTGCTTGTCCATGGGTCCCAATGAAAAAGCCCCCGGCGAAAACGGTGCGCAGAGCGCGCGGCGGGGGCGTGGATAAAAAACCAGTGGACAGTGTAATGGCGCCCTCCTCCCACCCTCGCCGCCTAAGGCCTTGGGCCGGCCGAGGGCCGTGGCGGCCTGCACGCCCGTGCTGGGAACGCGCATTGCACCGCAGCAAGCCAGGACCATGATTACGAAAGCGAGGCGCTCATGCTTGGCGGCGTGTCTTTGATGCAGTTCTTCAAGGAGCTGTACCAGGAGATCAGCGACGACGACATCTTCAACGGCGCCGCGGCGCTGGGCTTCTACCTGACGCTGGCCATCTTCCCGGCCATGATCTTCGTGATGGCCGTCATCCCCTTCCTGCCCATCCCGCATGTGGACCAGGCCATCATGGACCTGCTGCGCCAGGCCATGCCGGCCAACGCGGCGCAGCTCTTCGCCAGCGTGGTGCAGGAAATCACCGGCGAGCAGCGCGGCGGGCTGCTGTCCTTCGGCTTCCTGGCCACGCTGTGGGCCACCTCCACCGGCATGTACGCGGTGATGCAGGAGCTCAACATCACCTACGACGTCAAGGAGGGCCGCGGCTTCGTCAAGGCGCGCGCCACGGCCATTGGGCTGAGCATCCTGTTCGTGGTGCTGATGGTGGGTGGTTTCTCGCTCATCGTCCTGGGCGGCGTGATCCAGGAGTGGCTGGGCCAGTACTTCAATCTCAACCAGGCCGTGCTGTGGTTCTTCGCAGCGCTGCGCTGGGTGATCATCGTGGCGGGGCTGATGCTGGCCTTCGCCCTCATCTACTACCTGGCGCCGGACGTGAAGCAGAAGTTCGTCTTCATCACGCCGGGCAGCGTGCTGGGGGTGATCGCGTTGATCATCGCCTCGCTGGGCTTTGCCTTCTACGCCACCAACTTCGGCAACTACGACGCGACCTACGGCAGCATTGGCGCGGTGATCGTGCTGATGCTGTGGCTCTACATCGTGGGGCTGGTCATCTTGCTCGGCTCGGAGATCAACGCCCTGGTGGAGCACCACGCCGCCGGCGGCAAGCAAAAGGGAGAAAAGGTCGAAGGCCAGGCCGCGCGCGACCCCGGCACGCGCCGGCGCGTGCAGGCCGTGGCGCCCGAGCACGGCGGGGTGCAGCACAAGCGCGGTTGACGGGGGCGGGCGGCGGGGCCCATTTGCTGCCTGGGTGCGTTTTCAACGAGCTGCGCGCACGGCCTCTCGCAGCCGCGAGCGCTGTGCGGCCTTCACCGCGGCGCGGCGGCAGCGCAGCGTTTCCTCCGCAAACGGCAAGGCCACCAGCAGCGTGCCGGCCACCGCCACGGCCCACACGTATTCAAGCGGCAGCGGCTGCGCCTTGAGCCTGAACGTCCAGTCCGCCGCCTCGCCCCGGCCCAGCAGCGCGGCGGCCTGGCCGCGGTGTATGAGCGCCAGCGACACGAAACCCACCCAGGGCAGCGAGAACTGCAGCGCGTGGAACCACTGTTCGACGGGCGGGATGCGCCGGCGCGGGTAGGCAAAGCGCAGGTCCCACCAGGTGGTGAGCTCGTGCGCGGCGCACAGCACCAGCAGCAGCGCCAGCACGCCCGCATTGAGTTCCAGCAGCAGCGCGGCGGCCAGCGCCGAGCCCATCTCCAGCAGCATCAGCCAGTGCAGCAGCGACTCCCTGGTGCCCGCGCTGTCCTCGATGCGCTGCGCGCGGTGGCAGAGCCAGTCGCCAAAGCCAGCCAGCAGCCACAGCGGCATCAGCCCCCACGCCAGGAGCCGCTGTAGCAGCGCGGCCGTCGCGTCCAAACCCATGTCGATGTCCATCGCGCGGGCGGGGCAATGCCCATGCCCCGGCGGCCCGGGTGTTCCACCGGGCGGTACCGGCGCGCGCATGCCCTCAGCGCCAAGCGGGTCACGCAGCCCATCGGGTACGGCGCGGTGCACACGCCCTCAACTTCGAGCTCGCGCGCGGGCCGCTGGACTGCGCTTTCCGGGACAGTGCCAGCGGCATCCACGGCCATCACGGCAGTGGACCACCGGAAGCGCGAGCACTTTTCGTGGAAACGCGGGCCCGAGGCGCAGCCGAAGGCGAAGGCGGCGCTCAGCCGTCGCCCAACTCGGCGGCGATCTCCAGCAGCTGCTGCGGCGTGGGCTGGTCCCAGGCGGGCCCGTGCGTGCCTTGCGCATACCAGCGCACCATCTCCGGCAGCACCAGCGGGTGCTGCCAGCCGCTGGTCTGCAGCCGCTTGCGGATGGAGGGGTGCACCTGGCGCGCCTGCATGTCGGCAAGCAACTGCTCGCACAGCTCGGCCTGGGCTTCAGGCGAGAGTGCGGCAATGTCGTCCACCACATGCTCGCGGCGGCGCCGCAACCAGGCCTCCACCCACCGCGCCTGCCGCCGCGCCGAGGGTTTCACGGACCACTCCCCTGCCCCGCCGTCGACGTCGGCCGTGGTGGCCGTGGCCGCAGCTGTCGCCTCCTGGGGTGCGGCCGTGGGCGCGAACCGCGGCGTGGTCAGCGGCGGCGGCGCGGGCTCGGCCACCGCGGGCGGCGCGGCCGGCTCGCCGGCCAGGAGGGCTTTCAGATAGCGCGCCGGGTCGCGCAGCGGCTCGGGGTAGCTGGAGGCCACGCGACGCGCCAGCAGCTCCAGTGCCGCCTGCACGGCCGCGGGACCATGGGCCTGAATGAAAGCCTCGGTCTTTTCCTCGGCCACCCCCAGCGCCTGCGCACGGCCGACGATCTGCAAATCGACGGGCTGCACGGCGGCAGGAGCCGGCAAGGCGGCTTGCGGCTTTGGTCGGATGAGGAACTGGATGTCGCTGATGAAGCGGCCTTCCTTGTATTCGGCCAGCTCCACCTGCAAGTCCGTGAGCGCGTTGACCTCGGCGATGGCGGGCTTGAGCGTGTCGCGCTTGAAGATGCGGTATTCCAGCTTGGCCGTGCGCTCGCTCTCGGGCTGGCCGCTGAGCACCGGGCGCCACCAGCGCCAGTGCTGGCGCGAGGTGCGGCCCACGTCCTTGTAGCGGGTGCAGATCTCGTAGAGCGCGATGCCGGCGTGCGAGCGCAACTGGCTGATGATTTCCAGCTTGAGCCGCGCGAACACGCTGGGCTCCAGCAGCTCCTGCTTGAGGTTCACCGCGTAGGACCACTCCACCCAGACCTGGCCGCGCTCCTTGGTCAGCCGCGCGTGCGCGAGCAGGCCGCTGACGTTCCAGGCCATGCCCTCGCCCGTGGTGGGCGACTGCCACTCCACGGTGGTGGAGACCATGGCGCGCAGGTGCTTCTTGATCAGGGCGTGGTCGTTGGAGTCGAAGTCCACGCCGCGGACGATGCGCTCCAGCGGGGCGCGGAACACGTCCTTGTCCAGCCCTTGCGCCTGCGCCTCGTGCAGCAGCACGTTGTAGCTCTTGCGCCCAAGGGACGTGATGCGCGCCGACTTGGGAACGATGGCCAGCGTGTTGACCGGCTTGCGCACGGTGACGGCACGTGCCGGCGCACCGGTGCCGCCACCGCCTGCAGCGGGGGCTTTGCGGCGCCGCGCACTTGGGCGGGGGGAGTCGTCGCTGGGCATGGCGGGCACTGTACCCCACGCGTGAGAGGGCGCTTTCACATGAAAACGAAAAGCGCCACGCTGTCCTTACCGAAAACTCTCACCTGTGTGCAAGTGGCCGGGATGGTGGCTGTGCACGTGCCGGCAACCGGTGACTCCTGAAAAGTCTCACGTTCGAACGCGCCGATTCTTGCCGGAGTGCGGCTCACGGATTCCCGAAAAAGCTCACCTCAATGCCATGAGATCGAAGCCGGTGCAGGCAGGCTCCGCGTCCCGAAAAGGCTCACGTCCACCACGCGGCAGCGCTGCGCAGGACACATCGGCATGTCCCGTAAATGCTCACCTCAATGACCGCTGGCGCAGGGTTCTGTTTCCGCCAGGACGCCTGCGCCGCCGGCCGTCCGGGTTTGCCGCCTCATGCGGTGGGCAGGGCGGGGCGGTCCGGTGCATCCCGAAAATCCTCACGTCAGTTTGCTCAGGAGCCATCAGCTTGTGCACAGGCCCATCGCGCCAGTGACCCCGAATCCGCTCACGTGTTGTCCCGCAAAGGCTCCATGTCGTCCCGTATCCCTGCACGCACGGCCCCGAACATTCTCCGCAATGTCCTGCATCCACTCACGTGAAATGAGTTAAGTCTTTGTCACACAAAGACTTTTTTCAGGCTAAAGGTATTGAATGTATTAAAGGCTCTGAACTATCCAAAGCGTCGCGGCGTTTTAGTCAAGGCAAAAAGACTGTGGGGTGTCGCGCGGAAGGGACGTACCCATCGAACGCTGCTTTGCAACAAACTGTCCACTTGACACAATGCGCGCGAATCCAATGGCTAGCGTCAAGCTGGCTCCGACTGACAAGCAGTGAGGGATCCGTGTTGGACAAGATAGAACTCAAACCGCCCAAGCCCATCGGCCTGCAGGACATTGCGGACCAGGCCGAGCGAGCGGTCGCCATGATGGGTCAGATCCGCAGCGCCATGCTGGCGCCCACGGCGCGCAAGAACGCGCCGGTGTTCAATTTGAGCCAACTGGCCGCCTTGTGCGGCATCGAAAAGGGCAGCCTGAGCCATCGCATGACGCGCGGCGACTTGCCCGGCGGCAAGCTCAACGAGGCGGGTTCGCGGCGCGAATTCAGCCTGGCCGAGGCGCGGGCCTGGATCCGCGAGTACCGCAAGGAGCAGTTGCGCCCGGCCGGCGCCGAGGCCGTGACGCTGAGCATCGGCAACTTCAAGGGCGGCGTGTCCAAGACGACCACCGCCGTCACGCTGGCGCAGGGCCTGTCGCTGCTGGGCCACCGGGTGCTGGTGATCGATACCGACCCGCAAGGCTCGCTGACCACGCTGTTCGGCATCCTGCCCGACACGGAGGTGGTGGAACAGAACACCATATTGCCGCTGTGCATGGGCAGCGAAACGTCCATCCGCTACGCCATCCAGCAGACCTACTGGGACGGCATAGACCTCGTGGCAGCGGCGCCGGTGCTGTTCGGTGCGGAGTTCGCGCTGCCGGCGCGGCAGACGCAGGAGCCGGGCTTCGAGTTCTGGCGCGTGCTGGATCTGGGCATTGACGACGTGCGCGCCGACTACGACGTGATCATCATCGACACGCCGCCGGCCCTCTCCTACACCACCATCAACGCCTTCATGGCCAGCAACGGCATCATCATGCCGCTGCCGCCCAACGCGCTGGACTTCGCCTCGGCGGCGCAGTTCTGGAGCTTGTTCTCCGACCTGACCACCGAGCTGCTGGGCCGGCGCGGCCTGTCCAAGGAGTTCGACTTCATCCACGTGCTGCTGGCGCGGGTGGACTCCACCGATGCGGCCAGCACCATCGTGCGGCAGTGGATTGGGCAGACCTACGCCGAGAAGGTGCTGCCCGTGGAGATCCCGAAAACCGCCGTCACCGGCGTCACGGCCGCCGAGTTCGGCACCGTGTACGACGTGGCCCGCTACGACGGCAGTGCCCGCACCTTCAAGCGCGCGCGCGAGGCCTACGACTCTTTCGTGGGCCACGTGGAGGGCTCCATACGCTCCGTGTGGGCGCAGCAGCAGCAGCGCTCCGGCGTCGCGCCGGTCTGTGCGGCCAAGGGTGTTGAACCGTTCAACACCCGCAAGGCGAGGGCACGTGCATGAGCAAGAAGTTGGCAGCCAAGGCGGGGCTGATCCAAATGCCGCCGGTGCCGGGCAGTGCGGCGGCGGCCGCTGCGGCGCCCATGGCGGGTGACGAGAGCCGTGCCAAGACGGCGCCAGGCTCCATGCTGCAGTTCCTGTCCACGCAGTCGGCCGCCATCAAGGAGGCCGAGGATCTGAAGGAGCGGCTGCGCGAGTTCGACGGCGCGGTGCCGGTGCGCAGCCTGGACGCGGCTTCCATCCGCCCGTCGCGCTGGGCCAATCGGCACGAGGCCAGCTTCAGCGATGCGGAGTTCCGCGAGCTCAAGACCGAAATTGAGGCGGCCGGCGGCAACGTGCAGCCGGTGAAGGTGCGGCCGCTGTCGGCGGCCGAAGCCGCGTCGGCCGGGCGGGGCGTCCGCTACGAGCTGGTCTTTGGGCACCGCCGCCACCGCGCCTGCCTGGAGCTGGGCCTGCCGGTGCGGGCGCTGATCGAGGAGGTCAGCGACCAGCAACTGTTCGAGGCCATGGAGCGCGAGAACCGGGGTCGCAAGAACCTGAGCCCCTGGGAGCAGGGCTGCATGTACCGCCGCGCGCTGGATGAGGGCTTGTATCCCTCGCTGCGCAAGCTGGCCGAGTCGGTGCAGGTGGACGTGTCGCTGGTGTCCAAGAGCCTGTCGCTGGCGCGGCTGCCGGCGGCCGTGGTGGAGGCGTTTGCCTCGCCGCTGGAGATCCAATTCCGCTGGGCGCAGCCGCTATCGGAGCTGCTGCAGAAGGACCCGGACACCGTTCTGGCGCGGGCTCGTGACTTGAAGGGGCAGGGCCAGGCATTGACGGCGCAGGCGGTGTTCAACGCGCTCACCGGTCAGGAGGTCGTGCCGGCCGCGCGCTCGGCCGCTGCCCATGTGCGCCGCGACGGTCGCAAGCTGGCCACGCTGTCGCGCGACGCGCGGGGCAGGGCGTCCTTGCGTTTCGAGGCGGGAGTGCTTGCACCGGAGCGGGAGGAGGAACTTCTCCAACTGGTCGAAGACTTCATACGCCGGCAACCGGCGTGAGTCACAAGGCGCCGCAAGGCGCTTTTTTCTTGGCGGAGTGTTGAACGGTTCAACACCTCGTCTTGGCGTTGAAAACAGGGTGACGGCCATGGCGCCGCAGCGTGTTGGGTAGCCACGGTGTTGAACGATTCAACACCGCTGTGCGCCCACTGCCCAACATCGTTGTACCGGCCGACCACGACAGGGTGTTGAACGGTTCAACACGCACCGGGCTGCCGGCTCATGAGCGGCTGCAAGGCTTGCCGGCTGCTGCTGCATCGCATGAACGCATCCACACAACACAACTTGGGCTGGCCACAAGTGTTGAACGGTTCAACACCCCTGAGCATCCATCACCAGCCCGCGTGGCCAGGGCCTGAGAGGCCGCTGGCTTGACTGGACTGGGCGACAGCCTTCGTGGAGGGCAGGGCAGGGCAGGGCAGGGCAGGGCAGGGAAGACGTCGGCAGCCCTCCCGAAAACCCTCACATGGATCCTCCGGCTTGAATGCCCGCGCGCCACGGGCATGGAAGCGACGCGGCAACGGCCGGCGCCATGAAGGGCTGAGAACCTGCGCCCACTTCCCAGCAACGACGCGGGCCTCGACCAAGGCCTCAGGCACGACGGCGGGCGACACGGTAGAGCGCCGCCATACGCAGGCCAGGGTGTTGAACGGTTCAACAAGCCTATGCAGGATTTCCGTCAAGCGCTTCCCGAAAATCCTCACACGGCTGTTAAACCACCCATCAGCCCGTCCCGCGGCGCCTCACCTTGGCCAGCTCCCGCACCATGAACTGTTGCTCCGGCCGGGTGTAGAGCGATGTGGTCTTCAAATCCGCATGCCCCATGGCGCCCATGAGCGCCACTGGAAGCACGCCATCGGCCGCTGCGTTGTTGGCGAAGAAATGGCGCAGCCAATGCGTGGAGGCGGCGTTGAACGCCGTGCCGTCCAGTGCAGGTTCGGCCTCGTGCGCGTGCTCGCCGGCGTGGCGCAGCAGCCGCTTCAAGGACTGGTAGAGGGCGGACGGCTCCAGTGCGCCCCAGCGGTCGGCCTGGCGGCTGGCGTCCAGCACGGGCACGCCCGCGTCGTCCAGGCGCCAGCGCGGCACGGCAGGGCGCAGGGCGCCTATGAGAGGGCGGAGAGGGCGTTCGGCCATGCCGTCCTGGCCCGCCGTGGGGTCCCCAGCGATGGCGGCAGACCCGGCCGGCGTGAGCAGCGTGCGCAGCGGTGCGCCGGGCTCATGGCCTATGCCCGCGGCTTCCATGTCCGCCTGGTGGCGATCAATCAACAGCTTGATGTCGTCGTAGATGGGCACGCTGCGCCGACGGTGGCCCTTGCCCAGCACGTCCAGCATCCACAGCGCCTGGCCGTCGAACACCTCGCGCCGCAGGCCGGACAGGCGTGCCGTGCACAGCTCGATCAGCCGCAGCCCCGTGGTGGCGCCCAGCTCCAGCACCAGCCGCAGCCGGCGCAAGCTGCGCGCGCGCGCGGGCTTGGCATCCGATCCCAGGTCGGCCAGGCCGCCAGCCGCGCCGGCTTCGCCGTACAGGCGTTCCCAGCAGGCCATCAGCCAGCGCCATTGCGCCTCGTCGAAGCTGCGCCGCACGTCTATGCCCGGCCGCGGCAGTTTCAAATGCGGCGTCACGCCGGCCGCGGCGCTGGCACCCAGATAGCCGGCCTTCATCAGCGCCCCCAGCAGCGAGGCCACGACGGTGAGCGCATGCCGCTGCGACAGCGGGCTCAAGGGGCCACGGAACGGGCGCCAGTGCTCGCTGTCGCGGCTTTCCTGGCGCGGCTGCAGCCAGTCGCCCGGCGGGTTGGCGACGAAGGCGCGGTAGGCGTGCAAATCCTCCTCCGTCACCGACGACAGCGGTTTCCTGCGCACACACAGGCACCAGAGGTAGAAGCGCTCAGCCTCGCGCGCGTAGGAGGCATGCGTGCGCGGCGACATGGCATAGCGGCGCAGCCAGCCCTCTATCGCCTCCAGATCAGTCTGCGCACCCAGCACGTTGGGCGTGGACAGGCGGAAGGTGCCGCCCCGGCCGTCGAGCTCCGGCGGCACCGCCAGGCGCTCCAAAGGGACGATGCCCAGCCGCCTGTCCTGCACCGTCGCCAAGGCCCGTCCACGCGCCAGCGCCAGTTGTTGGGCCGGCTGCAACGCGGTCTCGCGCAGCGGGTGCTCAAGCGCCGCGGCCAGGGGTTGCAGCCACACCAGCAGGCGCCGCGCGCGTACTTCGCCCAGGCCGCGCACCAGCCGGAACCAGCGCGCGCCGTGCACGTTGGCGAAGTCCACCAGGTCGCGCAGCGTGAGCAGTCCGGCGCTGCGCAGCGAGGCCGCCAGCGCCGGTGCCAACCACTGCGACAGCGCATCGGCGAGCGCCGGCGGCGCCGACAACGCCGCCGCCAGCCGGTTGAGCGCCGCCAGCCGTGCGGATCGCGGCAGTGCCAAAGCCGTCGCCAGCGCGGGTTGCGGCAGCGCAGCGGCGTCCAGGCCGAATTCATCTTGATACGCCTGCAGCCATTCGGCCGGGGTCCGGTCCTGCGCCTCCAGCCCGCTTTCGGTGCAGCACTGGGCCACCCAGTCCTCCAGGCCAGGAAGTGATCCGGTTGCCGGGCCGGGTGCGGGATCGGACAGCGCCTCGGCCGCGATGTCCTGCAGGCCGTGAGCGCGGGCCGCTTCGGCCACGTGCCGGCGCAGCCGCCGCAGTTGGGCCGCGAAGTGCCGCTCGTCGTCCGGCCCACCGGCGAACGCCATGTAACGCTCCCAGGCACTGCGCAAGCCCACGCCTTCGGCCAGCGCGCGCAGAAAGCTGAAGTGGTGCAGCCGCAGCAATGCATGCGGCGCGGCCACTTCGGCCTTGCTGCCGGGCGGACGGCCGCGGCGTTTGGCTGTGCAACCGTTCGCCGTCATGACGCCACGGTTCCTGAGCCATCCATACCGTGCTGCGCAAAACAGCCGTCATGCACCAAGGTTTGGCCCGCCAGCATGGCGGGACGGGTCAGCTTCGAGCAAACGTCAAAGCGTTGATGGAATTGTTCTTGTACCTGCATAACAAGAATTATCAGGGTATCAATGGAGCGTTGAAAATGATGGCGGTTTCTCACGGGCCTGGGCCACTGAAGGGGCTCGTCCGTCCGCCTGGTCCGCACCGCTCACGCGCCAAGGCATCAGCCGCAGCCGTGGGCGGGCGCTGCGCCTACCATCGCGGCCATGTCACCCCTGCTGTCCAAGGCCCTGGCCGAAATCGAACCTTTCATTGCCGAGCGCGGCTGGATCGCGCCGGCGTCCATCGCGCTGGAGGAAGCCGATCACCTCATCGCCGCCACCGCGACGGCTTGGCCACCGCCGGCGGTGAACGCCGAGCCGGACGGCGCCATCGCGCTGGAGTGGGAAGCCGGCGAACACGGCTGGCTCAAGCTCAGCGTGCGTGGACAAGGCGAGGTGGCGCACGAGGCCGTCATCGCCGGCGACGAGTTCGAAAAGGTCGAGTTCTGGACGCCCGCGCCCTCGGCGGACGCGTTGCCCGCTTGGGCGCATGAGCTGCTGCGCCGCCTGTGGCCGTGCGACGCGTGAAGCGGCCGCCGGCTTAAAGCTCGCTCAGGATCTCGTGCGGGCTGGCCCGCGGCCGCATGGGTTTGCGCTGCGTCACCGTACCCACGCTCACAAAACAAACCGCTTCCTCGCCGGGCTGCAAGGCGAAAAGCTCGCGCAGCCGTGGCGACTGCATGGCCTGGCCGCTGGTCAGCCCGGCGCCGAAGCCCATGGCATGTGCCAGCAACAGCAGGTTTTGCAGCGACGCGCCCAAGGACACCATGCGCTCCAGCACCGGCATGTCCGGCTGCGCCGAGCCCAGGCGGGCGATGGCCAGCATCAGCAGCGGTGCGCGGTGCGCCTTCTCCCGTGCGGACTCGCGCTGGTCCGCCGTGGCCTGCGCGTCGCGGTCCAGCAGCGCAGCCTCGAACACGTCGGCCAGCAGCGCGCGCTTCGATGCCGGGATGAGCACGAAACGCCAGGGCCGCAGCTCGCCATGGTCCGGCGCCGCGGCCGCAGCCTGCATCAGCCGATGCAACTGCTGCACATCCGGGCCCGGCGCCACCAGGCGCTTGGGCAGCACGTTCTGGCGCGAGGCGATCAGCGCCTGGGCCAGCGCCGCAACGTCGTCCTCGGCGCCGACGACAGCAACAGCGTTGGAATGCGGGAGCGAAGGCGGGGTCGGCAACGTCATGGCGGGTACAGCGGCGGCGAAATACTTCTGCGGGCCAGAGCCCGGGGGCGCCGGCATTGTCCTGCATAGCTTCGGTCCGCTCCCGTCCCGGACAGCCACGCACAGACCTCCAAACGGCACCCAAAAAAAATGCCCGCGGGACGGTTCCATGAACTGTCCAACGGGCTCGGGGAAAACGTGAAGAACCGGTAATCCTTACAAAACCCTGCCGGTCACGCTTGCAAAAGCAAACATCATCGACAGGGTTGGATATTCCGTATGGTGAAATCTGGGCTTGTCTGACAGAAAGCTGACAAGCGCGTCCCTCTCATGTCGGCTTGGCCGGTGTTCTTCTTGTCATCCAGGGAGGGGCCATTTCAGCCGGTCCTGGACGCTTTGGAGCCCGTCAAAGCGGGCTCGGCCAATCGCCTGATTAAGGCAGGCGCGCAGCGCAGTTGCCGAATTTGGACGGGCAGGCTGCGCTCAGGCCGCCGGCACCGCCATCGGGGAATGCTTCACCCTTGAACATGCTCAGCACGTCCTGCCAGGGATTGTGGCGGTCGGTATAGCGATACCAGAACATGTAGTTGGCATACAGCTTGTCGCGGGCGAAGCGGTAAATATCGCGCACGTCCACCTGGGTGTAAGGACCGCCATGGCGCACGGCGTTATAGCAATCCGACTCCACCTTCATGCCGATGGGCACAATACCCTTGGCTTCAGGATTGAAGCGGTAGGCGGATTTGTTGAGGTCCGGGTCGTTGATGAAAACGTCGGGGCCGCCCATGCCCACGCCCTTGTCCTTCATATTGGCAAACAGCGGCGGTACCAGGTTGGACGGGTAATTGATGAATTGAATCACCACGCTGTTGGGAAAAGCCTGGCGCGCGGCGGTATCCACCTTGGCGAGGTTGGCGAAGAATTTCTCCTTCTGCGCGTCGCTCATGGGGCGGACCAATTGGCCAAAGGCAGTTTCGTTGAAGGTGATGCCTTCAAAGCTGTTGTCGTTGTTGTAGCGGCGGCCCAGCGCCTGGACCAGCGCGATCAGGCGGTCGCGCACCTCGTCGTCGTACAGCGCCGCGTTCTCGCCAAAGGTGCCGATGATGGTGCCGATGCGGAAGGCGCCACCGCTGTACTGGTCGGTGCGCATGTAGTTGGGGATGGCCGCATCACCGTTGAACGTCTTGGTGCCCAGCGTCAGGAACAAGCGCTTGCCCTTGGCCTTGGCCTTGGTCAGGTAGCGGTCGACGCGGGAGAAGTCGTACTCACCCTTGCCCTTTTCCAACTGGCTCCAGTTGGCACGCACCATGATGCCCTTCACGAAAGGCATGCTCGCGGTTTCACGCAGGCCGGCATCGATCATGAAATCGCTGGCCTTGGAGCCATATTCGACGTAGTGGCCGGGGTTCCATTTGACGGTGGAGGCGGCGGCGTAATCGGCGGAAGCCAAATACGAGCCGTCGCTGTATTGCTGGCGCACAAAGGTCAGCGGGTCGAGCTCAGGCAACTGGGCAAAATCATCGGCGCCATAACGGATGGAGGAATCCTCCGTGTCCGTTTCAGCCGCGGAAATGGAGGCCGAGACGGTGCTCGATTCCGCGGTGGACGTTGAAGTGGAAGCCGTGGAGGTGCTGGCGGAAATCGCCGACGCCGTCAGGCTGGATGAAGCGAACAATTCCTTGGCCGCTTCAGTCGCTTGTTGGGTGCCGGAATTTGCCGCGACGGCCGAAACCGATTCGGTTTGGGCGGCATTTTCCTGTTGGAGGTCACTGCCTCCACCGCATGCGCCTAGAAAAGCGGAGCATGCAAGCGCAATGGCCAAAAGTTGCCTTTGGGTCATGATATTCATTCGAGTAGTCAACAGCACGCCACGGAAAACATGCACAGGGCATGTATTTCCGGGCCTCGGCGAAGAGTTACTGAGGCGTGGCGCTTGGGCACGCCTCGTCACTCAGGGTCGTCATGGATTGCGTTGCACGTCTGTTCGTGCCGCGGAACGAACAATGCCACGACATGCTTTGGCACGCGTTACGGCATCTTTGGAGGCGTAAGTGGATGCAGTTAAGCCCCGGCAGCGATGCTGACGGGGCATTTGTGACGAAGGTCACACAGGCAACCGTTGTGCCCGCCCCGGTTTGGAAGCTCTCTGTTGCGCCCGTTGCTGCAGGTGGGGACTTGAGACGGGGCGTGCTTCCAGATGACGAAACAACGGGTTTGAAAGGCCTTTTTTCGGCCCATGCGCGCGCAACCGCTGTAACGCCTGCATGGCCCGTTCAGTTGACCAAAGACGGAGCCGGCGTCACATCCCATAACGAAGAAGCCGCCTTTTGCGGCACGCCAGAGGCCCTTGCAGGCTCCTGCGCGCCGCCCAAGGCGGCTCAAACAGCACCAAAGGGCCTGCGCCCCGGCGCTTTTTGCATCGTCAGGCGGGCTGCAGGCGCGCCGCCGTGACCTTGAAGCCCGGAATCTTGGCCACGGCGTCCAGCGCGTCGCCGGTGAGCGCGTTGGCCGCGGCCTCCCAGAAGGCAAAGGGAATAAAGAGCTGGCCGCGCTGCACCTGGTCGCTGATGCTCGCGCGCGCAACCACCTCGCCGTGGTGCGTCTGCAGCCTGACCATGGCCCCGTCGCTCACGCCCTGGCTGGCCGCGTCCAGCGGATGCAGGCTCACCAGCGCCTGCGGCGTGATGGCGTCCAGCATGCTCGCGTGCCGCGTCATGGCGCCCGTGTGCCAGTGCTCCAGCACGCGGCCCGTGGTCAGGACGAAGGGGTACTCCTGGTCCGTGCGCTCCACGCCGGGGCGGAACTGCGTGGGCACGAGCCGCGCGCGCCCGTCGGCCGTGGGAAAGCCGTCTATGAAGACGACGGCTTGGCCCGGCGCATCCTCCGCCGGCGCGGGCGTGACCACCGCCTCCTCGCGCTGCAGCCGCGTCCACGGCACGCCCGCCAGCGGCGCCATCACGCCGCGCATCTCCTCATAGACGCGCGCCACCGGCGCCTCGGCGGCGGCTTGCCCGTCGCCATCCTCGTCGCGCCAGTAGTTCCAGCCCGCGCCCAAGCGGCGGGCCAGCTGCTCGATCACCCACAAGTCCTGCCGCGCCTGCCCCGGCGGCGCCACTGCCGGGCGGCCCACCTGTATCAGCCGGTCGGTGTTCGTGTACGTGCCCCATTTCTCAGGCTGCGCCGAAGCCGGCAGGATGACGTCGGCCAGCAGCGCCGTTTCGGTGGCAAAGATGTCCTGCACCACCAGATGCTGCAGCTCGCACAGCGCCTGGCGCGCGAAGTTCAGGTCCGGGTCGCTCATGGCCGGGTTCTCGCCCTCCACGAACAGGCCGCGGATGTGGCCCTCGTGCGCCGCGTGCATGATTTCCACCACCGTCATGCCCGGGCGCGGGTCGATGTCGCTGTGCCACAGCGCCTCGAACTGCGCGCGCACGGCCGCCTCGCTCACGCGCTGGTAGTTGGGCAGCATCATAGGGATGAGCCCCGCGTCGCTGGCACCCTGCACGTTGTTCTGGCCGCGCAGCGGGTGCAGCCCCGTGCCGGGACGGCCTATCTGGCCGGTGATGAGCGACAGCGCGATGAGCCCGCGCGCGTTGTCCGTGCCGTACACGTGCTGGCTCACGCCCATGCCCCACAGGATCATGGCGCTGCGCGCGGTGGCAAAGGTGCGCGCCACTTCGCGAAGGGTGTCCGCCGGAATGCCGCAGATCTCGGCCATGCGCTCCGGCGTCGCCTCCGCCACCGAGGCTTTCAAGGCCTCGTAGCCCTGCACGCGCGCGGCAATGAAGCCCTCGTCCACCAGGCCTTCGGCAATGATCACGTGCAGCAGCCCGTTGAGCAGCGCCACGTCCGTGTCCGGGCGGAACTGCAAATGCCACTTGGCGCGGCGCGTGAGCTGCTGGCGGCGCGGGTCGGCGATGATGAGGGTTGCGCCCGCATCCACCGCGTTCTTGATGAAGCTCGCGGCCACCGGGTGGTTCACGGTCGGGTTGGCGCCGATGAGGAAGATCACTTCCGCCTGCGCCACGTCCGCCACCGGGTTGCTCACCGCGCCGGAGCCGATGCCTTCCAGCAGCGCCGCCACCGAGCTGGCGTGGCACAGCCGCGTGCAGTGGTCCACGTGCGAGCTGTGAAACACCTGGCGCACCAGCTTCTGGAAGAGATAAGCCTCCTCGTTGCTGCCCTTGGCCGAACCAAAGCCCGCCAGCGGCGAGTCGAAGCCGGGTTGCGCGGCGTCGCGGATGCGCGCGAAACCGCCCGCGGCCAGCGCCAGCGCCTCGTCCCAGCTCGCCTCGCGGAACAGCTCGCTCAGCGGCTTGGCGCCGGACTTCACCGCCTCGATGTCGGCCGGGCTCTTGGGTACGCCGTGGCGGCGCACCAGCGGCACGGTCAGGCGGCGCGGGTTGTGGATGTAGTCGAAGCCGTAGCGGCCCTTGACGCACAGCCGGCCCTGGTTGGCCGGGCCGTCGCGGCCGGTGACGGTGTGGATGCGCTCGCCGCCCTGGCCGTCGGGGCCGACGTTCCAGGTAAGCTGGCAACCCACGCCGCAATAGGGGCACACCGAGTCCACCTTCTTGGTGATCTCCGCCAGCCCCGCGCCGCGCGCGGGCATGAGGGCGCCCGTTGGGCAGGCCTGCACGCACTCGCCGCAGGCCACGCAGCTGGACTGGCCCATGGGATCGCCCGCGTCGAACACGATGCGCTCGGCCGCGCCGCGCAGCGCCAGGCCGATCACGTCGTTGCCCTGCTCCTCGCGGCAGGCGCGCAGGCAGCGCGTGCACTGTATGCAGGCGTCCAGGTTGACGGCGATGGCGGCGTGGCTCAGGTCCGGCGCGGCGTAGCTGCGCGCGCGCTGCGGCAGCCGGCCGCGCGGCACGTCCAGGGCGTTCGCCCACTGCGTCAGCTCGGACTCACGGGTGTATTCGTCCGTGCTGCCGGCGTCGCTCACCAGCAGCTCCAGCACCATGGCGCGGGCCTTGACGGCGCGCGGGCTGTCGATGTTGACCTTCATGCCCGGCGCCGCGGCGCGGCAGCAGGAGGCCGCCAGCGTGCGCTCGCCCTCCACTTCCACCACGCACGCGCGGCAGTTGCCCACGGGGCGCAGGCCATCCTTGTGGCAGAGGTGCGGAATCTCCACGCCCTCGCGCATCGCCACTTCCCACAGCGTTTGGCCGGGCAGCGCCTGCACCGTGCGGCCGTCGAGCTGCAGCTCCAGGGTTTGCAGTTCCGGGGTCGGGACGCGTGCGTTCATGGCTGCAGCTCCTGCGGGAAGTAGTTGATGACGCAATCCACGGGGTTGGAAGCGGCCTGGCCCAGGCCGCAGATGGAGGCGTCGCGCATGACTTGGGAGAGCTCGGCTATCAGCCCCGTGTTCCAGCGGTCGGTGGCGATGAGCTCCTCGATCTTGGCCGTGCCGCTGCGGCAGGGCGTGCACTGGCCGCAGCTTTCCTCGGCGAAGAAATGCATGAGGTTGCGCGCGGCATCGGTGGCGCGGTCGTGCTGCGACAGCACCATCACCGCCGCCGAGCCGATGAAGCAGCCGTGCGGCTGCAGCGTGTCGAAGTCCAGCGGCACGTCGGCCAGCCGCGCCGGAAGGATCCCCCCCGACGCGCCGCCCGGCAGGTAGGCGTACAGCTCGTGGCCCGGCAGCATGCCGCCGCAATACTCGTCGACCAGCTCGCGCAGCGTGATGCCCGCCGGCGCCAGGTGCACGCCGGGCTTCGCCACGCGGCCGGACACCGAGAAGCTGCGCAGCCCCTTGCGCCCATGGCGGCCCTGGCCGGCAAACCACTGGGGGCCGCGCTCCACCAGGTCGCGCACCCAGTACAGCGTCTCGAAGTTGTGCTCCAGCGTGGGCCGGCCGAACAGGCCGACCTGCGCCACGTAGGGCGGGCGCAGCCGCGGCATGCCGCGCTTGCCTTCTATCGATTCGATCATCGCGGACTCTTCGCCGCAGATGTAGGCGCCCGCGCCGCGGCGCAGCTCGATGGTGGGCAGCCCGCCCGCGGGCGGCGCGGCGTGAAGGCGCTCCAGCTCGGCCTCCAGCAGCGCGCGGCAGCCGTGGTACTCGTCGCGCAGGTAGATGTAGATAGCCTCCACGCCCACGGCCCAGGCGGCGATGAGCGCACCTTCAAGGAAGCGGTGCGGATCGCGCTCCAGGTAGTGGCGGTCCTTGAACGTGCCGGGCTCGCCCTCGTCGATGTTCACCGCCATCAGGCGCGGCCCCGGCTGCTGGCGCACCAGGCGCCACTTGCGCCCGGCCGGAAAGCCCGCGCCGCCCAAGCCGCGCAGGCCGGCGTCTTCCAGCGTGGCGAGCACGCTCTCCAACTCGCGCTCGCCGCGGCGGCAGGCTTCCAGCAGCCGGTAGCCGCCCGCGGCGCGGTAGTCGTCCAGGTTCGCGTAGGGCTCCGGCGCGTGCGCGGTGACGCTGCCCTGCACCTTCTCCACCACCGCCTCCAGCGTGGCGTGCGGCACGGGATGCTGGTGCACCACCGCCACCGGCGCCTGCTCGCAGCGGCCCACGCAGGGCGCGGGGATGACGCGCACGTCCGCGTCCAGCAGTTGCGGCAGCTTTTCCAGCAACGCGTGCGAGCCCGCCAGCGAGCAGCTCAGGCTCTCGCACACGCGCACCGTGAGGCGCGGCGGCGCCGGGTAGGCGCCCTGCGCGTCCTCGCGCACCACGTCGAAGTGGTGATAGAAGCTCGCAACCTCGTACACCTCGGTCTGCGCCAGCTTCATGCGCTGGGCCAGCGCCGCCAGGTGGTCGGTGCGCAACTGGCCGAAGCGGTCGTTCAGCGCGTGCAGGTGCTCAATCAGCAAGTCGCGCCGCAGCACCAGGTGGGCGGTGGTGGCCTCGACGTCGGCCAGCGCTTGGGCCGTCACGGGGCGTTCGCGTTGCGTGCGCTGGCCCCGGCGCGGGGCGTCCGCCAGCGGGCGGATCGGGATCACGCTGCTCATGGCTGTCTCCTTGCGGGCGGCTATGTCGAAGCCGCCATATGTTTCAATCAACCGAAATCCGGTCCGGCTTGCTCGGCAAGATAGCCCTGTGGCCTGGATCAAATATGCAAGGTCTTGCCAGATGTTCCGCATTCGCATCACACCGCGCTGGGAGCTGGGCCGGCGCGACGGCGCGGCGGCCGAAGGCGGCGTGCCGGCCGAGGCCGACACCACCGCGCTGATCGCGCTGCTGGCCGCCATCGCCGAGACGGGCGCCATTGCCGAGGCCGCGCGCGTGCAGGGCCTGAGCTACCGCAGCGCCTGGGGGCGGATCAAGCAGGCCGAAGCGCTGTTCGGCCAGCCGCTGCTGGTGGCGGGGCGCGGGCGCGGCTCCACGCTCACGCCGCTGGCGGAAAAGCTCATTTGGGCCGACAAGCGCATTGCCGCGCGCTTGTCGCCGCTGCTGCAGTCGCTGGCCTCGGAGCTGGAAGGCGAGCTCGAACGCACGCTGCCCGTGCCCCCGCGCGCGCTGCGCCTGCACGCCAGCCACGGCTTTGCGGTGGCGGCGCTGCTGGAGCAGCTGCAGGCGGCGTCCTTGGGCGTGGAGCTGCGCTACCGCAACAGCTTTGAATCGGTGGCGGCGCTGTCGCACGGCGAATGCGAGCTGGCCGGTTTCCACGTGCCCATAGGCGAATTCGAGGCTGCTGCGGCGCAGCGCTACGCGCCCTGGCTGCGCAACGAAAAGCATCGGCTGGTGCACCTGGCGGTGCGCACGCAAGGCCTGTTCGCCGCGCCGGGCAATCCGCGGCGCATCAGCAGCGTTGCCGACCTGCGCCGCCCCGACCTGCGCTTCGTCAACCGCCCCGCGGGCTCCGGCACCCGGCTGCTGACCGAGCTGCTGCTGGCGCGCCACGGCATTGCGCCGCGGGAGGTGGCGGGTTTTGACAATGCTGAATTCACGCATGCGGCGGTGGCCGCCTTCATTGCCAGCGGCATGGCCGACGTTGGGCTGGGCGTGCAGACCGCCGCGCAGCGCTTCGGCCTGCACTTCATCCCGCTGCTGCGCGAGCGCTATTTCCTGGCCTTCAACGCCGCCGACGAGAGGCGGCCGGACCTGCAGGCGCTGCTGTCGCTCATGCAGTCCCCCACCTACCGCGCCGCGGTGGCGGCGCTGCCGGGCTACGAGGCCGGGCGCACGGGAGAGGTGTGCGGGGTGCGGGAAGCGGGGCTGGCGGCGTGACCGGCAGGCGGTGCCAAGCGCCACGCGGCTTCCTATAAGGTCAAGCCATGGCCGACCTTTCCGCCCTCGAAGCGCCCGCCGCCCTGGCCTGGGTGCAGTCCCATGCCTGGGCCTATCCCGCGCTGGAAGCTGCGCACATCACCGGCATTGCGCTGCTGCTGGGCAGCCTGGTGGTGTTCGAGCTGCGCGCGTTGGGCGCGGCGCGCGAATTGCCCGCTCTGGCGCTGGCGCGGCTGGCGCTGCGGGTGGCCGTGGCCGGCTTCGCGCTGGTGGCCGCCAGCGGGCTGCTGATGTTCGGCAGCCAGCCCGGCGAGATGCTTTCAAACCGCTTCTTCGTCGCCAAGCTCGCGCTGGTGGCGGCCGGCGGGCTCAATGCGCTGCTGTTCCACTGGCGCGGCGGCATAGAGCGGCTGGACGGCGTGGCGCGGGCGCAAGCCCTGTTGTCCATGGGCTTGTGGCTCGCCGCCATCCTCTGCGGCCGCTGGATCGCCTACGCCTGACCAGGCAGGGAAAGGATTTCACGTGGACATGAAACGACGACTGTTGATCGCTTCCGGTGCCTGTGCGCTGCTGCCCACGGCGCGCGCCCACCACGGCTGGAGCAGCTTCGACCAGAGCCGGCCCCTCTACATCGAAGGCGCGGCGCGCGAGGTGCACTGGCGCAACCCGCACGCGGAACTGGTGCTGGAGCTGCCGCCCACGCCGACGCTGCCGGCCGACCTGCGCCAGCGCGCGCTGCCTGCGCAATCGGCCAGCGTGGACGGTGCAGCCTTGCTGGCCAACGCCAGGCTGCCCAGCCGCACGGACAAGCGCTGGACGGTGGAGCTGGCGCCGCTCACCCGTATGCAGGCCTGGGGCGTGGCGCCCATCAAGCCCAACGCCAACGTGGGCGTGCTGGGGTTCACGTACGCCGGGGAAAAGGGCGAGCCGGTGCTGCGGGCGGAATACCTGTTCGTGGACGGCAAGGCGTATGGGTTGAGGTCGTCGCCGGCGTGAGGCTGTAAGT
>NZ_BCTC01000050.1 GCF_001571085.1 Azohydromonas lata NBRC 102462
GGCCGGCGCCGGGGCGGCGGCCTCGCCGGCCGTCTCCACGCGCAGCACCAGCGAGCCTTCGCTCACCTTGTCGCCGATCTTGATCAGCAGCTCCTTCACCACGCCGGCATGCGACGAGGGAATCTCCATGGAGGCCTTGTCGCTCTCCACCGTGATCAGGCTCTGCTCGGCCTTGACCGTGTCGCCGGGCTTGACCAGCACTTCGATGACGGCAACTTCCTTGAAGTCACCGATATCCGGGACCATCACATCCACCAATGCCATGGCGAATATCTCCGTTTTTGTTGTGAGGCGCGCCCGGGTCAGGCGTACAGCGGGTTGATCTTGTCGGCCTTGATGCCGTATTTGGCGATGGCGTCAGCCACGGTGCGCGCCGGCAGCACGCCCTCGTCGGCCAGGGCCTTGAGCGCGGCCACGACCACGTAGTGGCGGTTCACCTCGAAGTGCTCGCGCAGCTTGAAGCGGAAGTCGCTGCGGCCGAAACCATCCGTGCCCAGCACCTTGTAGCTGCGGCCCTTGGGGATGAAGGCGCGGATCTGCTCCGCGTAGTTCTTCATGTAGTCGGTGGAGGCCACCACGGGGCCGGCGTGCGCGCCGAGCTGCTCGGTGACGTAGGCCACGCGCGGCGTCTCGGTCGGGTGCAGCAGGTTGAAGCGCTCGGCGTCCTGGCCGTCGCGCGCCAGCTCGTTGAAGCTCGGGCAGCTCCACACGTTGGCGCCCACGCCCCAATCGGCTTCCAGCAGCTTCTTGGCTTCCATGGACTCGCGCAGGATGGTGCCGCTGCCCAGCAGGTTCACGGTGACCTTGGCTTCGGCAGGCGCCTCTTCCAGCAGGTACATGCCCTTGATGATCTGCTCCTCCGTGCCCGCCTTCAGGCCGGGCATGGGGTAGTTCTCGTTGAGCAGCGTGATGTAGTAGAAGACGTTGTCCTGCTTCTCCACCATGCGCTTCAGGCCGTGGTGCAGGATCACGCCCACTTCGTGCGCGAAGGTCGGGTCGTAGCTCACGCAGTTGGGGATGGTGCCGGCCAGGATGTGGCTGTGGCCGTCCTCGTGCTGCAGGCCCTCGCCGTTGAGCGTGGTGCGCCCGGAGGTGCCGCCCAGCAGGAAGCCGCGCGCCTGCATGTCGCCGGCCGCCCAGGCCAGGTCACCGATGCGCTGGAAACCAAACATCGAGTAGTACACGAAGAACGGCACCATGATGCGGTTGTTCGTCGCATACGAGGTGGCCGCGGCGATCCAGGAGGCCATGCCGCCGGCCTCGTTGATGCCTTCCTGCAGGATCTGGCCGCCCTTGTCCTCCTTGTAGTACATGACCTGGTCCTTATCGACCGGGGTGTACAGCTGGCCAGCGGGGTTGTAGATGCCGATCTGGCGGAACAGGCCTTCCATGCCGAAGGTGCGGGCCTCGTCCACCAGGATGGGCACGGCGCGCGGGCCGACTTCCTTGTCGCGCAGCAGTTGCGTCAGGAAGCGCACGTAGGCCTGCGTGGTGCTGATCTCGCGGCCTTCGGCCGTGGGCTCCAGCACCGCCTTGAAGGTCTCCAGCGGCGGCACGGTGAGCTGCTCTTCGGCCTTGGGACGGCGCGCGGGCAGGTAGCCGCCCAGGGCCTTGCGGCGCTCGTGCAGGTACTTCATCTCCGGCATGTCGTCGGAGGGCTTGTAGAACGGCACGTCCGCCAGCTTGTCGTCGGGGATGGGGATGTTGAAGCGGTCGCGCATGGCCCGGATGTCGTCCTCGGCCATCTTCTTGGTCTGGTGCGCGGTGTTCTTGCCCTCGCCGATCTTGCCCATGCCGTAGCCCTTGACGGTCTTGATCAGCAGCACGGTGGGCTGGCCCGTCGTGTTGACGGCGCGGTGGTAGGCGGCGAACACCTTTTGCGGGTCGTGGCCGCCGCGCTGCAGGCGCCAGATGTCCTCGTCGCTCATCTTGGACACCATCTCCAGCAGCTTGGGATGGCGGCCGAAGAAGTTCTTGCGCACGAACGCGCCGTCGTTGGCCTTCATGGCCTGAT
This sequence comes from Azohydromonas lata NBRC 102462, assembly GCF_001571085.1. Lineage (GTDB taxonomy): Bacteria > Pseudomonadota > Gammaproteobacteria > Burkholderiales > Burkholderiaceae_C > Azohydromonas > Azohydromonas lata. The sequence goes on from NZ_BCTC01000050.1 coordinate 2,015, forward strand.
AGTCACCGTCCAGGGTGTCCATCATGACCTTCTTGAGGATGCCTTCCTTGTCGCGCGCCAGCAGCGGATCCCAGTAGCCGCCCCACAGCAGCTTGATCACGTTCCAGCCCGCGCCGCGGAACTCGCCTTCGAGCTCCTGCACGATCTTGCCGTTGCCGCGCACCGGGCCATCCAGGCGCTGCAGGTTGCAGTTGACGACGAAGATCAGGTTGTCCAGCTTCTCGCGGGCCGCCAGGCCGATGGCGCCCAGGCTCTCGGGCTCGTCCATCTCGCCGTCGCCCAGGAACACCCAGACCTTGCGCTTGGAGGTGTCGGCGATGCCGCGGGCGTGCAGGTACTTCAGGAAGCGCGCCTGGTAGATGGCCATCAAGGGGCCCAGGCCCATGGACACCGTGGGGAACTGCCAGAACTCCGGCATCAGCTTGGGGTGCGGATAGCTGGAGAGGCCCTGGCCGTCCACTTCCTGGCGGAAGTTCAGCAGTTGCTCTTCGGTGATGCGGCCTTCCAGGTAGGCGCGGGCGTAGATGCCGGGCGCCGAGTGGCCCTGGATGTAGAGCAGGTCGCCGCCGTGCTCGGGCGTGGCGGCATGCCAGAAGTGGTTGAAGCCCGCACCCAGCATGGTCGCCAGCGAGGCGAAGCTGGAGATGTGGCCGCCCAGGTCGCCGCCGTCGGCGGGGTTGTGGCGGTTGGCGCGCACGACCATGGCCATGGCGTTCCAGCGCATGTAGGCGCGCAGGCGCTCCTCGATCTCGAGATTGCCCGGGCAGCGCTCTTCTTCCTGCGGCTCGATGGTGTTGACGTAGCCCGTCGTTGCCGAGAAGGGCATGTCGATGCTGTTCTGGCGCGCGTGCTCCAGCAACTGCTCCAGCAGGAAGTGGCCGCGGTCGCGGCCTTCGCTTTCGATCACGGCGGACAGGGCGTCCAGCCACTCGCGCGTTTCCTGCGGGTCCTGGTCATTGGCCGCCGCTGCACCGGCGAACTTTTCAGGCAATGCCGACATGGGGGTCTCCTCTTTAGGGGTGTCTGGCTGAAGGGTGGCGAAGTGTCGCACAAGGCTTTTATTTTTCAAATAGTGCGTTGCATTTTCATAATGCGGAATCAATGCTGCGCTGCGCCATGAAACAGCGTGGTGGACCCCTCTCCAGGGCCTTGATAATTCGGCCGATGTCTGCCCCGCCCTCTCCTCCCAGGCCCGCGCCGGCCGTGCGCCGGCGCCTGTTTGGCCACTGGTGGCGAAGCCAGTCGCCTGCACGCCAGGACCGCTTCGTCACCGTCGGCCCGCTGGTGTCCGTGCTGCTTTTTCTCGCGGCCATCATCTCGGCCTTCTGGTACCTGCGCAACGAAGAGATAGAGCGCGAGACCGACTCCCTCAAGCGCGACACCGAGATCGCGCAGCAGCAGATACAGCTCAGGCTCATCGACAGCCAGGAGCAACTGCTGCGCCTTGCCCGCGAGCTGGCCACGCGCACCGTGGACAGCCGCGGCTTCGAAGGCCAGGCGCGCAGCTTTGCCGCCGAGCGCCCGGAATTGACGCAACTGCTGTGGCTCACGCCGCGCCGGCAATTGCAGGGCCAGTGGCAGTCGCCGGGGATGGACACCGCCGTGCGCCACGGCGGCGACGACCCCTCGCTGCCCATGGAAGGCCGCCGCAGCGAGCCCGAGAGGGCCTTCAGCACCGCGCGCGACCTGCAGGCGCCGGTGTACTCGCGCGCGTTCGGCAACACCGCCGGCGTGCCGGTGTTCCAGGTCTACGTGCCGCTCATAGACCGCAACGGCTTCGTCGGCGCCCTCGTGGCCGAGTACTCGGTGCAGGCGCTGGAGCGGCTGCTGGTGCCCGCCGAGGTCACGCGCCGCCACGCCATCTCCGTGCTCGACGAGGCCGGCAACGAGCTTGCGGGCAACGGCGGCGGCCCGGCCACCACCGGCGGCAGCGGCAGCGCCAAGCGCGCGGCCATCGTCCACGACGTGCCGCTCACGCCCGCGGGCACGGGCCTGGTGCTGCGCGGCCAGGGCTGGCGCACCTCCATAGGCCTGATCAGCAACACGCTGTTCTGGATGGTGGTGGCCCTGTCCGTGCTCACCGTCTGGATGCTGCTGGGCGCCTGGCGCCACATGCGCCGGCGCACGCAGATACAGAACGCCCTCATCCAGGAGACCAATTTCCGCCGCGCCATGGAGAACTCCATGCTCACCGGCATGCGGGCCATGGACCTGCAGGGGCGCATCACCTACGTCAACCCGGCCTTCTGCGCCATGACCGGCTTCTCCGAAACCGAGCTCATCGACCGGCGCCCGCCCTACCCGCACTGGCCGCCCGACAGGCTGGACGAAAACGCCCGGCTGCTGCGGCAGGAATTGCAGGGCCGCAGCCCCGCCGGCGGCGTGGAAGTGAAGGTCATGCGCAAGGACGGGCAGATGTTCGACGCGCGCATGTACGTCTCCCCGCTGATCGACCCCAAGGGCCAGCAGACGGGCTGGATGACCTCGATGACCAACATCACCGAGGCCAAGCGCATCCGCGACCAGCTCTCCGCCTCGCACGAGCGCTTCACCACCGTGCTGGAAGGGCTGGACGCGGCCGTCTCCGTGCTCTCCGTGGAGCAGGCCGAGCTGCTCTTCGCCAACCGCTCCTACCGCCTGTGGTTCGGCGCCGACGCCCGCGGCCACGCGCTGCTGGCGGGCTCGCCGCCGCAGCCGGGTGCGGTGGAGGACGTGGTGGACACCTTCGGCGGCCTGCCCGTGCAGGAGCTCACGCAGGCCGGCTCCGACCCGCGCGAGGTCTACATCGAGTCGCTGCAGAAGTGGTTCGACGTGCGCTCGCGCTACCTGCAGTGGACCGACGGCCGCCTGGCGCAGATGCTCATCGCCACCGACATCACCGCCCGCCACCAGGCCGAGGAGCAGCAGCGGCTGCAGGCCGAGAAGGCGCAGGTCACCAGCCGCCTGGTGACCATGGGCGAGATGGCCAGCTCCGTGGCGCACGAGCTCAACCAGCCGCTCACGGCCATCGCCAACTACTGCAGCGGCATGGTCTCGCGCGTGGAGGCCGACGCCATCGCCAAGGAGGACCTGATCGCAGCGCTCAGGAAGACCGCCCGCCAGGCCGAGCGCGCCGGGCAGATCATCCACCGCATCCGCGCCTTCGTGAAAAAGAGCGAGCCCCAGCGCCAGGCCGCGCAGGCGCGCGCCATCGTGGAGGACGCCGTGGACCTCGCCGGCATCGAGCTGCGCCGGCGCCACGTGCAGATACACACCTACGTCGCGCAGCGGCTGCCCACGCTGATGGTGGACCCCATCCTCATCGAGCAGGTCGTGCTCAACCTGCTCAAGAACGCCGCCGAGGCCATAGACATGGCCAAGCTGGCGCCGGCGCGCCGCCACATCGAGCTGCGCGTGGTGCCCAAGCACACGGCCGAGGAAGGCGGCGTGATCGAGTTCAGCGTCACCGACAAGGGCCCGGGCATGAAGGAGGAAGTGCTCAAGCGCCTGTTCGAAGCCTTCTTCTCGACCAAGGCCGAAGGGCTGGGCATCGGCCTGTCCTTGTGCCGCTCCATCATCGAGTCGCACCGCGGCCGGATGCGCGCGGAGAACATTTACAATGGGCCTGCAGTCGTGGGATGCCGTTTTTCGTTCACCTTGCCGGTGGAGCCGGGCGCCCGCATCGAGCCGGCGGCTCCCGCTGCTGATTCCAACTCAACGACCGAGACAACCAGCCCATGAGCCTGATCCCCAAGAAAGGCACCGTGTACGTCGTGGACGATGACGAAGCGGTGCGCGATTCGCTGCAGTGGCTGTTGGAGGGCAAGGACTACCGCGTCAAGTGCTTCGACTCGGCGGAATCGTTCCTCTCCCGCTTCGACCCGCGTGAAGTGGCCTGCCTGATCGCCGACATCCGCATGGAAGGCATGAGCGGCCTGGAGTTGCAGGACCGCTTGCTGGAGCGCCGCAGCCCGCTGCCCGTGGTCTTCGTCACCGGCCACGGCGACGTGCCCATGGCCGTGACGACCATGAAGAAGGGCGCGATGGACTTCATCGAGAAGCCCTTCAAGGAAGAGGAGCTGCTGTCGCTGGTGGAGCGCATGCTCGACCAGGCGCGCAGCACCTTCAGCCAGCACCAGGAGCAGGCCAGCCGCGACGCGCTGCTGTCGCGCCTGACCACGCGCGAGAGCCAGGTGCTGGAGCGCATCGTGGCCGGGCGGCTGAACAAGCAGATCGCCGACGACCTGGGCATCAGCATCAAGACGGTGGAGGCGCACCGCGCCAACATCATGGAAAAGCTCAACGCCAACACGGTGGCCGACCTGCTCAAGATCGCGCTGGGCGCCGGCGCCGCGCACAGCAAGACGGCCTAAGCGCCGCCACATCCCCAGGGGCCGCGCTGAGCGGCCCTTTTTGCTTTCTTCACCACGTTTTTCAGGAGTTCCCCACCATGACCGCGCAGCTGATCGACGGCGTCGCCCTCTCCCGCCAGATCCGCACCGAGCTGGCCCAGCGCGCCGCCGCGCTGAGCGCTGCCGGCCACACGCCGGGGCTGGCCGTCATCCTGGTGGGCGACAACCCGGCCTCGCAGGTCTACGTGCGCAACAAGGTCAAGGCCTGCCACGACACCGGGCTGCACTCGGTGCTGGAGCAGTACCCGGCCAGCATGACCGAGCAGGAGCTGCTGGCCCGCGTGCGCGCCTTGAATGAGGACGCATCCATCCACGGCATCCTGGTGCAGCTCCCGCTGCCCGCGCACATCGACGCGCACAAGGTCATCGAGACCATCTCCCCGGTGAAGGACGTGGACGGCTTTCACGTGGCCAGCGCCGGCGCGCTGATGGTGGGCCAGGAAGGCTTCAAGCCCTGCACGCCCTACGGCTGCATGAAGATGCTGCAGGCCATCGGCTGCAACCCGCGCGGCAAGCACGCCGTCGTGATCGGCCGCAGCAACATCGTGGGCAAGCCCATGGCCATGCTGCTGCTGCAGGCCAACGCCACGGTGACCGTGTGCCACAGCGGCACGCCGGACCTGGCCTACCACACGCGGCAGGCCGACATCGTGGTGGCCGCCGTGGGCAAGCGCAACGTGCTGACGGCCGACATGGTCAAGCCCGGCGCCGTCGTCATCGACGTGGGCATGAACCGCAATGACGAGGGCAAGCTCTGCGGCGACGTGGATTTCGAAGGCGTGCGCGAAGTCGCCTCCGCCATCACCCCGGTGCCGGGTGGGGTGGGTCCGATGACGATCACAATGCTGCTGGTCAACACCGTCGAGGCCGCCGAGCGCGTGGCCGCCGCCGCGGCAGCCTGATCCGCCGCACTTCAGTCGAGAGCAGCAGGTTGGGCCCGCGTGGCGGGCGGTTCGCGTTGGGCCTGGATGGGTTGTGTTGACCCCCTTCGCCACCACCTGAGCGGTTTCACAGACCGCCTGACCTGCCCATGACCAACCCGCTTCTCGACACCCCTTCCTCCGAGCTGCCGGCCTTCGACCGCATACGCCCCGAGCACGTGAGCCCGGCGGTCGATGAGCTGCTGGCGCAGGCCGGCACCGCGCTGGAGCGCGCGGTGGGGCCGGACGTGGCGGCCGACTACGACGCGATGTCGGCCGTGCTGGACGTGGCCACCGAACGCCTGGGCCGCTCCTGGGGCGCGGTGGGCCACCTGAACCACGTGGCCGACACGCCGGAGCTGCGCGCGGCCTACAACGAGAACCTGCCCAAGGTCACGGAGTTCTATACGCGCCTGGGCGCGGACGAGCGCCTGTACGCCAAGTACAAGGCCATCGCCGCCAGCCCCGCCGCCGAGAAGCTCAACCCGGCGCGGCGCAAGGCCCTCTCCAACGCCATGCGCGACTTCGTGCTCTCCGGCGCCGAGCTGCAGGGCGCGGCCAAGGAGCGCTTTGCGCAGATCCAGGAGCGCGCCGCCGAGCTGTCGCAGAAGTACAGCGAGCACGTGCTGGACGCCACCGACAAGTTCGCCCTCTACGCCACGGAGGAACAGCTCGCCGGCGTGCCCGCGGACAGCAAGGCCGCCGCCCGCGCCGCCGCGCAGGCCGAAGGCAAGGACGGCTACAAGATCACGCTGCATTTCCCGAGCTACTTCCCGGTGATGCAGTACGGCACCCACCGCGAGACGCGCCGCGAGCTCTACACGGCCTACGCCACGCGCGCGAGCGAGCTGGGCGATGCCGAGCGCGACAACAGCGCGCTGATGACGGAGATCCTGCAACTGCGCCAGGAAGAAGCCGAGCTGCTGGGCTACAAGAGCTTCGCCGAGCTGTCCCTGGTGCCCAAGATGGCCGACAGCCCGCAGCAGGTCGTCGACTTCCTGCGCGACCTCGCCCGCCGCGCCCGTCCCTTCGCCGAGAAGGATTTGCAGGAGCTGCGCGACTTCGCCGCCAAGGAGCTGGGCCTGGCCGACCTGCAGGCCTGGGACGTCGCCTTCGCCAGTGAGAAGCTCAAGGAAGCCCGCTACGCCTTCAGCGACCAGGAGGTGAAGCAGTACTTCACCGAGCCCAAGGTGCTGGAAGGCCTGTTCCGCATCATCGAGACGCTGTTCGAGGTGGCCATCCGCCCCGACGCCGCGCCGCTGTGGAACCCCGACGTGCGCTTCTTCCGCGTGGAACGCGGCGGCGAGCTGATCGCCCAGTTCTACCTGGACCCGTATGCGCGCCAGGGCAAGCGCCCCGGCGCCTGGATGGACGACGTGCGCGGCCGCTGGCAGCGCCCCGAGGGTGGCTTGCAGACGCCCGTGGCGCACCTGGTGTGCAACTTCGCGCCGCCGGTGGGCGACAAGCCCGCGCTGCTGACGCACGACGACGTGAACACCCTCTTCCACGAATTCGGCCACGGCCTGCACCACATGCTGACGCAGGTGGCGGACCTGGGTGTTTCCGGCATCTCCGGCGTGGAATGGGACGCGGTGGAGCTGCCCAGCCAGTTCATGGAGAACTTCGCCTGGGAATGGGAAGTGGTGCAGCGCCTGACCGCGCACGTGGACACGGGCGAGCCCCTGCCCCGCGCCCTGTTCGACAAGATGATGGCCGCCAAGAATTTCCAGAGCGGCATGGCGACGCTGCGGCAGGTGGAATTCGCGCTGTTCGACATGCGTATTCACTCCGAAGCCGACGCGCCTGGGCGCATTCAAAAGGTGCTGGATGAAGTGCGCGAGGAAGTCGCCGTGCTGATTCCGCCAGCCTTCAACCGCTTCCAGCACGCCTTCTCGCACATCTTCGCCGGTGGATATTCGGCGGGGTATTACAGCTACAAGTGGGCTGAAGTATTGAGCGCCGACGCCTGGAGTGCTTTTGAGGAGGCCGGGGTTTTCGATACGGAAACGGGGCGGCGCTTGCGGCGGGAAATTCTGGAGGCTGGCGGGAGCCGGCCGGCCATGGAGAGCTTCAAGGCTTTCCGGGGGCGGGAGCCGCAGATTGATGCGTTGTTGAGGCATCAGGGGATGGCGGGGTAATACCTCCACCACTTTCTTTGATCGATGAAAGCCGGCCGAAAAGCCGGCTTTTTTATGACTTTGAGGCTCAATCCCTTTAATCGTGTTTCCAGCCCCCATCAGGCTGAATTTCGTCAATATCATTGGGCACTTTACCCTTGAACAATATGGAAGCCGGACCTTCCTGAAGGAATCCGGCCCACGCCAAAAAAGCGCAGCCTGGTCAAACCAGCCTTGATGATGGCCGCAGCTCTGCTGTGTTTTGGTTCGGTGCTGGACACATTTTCTTGATGTACATCCAACTCAGCATGCCACGCTTGACGCAGGCTTGCCCGTTTACACTGCCGCCATACCGTTCAAGCGCAATCACAACTTCAACCATGACACCCGCCCTCTCCTCCACTGTTGATTCCCTGTTTGCCGGCGGCACAGGCATACTTGGCCCGGAAGGGCACCGAAGCGGCATTTTCAAGAAGCAAATTCTTTCCCAAGTCGCCGTTACCCTCAACGGCATCACGGGTGACGAACACGCCGATAAAAGAGTCCATGGCGGGCCTGAAAAGGCGGTTCACCATTACGCCTCAGAAAATTACCAACGCTTCGCTGCCCAGTATCCGGACATCGCTAAGGATTTTTGCCTAGGCAGCATAGGTGAGAATATTTCAACCCATGGCTTGACTGAGAAAAACGTCCACATCGGCGATATTTTTCGCATCGGCAGCGTCGTGGCCCAGGTCTCTCAACCCCGCAGCCCGTGCTGGAAAATCGACCATCGCTTCGGCGTCGATCGCATGTCCATGTTCGTCGCCAAAGAGCATATTACCGGCTGGTACTACAGAATTCTGGAACCCGGCTTTATGTCCGCCGGGGACAAAATCGAATTTCTGGAACGCCAGCCCGGCAGCTTTTCAATTGATGATTTCTGGAAAATTCAGTTGTCGCATCGCCCTGCCCTTGACGAATTGATCGCCCTCGCAGCGGTTCCCGGCTTGGCTGCGGACTGGCAGCGCCGCCTGACGGAAAGGGCCAAGTGGATGCAAAAGGCAGGGAACGTCGATTCGGCAGGCTGAAATCACATCCGCCGCAAGAAATTAAAACAATCTAGGTGAACGTCGCAAAGAATTTATCATCAAGACAGCCGAAATTATGAACAATATTCCGAATGAAGCCAAGATTTAATAGCCCACACCCAAGAGAGTAAAATTCTCTCATTGAGCAGCGTTAATTTACTTATTCTTCAGGAGAGTGTGACGGCAAGTCAGCTTCAAAAATGAAAAAAATTTTCTACACTGCGCTTGCAGCATGCGTTTTGACTCAAGGCCGCGATGTTTCAGCAGCCCAACATTGCCTGAGATACGAGCCTGTTGTGGTGGCCTTATCCGGCATATTGGTAAGAAGAACTTACCCTGGCGCCCCAAACTATGAAAGCATCAAGGACGGCGACCAACCGGAAACCGGCTATTATTTGAAGCTCCAATCTCCTGTTTGCGTCAAAGCCGAGGAGAAGGATGAGAGCAGTGATCACGACGACATCAAGGAAGTACAACTGGTGCTGGATATAAAGCAGTACGCCACACTACGCCCCAAATTAGGAAAATCGATATCTTTATCCGGCCAACTTTTTGAAGGATTTAACGGTCATCACCACACTTCAGTTCTATTGACTGTTACGAAAGATCAGTCCATCTCCAAAATAAAGCAATAACCTTACCCCGCTACCCAAACAATGCTTTTCAATCGCGGTGAACGACTGATATTTTTCACAGCAGAACACCAGAAATGAAACCGCAAGCCACCAACACCCCAACGTTCAGCGCCCTGCACTCCAGTCTGTGTTCCGCCTATTTCCACGACTGCTATGCCCTCACCCTTCCGCCGGATTCCAGAACCCCGCTGGAGCTTTACCTAGACCTTGTATCCCGCACGCCAGGCTGGATCGATTTCTTCATGAACCTGCGCAACAAATTCGTGGCGCGGCTTGGGCTCAAAAACGTCGGCGTACTCAGTGGAATTAATAGGAGCAGGCCAGGCCACGCCTACCGCATTGGCGACCAGGCAGGCATCTTCAAATTGCTGGAAATCCACGAGAACGAAGTCATCCTCGGGGAAACGGACAAACACCTGGACGTGAAAGTCTCCATGGCCAGAAAAAACGAAGTCGGGCGCACGGTGGTTTACGTTTCCACCGTGGTACGCGTCCACAACGCCTTGGGCAGGGTTTACATGTTTTTCGTCACGCCGGCGCATCGGATCATCGCGCCTTCGACGTTAGCAAACCTGGCCTCGCATTCGCCTTGATATTCAGGCGCCGCCCATTCAAAACACCTACAAACTCACCAACACAAGTTCATGGCAAACATCCCCAAGTGGAGCGACAACACGCGCGAGGAGCGCTATTTCACGGCTGTATTATTTGGCGCGCTGGTTCTTGAACCAGAACCATTCTGGGCTCTGCTGCGCCCGCACTTGGGCATTGCCGAGAGCGTGAAAGTCAAGGACATCGGTTATGAGGTTTGTATGCTGCGCGACCTTGCGCATAAGAAATTTATCAATCGCTACACCCCGCTTGAGAAGCAGACGTTCGATCTGGTTTTCACGCTTTCAAACGACGCACTGGTGCTTATAGAAGCAAAAGCACATCAATGCTTTTCATTGAACCAAATAGAAAACATGGTGAAGGCAAAAAGCATTCTTCTCGAAAGCGAAAAACTTGGCATCAGTCAAGTCCACTTGGCGGGCATCCATTCCGCCAGATACAACCCTATCAATGTTCGCACCAATTTCAAGGAAATGGCCCTTGTCACTTGGGCGCAATTGGCGACTGCTTATCCGGCTTTAAGCAATCAACTTCAAAGAGCTGACGAAATTTACGCCAATTGAGAATTGGGTTATGTCGACGGTAGCGCCTTGAATAAATTAGTTCGTGCCATCCGGAATTTCTCATACACTGGGCTTTACTCCGGCCGCACCCCCGCCTTCGCCAACAGCTTCCCCCACTTCTCACTCTCCGCCTGCAACTGCACATTCACGTCGCCTGACGCAGGTGCGGCTTCGGCGCCTTCCTGGCGCAGCGCGTCGCGCAGCGGGGCGCTGTCCATCACCTTGGCCAGCGCGGCCGACAGGGGCGCGGCGACGTCGGCCGGCGTGGCGCGGGGGGCCAGCACGCTGAACATGGGCGCGCAGTCGTAGCCCTTCACGCCGGCTTCGGCCAGGGTGGGCACGGAGGACAGCACCGCGCTGCGGCGCGCCCCCGTCACGGCCAGGGCGCGCAGCTTGCCGCCTTCTATTTGCGGCAGCGCCGCGGGCAAGGGGCTGAACATCAAGTCCACTTGGGCCGACAGCAGTTCCGTGAGCGCCTGCGCCTGTCCCTTGTAGGGCACGTGCTGCAGCTTCATGCCGGCGCTCTCCTGCAGCAGCTCGCCCGCCAGGTGGCCCACGCTGGCCGTGCCCGTGGAGGCGTAGGCCAAGCGCTGCGAGCCGAAGCGGGCATGCAGCAGCAGGTCCGCCACGCTGTGCATGGGGCTGGCCGCGGGCACCAGCAGCACCAGCGGCAGGCTGGCGACGGCGCCCAAGGCCACGAAGTCGCCCCCCTTGGCCGTGGCCGGACGCCCGGCGGCGGCCGCCTGCAGCGCCAGCGTGCCCGTGTGGGCCAGCAGCAGCGTGTGGCCGTCCGGCGCGGCGCGCGCCACCGACTCCGTGCCCACCACGCCCGCGCGCGGCTCCACCACCACCGGCATGCCCAACTGCTGGCCGAGCTGCACGGCCAACTGGCGCGCAAGCACGTCGCCGCCGCTGGTGGCGCTCACCACCAGGCGGATGGGACGCGCCGTCCCGCCATTGCCCTGCGCCCGCGCCGCCACCGGCGCCAGCGCCGCCGCAGTCAAACCGGCCAGCAGCAGCCGGCGCCGTATCGGCTGTATCCCCAGCCCCATGTCCAGACCTCGTTGCATCAAGCACGCGAGTCTAGGAAGCGGCACTTACCCTGGGCTTGTGGCGATTACGCATGGGCGGCGGGCGAAAACGGCGGTGCCCCAGCGCCCTCCCGGGCGGTTCACGGGGCCTGCCGGGACGCCTGCGCGCGCCTTCAGGCGCCCAACACCTGCGGATTCACCGCCGTCGGCGGCGTGCCGCCCGTGAGCGCGGCGATCAGGTTGTCGGCCGCCAGGTCCGCCATGGCGCGCCGCGTGGCGACGCTGGCACTGGCGATGTGGGGCGTGAGCACCACGTTGCGCCGCGCCAGCAGCTCGGGGTGCACCTGGGGCTCGCCCTCGAACACGTCCAGGCCCGCGGCGGCGATGCGGCCCTCGGCCAGCGCCTGCGCCAGCGCCGCGTCGTCCACCACGCCGCCGCGGGCGATGTTGGTCAGCGTCGCGGTCGGCTTCATTTGCGCCAGCTCCGCCGCGCCGATGGCGTGGTGCGTCGCGGCCGAGTACGGCACCACGACCACGAGGTGGTCCGACTCGCGCAGCAGCGTTTCCTTGTCCACCCAGCGGGCGTTGATCGGCCCTTCCTGGTCGGCCGGCAGCCGGCTGCGGTTGTGGTACGCGACCTTCATGCCGAAGCCCAGCGCGCCGCGGCGGGCAATGCCCTGGCCGATGCGGCCCATGCCCAGGATGCCCAGCGTGGCGCCGTGCACGTCGGTGCCGGCAAACATGTCGTAGGCCCAGCGGTCCCAGCGGCCTTCGCGAAGAAAACGCTCGGACTCGGTGATGCGCCGCGCCGTGGCCATCATCAGCGCGAAGCCGAAGTCGGCCGTGGTCTCCGTGAGCACGTCCGGCGTGTTGCTCACCAGCACGCCGCGCGCGGTGCAGGCGGCCACGTCGATGTTGTTGTAGCCCACGGCCATGTTGCACACGGCGCGCAGTTGCGGCTGCGCGTCCAGCAGCGCGGCGTCTATGCGCTCGCTCAGCGTGATGAAGGCGCCCACCTTGCCCTGCAGCCGCTGCGCCAGCTCCGCGGGGGTGTGGATGTGGTCCTCGGGGTTGTCCTCCACCTCGAAGTGCTGCGCCAGGCGCTCGATGACTTCGGGGAAGACCTTGCGCGCCACCAGCACGGCGGGTTTGTCGGCCATGTGCTTGTCTCCTTGAGGGGTTGGAAACCTGGGATTCCTGGGGGGGCTTCAGCGGAACCAGATGAAAGTCATCACCGCGAACAGCGGCAGCAGCACGGCGCCGGACCACAGCATGTAGCCGAAGAAGCTGGGCATGCGGATGCCGCGGTCCTCGGCGATGGCCTTGACCATGAAGTTGGGCGCGTTGCCGATGTAGCTGTTGGCGCCCATGTAGACCGAGCCGGCCGAAACGGCCGCCAGCGTGGGCGCCAGCACGGTCATGAGCACCTGCGGGTCGCCGCCGGCCAGGTTGAAGAACACCAAATAAGTGGGCGCGTTGTCCAGGAAGCTGCTGAGCAGCCCGCTGAACCAGAAGTAGGCCCAGGGCAGCGGCTGCCCGTCCGGGCCGGTCACGGCATTCACCACCGCCGAGAACGGCCCCGCCGCCCCGGCCTTGAGCATGGCCAGCACGGGCAGCATGGTCAAAAAGATCGCCGCGAAGAGCTTGGCGACTTCCTGCATGGGCGCCCAGGAAAACTGGTTCGCCAGGCGCGCCGTGGCGGGGGTGAGCACCATGGAGAGCACGGTGACGGCGATCAGCCCCAGGTCGCGCACCAGCGACTGCAGCTCCACCTCGGTGCCGGCCACGTCCCAGGCGAGGCCCGGCTTCCACAGGCCGCTCATGAGCACCAGCGCCACCACGGCGCCGAGCAGCAGGAGGTTGATGGCGCCCAGCAGGCCGAGCTTTTGCGTGTCCGGCGTCGGGTCCTGCGGCAGCACGCCTTCGCGGCGGTAGTACCAGCCGTCCAGCACGAAAAAGATCGCCAGCAGCGCCCCCACCAGGAACAGCGTCTCGGGCAGCAGGTGCTTGAAGGTCCAGCCGAACTCGACGCCTTGGAGGAAGCCGAGGAACAGCGGCGGGTCGCCCAGCGGCGTGAGCGAGCCGCCGGCGTTGCTGACGATGAAGATGAAGAACACCACCACGTGCGCCGTGTGCTTGCGGTTGTCGTTGGCGCGTATGAGCGGGCGGACCATGAGCATGGAAGCGCCCGTGGTGCCCATCACGCTGGCCAGCACCGCCCCCACGGCCATGAGCGTGCAGTTGGTGGACGGGCTGCCGTGCAGGTTGCCGCGCACGTAGATGCCGCCCGCGGTGGTGAACAGCGCCGTCAGCAGGATGACGAACGGCAGGTATTCGCCCAGCAGCGTGTGCATGAAGGCGGCGCCCGCCGCGCCCAGGCCGAACACCGCGGCAAAGGGCGCGATGAAGGCCAGCGCCCAACCCAGCGCGATCTTGCCGAAGTGGTGGTGCCACACGTGCGGGATGAGCAGCGGCAGCAGCGCGATGGACAGCAGCATCCCCGCGAAGGGCAGCGCCCACCAGGCGGAGAGGCCGGCGCCGTCGATTTCAGAAGCGCGCGCCAGCAGCGGCAGGAACAGGGACGCGGCGCAGGCGGCCCGCCGGGCGGTGGGGACGAGGGAGATGGACATCCGGAACTGCTTTGGGCCGCGCCCTGCGCGGGAGCGGCCGAGGTCGGCTGGGGAGGCGGGATTCTAGGGACGTCCGACAACCGCTCCCAGCGGCCTTGCGCGGCGTGCCGCGCTCAGGCCGCCGTGGAGCCCTGCCCCGTCCACCAGCCCTGCCGCTGCCACGCCGCCCAACTCTGCTGGGCCAGTTGCAGGGTTCGGAACTGCACGTCCACCATGCGCGCCAGGTCCTTGCCGTAGCCGCCGGCCATGCTCAGCGCCACGGGCACGCCGCGCTCGCGGCAGGCCTGCAGCACGCGGCGGTCGCGCTCGGCCATGCCTTCGGCCGTGAGTTTCAGGCGGCCCAGCCTGTCGTTCTCGTGGGGGTCGGCGCCGGCCAGGTAAAAGGCCAGGCCGGGCGCTTGTGGGCCGTGGTGGGCCCAGAGTGCTTCCAGCGCCTGGTCCAGCGCGGCGAGATAAGGCTCGTCGGTGGTGCCGTCTTCCAGCTCCACGTCCAGGTCGCTGGCTTCCTTGCGGAAGGGGAAATTGCGGGCGCCGTGCAGGGACAGCGTGAACACCGAGTCGTCGCCGCGGAAGATGGCCGCCGTGCCGTTGCCCTGGTGCACGTCGAGGTCGATCACGGCAACGCGAAGCGGGCGGCGCTCGCGCCTGAAGGTTTCGGCCTGCATGAGCCGCGCCGCGACGGCCACGTCGTTGAACACGCAGTAGCCACTGCCCTTGTGCGCGTAGGCGTGGTGGGTGCCGCCGGCCAAGTTGGCGGCCACGCCCTCGCGCAGCGCGGCGCGCGCCGCGGCGATGGTGGCGCCCACCGAGCGCCGCGCCCTCTCGGCCATGGCCGGCGACCACGGAAAGCCGATCTCGCGCTGCTCGGCCGGGCCGAGCGAGCCCTCGGCCACGGCCGTCACGTAGCGCGGCTCGTGGGCCAGGGCCAGCTCGCCGTCGCTCGCGGCGGGAGCGGGTGCCAGCCGGATGCCGGGCTCGCCAAGCAGGCGCTCGCGCAGCATCGCGTACTTGGCCATCGGGAAGCGGTGCCCCTCAGGCAGGGGCAGGACGAACTGGTCGGCATAGAAAGCTTGCATGCGGCCATTGTGGCCAGCGTGCCTGCCCGGCCACCTCTGGAGCCGGCAAGCCCCGCGTGGCGAAAAAGCCATGATCCTTGCTGCGGTGCAGCAAAAAATGCTTGCACCCCTGTGCGGCGCCCCTATACTTGCACTCATGCTGCACTGCAGCAAAAGCTTTCAAAGCCTCTTCACCCCTGAAACCGGAGACCGCAAATGCTGAACACCGAACAACTGATCGCTACGCAAAAGGCCAACGTCGAGACCGCCTTCGGTCTGGCTGCCAAGGCTTTCGAAGGCGTGGAAAAAGTTGTCGAACTGAACCTGCAAGTGACCAAGGCCGCGCTGGCCGAAGCCGCTGACAACGCCAAGGCCGCCCTGTCGGTGAAGGACGCGCAAGAGCTGCTGTCCCTGCAAGCCGGCCTGCTGCAGCCCGCCACCGAGAAGGCCGTGGCCTACGGCCGCCAGGTCTATGACATCGCCGCCGCCACCAACGCCGAAGTGAGCAAGGTCGTGGAAGCCCAGCTGGCCGACGTGCAGAAGAACGTCACCGCCTTCGTGGACACCGCCGTCAAGAACGCCCCGGCCGGCTCCGAGAACGCCGTGGCCCTGGTGAAGTCCGCCGTGGCCGCCGCCAGCAACGCCTACGAAAGCGTGCAAAAGGCTGCCAAGCAAGCCGCCGAAGTGGCCGAGTCCAACTTCCAAGCCATGACCACCAACGCCGTGAAGGCCACGCAGACCGTGGCCGCCAAGGCCGCCAAGCGCGCCGCCTGAGCATCCACCGCTTGGTCAACCTTGAATACGCGGCCGCACGCCAGTGCGGCTGACGAGGCGGTTTCGATGCCGCCGCGAAAGGTTGTCTCCTCGGTACCTGGGGAAAGTGGTTTCAGGGTACCTTCCGCCCGGCGCCCGCCGGGCGTTTCTTTTTGGGGGCGCTGAAAAAGCCCAAACACGCCCCGAAAGCGCTCCCAAGGCGGGTCACTGGCTCGCCATCGCCACCCGCTGCTTGAGTTGCGGCAGCAAGGCCAGCGCGGCGTCGCGGCCGGCCTGGATGGCGCGCTTGCGGGCGGTGAAGTCGGCGCTGCTCACGCCGTCCAGCCGGGGGCGCAGCACGAGGTCGGCGTCCTTCAATTCGAAGCTGTTGATGCTGCGGCCCATGATGGAAAAGGTCTGCAGCAGCATGCGCATGGCGTCGCCCGTGGGCTGGCCTTCCGGCGGGCTGGTGATGTCCACGGCGACCACCAGCTCCGCCCCCATCTGCCGCGCAAAGCGCACCGGCACGGGCGACACCAGCCCGCCGTCCACGTACTCGCGGTTGCCTATGCGCACGGGCTGGAACACGGCCGGCACGGCGCTGGAGGCGCGCACGGCGGTGGCCGTGTCGCCGCGCTGGAACAGGATGGGCGCGCCGCTGTCCAGGTCGGTGGCGACGATGCCCAGCGGCAGCTTCATCTGCTCTATCGCCTTGGCGCCCGTGTGATCGCGCACGTAGCGCGCCAGCGCCTCGCCGCGCAGCAAGCCGCGGCCCGGGTAGGCCCAGTCGGTGATGGCGGATTCGTCCATCGCCACCGCCAGGTCGCCCAACTGTTTCCCGTTGAGCCCGCTGGCGTAGAGCGCCGCCACCAGGCTGCCTGCCGAAGTACCGACCACCAGGCTGGGCTTGATGCCCGCCTCCTCCAGCACCTGGATCACGCCGATGTGCGCGAAGCCCCGCGCCGCGCCGCCGCCCAGCGCCAGGCCGATGCGTGGCGGGTCGCGCGGCACCACCGGCTTGACGGGCACCGGCACAGGCACCACGGGCGTGGAAACGGTCGTTGAGACGGTGGGCGGCACGGTCTGGCACGCGGCCAGCGCCAGCAGCGGCAGCACGGAAAGCAGGCTCCGGCGCCGCAGTAAGGGGCGGTTCGACATGGCGTCCATTCTAGAAAACCCCCGCCAAACGCCTTGTCCACTCGGTCACGCCTCAAGCTTGGAAAGCTTCTTAGCTTATGCAGGCCATAAGCAAAGAACTTTTCTGTAGTTCTTGAATATAAGCGTGCAACTTACAGTCACGACCCAGCGTGAGGTATTGACTTCGCGCAATCCAAACAAATAGCGGGAAACACGGATGGACTTGGTGGCGGTGTTGGGCGGCCTGGGCGTGGGGCTGATCGTCGGCCTCACGGGCGTGGGCGGCGGCTCGCTCATGACGCCATTGCTCATCGGCGTGTTCAAGCTCAACCCGGCCGTGGCCATCGGCACGGACCTGTGGTTTGCCGCCATCACCAAGTCCGGCGGCTCGCTCGCGCACTGGCGCATGGGCCACGTGGACAAGCAAATCCTGCTGCGGCTGCTCACCGGCAGCGTGCCGGCGGCCATCGCCACCATCGTGCTGATGCATTTCACCGGCATCACCAAGGGCTGGGCCAGCACGCTGACCTTCTCGCTGGGCATCGCGCTGCTGCTCACGGCCGTGACCGTGGCCTACCGCAAGGTGTGGCTGCAGGTGGGCCTGAAGCTGGAGAAGTGGCTGCCCGAAACCGTCAAGCCCACGCTCACCGTGGCCGCCGGCGCGCTGCTGGGCGTGCTGGTGTCGCTGAGCTCCATCGGCGCCGGCGCCATAGGCGCGACGCTGATCCTGCTCCTGTATCCTCGCGTCCCCACGCAACGGCTGGTCGGCACCGACATCGCCCACGCCGTTCCGTTGACGCTGGTGGCCGGCATAGGCCACGCCTCGCTCGGACACGTCGAGTGGGGCCTGCTGGCCAGCCTGCTGGTCGGCTCCCTGCCGGGCATCTGGCTCGGCGCCAAGCTCACCCGCGCCCTGCCCGACAAACTGGTGCGCGCACTGCTGTGCGTGTCGCTGGTGACCGCCGGACTGAAAGTGATTAACTGACATGTACAAGTACACCGACTTCGACCGCCAGTTCGTGCGCGCCCGCGCCGCGCAGTTCCGCGACCAGCTCGAGCGCAACCTGCGCGGCGAGCTTGGCGACGACGAATTCCGCCCCCTGCGCCTTCAGAACGGCTGGTACATCCAGCGCCACGCCCCCATGCTGCGCGTGGCCGTGCCCTACGGCGAATTGAGCAGCCGCCAGCTGCGCCAGCTCGCCCGCATCGCCCGCGAGTACGACCGCGACTACGGCCACTTCACCACGCGCCAGAACCTGCAATACAACTGGATTCCGCTGCACCAGTCGGCCGACGTGATGGAGCTGCTGGCCGAAGTGGACATGCACGGCATCCAGACCAGCGGCAATTGCATCCGCAACATCACCAGCGACGCGCTGGCCGGCATCGCCCCGGACGAGGCCGTGGACCCGCGCCCCTACGCCGAGGTGCTGCGCCAGTGGAGCACGCTGCACCCCGAATTCGCCTTCCTGCCGCGCAAGTTCAAGATCGCCATCACCGGCGCCGCCGAAGACCGCGCCGCCATCCAGTGGCATGACATCGGCCTGCACCTGGTGAAGAACGAGGCCGGCGAAGTCGGCTTCAAGGTCTTCGTGGGCGGCGGCATGGGCCGCACGCCGGTGGTGGGCGTGGAGATCAACGCCTTCGTGCCCTGGCAGCAGATCCTCGTCTACATCGAGGCCATCGTGCGCGTCTACAACCGCTACGGCCGCCGCGACAACCTCTACAAGGCCCGCATCAAGATCCTGGTGAAGGCCGAAGGCCAGAAGTTCTTCGACGCCGTCAACGCCGAGTTCCGCCAGATCCTGGAAAGCGACGCCGAAGGCGCCGCTCACCTGATCCCGCTGCGCGAGCTGGAGCGCGTCTCGGCCCACTTCACGCTGCCCGCCGGCGTGCGCCCCGCCCCCAGCGGCTTCCAGCCCGCGCGCCACGGCGACCAGCAGCAGGCCTTCACCCGCTGGCTGGAGCGCAACGTGCACGGCCACAAGGTCAGCGGCTACCGCGCCGTGACGCTGTCGCTCAAGCGCCTGGGCCTGCCCCCCGGCGACGCCACCTCGAACCAGATGGAAGCGGCCGCCACCATGGCCGACCGCTACTCGCTGGGCGAGCTGCGCGTGACGCACGACCAGAACCTGTTGCTGCCCTGGGTGCGCGAGGCCGACCTCTACGCCGTGTGGCACGCCGCCAAGGACGCGGGCTTCGCCTCGCCCAACATCGGCCTGCTCACCGACATGATCGCCTGCCCGGGCGGCGACTTCTGCGCCCTGGCCAACGCACGCTCGCTGCCCATCGCCGAGGCCATCACCGAGCGCTTCCAGGACCTCGACGAGCTCTGGGACATCGGCGACATCGACCTGCACATGTCCGGCTGCATCAACTCCTGCGGCCACCACCACAGCGGCCACATCGGCATCCTCGGCGTGGACAAGGACGGCAGCGAGTGGTACCAGGTCACGCTGGGCGGCTCCGACGGCTCCACGCTGTCGGGCAAGACCCAGGCCGGCAAGGTCATCGGCCCGTCCTTCGCGGCCGACGAGGTGGCCGACGTCATCGAAGCCGTCATCGACACCTACCGCGCCGAGCGCGCCGAAGGCGAGCGCTTCATCGACACCGTGCGCCGCGTGGGGCTGTCCCCGTTCAAGACCGCCGCCGACGCCGTGCGCACCGCCACCGCCGTGCGCGAAGCGCAGCCCGCCTGATAGACCCCTGCCCAGAAGAAACGAGTTTCAAGCCATGAAGTTCATCGACCCCCATCAGGACCGCTGGCAGCAGGTGAGCGGCGAGGACGGCCCGCAGGTGCACCCCAGCCCCGCCCCGCACCGGCTCCTGACGCTGGAGCAGTGGCACGCCGTGCGCGGCGAGTGGCCGCAGGGCGTGGCCGTGGGCGTGATGCTGCCCAACGACGCCGACGTCGAAGCCCTGGCCGAGGACCTGCCCCGCCTGTCGCTGGTGGCGCTCACGTTCCCCAAGTGGGTGGACGGCCGCGCCTACTCGCAAGCCCGGCTGCTGCGCGTGCGCTACGGTTTCAAGGGCGAGATCCGCGCCACCGGCGAAGTGCTGGTGGACATGATGCAGTTGCTGCAGCGCACCGGCTTTGACGCCGTGGTGCTGCGCGCCGACCAGAAGCTGGAGTCCGCGCGCCGCGCGCTGGGCTTCTTCGGCGGCCACTACCAGGGCGACACGGTGCATCCGCAACCGGTCTTCGCCCGCCACGACCCGCAGCCTTACTCACGGAGCTGATACCGCCATGAGCGCCATCGAACTCAACGCCCGCCCAAGCGCCGACTTCGACAACAAGGTCGCGCGCGCCCTGGACCTGCTGCGCGACGCCGCCGAGCGCTTTGCCGGCCGCGTCGTCCTGGCCAACAGCCTCGGCGCCGAGGACATGGTCCTCACGGACCTCATCGCCCGCCACCAGTTGCCCATCGCCCTGGGCACGCTGGACACCGGCGTGCTCCACGCCGAGACGCTGGCCGTGCTGCCGCTCATCAAGGCGCGCTACGGCATCGAGGTGGAGGTCTACCGCCCGGTGCAGGAAGCGGTCATCGAGTTCGTCGCCCGCAACGGCGAGCGCGCCATGTACGAGAGCGTGCCGCTGCGCAAGGGCTGCTGCGGCGTGCGCAAGCTCGAGCCGCTGTCGCGCATGCTGGCCAGCCGCGATGCCTGGGTCACCGGCATGCGCCGCGAGCAGTCCGACAACCGCGGCGCGGTGCCCTTCGAGGACCAGGACGACAAAGGTCGAATCAAGTTCAACCCGCTGGCCGACTGGACCTGGGGCGACGTGTGGCACTACATCAAGCTGCACGACGTGCCCTACAACGCGCTGCACGACCAGTTCTTCCCCAGCATCGGCTGCGCGCCCTGCACGCGCGCCATTTCGTTGGGCGAGCCCTTCCGCGCCGGCCGCTGGTGGTGGGAGGACGAGTCGGCCAAGGAATGCGGCCTGCACGTCAAGCAAAGCGCCTTGCCGGCCTGAAGGAAAGCTGAAGTCAAGATGGGCCGCGTGGTCTTCATCGGCGCCGGCCCCGGGGCGGCGGACCTCATCACCGTGCGCGGCGCGCAACGGCTGGCCGCGGCACAGGTGGTGCTGTTCGACGCGCTCACCGATCCGGCGCTGCGCGAGCTCGCACCGCACGCGCAGTGGCTGGACGTGGGCAAGCGCGGCTACCGCGACAGCATGGGCCAGGCGCGCATCAACACGCTGCTGGTGGAGCAGGCGCAACAGCACGCCCTCGTGGCGCGGCTCAAGGGCGGCGACCCCAGCATCTTCGGACGGCTGGAAGAGGAGCTGCTGGCGCTGCAGGCCGCCGGCATCGAGTGCGAGGTCGTCCCCGGCGTCACGGCGGCCCTGGCCGCCGCCGCCGCCACGCAGCGCCCGCTCACGCGCCGCGGACGCGGGCGCAACGTGAGCCTGAGCACGGCCATGACGCGCGCGGGCACGCTGCGCGCCAGCCGCAGCGCCGACACGGAAGTGTTCTACATGGCCGGCCACGCGCTGCCGGAGCTGTCGCACCGCCTGCTGGCCGCCGGCTGGCCGGCCACCGAGCACGTGAGCGTGGTCTCGGCCGCCGGCACCGCCGGGCAGCGCACCAGCCTGCACAGCGTCCAGACCCTGGGCGAAGCCGCCGCGCAGCATGCGGGGCGGCCCACGGTGGTCATCGTGGGCGCCGGCGCCGGCACTTTGGATGCCGCGGAGGCCACGACCGAGAGCCCGCTTGATGTATCTCAGGTTTCAGTGGAAACCCCCAGGGCTTAAAATCACTGTTTTTCGTCTATCGCCACGGCCGACCACTGGGCCCCACGCGATCAACCCCACTACTCAAAAGTCATGACCCACGTCGTCACCGAATCGTGCATCCGCTGCAAGTACACCGACTGCGTCGATGTCTGCCCCGTGGACTGCTTCCGGGAAGGCCCCAACTTTCTGACGATCGATCCTGACGAGTGCATCGATTGCGCGGTCTGCATCCCCGAGTGCCCGGTCAACGCCATCCTCCCCGAAGAGGACGTGCCCGCCGACCAGCAGCAGTTCATCGCCCTGAACGCCGAGCTGTCCAAGAAATGGCCCAGCATCACCAAGCGCAAGGAAGCGCTGCCTGATGCCGAGGAGTGGAAGAACCGCACGGGCAAGCTGCCGGAACTGAAGAAGTAATCCAGACGACCATGGAATCGCAAGTGAACCAAGAAGCCGCCGTGGCGGCGCAAGCGCAGGGCGTGATCGAGACCGACGCCATCATCGTCGGCGCCGGCCCCTGCGGCCTGTTCCAGGTCTTCGAGCTGGGCCTGCTGGAGATCAAGTGCCACATCATTGACTCGCTGGCCTACCCCGGCGGCCAGTGCATCGAGCTCTATCCCGACAAGCCCATCTACGACATCCCGGCCGTGCCCATGTGCACCGGCAAGGAGCTCACCGACAACCTGCTCAAGCAGATCGAGCCCTTCGGCGCGACCTTCCACCTGGGCCAGGAAGTCACCCGCGTGGAAAAGCAGGAAGACGGCCGCTTCTTCGTCGAGACGAGCAAGGGCACGCAGTTCCTGACCAAGACGGTGTTCATCGCCGGCGGCGTGGGCTCCTTCCAGCCGCGCATGCTCAAGGTCGAGGGCCTGGACGCGTTCAACGACAAGCAGGTCTTCTACCGCGTCAAGAACCCCGCCCAATTCGCCGGCAAGAACCTGGTGATCGTGGGCGGTGGCGACTCCGCGCTGGACTGGTCGCTGAACTTCGCGCAGGAAGGCCCCAACAAGGCCGAGAGCGTCATCCTGATCCACCGCCGCGACGGCTTCCGCGCCGCGCCCGCCTCGGTGGCCAAGATGAAGGAGCTGTGCGACGAGTACGAAATGCAGTTCATCGTCGGCCAGATCACGGGCATCGACACCAGCGCCGACGGCCAGACCCTCACCGGCGTGAAGGTCACGGGCGGCGATGGCGTCACCCGCGTGGTGCCCATGGACATGCTGCTGGTCTTCTTCGGCCTGTCGCCCAAGCTCGGCCCCATCGCCGACTGGGGCCTGGCCCTGGAGCGCAAGCAAATCGTCGTGGACACCGAGAAGTTCCAGACCAACGTGCCCGGCATCTTCGCCGTCGGCGACGTCAACACCTACCCCGGCAAGAAGAAGCTCATCCTGTCGGGCTTCCACGAAGCCGCGCTGGCCGCCTTCGGCGCCGTGCCCTACATCTTCCCCGAGAAGAAGGTGCACCTGCAGTACACCACCACCAGCCCCAAGCTGCACAAGGTGCTGGGCGTGGAAACGCCGGTGTTCGACTGAGCACGCCGAGCCGGGTCCGACCCGCCCGTCTCCAGGAAAGGCCCGCCCAGCGGGCCTTTTTCTTTATCGGGGGCGGGGCCGGACGTGGCCGCCAAGCCACAGGCGATGGAGCGCGGGCGCGGATAATTCACGCTTTCCGCTGGGGGTGCCGGACACGCTGTGTCCGGCTGAGAGAGTCCCCTTGAACCTGATTGAGATCATCCTCGCGCAGGGAAGCACCGGTGGCCGCACGTCCTGCGCGGCAGCCGCGCTCACCTGTCGCGGCACTGCAGTACCTGCCATGGCCCACCGCACCCACCCGCGCGCCCTGTTCGCGCCCGCCCCCCTGGCCACCGCGGCCGCCCTCGCCCTGTCGCTGCCGGCAGCGGCCCAGCAGGCCGCCGCGCCCGCCGCCCCGGCGGTTGATGCCGCAACCGCTGCCGCAGACACGGCGCCGGCCACGACCACCACCATCACCGTCACCGGCCGCACCCCGGCGCCCGCCGTCAGCGGCTTCGGCGAGCAGCCGCTGTCGTCCACGCCCATCAGCGCCCGCGTGCTCGGCGAAACGCAACTGCGCGACACCGGTGCACGAGACCTGCGCGACCTCACGCGGCTGGACGCCTCGTTCTCCGACGCCTACAACGCCGAGGGCTACTACGGCAACCTCAGCGCGCGCGGCTATGTGTTGGACAACCGCTTCAACTACCGCCGCGACGGCCTGCCCATCAGCGGCGAAACCGTCATCGGCCTGGAGAACAAGGCCAGCGTCGAGCTGCTCAAGGGCACCAGCGGCATCCAGGCCGGCACCAGCGCGCCCGGCGGGCTGGTGAACTACACCGTCAAGCGGCCGGACCGCACCGTGCGCAGCGCCACCCTGGGCTGGCGCGAGAACGGCACCGTGGGCGCGGCGGTGGACCTGTCGCAGCGCTTCGGCGAGGACGAGCGCTACGGCCTGCGCCTGAACGCCGCCGCCGAGCGGCTGCGCCCGCAAACCCGCGACCTGCGCGGCGAGCGCCAACTGCTGGCCCTGGCCGGCGACGTGAAGCTCACCCGCGACACGCTGCTGGAAGTCGAGGTGGAACACAGCCGCCAGTCGCAGCCCAGCGTGCCGGGCTTCAGCATGCGCGGCGACGTGCTGCCCAACGCCCACGACGTGGACCCGCGCACCAACCTCAACAACCAGCCCTGGTCGCAGCCGGTGGTGTTCAACGACAACACCGCCTCCGTGCGCCTGACGCAAAAACTCGAAGGCGGCTGGAAGGCCACGGCCCACGCCGTGACGCAGCGCATCAGGACGGACGACCGGCTCGCCTACCCCTTCGGCTGCACCGAATCGGCCACCGTGTACTGGGCCGACCGCTACTGCAGTGACGGCCGCTTCGACACCTACGCCTTCAAGAGCGACAACGAACGCCGCCGCAGCGACGCACTGGACCTTGCCATTGCCGGCGGCCTGCAGACCGGCCCCGTCAGCCATGACTTGACCACCGGCGTGCTCTTCACCCGCTTCAAGAGCCGCCTGCAGCCGCGCCTGGACGATGGCGTCTGGGTCGGCTACGGCAAGGACGACGGCAGCTTGGTGATTCCCACCCTGCCCGCGGACCTGGGCACCGCGCCCAATACCAACCGCACCGAGCGCTCCACCGAGCTCTACCTGCGCGACGCCATGCGGCTGACCGAGCGCTGGAGCGCCTGGCTGGGCCTGCGCCACACCCGCCTGGACCGCGAGAGCGTGCGCACCGACGGCACGCGGCCCACCGACTACGGCCAGTCCTTCACCACGCCCTGGGCCGCCGCGAGCTACGCCTTCGCGCCGCAGCATTTGGTCTACGCGAGCTGGGGCCAGGGCATCGAGTCCTACATCACGCCCAACAAGAGCAGCTACGGGGCACAGGCCGGCCAGGCCCTCACCGCGCAGAAGAGCCGCCAGACCGAAATCGGCATCAAGGGCCGCACGCCCTACGACCTGCAATGGACGCTGGCAGCCTTTGACATCAACCGCCCCGTGGTCACCGACACCGGCAGCGAGTACTTCGTGGACGGCAGCCAGCGCCACCGTGGCCTGGAAGCTCAACTGGAGCGCCGCGCCGGCGCCTGGCAGTTCGCAGCCGGCGCCATGGCGCTGCGAGCCCGCTACGAGGACAGCACAGACGCCGCCCGCAACGGCCAGCGCCCGCCCAACGTCCCCTCTCGCACCCTGCGCCTGATGGCCGGCCACGACGTCGGCGCCCTGCCCGGGCTCAACGTGCAGGGCTGGCTGGTCTACGAAGGCGACCGCACCCTGACACCTGCGGCCGACAGCCCGCGCATCGGCGGCTGGGCCCGTGTAGACCTCGCCGCCCGCTACACCCAGCGTGTGGACGCCACCACGCTCACCTGGCGCGCCGGCGTGGACAACGCCTTCGACCGCCGCGCCTGGCGCGAGTCGCCCTACCAGTACGGCCACATCTACCTCTACCCCATGGCGCCGCGCACCTTCCGCGTGTCGCTGCAGGCGGACTTCTGACCCGAGCCGCATCGGCAGCCAAAACACAATCCCCCGCCCAGGCGCCTACCGCCCGTCTCAAGGGCGGGGCATAACCCGTTTTCGTTACAAAACCATTCTTCGAGGGATCACCATGACTTTTCGCCATGCCCTGACCTGCGCTCTGGGCGCCGCCGCCCTGGCCGGCTCGGCCCAATCGGCTTGGGCCGACAACGCCGCCAAGACCATTCCCTTCAAGGCCACGGCCACCATCACCGAGTGGCTGGACCCCACGCCCACCAACCCCTGCGCGGGCGAGGCGCCGGCCTACGGCGCCGCAGCCACCGGCACCAGTTCCGGCACGGGCCTGGGCTCGGCCATCGGCGTCTTCAGCTTCTCGGCACAGGACTGCGTGGTCTCCACCAGCCCCTACTTCCTGCCGCCCTATGCCTTCAACAGCCGCCAGTTCATGATCACCACGGCCAACGGCGACCAGCTCATCGGCCGCTACCAGGGCACCAGCCAGCCCATGAACGGCGGGCCGCTGGTCATGAGCGGCACCTTCACCATCACCTCGGGTTCCGGCCGCTTCGCCTACGCCACGGGCAGCGGCACGCTGGAAGTCGTCGAAGACATCAGCACGATGCCGGCCAAGGGTTTCCTCACGCTCAACGGCCGCATCTCGCAGCCCAGGCACTGAGGCTGACGGCGGCGCAGCCGCCTCAGCGCGCCGCGCCGCGCACCACCAGGCTCACGCCCAGCGCCGTGAGCGCCATGCCCGCCAGCACCGTGGGCCCAAGCGGCTCGCGGAACAGCAGCCAGGCCAGGAGCGCGGTGCACGGCGGCACCAGGTACATCAGGCTGGTCACGCGCGTGGCTGCGCCGCGCTGGATCAGCAGGTACAGCAGCGAGCTGGCGCCCAGCGTCAGCGCCAGCACCGACCAGGCCAGTGCGCCTATCAGCTCCGGATGCCATTGCATGCCCGTGGGCTCCAGCAGCGCCAGCGGCAGCGACACGGCCAAGGCCGCGCTCAACTGCACCAGGCTGGCCGTGCGCACGTCGCACGGCTTCACGAAGCGTTTCTGGTACAGCGTGCCTACCGTGATGCACAGCAGCGCGCCCAGGCACAGCAAGAAGTTGAAGGGCGTGATCTCCCCGCTGCCCAGCTTGCGCCACACCACCAGCAGCAGGCCCAGCAGACCAAGCAGCAAACCGAGCCACTGGCGGGCACTGGCACGCGCCTCCTGGCCGCTGGCCGACACCCACAGCGCCGTCAGCACCGGCTGCAGGCCCACGATCAGCGCCACCGTGCCGGCCGGCGCCCCGGCCTTCACCGCGGCCCACACGCCGCCCAGGTAACCCGCGTGCATGAGCACGCCTGTGGCGGCCAGGTGCAGCACCTGCGCGCCATTGCGCGGAAAGGCCGGCCGCGTGGCCGCGATCCACAAGCCGAAAGCCAGCACCGAGAGCGCATAGCGCCAGCTGAGAAAGGTCAGCGGCGGCGCATGCGGCATGCCGTAGCGCGCCACGATGAAGCCGGTGCTCCAGATGAGCACGAACACCGCGGGCATGGCGCGCACCAGCGTCGCGCCGGGCACTGCCGGGGCCGAAGCGGTCAACGCGCGCGGGCGCGAATTTCGGGCAGCGCCTTCTGCAGGTAATACACCATGGACCAGATGGTCAGCACCGCGGCCAGCCAGATCAGGCCCGTGCCCCAGAGGTGCGTATCGACCACGCCCAACAGCCGCCCGTCATAGAGCAGGAAGGGAATGGCCACCATCTGCACCGTGGTCTTGAGCTTGCCCACCATGTGCACGGCCACGCTGCGCGAGGCGCCGATCTGCGCCATCCACTCGCGCAGCGCCGAGATGGCGATCTCGCGGCCGATGATGACCAGCGCCACCAGCGCGTCCACCCGGTCCAGTTGCACCAGGATGAGCAGCGAGGCGCAAACGAGGAACTTGTCCGCCACCGGGTCCAGGAAGGCGCCGAAGGAGGACGTTTGATTGAGCCGCCGCGCCAGCCAGCCGTCGGCCCAATCGGTGAGCGCGAACACGATGAACAGCACCGTGGCCACCAGGTTTTGCGTCGCGTGCTGCATGGGCAGCTCGTACACCGCCACGATCAGCGGTATGGCCACGATGCGGGCCCAGGTCAGCAGGGTGGGCAGGTTGAAAAACATCCCGGCATTGTGCCTGCTGCGCAAGGGCTCGCCGGCCGTCCGAGACCCGGGCTCTTCGGACGGCCGCGCGCTCATGGGTACACCCTCGCGCTGCGCGCGGTCCCGCCGAGCGGGACGGAACGTTCCCTTCGCAGCGGCCGGGCGGGGGCGCTCATTGATCCAGCGTCCGCGGCTTGAAGTGCCTGTCGTCGTTGAACAGGAACACTTCGCTGAATTTCCACGGCCGCGGCAGGTGCGACACGTCGCCAAAGGGCGCGGCGCGGTTCACGGCGTCAATGGCCAGCTGCACCGTGTCCTTGGCCTGGTGCGGCACGCGCTGCACGTTGATCCTGCGCACGCTGCCGTCGCGGTTGAGCTCGATCTCCAGCACCGGAATGGCCAGCAGCGGCTCAGGCACGTCGCCCATGTAGGACATGCTCGGGTTGGCCGCCACCAGCCGCGTGGCGGCCTGGATGCGATAGGACGTCCAGTCGCCCGCCTGCGCCGGTTTGGGCAGGGCGGCCACCGCGCGCGCCGTCGAGGGCTCCAGCGCCGGCGAGGTCGCAGGCTGCGCGGACGAGGCCGTCGAATCCGGCAGCGGCTTGGTCAGGGTGCAGGCGCCCAATCCCAGGGCGGTCGCGATCAGGGCCCACCAGCGCAGTGGGCGCGGGGCTTCAGTGGAGCGCACGGTAAATCTCCTCCGCCAGGTCTCTCGATATGCCTTCGACGCTGGCGAGCTCGTCGACGGCGG
Source organism: Azohydromonas lata NBRC 102462 (assembly GCF_001571085.1). GTDB lineage: Bacteria > Pseudomonadota > Gammaproteobacteria > Burkholderiales > Burkholderiaceae_C > Azohydromonas > Azohydromonas lata. Next base: position 30,554 of record NZ_BCTC01000050.1, read on the forward strand.
CTTGGGCCACGCCGCGCACACCGCCGAAGCGCTGCAGCAGCCGGGCCCGCTTCTTTGGGCCGACGCCCGGGATGTCCTCCAGCCGGCTGCCGCCGGTGCGCACACTCGCGCGCTTGGCCCGCATGCCGGTGATGGCAAAACGGTGCGCCTCGTCGCGGATCTGCGCCACCAGCATGAGCGCTGCGGAATCGGCGCCCAGGTACACCTTGGGCCGGCCGTCGGCAAACACCAGCTCTTCCAGGCCGACCTTGCGCCCCTCGCCCTTCTCGACGCCGGCGATGAGCGACAGGTCCAGCCCCAGTTCCTCGAACACCTCACGCGCCATGCTCACCTGGCCGCGGCCGCCGTCCACCAGCACCACGTCAGGCATGCGCGCCGTGCCGGCGGCCACGCCCTCGGCCAGCTTGCCGTAGCGGCGCGTGAGCACCTGCCGCATGGCGGCGTAGTCGTCGCCGGGCGTGATGCCGGTGATGTTGAACCGGCGGTACTGGGCGCTTTGCATCTGGTGGTTCTCGAACACCACACAGCTGGCCTGCGTGGCTTCGCCAGCGGTATGGCTGATGTCGAAACACTCGATGCGCAAGGTATCCAGATCCTGCACCTCAAGGCCCAGCGACTCGGCCAGCGCCAGGGTGCGCGCCTTCTGCGAGCCTTCCTGCGCCAGCAGCCGCGCCAGCGCCAGCTCGGCGCCGGTCTGCGCCATCTGCAGCCACACGCGGCGCTGCTCGCGCGGCTGGTGCTGCGCGCTGACCTTGAAGCCGGCGTGCACGGACAGCGCCTCCATCAGCGCCGCGTCCACCGGGTGGCTCACCACCAGCGAGGGCGGCACGGCGCTGTCCAGGTAGTGCTGGGCGATGAAGGCCTCCAGCACGCGCACCTCTGGCGGCACGGGCGCGGCGACGTCGTCGCTCTCGTCTTCCACCGCCCCGAGGACGGCACCCTCCTCCACGTGCGTCGGGAAGTGCGCGCGGTCGCCCAGGTGGCGCCCGCCGCGCACCATGGCCAGGTTCACGCAGGCGCGGCCGCCTTGCACCTTCACGGCCAGCACGTCCACGTCCTTGCCGGCAGACGAGGCGCTGTTCTCCTCCACCGACTGCTGCTGCAGCACGCGCGACAGGGCCTGGATCTGGTTGCGCAGCTCGGCCGCCTTCTCGTACTCGAAGGCCTCGGCGTGCTCCATCATCCGCCGCTGCAACTGGTCCAGCAGCTCCTGCTGCTCGCCGCGCAGGAAGCGCTCGGCGTTGTGCACGTCGCTCGTGTAGTCGGCGTCGCTGATGAGGCCTACGCAGGGCGCCGTGCAGCGCCGGATCTGGTAGAGCAGGCAAGGCCGGCTGCGGTTGGCAAAGACGGTGTCCTCGCAGGTGCGCAACCTGAAAACCTTCTGCAGCAGCTGGATGGACTCCTTCACCGCCCAAGCGCTCGGGTAGGGGCCGAAGTAGTGGTGCTTCTTGTCCACCGCGCCGCGGTAGTAAGCCATGCGCGGGAAGCGGTGCGAGACGAGCTGCAGGTACGGATAGCTCTTGTCGTCGCGGAACAGGATGTTGAACCGCGGGTTGAGCGCCTTGATGAGGTTGTTTTCCAGCAGCAGCGCTTCGGCCTCGGTGCGCACCACCGTGGTCTCCATGCGCGCGATGCGGTTGACCATCACGCCGATGCGCGTGCCGCCGTGGTCCTTCTGGAAATAGCTGGAGACGCGCCGCTTGAGGTTCTTGGCCTTGCCGACGTAGAGCACGGCGCCGTGCGCATCGAAGTAGCGGTAGACGCCGGGCAGCGCGGGCAACTGCGCCACTTCGGCCAGCAGCGCGGCGCGGCCCGCGGCAGCGGCTGACTCGGCATGTACAACTTCCTCGGCGGCGGCGGCCTGCACGGCCGCGGCAGCGTCTTCGGGAGATAAGGACTGGGTCATGGAGGGCGTGATTCTGACGCTTCGGATAATCGCGCCATGTTGTGGGACCTGTTCTGCCGCGTGATCGACAACCACGGTGACCTCGGTGTGGCCTGGCGACTGGCCACGGATTTATCGGCTCGCGGCGAGCGCGCGCGGCTGTGGGTGGACGACGCCTCGGCCCTGGCCTGGATGGCGCCGCAAGGCAATGCCCGCGTGCAGGTGCTGCCCTGGCGCGACGAAGGCGACTTCCCCGAGCCCGGCGACGTCGTCGTGGAGCTGTTCGGCTGCGACCCGCCGGCGGGCTTCGTCGCGCGCATGGCCGCCAGCCCCAAGCCGCCCGCGTGGATCAACCTCGAATACCTCAGCGCCGAGCGCTACGTGGAGCGCTCGCACGGCCTGCAGTCGCCGCAGTTCTCCGGCCCCGGCGCGGGCCTGGTGAAGTTCTTCTTCTACCCCGGCTTCACCCCCGCCACCGGCGGCCTGCTGCGCGAGCGCGACTTGCAAGCACGCCGCGCCGCCTTCGACCGCGCCGCCTGGCTGGCCGCGCAAGGCACCGGCTGGCAGCCGGACGAACGCGTGGTCAGCCTCTTCTGCTACCGCCGCCTCGACGCCCTGTGGCCGTGGCTGGCCGACGGCCGCCCAACGCTGCTGCTGGCCACACCCGGCGCGGCGCAGGCCGACGTGCCCGGCCTGCCCGCCAACGTGCGCCTGCACCGCCTGCCCTGGCTCACGCAGCGCGACTACGACCACCTGCTGTGGGCCGCGGACCTGAACTTCGTCCGCGGCGAGGATTCCTTCGTCCGCGCCCAATGGGCCGCCGTGCCCTTCGTGTGGCAGATCTACGAGCAGGACGACGGCGTGCACGCCGAAAAGCTGGACGCTTTCCTGGATCGCTTTCTGGCCGGCAGCAACGCCGCTTTCAGCCTGGAATTGCGCGCGCTGTGGCGCGCCTGGAACCGCCTGGCCGAGCCGCCGGCCGCCCTGCCGGACGACGCCACGTGGCGTGCCGCCTGCGCACGCTGGCGGCAAAGCCTTGAAAAGCAGCACGATTTGACCGGCCGGCTACAGGAGTTCGTGGCGGCGCGTTGGTAGAATCACGGGCTTTGCGTTGAGCCGCGTCCGTGCGACGCGCGCCTGCGACGCGCTATCAGGCAGCACCGAGCGTTCAATTCGTGCAGCCACTCTCTTTTGGAATCTCGCCATGAAACTCGCTCAGGAAATCCGCGCCGGCAACGTGATCATGCAGGGCAAGGACCCGATGGTCGTGCTCAAGACCGAATACAGCCGCGGCGGCCGCGGTGCCGCCACGGTGCGCATCAAGATGAAGAACCTGCTCAATGGCGGCGGGGCTGAAGTCGTCTTCAAGGCCGACGACAAGATGGACCAGATCATCCTGGACAAGAAGGAGTGCACCTACACGTACTTCGCCGATCCGATGTATGTGTTCATGGACACCGAGTACAACCAGTTCGAGGTCGAGGCCGAGAACATGGGCGACGCCATCTCCTACCTGGAAGACAACATGGTGGTGGAAGTGGTGTTCTATGACGGCAAGGCCATCTCGGTCGAGCTGCCCACCACCGTCGTGCGCGAGATCGAGACCGAGCCCGCCGTCAAGGGCGACACCTCCGGCAAGGTCATGAAGCCCGCCCGCCTGGTCGGCACCGGCTTCGAAATCCCCGTGCCCCTGTTCGTGGAAAACGGCGACAAGATCGAAATCGACACCCGCACGCACGAGTACCGCAAGCGCGTCTGATTCCAGACACGCACGCGCGCACATCGCATGCGAGCAGCAAGGGGCACTTCGGTGCCCCTTGTCGTTTCCGCCTTCCGAATCCCCTTCTCTTGCCCGACTCCCGCCCGCCGCCATGAAGCGCTCTCCCGTCGTGCCCGCCCACATCGCGTTCGACACCGACGGCGTGCCCCACGCCCCGGATTTCAACGACGTCTACCACACGCGCGCCGGCGCGCTTGGGCAGTCGCGCCATGTCTTCCTGCACGGCAACGGGCTGCCGCAGCGCTGGCAGGGGAAACCGCGCTTCACGGTGCTGGAGACGGGTTTCGGCCTGGGCAACAACTTCCTGGCGACCTGGGACGCCTGGCGCGCCGACCCGCAGCGCTGCGCGCGGCTGCACTACGTCGCCGTGGACCTGCATCCGCCGCGCCTGGACGATTTGAAGCGCGCCCACGCCGCTTCCGCCCTGCCGGCGCTGGCCGGCGAGCTGCTCGCCGCCTGGCCGCCGCTGAGCCCCGACCTGCACACGCTGCACCTGGACGGCGGACGGATCGTCCTGCAACTGGCCTGGGGCGACGCCAACGGATGGCTGCCGCAGCTCCTGCTGGAAGCCGACGCCTTCTACCTGGACGGCTTCGCGCCCAAGCGCAACGAGGCGCTGTGGTCGCCTCATGTGTTCAAGGCACTGGGCCGGCTGGCCGCACCCGGCGCCACCGCCGCCACCTGGAGCATTGGCCGCGCCGTGCGCGACGGCCTGCGCTCGGCCGGCTTCGAAGCCGAGCGCGTCCCCGGCTTCCCGCCCAAGCCGGAAATGACCTACGCCCGCTACGCCCCGGTGTTCACGCCGCGCCGCGCGGCCGGCCACCCGCTGTCGGCCCAAGTGGACCCGAATGCCCCGCGCACCGCCCTCGTCATCGGCGCGGGCCTGGCCGGTGCCGCCTGCGCCCAGGCGCTGGCCGCCGCGGGCTGGCAGGTCACCGTGCTGGAGCGCCACCCCGAGCCCGCCGCCGAAACCTCAGGCAACCGCGGCGGCCTGTTCCACGGCGTGGTCAACGGCCAGGACGGCCCGCACGCCCGCTTCAACCGCACGGCCGCGCTGCTGGCCCATAAAACCTTCGCGCCGCTGATCGCCACCGGCGCCATCCCCGGCCAGTTGGACGGCCTGCTGCGCCTGGCCGGCGCCGACGCGGACCTGGCCGGCATGCACACCCTGCTGGCCGCCCAAGGCCTGCCGCCGGACTACCTGCAGGCGCTGGACGCCCAGGCCGCCAGCGAGCTGTGCGCCCTGCCGCTGCAGGAGCCCGCCTGGTTCTACCCCGGCGGCGGCTGGCTGCAGCCCGGCGCGCTGGTGCGACATTGGCTGCAGCGGCCCGGCATCGCGCTGCGCACCGGCACGCAGGTGCGCGCGCTGCGCTCGTCCAACGGCATTTGGTCCGCCCTGGATGCCGCTGGCCAAGCGATCGCGCAGGCCAGCGCCGTGGTGCTGGCCAATGCGGGAGAAGCCTGTACGTTGCTTGAGAGTGCACATGGTGAAAAGCCGGGCTGGCCGCTGGGCCGCCAGCGCGGGCAGGTGACGATTCTTCCCGCCGGCACGCCGGGCTTGCACCCGCCGCGCCTGCCCGTGGCCGGCGGCGGCTACGCGCTCACGCTGCTGGACGGCAACGTCGTCTGTGGCGCCACCGCCACCCTGCAGGACCCCGACGCCACCCTGCGCCCGCAAGACCAGGCGTTCAACTTGAAGCGCCTGCGCCGCCTGGGCCTGGAGGTCGATGCGCGCGGCGTGCCGCTGTCCGGCCGCGTGGGCTGGCGCACGCTGGCCGACGACCGGCTGCCCGTGGTCGGCGCCGTGCCGGTGCCGGGCGCGGCCGCGCAGCGCGTGCGCGAACTGCCGCGCGTGCCCGGCCTTTTCGTGTGCACGGCGCTGGCCTCGCGCGGCATCGGTTGGGCGCCGCTGTTGGGCGAGCTGATCGCGGCCTGGGTGAGCGGCGGCCCCTTCCCGCTGGAAGCGGACCTGGTGGAAGCCGTGGACCCGGGGCGCTTTGGCGTGCGGCGCGCGCGCAAGGCGCAGGCCGCGCCGGCCGAAATGGACGACGGCGCCTGAAGAGGCGCCGTCGCACGTCACGTCCGGCGGCGGCCCGCGAAGGCCGCCGCCAAGCCCACCGTCAGAAGGTCAGCGTCTTCACGCCGTCCTTGGTGCCCAGCAGGCAGACCTGCGCCTTGTGGCGGGCAAAGATGCCCACGGTCACCACGCCGGGCCACTGGTTGACTTCGGCTTCCATGGCCGCCGGGTCGGTGATGCGCAGGCCGCGCACGTCCAGGATGGGGTTGCCGTTGTCGGTGAGCACGCCCGGGCGCAGCGTGGCTTCCCCGCCCAGGGCCTTGAAGCGGCGCGCCACCTGGGCCGCGGCCATGGCGATCACTTCCACCGGCAGCGGGAAGTTGCCCATCACCGGGACCAGCTTGGACTCGTCGGCGATGCAGACAAAACGGTCCGCCAGGTCGGCGACGATCTTTTCGCGCGTCAGCGCCGCGCCGCCGCCCTTGATCATGTAGCCGGCGTGGTCGATCTCGTCGGCGCCGTCCACGTAGACGGGGATGCGCTCCACGGTGCTGGCATCCAGCACGGGAATGCCGTGGGCCTTGAGCCGCTCGGTGCTGCGCTCGGAGCTGGAGACGGCGCCGGCGATCTGGTCCTTGATGGCGGCCAGCGCGTCGATGAAGCAATTGACCGTGGAGCCGGTGCCCACGCCCACCACGCTGCCGGGCACCACGTGCGCGACAGCGGCCTGGCCCACGAGGGCCTTGAGTTCGTCCTGATTCATGGGCGCGGATTATCGGCGACACCGTTTGCGACAATCGCGGGATGTCCCTGGTCCCCTACGCCCTCACCCGTCCCTTCCTCTTCGGCCTCGATCCGGAGCAGGCCCACGAACTCACGCTCAACACCATGGGCCGGCTGCAGAACACGCCCGCGCAATGCCTGTGGGCCCAGCCGCGCGTGAGCGCGCCGGTGACGGTGGCAGGGCTGCGCTTTCCCAACCGCGTCGGCCTGGCTGCCGGCCTGGACAAGAACGGCCGCTGCATCGACGGCTTGGGCGCCATGGGCTTCGGCTTCATCGAGGTCGGCACCGTCACGCCCAAGGGCCAGCCCGGCAACCCCAAGCCGCGCATGTTCCGCATCCCGCAAAAGGACGCGCTGATCAACCGCCTGGGCTTCAACAACGAGGGCCTGGCCTCCTTCCTGGCCAACGTGCAGCGCGCGAAATCCTTCCGCGCCGGCGGCGGCCTGGTGGGCCTGAACATCGGCAAGAACGCCGCCACGCCCATAGAGAACGCGGTGGACGACTACCTGATCTGCCTGGACGGCGTGTACCCGCACGCCGACTACGTGACGGTCAACATCTCCAGCCCAAACACCAAGAACCTGCGCGCGCTGCAAAGCGACGAGGCGCTGGACGCGCTGCTGTCGCAGCTCCAGGCGCGCCGTGAAACCCTGCAGCGCCAGCACGGCCGCACCGTGCCCATGTTCGTGAAGATCGCGCCCGACCTGGACGAGGCCCAGGTGAAAGTGATCGCCGCCACGCTGCGCAACAACGGCATCGACGGCGTCATCGCCACCAACACCACGCTGGCGCGCGACGCCGTGCAGGGCCTGCAGCACGCCGAGGAAACCGGCGGCCTCTCCGGGCGCCCGGTGTTCGAAGCCAGCAACCGCGTCATCGGCCAACTGCGCGCGGCCCTGGGCGGCGGCTATCCCATCATCGGCGTGGGCGGCGTGCTCAGCGGCGCCGACGCCAAGGCCAAGCTGCAGGCCGGCGCCGACCTCGTGCAGATCTACACCGGCCTGATCTACCGCGGCCCGGCGCTGGTGCGCGAGGCGGCGCAGGCGACGGCGGGCTGAGAAAACTGCAGCCCGCATCGTCCAGAAATCTGAACGATGCCGCTCATTCAAAGGCAAGGCGAAGTACAAAAAGCTGAACGATGAAGCCTGCGGGCAGCGTCCGCAGCGCAGCCGTCGCCCCGCCGCCGGCGCCTCACTCGCCCGCGACCACCCCCTCGCGCCGCGGGTCGGCCCCGCCGACCCACCCCGCCGCCGTGCGCTGCAGCGCCTGGATGCCGCTGTCCAGCGCGCGCTCGTCGATGTCGTGCCCCCGCTCGCGCAGCGCCTGGACGGTCGCCGCCGGAAAGCGGCCCTGCTCCAGCAGCGTCGGGCCGTTGAAGGTCCCGAAGTTGGGCAGGACTATGGCGTCCTGCGGCGACAAGCCCGCGCCCAAGGTGAAGAACAGCGTCTTGGCCGTGTAGTGGATGATGGCCGCCCCGCCGGGGGCGCCCAGCGTCATCAGCAGCCGGTGGTCCCTCGCGTCGAACACCAGCGTCGGGCTCATGCTGGAGCGTGGCCGCTTGCCCGGCTGCACGCGGTTGGCCACGAGGCGGCCTTGCGCGTCGCGCGGCGTGAAGGAGAAATCGGTCAGCTCGTTGTTGAGCATGAAGCCGCCGGCCAGCCCGGTGCCGCCGTCGGACATCAGCCGCGAGCCCCACACGGCCTCGATCGTCGTCGTCATCGACACGGCGCGGCCCTGCGCGTCCACGATGCTTACGTGGCTGGTGCCGTATTCCGGCTGCAGCGGCTGCGGCGCCCAAACCAGCGGCAGCGGGCCCGGGTTGCCGGGGCGCGCCGTCTTCATGCTCGTGGGCTTCACCAGCGCGGCGCGGCGCGCGAGGTAGGCCGGATCGAGCAGCGTGTTCCAGTCGTTGCCCGGTGCGGGAACGAAGTCGGGGTCGCCCACGAAGGCGGCGCGGTCGGCAAAGGCCAGCCGCGCGGCTTCGGTATACGCGTGCAGCCAGTCAGGCGTTGGCAGGCCCGCGCGCAGCGGCTCGCCCGCGTTGGGCAGCCGCTCCAGCACGCCCAGCGTCTGCATCATGGCCAAGTGGCCGGACGACGGGGGCGGGAAGCCGCAGACGCGGTATCGCACCCGCCAGAGCGTGCAAATCGGCGCGCGCTCCTTGGGCGTGTAGCCGTCCAGGTCGGCCAGCGTCATATCGCCGGGATTGGTCGGATGCGTCTGCACGCGGGCCACGATATCGGTCGCCACCGGCCCTTCGTAGAACGCCGCCGCGCCGTGCAGGGCGATGTTGCGCAGCACCTGCGCCAGGGCCGGGTTGCGCAGCCGGTGGCCCACGGGCCAGGGCTGCGCATCCGGGCCGAACCAGTAGGCCGCCGCGCGCGGCTGCGCCAGCAGCGAGGCCTTTTCGCTCATCAACTGCCGGTGCAGGTAGGGCGTGACGCTGAAGCCCTCCTCGGCCAGTTGAATGGCCGGCTCGAACAGGTGCGCCCAAGGCAGCCGGCCATGCTGGCGGTGCGCCGCCTCCAGCATGGCCACGGCGCCCGGCACGCCCACGGAGCGGCCGCCCACCACGGCCTGTGCAAACGGCACAGGCGTGCCGTCCGCCCGCATGAACAGGTTTTCGGTGACGGCGGCGGGCGCCATCTCGCGGCCGTCGAAAGCCTGCACGCGCCGGCCGTCCCAGCTCATGAGAAAGGCGCCGCCGCCTATGCCGCTGGCCTGCGGCTCCACCAGCGTCAGCACCATCTGCACGGCCACCGCGGCGTCCACGGCCGAGCCGCCCTCGCGCAGCATCTGCAGCCCGGCCTGCGCCGCCAGCGGGTGCGCGGCGGCCACGGCCATGCGCCTGAAGGCGGGTTGGGCGGACGGCGCGGGCTGGGCGTTCGAGGGCGCCATCGCCGCTTCGCCGGCGGGGCCCGGCCGCAGCGCGGCGCAGCCCGCCACGAGGCTCGCCGCCAGGGCCGCGAGACCCGCGCGGCGCAGCGGGGGCCAGGCGATGGGCGCCGCAGCGGCCCCCGCCCTTGAAGGTGGACGCATCTTGTTCTCCTTGGTTGCGCATGCCACTTGCCTGTCGCACCGCATGCCGACTGCCGACACAGCAAGGAATCTGCCATGACGCCCGCAACGCGGCCCCCATGGCGCCTTCACCGGCTGCCGTGGCTGTGGCTGTGCGTGCTGCTGTTGCTCGCCGGCTGCGCGGGCCTGCCCACCATCGTTCCGGACATGGCCGTGCCGCGGCGCCCGGTGCAGATAGCAGGCGCCAACGGGCCGCTGTCGCGCGCGCAAAGCCAGGCCATCCTGGAGCGGCTCAAGAGCAGCGGCACGCCCACCGACGTGCTCGGCCGCCACCTGGCGCTGGAAGAGGCGCTGGTCGGCACGCCGCTGGTGGCCGGCAACCGCGTGCAGTTGCTGCAGGACGGCCCCGCCACCTACGAGGCCATGTTCACGGCCATGCGCGCGGCGCGCGACCACCTCAACGTCGAGTTCTACATCCTGGAGGACGACGAGGTCGGCCAGCGCTTTCGCGCCCTGCTGCTGGAGCGCCAGCGCGCCGGCGTGCAAGTGAACCTGCTCTACGACGGCGTGGGCAGCCTGGGCACGCCCAAGGAATTCTTCGACCCGCTGCGCGAGGCCGGCGCCCAAGTGCTGGAGTTCAACCCCGTCAACCCGCTCAAGGCCCGCCGCGGCTGGAACGTCAACCAGCGCGACCACCGCAAGCTGGTCGTGGTGGACGGGCGCACGGCCTTCCTGGGCGGCATCAACATCAGCAGCGTCTACTCCAGCGGATCGCTTTCCGGCGGCGGCTCGCGCGGGCGCGCCGTGCGCAAGGAACAGCAGCGCCAGCGCGACGTGAACGCCCTGCCCTGGCGCGACACGCAGGTGCAGATCGACGGTCCCGTCGTGGCCGAGTACCAGCGCCTGTTCCTGCAGACCTGGGCCGCGCAGCACGGCCCCGAGCTGCCCGCGCGCGACTACTTCCCGGCGCAGCAGCCGCAGGGCAGCGAGGTGGTGCGCGCCATAGGCAGCGCGCCGGACGAGCCCTACAGCTTCATCTACGCCACGCTGATCTCGGCGCTGCGCAGCGCGGAGAGCGAAATCCTCATCACCACGGCCTACTTCGTGCCCGACCCTCAACTGCTCGAAGCGCTGCAGGAGGCGGCCCGGCGCGGCGTGAAGGTCCAGATCCTGCTGCCCAGCCGCAGCGACAGCGCCTTCGTCCTGGCCGCCGGGCGCGCCTCCTACCAGGCGCTGCTGGACGCGGGCGTGGAGCTGTACGAGCGCCAGCAGGCGCTGCTGCACGCCAAGACGGCGGTGATCGACGGCGTGTGGTCCACCGTGGGCTCCACCAACCTGGACTGGCGCAGCTTCCTGCACAACCAGGAGCTCAACGCCGTGGTGTTGGGCGCCACCTTCGGCGCGCGCATGCGCGAGGTTTTCAGCCGCGACCTGGCGGCCTCGCGCCGCCTGGACGCCGAGGAATGGAAGCGCCGCCCGCTCTCGGAGCGGCTCAAGGAGCAAGCGGCCAAGGTGTGGGCGTGGTGGCTGTAGCCGCTGGCGCGGCGGCCCAATGAAAAAGCCGCCCGCGGGCGGCTTTCGTCTGGGTGCGCGGGCGGCTTACAGCAGCGTCACGCCGGTGCGTTCCTGCACGTACTCGCGGGTGACTTCCGGGGCCAGCTCGACGAGCTTCAGGCCTTCGGGCGTCACGTCCATCACGGCCAGGTCCGTGATGATGCGGTGCACCACGCCCACGCCGGTGAGCGGCAGCGTGCACTTGGGCAGGATCTTGAGGTCGGTGGTGCCGTCCTTCTTGCGCGCCACGTGCTCCATCACGACGATCACGCGCGGCACGCCGGCCACGAGGTCCATGGCGCCGCCCATGCCTTTGACCATCTTGCCGGGGATCATCCAGTTGGCCAGGTCGCCCTTTTCGCTGACCTGCATGGCGCCCAGGATGCTCAGGTTGATCTTGCCGCCGCGGATCATCGCGAAGCTCTCGTGCGAGCCGAAGATGCTGGAGCCGGCAATGGTGGTGACGGTCTGCTTGCCGGCGTTGATGAGGTCGGCGTCGACTTCATCCTCGGTCGGGAACGGGCCGATGCCCAGCATGCCGTTTTCGCTTTGCAGCCACACCTCGATGCCGGCGGGCACATGGTTGGCCACCAGCGTCGGGATGCCGATGCCGAGGTTCACGTAGAAGCCGTCCTGCAGCTCGGTGGCGGCCTTGGCGGCCATCTGGTCTTGGGTCCAGGGCATGTCGTGTCTCCTTCAGGCGGCCGGACGGGTGGTGCGCTTTTCGATGCGCTTCTCGGGGGTGGCATTGAGCACCAGGCGGTGCACGTAGATGCCCGGCAGGTGCACGGCGTCCGGATCGAAGGCGCCGACTTCGATGATCTCCTCGACTTCCACCACGGTGATCTTGCCGGCCATGGCCGCGGCCGGGTTGAAGTTGCGCGCGGTGCGGCGGAACATCAGGTTGCCGCTCTTGTCGGCCTTCCAGGCCTTGACCAGCGACACCTCAGGGTTGAGCGCGCGCTCCATGATGTAGGTGTGCCCGTCGAACTCGCGCGTCTCCTTGCCTTCGGCCACCAGCGTGCCCACGCCGGTGCGGGTGAAGAAGGCCGGGATGCCCGCGCCGCCGGCACGCAGCTTTTCGGCCAGCGTGCCCTGCGGCGTGAATTCCAATTCCAGCTCGCCAGCCAGGTATTGGCGCTCGAACTCCTTGTTCTCGCCCACGTAGCTGGAAATCATCTTTTTGATCTGCCGGGTTTCCAGCAGTTGCCCCAGGCCAAAACCATCAACGCCGGCGTTGTTGGAAATGACGGTGAGATTCTTCACGCCCGTGTCGCGCAGTGCGGCGATCAGGGCTTCGGGAATGCCGCACAGGCCAAAGCCACCGACGGCCATGAGCTGGCCGTCCTTGACGATGCCCTTCAGCGCTTCTGCGGCGCTCGGGTAGAGCTTGTTCATCCGGGGTCTCCTACGTGGAACGGGCGCAATGTACTACTTAACGCATTAAGTAGTTGGTAAGTAGAATCGCCTAAAGCCAATTCCGGAGCCCTGACAAATGCAAATTCCCCTGCCGAATTCTTCCGAGTTGGCGCCACTGGACTACCGCACCGCATTCGACCTGGCGCCCATCGGCCTGGTGATTTCGCGCAACCGGCAGATGCTGGACTGCAACCGCCGCATGCTGGCCATGTTCGGCGCCGAGCGCGAGGAGCTCATAGGCTGCTCTTTCGAGGTGCTGTACCCGAGCATGGAAGAGTTCGAGCGCACGGGGCAGCGCATCGTGGCCAGCCTGGACGAGCAGGGCTGGTACGCCGACGAGCGGGTGATGAAGCGCGTGGGCGGCCCGCAGCGCAATGAGCTCTTCTGGTGCCATGTATCGGGCCGCGCCCTGGACCCGTCGCAGCCGCACGCCGCGGGCATCTGGAGCTTCGAAGACCTCTCGCCGCGCCGCCGCCTGGGCTGCGAGCTCACGGCACGCGAGCGCGAGATCGCCGCGCTGCTCATCGACGGCCTCACCAGCAAGCTCATAGGCCGCAAGCTCGACATCAGCCCGCGCACGGTGGACGTCTACCGTGCACGCCTCATGCGCAAGTACGGCGCCTCCACCACGCCAGAGCTGGTGCACAAGCTGCTGTGCGCGTGAGCCATGAAAAACGCCGCCCCGGGGCGGCGTTTTTGGGCGGTGCGCGAAGGCGTCAATCCAGCAGCGCCCGCACCCATTGCGGCAACGGCACCGAGCGCTTGGTGTTCGAGTCGGCCCACACCACCTTGGCGCCGCCGCTGGCGGCGATGTCGCCGGGGCGGTCCGTGCGCTCCAGCGTGGTGTAGGTCTCGAAGCTGCTGCGCCCGGGCCTGGCGACGTAGAAGCGCGCCAGCAAGTCGCCCGGGTATTCGAGCTGCTGATGGAAGTTGCAGAAGGCGTTGACGATCACCGGGCCGCTGCCGTCCGGGTCTGGCGGCACGCCGTGCGACTGCAGCCAGTCCACGCGCACCATCTCCAGGTAGCGGAAATACACGGTGTTGTTGACATGGCCCATGGCGTCCATGTCGCCCCAGCGGATGGCAATCCGCGACTCGAACACCAGTCTTTTGTCTTCAGGCAGATCAAAGCGCATGCGGTCGTTCTTGGCTGTCGGCGTGCTTCAGGCGCTCAGGTGGTGGACTCGGAATTGAGCTGCGGGTCCATGCCCAGCTCGGCGGCCATGCGCAGCACCAGGGCGCGCAGCTCGGCCACCTCGGCGCGCAGCGCGGCGATCTCGTCGGCGCGCGCAGGCTTGGGAGCGGCCAGCTCTTCCGGCCCGGCCACGGGCAGCGAGGGCTCGCCGGTGAGCAGTTGCGCCCAGCGCGCCTCGCGAGCACCCGGGGCGCGGGCCAGGCGCACCACGCGCGGCGGCGACTTCTCGGCCAGTTCCTCCAAGAAGCCTTCCACCGACGAGATGTCGGCAAAGCGGTGCAACCGCTCGCAGTTGGCGCGCAGCTCGGCGGCGGTTTGCGGGCCACGCAGCAGCAGCGTGGCCAGCAGCGCCACCGCCGCGCCGGGCACGCCCAAGCCGCGGTTGGCGTTGTGGTCGTAGCGCGTGACGCGCGTGCCGCTGACCTCGTTGATCAGCGACAGCTCGCGCAGCCCCTCGATCGCCTCCAGCACGTCGGCCTCGGTGAGGTTCATCACCGGGTCGCGCGCGGTCTTCTGGTTGCAGCCGGCCAGCAGCGCGTTGAGCGACAGCGGGTAGGTGTCGGGAACGGTTGCCTGCTTCTCCACCAGCACGGCCAGCACGCGCCCTTGCGCGTGAGTCAGGTCGCGCATGGCGGTCACCAGACGCCGAAGCCGTCGTCGGCGGAGATGACGGCGCCGTTGATGAAGTGGCTCTCATTGGCGCAGAGCATCATGAGCACGGAGTCCAGGTCCTGCGGCCGGCCTATGCGCTTGCGCGGCGTCATCTTCACCAGGTCCTGCGCGGTGGCGCGGGTCCACTCGTGGTGGTTCTGCTCGGTGTCGATGTAGCCGGGGCAAATCGCGTTGACGTTGATGCCGTAACTGCCCCACTCCAGCGCCATGGCACGCGTCATGTAGATCAGCCCGGCCTTGCTCATGCCGAAGGCGCCGGCCTCGGCCTGGACGCGCTGCGCGGCCATGGCCGCGATGTTGACGATGCGCCCACCGGTGAAGGTGCCGGGCAGGGCACCCTGGGCGCGGCCGATCATGCGCTTGGCCACTTCCTGCGCCATGAAGAATGCACCGCGCAGGTTGCACTTCATGACGTAGTCGTAATCCTCGGGCGTGACTTCCAGCAGCTTTTGCTGGGCGTTGACGCCGGCGTTGTTGACGAGGATGTCGATGGCGCCCATCTCCGTCTCGGCGTGGGCGACCGCGGCGCGGATGCTGTCGGGGTCGGTCACGTCCAGGCCCACGACGTGGGCATCGCCGCCTTCGGCCTCGATCTCGGCGCGCAGCGTCTTGAGCTTTTCCACGCGCCGCGCCGACAGCACCACACCCGCGCCGGCACGCGCCAGCACACGAGCGAATTGCGCACCCAAGCCACCGGAGGCGCCGGTGACGAAGGCCACGCGGCCCGATAAATCGATTTGGTAACTCATGAGGCAGCAGCCTCCTCGTCTGCATGCAAGAGGGGGCGGCCAAGATAGCACGCCCGGCCAGGGTTCCCGGCGCTGGCGGGTGCCGATTGCGCCGGGCCGGCGCAGCCGCTCCTGATGCGCAAAGGGTGTAGCCGCCGACTTAAGATGGCGGGTTTTTCCAGCACAACACAACATTCGATGACGCCGCAGCAACTGCTTGAACAGTACGGTCCGCGCGAGTCCATGGACTACGACGTGGTGATCGTCGGCGCCGGCCCCGCGGG
>NZ_BCTC01000051.1 GCF_001571085.1 Azohydromonas lata NBRC 102462
GGCGGCACTCCAGAAGGGCAGCCCCATCCACGGCATGCCGATCCTGGAGGCCTACAAGGCCAAGACCGTGATCGTGAACAAGCGCTCGATGGCCGCGGGCTACGCCGGCCTGGACAACGAGCTGTTCTACATGGACAAGACCATGATGGTGTTCGGCGACGCCAAGAAGGTCGTGGAGGACATGGTCAAGGCCGTGGAGTGACCGGAAAGCGGTTCCGCTCAGACGCAAATCCTGCTCCCCCGGACGTACACCGGGTATCCCGGCGCCTGCCGCTTGACGGCGTCGACGACGATTCGCCCGCAAGCTGCAGGCAACCCAAGCAGTTCACAACAGCCACTTCAGCACAGGGAATCTCATGATGAACAAGGAAATCTTCGTTGTCGGCGCGGCTCGTACCGCGATCGGCACATTTGGCGGCTCGCTCAAGGACGTGCCGCTGAGCCAACTGGCCACCACGGTCGTGCGTGAAGCCTTGCGGCGCAGCGGTGTCGAGCCAGACCGCGTGGGGCATGTCGCCATGGGCAACGTGATCCCGACCGAGCCGCGCGACGCCTACCTCTCCCGGGTCGCCGCTCTCGATGCTGGACTTCCTCAGGAAGTGCCTGCCTTCAATGTCAACCGCCTGTGCGGCTCCGGCCTGCAGGCCATCGTGTCGGCGGCGCAAACCCTCCTGCTGGGCGATGCGCAGGTTGCCATCGGTGCTGGCGCGGAGTCGATGAGCCGGGGAGCGTATCTGTTGCCCGCCGCCCGCTGGGGCGCCCGCATGGGTGACACCCAGATCCAGGATTACATGCTGGGCGTGCTGCAGGACCCCTTCCACAAGATTCACATGGGCATCACGGCCGAAAACGTTGCCGTGCGTGAAGGCATCTCGCGCGAGGCTCAGGACACCCTGGCCGTGCAGAGCCATCAGCGGGCCGCTCAGGCGCTTGCAGAGGGGCGCTTCAAGGAGCAGATCGTTCCGGTGGAGGTCGCCACGCGCAAGGGCACCGTGGTGTTCGACACTGACGAGCACGTGCGTGCCGACACGTCGCTCGAACAGCTGGCCAAGATGAAACCGGCTTTCGCCAAGGACGGCACGGTGACCGCCGGCAATGCCTCAGGCTTGAACGACGGTGCTGCCGCCGTGGTGCTCGCCACGGAGGACGCCGTGAAGTCCGGCGGTCTGCAGCCGATGGCGCGACTGGTGTCCTATGCACATGCGGGTGTCGACCCCAAGCTGATGGGCTTGGGGCCCGTTCCAGCAACCCGTCTGGCGCTGGAGCGAGCAGGCTTGGCCCTCCAGGATATGGACGTTGTCGAAGCCAACGAGGCCTTTGCGGCGCAGGCCTGTGCCGTGGCACAGGCCCTCGGCTTCGATCCGGCCAAGGTCAACCCAAACGGTTCGGGTATCTCGCTGGGTCACCCCATCGGAGCCACCGGGGCCATCATCACCATCAAGGCCCTTCATGAACTGCAACGCCGCGGCGGGCGTTACGCGCTGGTGACGATGTGCATCGGTGGCGGCCAGGGCATTGCGGCCATTTTTGAAAGAGTCTGACATGCAGCCGCAGCCGTCTTTCTTTGCCCAGGGCACGGCCCTTGAACCGCAGTGAGGCGGCCACGGGTCCATGAACTGAGGCACGTCGCACTGTTGCTTCAATGCGCTGCCGGCCGCCTTGTGGACATGTCCCACACGCTGCACGCCGGAGTTGCAGAGCAGTTCACAAGCGTGGTCGGTAACCCGCCGGTATCGTGGCAAGAGAGGGGCCGATCACGCGCATGACAGACGTGTGCTGGCGCAACTGGCACACCACACCAGAAAATTCCTGGCGGACACCATGATTTCTTTGACCACAGCAGCTGATGAAGTCGACCGCCTGGCAGGAAACGGCGGCCAAACGCGTGAGAAGGCGCCCGGGCCCTGCCATACTGACGAGGCCGTCGCAAAGCTCACCGGGCATCAAGGGCGCCAAATGCCTTTCGATGAGGGCATCCCGGTGTCGGTCAGGATCCGAGAGCGGATCCGGGCCGCGGGTAAGCGTTATCACGCCAACGACAACATTGCGGCGTTCATCGAACCTGGCGAGCTCGAGCAGTTGCTCGACGAAGTCCAGGAAAAGATGAGTGGTGTGCTTGAAAGCCTCGTCATCGATACCGAGAGCGATCACAACACCAGGGAGACGGCACGGCGGGTCGCCAAGATGTACGTGCACGAGATTTTCCGGGGCCGCTATGCCGCGCAACCGCCGGTCACCGAGTTCCCGAACGCGGAGGGACTCAATGAATTGATGATCGTCGGGCCCATCACGGTGCGCAGCGCGTGCTCGCACCACCTGTGCCCGATCATCGGCAAGCTGTGGATCGGGCTGATGCCGAACCAGGACTCGAACCTGATTGGCCTGTCCAAGTATGTTCGATTAGCCGACTGGATCATGAGCCGGCCCCAGATCCAGGAGGAAGCCGTTACCCAGGTGGCCAACCTGCTACAGGAGAAGACCCGTCCAGACGGGCTTGCCATCGTCATGGAGGCGGATCATTTCTGCATGCATTGGCGTGGCGTGAAGGATATGGACTCCACCATGATCAACAGCGTCATGCGCGGCGCTTTTCTGACCGATCCGACATTGCGGCGTGAATTCCTGTCCCTGCTTGAAAAAAGACGTTGACCGAACAACCTATACGACCAATTGGTGGTCCAAGCCCGAAAATGAAGCGACCGTATCTCGCACTGCAGGCGGTGCCTACCATAGAGCTGCGACGCAGGAACTTGGTAGCCGCTTCTAACGCGCTTCCCGGTCCTTGACGTTGGCCGCGTGACCGCCTGTTGCCCAATCGATGCGCGACTGCAGCAGGAAGTTCGACAGCCGCTCCAGCAGCGAGCGACGCAGCGGCACGGCCGCTCGGTCTCCTGCTGGGCGAGAGACCTTGAGCCAGGACAACTTGCTACGCCGGCCAAAACTCTGAGACGGCAGGGACGGGGGCAAGGCGATCGAAGACATGAGGTTCTCCCGAGACACGACCTCCTGTACGGCATCGCGTCAGTAGTGGAAACCCCATGATAGGGTTTTCACCTATCGAATGCAATGCCGTCCTGTCCGTGTTGTCGGACCAGTGCCTGAGGGCACCGACTTCATCCCGTGGGCGCAATTACTTTGCCTACACCTGACGGATGTCGCCACAAAACAAGTCCATGTTTCAGAAGGCGGGCAAAGCCGATCCGAGACGCATGCGGCGTGGGCTGCAACGCTGCCAGGGAAGCGTTGACCGATGTCCTGAGGATGTAGGGACCGTTGCGGGCGGGCAGTGCATTCGGGGAGTGCGCAAGCAGCCGACTGCTCATCGCGTACGCCGGTCCCCCGCTCAAACTTGTGCACGCTCCGCGATAGATGTAGGCCTACAGATAGCCCCACCCATTCGAAGACATGCAAGGAAAGGCTGGGCGTCGAGCAAAGCGGTCTGAACGCCTTGCCGGACCATGGGTGATGTCCTGGCGCCGAGCCGGGGCAAGCTGTGCACGACCCGCCATGGCTTAGGCCGCACGACGACTCGGTTGCGCGCTGGCATTGGCCCCGTGGCATAGGGCTTTTGCGTCCTCTTTCTCCTGGCGCGAGAGGACGATTGTGCGTTGACACCGACCGTGTGCGGTGTAGTTCCCGGTCTGCCTGGGCATCCCGGGCACCGAGACACAACGACCGATGTGCGACCGCTGCAAGTCCGGCATAGCGACATCGCTGACGTGTGTCGCACGAGCAGCCGTCCGGCGTTGGCGTCATACCCCACAGCGGCCGACTGCTTGCAGCTTGCAACTCGACGGGCACGGCGTCTGGTTGCCGCCGAGGCGCACTTGCTGCCTATGACACCCACGCTATCTCTGGCAGTCACTCGCGGACGCACCGATGTGGCAGCGATGCAGAACGGCGTGAAACAAGGTGATGTGACCCGGCAGCCAACCATGAGCAAAACCAATGTGACGCCACAGGAATCTACTGATGACTATGGCTGTTGAATTGAACACAATCGACGCAAATGTCACGAAACCACGGTACACCAGTTGACATGCGGAAGGGCCTGCCGCATCGACTGCGGCAGGAGACATGACTCACAGCCTCCATGGAGCAGCGACATGGCCTCTCGGCGCCAGTGCCTTCAATTGGCATACAGGTACTGCGGCAGACGCCGCTGTGACTTCATCGAATCGATGCTGTCGAGAGTCGACATCCATGGAGCCGCGCACATGCGCAGGCTGGCACTGCGTTGAATTCCCTGCCTGTCGTGCCGTGTCCGATTGCCATGCCAGGCACCGCTGTGCAGGCCAGTGGATTTACTGCGGACGCGGCCGAACCAGGTCCTCTCCGATGCCCCAGGCATCGACAACGATCGACAAAAATTGATGGACAAGCCCGAGCTCCTAGCCCCTGTCACGCTCGAAGACAAGTACACCCTGCCCAGGGGCCGCGTCTACATGACCGGCACCCAGGCCCTGGTGCGGCTGCTGATGGCGCAAAAAGCCCGCGATGCCGCAGCCGGCCTGACTACCGCTGGCTTCGTCTCGGGCTATCGTGGCTCACCGCTGGGTGCGGTGGACCAGGAGCTGTGGAAGGCCAAGAAACACCTTGCCCAGCACGACATCAAGTTCGTCCCCGGCCTCAACGAGGAACTGGCTGCCACTGCCGTGTGGGGCACGCAGATGGTCAACCTCGACCCCAACGCCAAGGTCGATGGCGTGTTCTCGCTGTGGTACGGCAAGGGCCCCGGGGTGGACCGCAGCGGCGACGTCTTCAAGCACGGCAACATCGCCGGCTGCTCCCAACACGGCGGCGTGCTGCTCGTTGCGGGTGACGACCATTCCTGCAAGTCGTCGAGCCTGCCGCACCAGAGCGAGCACGCCTTCATTGCCGCCATGATCCCTGTGCTCAACCCGTCGGGCGTGCGCGAGTTCATCGAGTTCGGCCTGCACGGCTGGGCCATGTCGCGCTACTCGGGCTGCTGGGTGGGCTTCAAGTCCATCAGCGACACCATCGAGTCGTCCTCCTCCTTTGAGATCGATCCGATGGCCGTGGAGATCAAGGTTCCCGACACCTACCCGATCCCCAGCGACGGCTTCCACATCCGCTGGCCCGATCCGCCTCTGGAGCAGGAGAACCGGCTGCAGCGCGAGCGCCTCTATGCGCTGCTGGAGTACGTGCGCCTGAACCGGCTCAACCGCCAGGACTGGGCGGCGCCCAACGCGAAGCTGGGCATCGTCACCACCGGCAAGAGCTACCTCGACGTGCGCGAGGCGCTGGCCATGATGGGCATCGACGAAGGCAGCGCGCAGCGGCTTGGCATCCGGCTGCTCAAGATCGGCGTGTCCTGGCCGCTGGAGCCCGAGTGCATCCGCGAGTTCGCCGAAGGGCTGGACGAGATCCTGGTGGTCGAGGAGAAGCGCCAGATCATCGAGTACCAGCTCAAGGAGCAGCTCTACAACGCCCCGATCGCCTCGCGTCCCCGCGTGGTCGGCAAGTACGACGAGACGGGCGAATGGGTCAAGGTGCCGCACGACGGCATCCTGCTGTCCCCCAACGGCGAACTCACGCCGGCGGCAATCGCCAACGTGATCGCCGCGCGCATCGCCAAGGTATTCGGCAGCGACTCGCTGTCCGGGAAGGCGCGTGGCTACCTGGTTCCCTGTCTGGCTGCAGACGGATTTACCCGCCCGGAGCCAGGGTCGCAGCAGCGTCTGCCGTACTTCTGCTCGGGCTGTCCGCACAACACCAGTACCAAGGTGCCGGAAGGTTCGCGCGCCGTGGCCGGCATCGGCTGCCACTACATGGCGCAATGGATGGACCGCCGCACCGAAACCTTCACGCAGATGGGCGGCGAGGGCGTGAGCTGGATCGGCCAGGCGCCGTTCACCTCTACGCCCCACATCTTCGCCAACCTGGGTGATGGCACCTACATGCACTCGGGGTCGCTCGCGATCCGCGCGGCCAAGGCCGCGGGCGTGAACATCACCTACAAGATCCTGGTCAACGACGCGGTGGCCATGACCGGCGGCCAGCCCGTGGAGGGCTCGCCCACCGTGCCGCAGATCCTGCAGCAGCTCGCCGCCGAGGGCGTGGAGCACCTGCACCTCGTCTCCGACGAGCCCGAGCTCTACCAGCGCATGGGCGGACTGCCCGCGGGCGTGGCCGTCAGCCACCGCGACGGCATGGACGAGCTGCAGCGAGACTTGCGCGAGAAGCAGGGCGTCTCCGTGATCGTCTACGCCCAGACCTGCGCCGCCGAGAAGCGGCGCCGGCGCAAGAAGAAGCAGCTGGTCGATCCGCCCAAGCGCGTCGTCATCAACGAGGAGGTGTGCGAGGGCTGCGGCGACTGCGGCGTGCAGTCCAACTGCGTCTCCATCCTGCCGCTGGAAACTCCGCTGGGCCGCAAGCGTCAGATCGACCAGAGCTCTTGCAACAAGGACTACTCTTGCGTGAAGGGTTTTTGCCCGAGCTTCGTCACGGTCGAGGGCGGCGCACTGCGCAAGCCTGCGAAGTCCAAGGCATCGCCGCCGGAGAACCTGACGGCACCCGTGCTGCCCGCGCTCGATGCGCCGTGCAACGTGGTGGTGACAGGCGTGGGCGGGACGGGCGTGGTGACCGTCGGCGCGCTCATGGGCATGGCCGCGCACCTGGAAGGCAAGGGCGTGCTGGTGCTGGACATGGCAGGCCTGGCACAAAAAGGGGGTGCCGTGATGTCCCATGTGCGTCTGGCCGCCACGCCTGCCGGGCTGCATGCCGCGCGGGTCGCCGCGAAGCAGGCCGACGTGGTGCTGGGCTGCGACCTGATGGTGGGCGCAGGCAAGGATGCGATCAGCACCATGGATGCCACGCGCACGCGTGCCGTGATGAATACCGACGTGGCGCCCACCGGTGCCTTCACGCAGGATCCGGACTGGCAAACCTCGCCCGACGCGATGCTGCAGCGCGTGCGTGATGCAGCACAGTCGGTCGAAGCCCTCAACGCCACGGCGATGGCCACCGCGCTGATGGGCGACGCCGTGGCGACCAACGTGTTCGTTCTGGGCTATGCCTGGCAGAAGGGCTGGATTCCGCTGCAGGAGTCGTCCCTCATGCGTGCCATCGAGCTCAACGGCGCTGCGGTGCCGATGAACAAGGCAGCGTTCGCTTGGGGCAGGCAGGCTGCACTGGATTTGGGACTCGTGCAGCAGGCCGCCGGGCTGGACAGGCCCACCGCGGTGGTGACGATGCCCACGCGCACCCCCGGGCTGGAAGCACTGATCGAGGACCGCACGAGGCGCCTTGTCGCCTACCAGAGCGCAGCCTATGCCAGGCGCTATGAGAGCTTCGTGCGCCAGATCGCGGCGGCCGAGAAACAGCGCACCGGCACGGACCGCCTGGCGCGCGAGGTGGCGGTGAGCCTGTACAAGCTCATGGCGTACAAGGACGAGTACGAGGTAGCGCGGCTGTACGTCGAGACCGGGTTCTTCGATCGTGTCGCTTCCCAGTTCGAGGGGAATTACAAGCTGCGCTTTCACCTGGCACCGCCGCTGTTCTCCAAGCGTGATGCGCAGGGCCACCTGATCAAGCAAGCCTATGGGCCGTGGATCGCCACCGCCTACAAGGTCCTTGCCAAGGCCAAGCGCCTGCGTGGCACGCCGCTGGACGTCTTCGGCTACACCGCCGAGCGCCGTGGCGAGCGCGCAGCCATCGGCAAGTTCGAGCTGCTGATGTGCCAGGTCGTCGGCCTGCTCACGAAGGAACGCTTGCCTACGGCGCTGGCATTGGCTCGTCTGCCCCAAGGGGTTCGCGGCTATGGCCATGTGAAGGAGCACAACGCCGAGGCAGCCCATGCACGGCAGCGCCAGCTGCTGGCCGAGTTCTACGCCACTGTTCCGGCGCCCACATCGTCCCCTGCGCAGGCAGCGCGCGCGGCAGCTTGACCGCAATGCGCACAACTTTCACAAGGCTTTCCCATGACGCATCTTTCCACCCTTGGCCCAGGCGTCACGCAACCGTGTGAGGCACCGATATGCAGCCTCGACGCCATCTTTGCCAACAACCGGGCCTGGGCGCGCCAGTGCGTGCAGGCCGACCCGGACTTCTTCACGCGGCTGGCTCGCCAGCAAACACCACGCTACCTGTGGATCGGCTGTTCTGACAGCCGGGTACCGGCCAACGAAATCGTGGGTCTTGCACCCGGCGAGGTTTTCGTGCACCGCAACATTGCCAACGTGGTGGTGCATTCGGACCTGAACTGCCTATCGGTACTGCAGTACGCGGTGGAAACCCTCAAGGTCGAACACGTCATGGTGGTAGGCCATTACGGTTGCGGTGGCGTGCAGGCCGTGGCCGAGAAGCGCTCCGCGGGCTTGGCCGACAACTGGCTGCGCCATATCGAGGACGTCGCCTTCAAGCACGAGTTGCGCCTGGGAGCGGCGTTGGATGACGAGACACGCAGCAAGCGCCTGGTCGAGCTCAACGTCATCGAGCAAGTGGCCAACGTGTGCCGCACCACCATCTTGCGCCGGGCTTGGTACCGCGGTCAGCGCATCGAGGTCCACGGCCTCGTCTATGGCCTGGCCGACGGGCTGCTGCGTCGCGTGGGTGTCAGCGTCGGCAGTGGACAAGCATGGGACGAGTGCTATCACGCATCACTGCAGAGCCTGGGCTGAAAGGGGCAAGGCACCAGGCCGCTTCAGAAGTTGTGCTGCACCCCTACGTCAAATCCGTTGCGGTCTGCCGTAGCATCGCGGTCCCGCGCGATGTTCAGGTAGACGAAGGTGCGCTTGGAGAAGTTGTAGTTGTAGCCCAGGGCCATCTTGCGGCTGATCGGGAGGCTGGCGCTGGTGTTTCTCAGGTCACCGTAAACGACCTTCAGGCGTCCCCCACCGACGGGCATGTGAGCACCCACAACCCAGCTGCGGCGCTCTTCCTGGGTGTTCGTCTCACCCTGACCGTAACCGGCGGACAGCGTCACCGGACCGAGCACCGCGCGCATTGCAGCGAAGTGCCAAACGTCATGCACGCCGCCCGGGTTCTCGTAGCTGTAGCCCAGGAAAAGCGGTCCTGCTTGGTACCAGGCGCTGGCACCCACGGGATGCTCGGCGGTTAGCGGCCCTGGCAGGGTAGCCGAGTTCGGATTCGTGTCGCGTGCCCATTGCGCCACGAAGCCCAACGGTCCGGACTCGACCTTGTAGCTGATGGCGCCATCGTTGCGCACCGTGCCGATGTTGCCATTGCCAAACGCAACCATTGACGAAACGCCAGTGTGGATGAACGGGTCGGGTGCCATCTGCACCTCGACGTAGCCAGCGATGTAGTCGCGCCCCATCGTTACGGTACCCCAGGGGCCCTTCAACCCGAGAATCGATTGTCCTTGGAAGAACCGCGCCGTGGTCAGCTCGCCAGTGTCGGACTTGAAGCGATTCTCCAGCCAGTAGAACGCGCTCAGGCCATTGCCCAGGTTCTCCGAGCCCCGCAGTCCGAAGCGGCTTTGTGCGCCTTCGCCAAGCCCCTTGTCGCCCTTGGCCGTCTTCGTGCCGATCTTGTCGACATAGCCGGAATCGATCTTTCCGAACAGGACCAAGGACGACTGCGCGGACGCCAGGCCCGTGCCTGCGGCCAACATGACAGTGGACAGGACGTGTTTGATAGGCATGCAACTCCCCGAAAAAATGAAGGTCTTCTCATCGGATGGCGCCGGCGATGCTGAACAGCCGCGGCATTGCGGATGGGACCGCAGTGCAGGTCAACGCGAATGGCAACGGCGTAGGCGCATGCGGCCTCAATGCCCGACCCGAAGACGGCGGGCACTGCGGAGCCGGCTGGCCGTCAGCGGCCGCGAGCGCGCGTCACTCGGGCTGGATGCCCGCGTCGCGGACGATCTGGCCCCACGAGGCGCTTTCGTCAGCTTGAAACTTCGCGAATCGGCCGGGCGGCAAGAAAAAAGGAACGGTGCCCAGCTTGGCGTAGGCAGCCGTAGCCTCGGCGCTGCGCGAGGCCTTTTCCAGGAGCTCGCCGAGTCGTCGCACCACGTCGGCCGGTGCCTTCGCTGGCAGGTACGCCCCCAGCCAGAAGCTGATGTCCATGCGCTTGACGCCAGCTTCTTCGAAGGTCGGCAGGTCTGGAGCGAACGGGCTGCGTGCCGTATCGGTCACGCCGATGGCCACCAGCTTGCCTGAACGCACGTGTGGCATCCCGGACAGGTCCGTGAATGCCATGTCGACCTGGCCGCTGATCAGGTCCGGCATCGCCGCGTTGCCGCTGCGGTACGGGATGCCGACGATGTCCAGGCCGGCCGACTTGCGCAACACCTCTGCCGGCAGTCGGCTGGTGATGCTCGTGTAGGCAAACGTGTACTTGCCCGGCTGTTTGCGCAGCAGTTCGATGAAATCGCTGATGCGGCGCACCGGCAGCTTTTCCGGGTTGACGTACAGGATCATCGGGCCCTTGGCAACGGTATTGACCGGCGTGAAGTCCGCCACCGGGTCGTAGCTCAGTTTCTTGAATACATGCGGGTTGCCGGTGAAGGCAACGTTGCCCGTGACCAGGATCGTGTACCCGTCCGCGGACGCTTTCGCTACGGTCTGCGCTGCCAGCATCGAGCTGGCCCCAGGCTTGTTCTCCACGATTGCCTGGACACCTGAGGTCCTGGCAACCTCGGCGGCCAGTGCGCGCACCAACACATCAGGTGCTGCACCTGCAGTGAAGGGCGTGACGAACGTCAGCATCCGGTCAGGGTAGCCCGCAGCTGCCACGGACGTCGAGAGCGCTGCAGATGCCAGCCCTGCAACAAGCAGGGCCACGGGACGCAACTTTCTAAACATTTTCATTGTTGTTTTCTCAACTTTGTGGCGCTTTTATGATGAAAGCGTGTGGGAAAGGTCGAACTCGTGAAAACCCTCATGGCGATAGCTGTGCGCGTTTCATCGATACGTCGGGTGGCCTTGCAACACGAGCCTGGCTAACACGGCCTTTGGTCGCATGAGCATTCAAGTCACGCAGCGGGCCGGTTGGCTGTCTGCGCTGGTGGGAGGCTTCGTTCGTGCAGATGCCTGCGGTGCATCCGAAGCACGCAGATCAGGCCAAGCGATGACAACATGGCTGCAACCAGGAACACCGATGGAAAGCCAAGGCCGGTAGCTACCAATCCCATCAGTGGGCCTGCCATCCCGACTGCAAGATCGAAGAACAGGGAAAGCGTACTCAGCGCTGAAGTTCGACTGGCTTCCGGAGTGCGTGCCAATGTCTCTACGCCCAGTCCCGGATAGACCCAGGAGACACCAAGACCGGTCAGCATGGCTCCCAGAACCGCTACCGCGGGCACAGGAGCCAGCCAGATCAGCAGCAGGCCGACGGTCTGGATGGCCATGCAGGCAGACACCACCCGATAGCCTCCGAAGCGCGGGACCACGTTGGGCGTCGAGAGTCGGGCCACGATGAAAGCGATGCCGAAACCCGTAAGGCAGTAGGCTGCATTGGCCCAACCCAGGCGGTCGAAGTACAGGGCGACGAACGCCGTGAGACTGCCGAATCCCACTGAACTGCACGCCAAGGCAAGGCCGTTCGGAAGGACGGAGAAAAAGATATTGCCAAACGGCAGCCGCTTTCCCGGTACCAGCGGAGCAGCCTGCTTGGTCAGCGCGTAGCCCAGTGCGGTGAGGCCCAGCACGGCCAAGGAAAGGCCAATCCCCGCCATACCGAAGTGCTGGTGCACGAGCACACCGACGGGCGCACCGACGGCCGTACCTCCATAGGAGGCAATTCCGTTCCAGGACATTACACGCGTGGCCTGCGAGGTGCCATGCAGGCCGATGGCCCATGTGCAGCACGGCGTGGAAATCAGAGCTGCGGACGCACCCTGGACCGCCCGCGCAGCAAGCAGCAGGCAAAGGCTCAGTGCCGGAGCATTGCTCAGCAACACCGCCAAGCCGGTAAGCCCTCCGGTCACGACCAGCCCCGTCAGGCCGCACAGCACTGCAGTCTTGGCCCCGAACCGGTCCGCAACGTTTCCAGCCAGTGGCCTGGACAGCAACGACACGATGTACTGTGTGCCGATCACAACGCCGACAAGCACGGAGCTGAAGCCCAACTCCCTGAGCACGTAGCCCGGCAGCACGGCAAGCGGGAGTCCGTTGCATACGTACGATGCAAAGTTGAAGCAGACCAGCGCAACGATGGCCACAGCGATCGGACGAGACGTACGCGGTGATTCGCTCATGCACTCTTCAAGGATGCTGGAAATAAGAGCGGACCGAATCCTGCCGCGCTTTGCCATTGGTGATCGTCAGTGTCAGTGGAGGGCCGGCCAATGGCGGCGGTGTGCGCATTGCTGCCGGGCACAAGTTGACTTCGCGCCCACGGTAGATGAGCCTGCGCCCAACATGTCCATGCATGCCGAGACACATGCCGCGCAGCATGCCAAGCCCGCCTGCTCACCAGGAACGTTGGCAGCGTCCATGATAATATAAGACAGTATTGGAAAAAGTGTCTATTAAAGCAAGCCTCTTTCTCGCGTTCTCCATGGCTGAGTGGCCCGCCTTCCATCACGGGCAGCCAACCTGTAGCAGGCGGTCAGATGGCTTGGCGCCCGTCGTTTCCAGCATGTATTGCCCGCTGGAGTGGGCGGCCCCAAGAGGGCCCGCGTTCGCTGCCCACGATCGAGCTTGGTAGCCATGTCGCTTGGCTTGCAGGCGGAGCCTGTACTGCAGTTGTTCCCAGGGCCATCGGCATCATCCACGTCCGTGAAGCATCGCAGCGGTCAGTCCGGACACCGCGCGCGCAGGCCCTGTGGTCCCAAGCGGCTGCTTGCCGGTTCGGCCTGTACTGCTCGGGCGAGTCCGCATCGGCCTTCTCGACCAGCCGGGGTAACGCTCGCGAGCCCGTTTTCAAGCCTCTTCGTCGATGGCCCCACGCACAGGCCATCGCACTGGGCGGAGGGAACTCGCGGCTTGTCGGCCGCGCGACGTGGCTGCCAGATCGATGGCAGTACGTTGGGTCAAGTGGTGCCGACGCTGGCTTGCTGCCATGATGAGGTAGCGCTGATTACCGCGTACGGGAACTGCCATAACCTGCACACCGACGCCTGCAACGAGTGGTTTATCGAGATCGGTCGATAGCGGCTGTGAGCAAGCCATGGCAAGGCGGGGAGCTTGAGCCAGGGCATCTTCGTGACCGTGGCGCACTGTTCACCTTACGCATGAAGTGCCGCCAATACATGCAGTTCTCAATTTTTAAAGTAGACGAAAGGAACAACATGAAGCTCGAACGCATCGGTGTCATTGGCGCGGGCACCATGGGCAACGGCATCGCGCAGGTGTGCGCCGTGGCCGGGCTGCAGGTGGTGATGGTGGACATTTCGGACGAGGCGGTGCAGCGCGGCGTGAAGACGCTCGCCGGCAGCCTGGACCGCCTGGTGAAGAAGGAAAAGCTCACGGCCGCGCAGAAGGATGAGGCGCTGGCCCGCGTGCAGGGCAGCACCGACTACGCCGCGCTCAAGGACGCGCAGATCGTCATCGAGGCCGCCACCGAGAACCCCGACCTGAAGCTGCGCATCCTGCGCCAGGTCGAGGCCATCGTCGGCGCCGACGCCGTGATCGCTTCCAACACCTCGTCGATCTCGATCACGCAGCTGGCCGCGGTGCTGGACAAGCCCGAGCGCTGCATCGGCATGCACTTCTTCAACCCGGTGCCGCTGATGGGGCTGCTGGAGCTGATCCGCGGCCTGCAGACCTCCGACGAGACGCACGCGCTGGCCGCGGCCTTCGCGCAGGCGGTGGGCAAGACGCCGGTGACGGTGAAGAACAGCCCCGGTTTCGTGGTCAACCGCATCCTGTGCCCGATGATCAACGAGGCCATCTTCGTGCTGCAGGAGGGCTTGGCCACGGCCGAGGACATCGACGCGGGCATGAAGCTGGGCTGCAACCACCCCATCGGCCCGCTGGCGCTGGCCGACCTGATCGGGCTGGACACCATGCTCAGCATCATGGAGGTGTTCCACGAGGGCTTCGGCGACCCGAAGTACCGTCCCGCGCTGCTGCTGCGCGAGATGGTCCAGGCCGGCCGCTTGGGTCGAAAGAGCGGACGCGGCTTCTATAGCTACGACTGAAGGCGTAGCCCGACCGCGCACGGGTGAAGCGCGTGGTCATGCCATTTCCATGGCACTGCCGAGACACGATGCCCGCGAGTGGTGCTCTACAGGCTCCGCCGTGCCTCGCTCCACGCCGTCCGCCGCTGCCCGCAGCCGCCGTTGAAGCTGCTGCGGTACACACTGTCAGTCAGGGAACGGAAATGACAATGCATGCTGAAGGAAACTGATCACGACAAGGTTCGCTTACGTCAAATTAAAAAGTTGCTAAATCAACTTAAGTTGACATAACAGCCATTGACGCAGGACGAATCCATTGAGCCATTCGCACCGCGGCGCCGATGCTTGACTGATCGGAGTACCGAGAATCTGGCCTCAAGCTGACAGCTGGATGGCAGCCCTTACGATCCGGCCGGGACAGGATTTCCCCAGGCCGTGCGACAGCGCATCGGATCCAATCCGCAGCAACGTCGCACAGCGCTCGACTGCTGATCCGAACACAAGCACGCTGAGCCCGAACTGCAGCTCGAGCCGGCCACGGCTTGCGCCGTCAAACAGAGACAGTGCACTGCGCAGCCATCGCGGGCGAGACTACGGTCGCCAGTGCGCACACCTGCTGCGGCCCGTGGCCTGCGCCGAGCGCTGCCGCCTGCAGCATCAACAGCTGCCTGGAGTGCTGGCTTCCTTGGGCGCTCATCACGTTCTGGCCAGTGGCCGAGTGGGCCGAGGCCAGCCGGCCCTGTGAGCCCGCTGCAGGGTTTGCGCAACGAAGTCCTGTTGCGGCGCATCGAGCTCGACGTCGGCGCGAATGGCATCCACCGGGCACTCCGGCACGCACATGGCGCAGTCGATGCATTCGCTGGGCTCGATGGCCAGCACGTCGGGCCCCTCTAGGAAGCAGCCCATGGGGCACGGCGCCACGCAGGCGGTGTCCTTGCAGCCTACACAGGCCTCGGTGACGGCGAAAGTCATGGCAGCCAGTGCGCGAGAAGCGCCAGCAGTACCAGCACCGGCGCCATGCCCACGGCGAACAGTAGTAGAAATCGTCCAGCCCAGCAGTAGGCGAACCCCGCCGCAAGTATTGCCATCCCGAGCGTGCGCAGGTCCGCGAGCGTGTTGCTGAAACCGCCCATCCACCGCCAGGACACCGTTGTCACGAGCGCCGCTATGGCCAGTGCCAGGGCAACCCGGAAACCTGGAGAACACGCGGTCTGGGCATCCGGTTGGCCTTGCACGACGGCTGCTTTCGGTAGCACTGGGAAGGTTCGGATTATTTCAGAAAGGCGCTGCAGTGCGTCCATCCTGCGCATGCATCCCCTGCCGCAGCTGCAGTGCTGGCACGGCCGTACAAGCTGGCGCAGTTTGGCCACTCACCTGTCATGCCGGCGGGTTCAGGGCGCAAGGCGGCATCTTGTGCGCGCGTCCTGACGAACGGACCAGCTGAAATGCCTGCGGGTCCTGTGACACGCTCAAAAGCATGCCAGACACTTTCGATCCCCGGCCGCCGCAGGAGTTGCGTGCCTTCTATGACTGGTTTGCGGCACGGTATTGCGCGCCCGGCGTGCGTTTGTCGGGTTTTCGACTGAGGTGGATCGCCTACCGCAGCGAGGAGCTGGATCGGGGCATCGGGCGCGCAGTGCTGGACCTGGCCTGGGGCGAGGAGAACGTTACCAGGCAGGTCCAGTTCGTCGCGCGGGCCCTTGAGGAGGTTCAAGGGGCGTGCGCGCTGACGTTTGTGGAGGTCGGGCTCGGGAGGGTGATGCGGGGCAGCGCCGATGGGCCGCTGGCACCGGTGGTGCTGAAAATCTCGATGTGGCACTCGAACCACCCGTGCGGGCTCCTGGGCCGCATCGAGCTTGATGCCCAAGGCCGGCCCACGGGCTCGGCACACGCGCCGCTGCCGCTGCTGTGCATGGCCGGCTGAGCTCGCGGGTTGACGCCGCCTCTGGGAGCTTCACGTTGGACGCCAGGCCGCGGCGGTGTGGCCGCGCCTGTACGCACGAGATTCAGCCCCTGAGGTCCATCCATGGCTGCACCAGCACCACGTCGGTCTCCGCCTGCGCCACGCAGGGCAAGGTGAAGCCCGCGGCCTGTTCTTCGGGCGAAAGCTTGGGCCACTCGATGCGGTAGCGCACCCGACCCTCAACAACCCGGGCGACGCACTCGCGGCGGTTGCCGATGCGGCAACCGCTGCGCAGCCGGATGCCCTGCGCCAGCGCTGCCTCCAGCAGCGTCTGGCCTTCTCCACGACGATGCTGCTGCCAAGCGGTTCGATGCGCAGCGCCCTGCCCATGTTGCGGCCCGTTCGGGTACCGGCGTACAGCCCGGCATTGGGTCCCAGGTGCGAGGGCTGTTGGCCCGGCTTGTGCCGGGGACTCAGTGCGCCGGCGCGCTGTCGATGATCTCAACGAGGTCCCAGGCCGGGACGGCTTCAGGCGGGGGCTGGTCCGTCACCGCGACGCCGATGCTGTGCACGCGCGTCATCAAGCGCAGCTCGCCGATGCCCATGTCCAGGATGAACCGGGTCACCAAGGCACCGGGGATGTCTTTCGGATCGAACTCGCACACGGCCGAGCTCGGCACGAAGCTGGTCAGGTCGAAGGTGCCAGGCACTGCTGTGCTGGGCTCGGCCATGAAGCATACCTTCTGAGCCTGGACTTTCGTGCCGATGACGTTCACCCAGGTCAGATTGCGTGCCATCTCCTTGGGCAGCGGCGGCTCGAAGGCGCAGATCTGGATGCGCGGCGGCATCGCCGGCGCTGCGGCCACGAGCTCCCGCACTGCCTCGATGCCTTCGGGATCGTTGTCGCAACCGATGACGATGCGCAGGACGGCGCTGTCGCTGGCCGGCACCGGATCCGCCTCGACTATCAGCAGCGGATCAATGTCGGTGGCGGCGTCGCGCAGCGTCTGCAGGAGCTGCTCGGCTTCCTCACACCCATCATCGGTGGTCGACGCGTCCAGCAACGCGCACAGCGCAGCTTGGCCGTCCAGTACCGTTTTCCAAAAGTCGCGAGCCCTGTCCTGGTTCATGGCCTGTTGCCGCATGGGAATGAGTCGGGGCAGCCGGTTGCCTGCCTACAGACGACATGATGCCTGCTGTGGCGTGGCTCTCAAGGCATACCCATGGCATTCGATCCCCGGCCGCTGCCAAGGGCATGGCGTGGCATCTTGCGACCGGTTCTCGGCGCGGTTTCACGCGCCCGACGGCGGCCTCCAGGCAGGTACGGTGCATTTCCCGGGGAGTTGCAACAGGGCGTGCGGGGCCCGGGCCATGGCGAGGACACGTAGTAGCTGCGCGTGTACATGGTGCAGCTGCGCAAGAAGAGCGGGCACGATCCGGCCCGGGTCACATCACCCGGTGACGGAAACCGGCATCGGCTAAGGGTTCGAGCCCTGAGCCGCGGACATCGTCCGGGTACCGGGAAGGACCTCGTGCCGCGACAGCGGGCGCGGGAGGACCATGCCTGCACGGGGTTCCAGCGGTATGGAGCCCCACAGGTCCATTTGTCCCCTGCCCTGCCCTGCTCATCAACTGCGTCGCCTACCAGGAAGGCAAGAAGCTCTCCGACATACCGGTCCAGGACATCAGCCAATACGTCAAGAAGCCCGACTGTTTCGTCTGGGTGGCGCTGCGCGATGCCAGCGACGCCGAGCTCGCCACGATGCAACAGGAATTTGCACTGCACGATCTGGCCGTGGAGGATGCCAGCCGCGGCCACCAGCGTCCCAAGGTTGAGGAGTACGGCGACACGCTGTTCGTCGTCGTGCACATGCTGGAGCTCGATGCGCAAGACCAGCTCCATGTGGGCGAGGTGGACGTCTTTGTCGGGCCCAACTTCGTGCTCACGGTGCGCAACCGCAGCCACCACAGCCTCCTGGGCGTGCGGGCGCGAGCAGAGCGCGAACCGCACCTGCTGCGCCATGGCGCGGGTTTCGTGCTCTACGCCGTGATGGACGCGGTCGTGGATCGCTACTTCCCCGTCATCGAGTCGCTGGAGACGGAGCTTGAGGCCATCGAGGCCGCCATCTTCGAGGCCGGTGCAGGACGCCGCAACGTGCAGCAGCTCTACGCGCTCAAGCAGCGCATCACGACCGTCAAGCACGCCGTCACGCCACTGCTGGAGTCCACCGCCAAGCTCTGGAGCGGACGCGTGCCGGCGGTGTGCGAGGGCAACCGCGAGTACTTCCGCGACATCTACGACCACCTGCAGCGCATCAACGCCAGCCTGGAGTCCCTGCGCGAGACCATCGGCACGGCCATCCAGGTGAACCTGTCCATGGTCACCATCGAGGAGTCGGAAATCACCAAGCGCCTGGCCGCCTGGGCCGGCATCTTTGCCGCCGCCACGGCCTTCGCCGGCGTCTGGGGCATGAACTTCGAGCACATGCCGACCTGAGGTGGACATACGGCTATCCGGTGGCGCTGGGCGCCATCGTGCTCACCTGCGTGCTGCTGTACCGCCGTTTCAGGCGTGTGGGCTGGCTGTGAAAGGCACCGCGTGGCCCGCACCACCTGCGACGGCGGCAGCGAGGCACCCGTCGTGACGTGCGCCTGCATCAGGTCCAGCGCGCGCAGGCTGTAGACGTGCAGCGGACCGGCATGTGCAGATACAGGACCACGGGCGTGTCGAAGCGGGTGCCATCCATCACATCGAAATGGCGCATGCGGCTGACCGGCTCGCGCGCGGCGCTGAAGGCGTGTACGGACGCGAGATTTGATTCACCGGCAGCAGCGCATCAGTGTCAGCGTGCAGGATCACGGTGGGCTTGCCGCGCAGGTCGCCGGCCATATGCAGCTCGCCCATGCCCGCCAGCGCGCGCCGGCCCAGCGCCATCCCGGTGGCCACGGGTGTGGCCGTGCCGACAGCGGTGCGCGGCCCCGCCGTCCGGGCCGGCGGTGAGCAGCGTGAGGGTTGAAAGCTGGCACGCTGCGGACGTGGCTGGTCAACAGGCCGCGAATCTGTCTCCATCGACGGGCTGGTACCCTTAAGGAGCTCAGGCCTGCGACTTCCTCAATCGCGCAAATGCACTATCCGCCGCTGCATTGCGACGGGCAAGACGCGGCTGACGCAGTCCGTCAGGCAGGGCAATACGGGATAGTCCTAGCAAGGCCGAAACCACGGCCTGGCGGGAAAAACCCATTGCTACCGAATGGCCCAAGGTCCACGATCAATGGCATCAGACGGCACAGCATCGCCGGCTTCTTTCCCCAGGGGAAGATATCTGGTCAACAGCCGACTGCGGTCCGCACGCCCGCTTTCAGCCGATGCGGGCGCCTATACCTAACGGTTTTTGTCGTCGAGAGGCTCCTGCGTTGACGTTGGCTCGGAGGCAGGAGTAGAAGAGCTGAAAACAATCTTGCGCACTTCCCGAGCCGGCAGAGCAATGTCAGCGCTGGGCAGGATCAGCCAGGTGTCAAACCCGCCAATGGCAACCAGTTGATCCGTGAACGGCGGGGCCAGTTGCTTTCCGAGCACGGCCGTGCACTTCACTTTCAAGCTGCCTACCATCAGCACAGCCGGCTCCGCCGGCTGTGCCAGCAATGGCTCGAGCACTTGCGCTGCCGTCTCTCCGAAGTGGCTGGCGATCTTCTCGATCTCGTCCAGTCGCCACGGATGCTTGCCCCATGCCCGGCGATAGCCAGCCATGTATTCCATGCCAAGGACCTCGCCGACGAGGCGGCCGAACTTGCGGCTGCTCACGTCGTGGCGCTGCATCAGCTCGCGGACACAACGCGCCCAGGATTCGGTTGAGTCCTCAACAAAACAAGGCTGCTCCTTCTTTTTTGTAATCATTGATGGTGCAACTGTTACCGAGTGCTTGTTCTGTGCATTGAAGACGGCTCCTCTTGCTTCGGGACGATTCACTTTGCGCTCCCCGGGCGGCAGCCTGCAGCGCGCAGTGGTGCGAATGGTAGTGGTGCGCTTGTGCATGCAGTCCGCTTTTTTTGCTGTCAGAATATTTCGTTACACAGGCTGTATGCCGGCGTCTTGCTAGTCGGTGAGCGCTGGCACTAATATCTCCAACAAAGAAGTTCTGAGGGAAATAAAGCCTGTTTCCTGACTTTCGGGGACAGTGCTCACGCGTAAAGACAGCTTGTTGTAGGAGCTGGCAATGGCGCTATCCCTCAAGTGGATTGCCGCGGCTGCAGTTGGGGTCCTCGTGCTCCCAGTCGCAGCAGCAGATGGATGCAAAGTCATCCTCTGCTTGGCGGGGCCGTGGCGTTCGATCCCCGAATGCGTGCCTGATGTGCGCCGAGCGTTGCGCCACGGCATCCCGCACTGCGACCAAGCCACCGACGGCAACAACACCACGTATCACAGCTGGGCATCTGCCACGGACTGCCCGCCACAGTACACGGTCTGGGAGTACGACCCCTACGGCAACCGCACAGCCGTGGGCTGCAATGCCGCAGGCGTGGTCAACGTCATCCAAGCCGGCGTGCCGTACGTGCGCGTGTGGTGGTTCCCCGACGGCGAGACAACCAGTACCTGGTACAGCGCCGCGGCCCGACTGCAGTACGGCTCGTTCATGGACGCCCGCTACGACTCGGACTACTTCGCCTGGCAGGCGACACAGCCGCCGCCGGGCACCGTTCCTTCCGGCAGCGATCAGTAGCAACCCGTCGGGGCGTCCATGGACCTGCTCGCATACATCGAGCGCTGCGCGCCGGATGTCGATCGGCTGACCATGCAAGCCATCGTGCGAGTCGAGTCCGGCGGCCACCCCTGGGTCATCAATATCAACCGCGGCTACCAACTTGTGCGCCAGCCGCGCAGCCAAGCCGAGGCCGCCGTCACGGCCCGCCACCTCGTGAGACTGGGCTACGACATCGACGCCGGCCACGGCCAGATCAACTCGTCGAACTGGTCCAGGCTGGGTCTCAGTGCCGACAACGTCTTTGACCGCTGCACCAACCTGCGTGCGGCCCAGGCGGTCCTGGTGGACTGCTTCAAGCGGGCACCGTCAAGGAATCCTCAAATGGCGCTCAGGGAAGCCCTCTCGTGTTTCAACACCGGCAGTTTCACTGGCGGTTTTCACAATGGCTATGTCACTCGAGTTTTGCGGGCTGCCGCAGCCATTCGGTCTTCAACCTCCCCAAGGAGTGAATGATGAAAGTTGCGGACAAAACCGGAAGCGTGTCCCTGCGGCAAATCATCACATGGGTGCAGCTTGCCGTTTTGATAGGTGCACCGGCACTGGCCTGTGCCCAGGGCATCACGCTCCCGGACGAGCCAAAGAACCTGCTGGCGCAGATCGCCGGCTACGTCATCGCGTGCGCCGGCGCGTTCGTCACCATCTGCTTCGGCCTGTTTGGCGGCAAGTTCGCTTCTGGTCGGGCTCACTGGACCGAGGGCATTCCAGCGGCCGTGGGCGGCGCAATCATGGTTGCCGCCGGCTTGTTCATCGCGGCCTGAGCCTGGCGCAACAGCATGCTGGAACCAATCTACAAGGCCGCTACGAGGCCGGCCCTGAAGTTCGGTGTCCCGCTCAAGGCGGGATTCTGGACCATCTTCGCTGCCATCCAGGTAGGCATGTGGGGCGCGCTTGTGCTGCACAACGGCTGGATCGCGTTCTTCGCCATCCTGGGAGGGTCGGCGTTGCTGGGATGGATGCGATTCGCGACCCACAAAGATGACCAACGCATCGACCAGATGCTTGCCGCTTTCTGGCTGGGATGGCTGCACTTGCGCAGCTCGCGGATCTTCAAGTGCCGCAGCTACGGCCCCCTTGTCAATGCTGGACAGTCTGATGACTACGTCAACTGAGCCGCCTGCATTGCAGGCCAGCAATCGCGGTCCGCGTCCGAGAATTCTGTTGTGGGATGCGGACCGCAGCAACGAGGTCTTCGCACGCGCTGGAGGGCGTTACCGGCGCCTTGTCACAGGAGAGCCCGTCGGCGCCGGCTCCGCGTCTGCGCTGCAAGCCGGCACGCCCGGACCACGGTCACAGCGGAGAGACGAGTAATGTGGTTCAAGTTCCCCTGGCTGTCGCCGTGGCTCACACGGTTTGTGCCGCCGGCGTCCGTCGCCGCGGCCCGCATGCTGCCCCTGGGGCACATCCTGAGGGCCGACACCATCAAGACCCGAAGAGGCACGTACCTGCGGGCCTGGCGGCTGGAAGGCGTGTCTTGGGAATCAATCAGCCCCGACAAGATTGCCGAGTATCACGAAGCCATCTGCGCGTTCCTCTCCAGCCTGGCTGGTGGCCACTGGTGCGTGAGCCGCTACCTTGATCAGCGGTACACCTGCGGACGGCTCACGCCGATCCCGGGAAACTCGTTCGGGGCCAAGATCGACAAGTCACTGGCCAAGCTGGAACAGACGAAGCCGTATCTGGAAACCTGCCTCATCACCGTGCTGGAGTACATCCCGCAGCGCGTGCTCGACGGGCTGGGCGACCCGCGAACGCTGGAGCAGGTCGGACAAGACGACGCCCAGGGAACGAGCGCGCTCGACGAGCACGGCCTGGTGCTTGAACGCGCGCTGCGCCAGTTCCTGCCCGCTGTGCTCGGCGAGTACGAGATCAAGGGCCGGCGCTATTCTCATTTTGCGGAAGCCCTGGCGTACTTCGCCACTGGCTTGCGCGTGCGTGTTCGCGCCGACGCCGGGCCGCTGTTTCTCGCGCTGTCTGGCGCCGGCCGCATTTCCTGCAAGCGCGGTGCAGTCGAGATTGCTGGTCCGCTTGGCAAGCGCTGGGCAGTGATGCTCAGTATCAATGAATTCAAGGATGCGTACCCAGGCATCCTGAACTCCCTGATGTTCGAGCGCGTGGAGTTCTTGCAGACGCAGGTCTGGTGGCCGATGCTGCGCCGCGACAGCATCGAAGCGCTGCAGCGGCAGCAAAACTACCTCCGGGCCACTGAAGATGTGAGCGTCGAACAGGGCCGCGCGCTGCTGCAGGCCATGGAAGCCGTGCAGGACGGCATCATCAACATGGGCCACTACGGCTATGTGATCTCTGTGTTCGGCGCGACGCTGGAAGACGCCGAAGCCAACGCCAGCCGCATCGCCGCAGCGGTGATGCAGACCAGCGGCATCCAGCTGGCCCGCGTCGACCTGCTGGCCGACAACGCGTGGTACTTCCAGGTGCCGGGCAATTTCAGCAAGCGCCCGCGTATTGCCGAGCTGTCGTCCCGCGCGGTGGCCGCGCTCTCGCCCGACCACGACACGCTGCACGGCAAGCGCTGGGGACACGCCTGGGGGGAAGCGTGGATGCAGAACCGCACCACGAGCAACCGCAAGTATCCCTGGAGCCCGCACGCCTCGCATCCCAGGCGCAACGTGTCAGGCCGGCCAGTGACCGGCAACATCAGCATCACGGGCATGACCGGCGGCGGCAAGTCGCTGCTGCTGAACCTGATCGATGCGCAGTCCGAGCGCTACGACCCGCGGCCGCGCATCCTGTTGTGGGACATGGACCGCAGCAACGAGATCTTTGCGCGGGCCAGCGGATTCGACTACCGCAGGATCCGCAACGGTGAGGCCACGGGAATCAATCCTTTCCAGCGACCCCGCAACAAGGCTATCCGCCCCCGACACCTGCTGCGCTGGAAGGCCATCGTCCAGGAGTGCCTGGTTTCCCAGTCGGGAACGCCGTTGACCGACGCCGAGGACAACTGGCTCGGTACGGCGATCAAGGCGGTGGCCAACCTGCCGTGGCAAAAGCGCAGCCTCAGCGCGGTGCGCCAGATGCTGCCGACCAAAGGCCTGCACGGGGAAGGATCGAGCCTGTACGACCGGCTGGCGCCGTGGTGCCGCGGCGGAGAGCTGGGCTGGGTCCTCGATGGCGACGATCACCTGCCGGACGCCAGCGAAGCGGACCGCATCGCATTCGATTTCACCGAGTTCCTGGACAACAAGCGCGTCTGCGGCCCGCTCGTTGCTGCGCTGACCGACTTCGCGCAGGAAATGATTGACGGGCGCCGAATCATCGTGGTGTGTGAAGAGGCCTGGAAACCGCTGGACAACGAGCGGCTGGCGAGCATGTTCGAGAAGTTCCAGCTCACCGTGCGCAAGCTGCACGGCCTGTGCATCAACGTGACGCAGCAGCCGACGGCGTTCATGAACTCGCGGGCCGGCCAGACGATGGTGAACCAGGCTGCCACGTTCATTGCCTTGGCCGATGAGCAGGCAACCTATGAGGTCTACGGCCGGATGGGCTACTCGACCGAGGACGTGGACATCATCCGCACGCTGCGCGAAGGGGGCGTGTACCG
This sequence comes from Azohydromonas lata NBRC 102462, assembly GCF_001571085.1. Classification (GTDB taxonomy): domain Bacteria; phylum Pseudomonadota; class Gammaproteobacteria; order Burkholderiales; family Burkholderiaceae_C; genus Azohydromonas; species Azohydromonas lata. Next base: position 24,279 of record NZ_BCTC01000051.1, read on the forward strand.
CTTTCTTCTGCGCCAGCCCAGCGTGGGCCCGTCCATCGTGCTGGAGCACGATCTGACGGGCATTGAGCCTATCGACGGCGTGGACCCTATCGTCATCTTGTCCGGCGAGGCCGAGCACGTCGAGATGCTGGACGAGATTCGCAGCCGCGTGGGCGACGACCCCAAGGACTGGATGCCCCTGCTGGGCCAGGCCGTGCGGGATCTGAAGGCGCGCCAAACGGGCGCACGTTGATTGGAGGTGCGCAATGAAAAGGGCTATTGCCGTGATGGTGGCGCTCACCTGTACCTTGGTCAATGCAGAGGTTCCGTTGCCTCCGAAACCAGAGATCCCCGCTCAGCCTTTGCCTGACCCTTGGGCCAAGGGAACGCGATGGACTGCGTATGTGATTCGTACAAACAACGGCTTGGTGGAGTGCCGCAATCCCTATATCGACGCGATGTGCCGCCCGTATGTGCGTGGTCAGGATCGGCGGCCGCGTGCGTTTGTCCGATTCGAGGGGAACCGCTGGCTTAAATGCCCAGACGCAGTGAGTCTTGAGAAATGCGTCGGTATCCGGGACCTTCCTAATACACGCGTGCAGGATTAACCACCATGGGCGACGTACCAGTCTTCCTGTGGCTTGGCCAAGCCGTTGATGGGCTTGCTCTGGGCTACATCACAAACATCACATCCAAACTGGCCGGCTGGTTAACTGGCATCGCTGCTGCCGGCATGACCTTGTGGCTGGCGCTTACTGGGAGCGCGACTGCAAGCGGCCTGGTTGCGAACCCTGTGGGAACGCTGACATCACAATCCTTCAAGAAGGTGTGGGTTCTGGTGTTCGCGTGCAACGCGGCATTCTTTGCTAGTAGTGTTGTCAACGTTTCGGACGCGATGGCCAATGGCTTCACTGGTCTTTTCGCACCAGGCGATACGCCATTGGATGGTGCAGGCGGTGCCAGCCCCACAGTATGGAGCGTGCTTGCGGACTTCGATGCTCGGGCTTGGGGCCTCGTAATCAACATTTCCAAGGTCAATGCGCTCACGCTGTCACTGCCAATCTACCTGCTAGCTTTGGCATTGATTGCTGTTGGCAACTTGGCACTGGAGTGCATCGCCTTATACGTCTGCCTCGTTGCAAAGATCCATCGCACGTTCGTTCTTGCAATTGGGCCGCTGTTCATCCTGACCCTCCTACATAAAGAAAGCTCCGGTTTCTTCAAGGGCTGGCTGCACATGCTCGCCTCGACCGTCGTTTTGCTCTGGATGGTGTTCTTCGCACTCGGCTTTTCGATGTATGTCAGCGGAACCATCGCATCGGGGGTAACTGATGGCATGGAAGCCGACAACCTCATCAAGCTAGCCGGCTCCTACTGCGTGATCATGGTCGGCTTGGCATTTGTACTGCTCAATGCGCCGGCGTGGTCAGCCGCAATTACCGGCGGCGCCCCGATGCAACTCGGCACCAGCGTCATGCAGTCGGCCGCCAATACATACCTGCTCGCCCGAGGTGGCGCCAGTGGCGGTTCCATGCCCAACCTGCCCAACTCCGCGAGCAATCACGTGCCGTACGCGTTGGGCCACATGGCCGGCAGTGCCGCTCACACGGCTTATCAGCGCATGGCGGCCTGGGGCCGTAGCCGCTCGTGATTCAGCTGGAGATCGCCATGAAGTCGTCAACGTCTACCGTTGCTGCCGTGAGCCTGTCGTTCGCCGCGCTCATGGCAACCCCTTCGGCCCACGCCCAGATACCCGTGACCATAACTTCGGACCTTCCGGGAAGCATCCATTGGGCTCAGCAGCTCATCGACAACGGCAAGTCGCTCCTGTACCAGCTTGACCAGCTCGACCGCATGGACCGGGATTTCGGGGCCGTGACAGGCAACCGCGGCATGGCCGGCTTGCTGCGCGACAGCCGCTACGACAACTACGTGCCGCTCAACGCCCTGGAGCAACTGGCCGATGTGGCGGCACGCGGCTTCGCAGGCCTGACGCCCGAAGCCCGGGCGCTGATGCCGCCGGGTATGCTCGACCGGTGCTCCAGCCTTGCAGCGCAGCCGCGCTCCGTCTGCGAGACCGAGATCGCCCGCCCGTACGCCAATGCGCAGCTGCTGCGCCAGTCGCTGGCTGCCCAGAGCGGCCGGCTAGGGCAGATCCAGAAGCTCATGGATGCAATCTCGGCCGCCACGGATCCGGCCGCCATCGCGCAGCTCGACGCGCGGCTGCAGGGCGAGCATCTGGCGCTCACGCACGAGAACAACCGCATCACGGCGCTCAAGGCGGCCGTCGAGAACGACCAGCGCATCGCGCAGGCCAACCAGCACGCCACCACCCTGGAAATGCTCGACCGGCCGGGCGGCCTGCGCATTCGCTCGGAGGAGCCGTGACATGGCGGCCAAGCAAGCAACCGACGACCTGCCCGAGGTGGGCCTGACCCAGCAGCAGCAGGCCGCGCTCATCGAGCACATCCAGGGCCGCATGGACCGCACGTGCCGCCGCACGACGTGGATGGCCACCGGCTCGATGCTGTTCTGTGGGGCGGCCGTGGTGGTGGCCTACCTGTGCTTCAGGCCCATCCCGGTGCCGTTCGAGATCACCGACGGCGTGGTGAACGTGCACACCACGCTGGACACCGACCGCATGACGCAGCAGGAGGCATTGGACCGCGCGGACCTCAAGCGCTACGTCGAGGCCCGCTACCGCTACCTGTGGTGGTTTGCGGAAGAGGACCGCCAGCTGGTCAGCCGCCTGAGCACGGAGGAGGTGTTCGCCACGTATGACCGCCAGCTGCGCGGCGACCAGGCGCGCGGCGAGGAAGGGCTGATCCGCAAGTATGGCGACAAGCTGCGCCGCAAGGTGAAGGTGGCCCAGCCGCGGCTGCTCGGGCCCAACGGCGCCGGCCTGCGCGTGGCCGAGGTGGCGATCACAGTGACCGACACCTGGCTCGATGGCCGCGCTGCCAGCGAGCAACCGAAATCCGAGCGGTTCATGGTCCGCATCAAGTACACGCGCGAGCTCAGGATGCGGCTGCGCCAGGATGAGCGCGACGACAACCCCTTCGGGTTCCTGGTCCGTGCCGAGCAGTCCGACCTGGACTACGGCGACGCCGCCCCGGCGGGCAAGGTTGCAAGGACCGTACCGTGAAAGCCGCCACGCTTGCTCTGCTCGCCGCGGCAGCGCAGGCCGCGACGGCTGCGCCGATCTCGGAGGTGGTGTACGACCCGAAGCAGGTCATCCGCATTCCGGTCGCCAGGGGTGTCCCGACCCATGTCCTGCTGGAGCCGGGCGAGACGATCACGACGGACCTGGCGGCCGGGCTCGCCTCGGTATGCCGCAGCGCGGCCAAGAACAGTGTCAGCCCTACCCCCCAGGGCGGCGCGGATGCGCTGCCAATGGACGCATGGGACCTGTGCGGGCCCAAAGGCCAGGGCTCGATCTTCGTCAAGCCCGTGGGCCCCGCGACGCTGCCCAACCCGGTCGCGTTCCAGACCAACCGCAGGAACTACGCCCTGCAGTTCGACGTGGTGGCGAACCCGGCGCAGGCCTCGCGCCGCGTCGAGATCCGCTCGGCACCGGCCGGGCAAGCCGGCGGGCCTGACCAGGACATGCGGCGGCGCTTGGCGGCCGCGCAGGAACTGCTGCCCACCGAGCAGGAAATCATCGAGCAGCGGCTGTCGCTGCGGCCGGTCGTCGCCAACGGCGACTACTCCAAGGCCTGGGGCCAGGGCTCCGAGGACATCGTGCCCGCCGCCGTGTGGGACGACGGTGCCTCGACGTATCTGGAGTACCCCGGCCACATGCCGGTGCCCGCGGTGTTCGAGGTCTTGCCTGGAGGCAAGGAGCAGCAGGTCAACCCGCGCTTCGACCCCCGCTTCAACCTGCTGGTGGTGGATCGCGTGGCGCGCGGCCTGATGCTGCGCCGGGGCGACACGCAGGTGGTGTCCATCACCAACCAGGCGTTCGACGTGCAGGGCCGCGGCGCGCCCAAGGGCAGCGTGGCCGAGGGCGTGCAGCGCATCGTGCGCGACAAGCGCACCGGCGGTTTTCGGGAGGACCAGCGATGAGCACAGCACAGGCCACTGTCAACACCGTGGAGCCGGCCGAACCCGCGGGTGCCGTCGACATCCCCCGCGTCGCCGACCTGGCGCAGCAGCGCTGGTCGCGCCGCAAGACGACACTCACCCTGAGCCTGCTGGGTGCGGCGACGCTGGCAGCCGGCGCCGGCGTGTGGTGGATGAAGGCCTATGGCCTGCAGTCGCTGCTGCCGCTGCCCAAGGCCGAGCAGGAAGCGCCCAAGCCGGCATCGAGCACTTCCCGCGGCAAGCCGGCGCGGATGCCGGCCCCTGGACCAGCACAAGCGGCTGCGTCCCCTGCCCCAGCGCCGGCACCGGCGCCAGCAGCTTCCAAACCCACCGTGCCCGCGCCAGACGAGGACATCGAGCCCATCTGCATCAAGGGCCAGCCCTGCAACCAGCGCGCGGGTGGACAGCGAGGCGGCGGCTCGGGTGGCCAGGCCCGGCCGCGCCAGGTGCGCGACCCGAGGGACGCGCCGATGATGATCATCTCGGGCCTGGGCCACATGCTGGTGCGGGTGGCTGACAGCGGGCCGGGCTATCTGCAAAGCGATACCGCCGCCGAGCGCGCCCGGCTCATGGAGCGGCTGGCGAACAACCAGCGGCAGCTCGACCGGGCCATGCAGCAGATCGAGGCGGCACAGAGCGCACCCGCCCTGCAGCAGCCGGGGGCCGTCCCGGCTGCACCCGCAGCGCCTGCACCTGGGCAGCCCCATGCGCCGGTGGTGGCGCCGGGCACCGCGGCTGCAAATGCCGGTGCTGGTGCTGGTGCTGGTGCTGCCGGGCAACCCCGCCCGTTCGAAGCGATGGTGGAGGCGCAGCAGCTGCCCGACGACAGCCTGGTGATGCCGCCGCGCAGCATCGAGTGCAGCATGCTCATGAAGGTGGCCACGGCGATGCCGGGCGATTTCCGCTGCATGGTCACGCGCGACGTGCGCGGCGCCGATGGGCAGATCACGCTCATCGACCGCGGCTCGGTCGTCTACGGCCGCTACAACGCATCGAACGTGCGCATCGGCACGACGGCCATTGCGCTCGATGAGCTCTGGGTGCTGACGCCTGCGCCCTACAGCGTGCGCGTGCGCCTGGATGCGCTGGCCGCCGGGCCGCTGGGCGAAGGCGGCGTGCAGGGCCACGTCGACAACCGCTGGGGCCAGCGTCTGGGCCCGGCGCTGTTCCTGAGCGTGTTCAGCGACGCGGCCCGGGCGCTGATCCAGGGCCGGGACGACAACCAGGGCAACACGGTCGTCATCGGCACGGGTGCGCTCAACACGGGCGACCGCCTGGCGCAAGAGGCGCTGCGCCAGACCATGAACATCCCCTCCATCCTGACCAAGAACCAGGGCGACACGGTGTTCATCGAGACGCTGTCTCCGATCTCGTTCCAGAAGGTCTACCAGCTGCGGGCGACGCGCGCCGCACGCTGAACGGGAGCGCATGCCATGGATGCAGACGATTTCACGTTCGGCCAGGCCGAGGACTACGCGCTGATGGTGCGCCACCTGCTGGAGCCGCTGCAGCCGTGGCTGGACCAGGACGATGTGCTGGAGATCTGCGTGAACAGACCCGGCGAGGTCTGGGTCGAGCGGCACCAAGGATGGGACGCGCCGCATGCCGTGCCGGTGCTCACCTTCGACCGCTGCGTGCAGCTGGCCATTGCCGTTGCAACATCCACCAGCCAGATCGTGGGCAGCGCGCATCCCCTGTTGGGCGCCGTGCTGCCCGACGGCGAGCGCGTGCAGTTTGCGCTGCCCCCGGCGGTGCCGCGCGACACGGTGTCCGTCACGATCCGGCGCCCGTCGAGCCGGCTGCTCACGCTCGACGACCTGGCCGCCGGCGGCCTGTTCCAGCGCGTGGTGCCGCCGTCGAACGACCTGCAGCCGCACGAGAAGGACCTGCGGCAGCTGCTCAAGCGCGGCCTGGTGCCGGAGTTCCTGAAGCTTGCCATGGCCACCAGGCAGAACATGCTGGTGGGTGGGCACACCGGCTGCGGCAAGACCACCATCCTCAAGGCCCTGGCCGAGCTCATCCCGCTGCATGAGCGGCTGTTCACGGTCGAGAGCGCGGCCGAGCTGCTGACGCCCCACCACAAGAACGCCGTGCACCTGTTCTGGAGCGACGGCGGCCAGAGCGTGGCCGACGTGACGCCGCACGATCTGCTGATGGCTGCACTGCGCGGCCGGCCGGACCGTGTGCTGCTGGCCGAGACGCGCGGGCCCGAGGCGTACTACATGATCCGCTTCGGCATGTCGGGCCACCCCGGGAGCATGACGACGCTGCACAGCAAGACGCCGCGCATGGCCTTCGACCAGCTGTCGATGATGGTGCAGGAGTCGCCGCAGGGGCGCGGCATCCCGGACGCCAAGGTCGAGCAGCTGCTCAGGAGCAACATCGACATCGTGCTCCAGTTCGGCAACGACGGCAGCGGCCGCTTCGTGCAGGAGATCTGGTACGACCCCGAGGGCAAGCGAGACATGGCGCCGGAGACGCAGCCATGAAGCTGCCACGCCCCAGGCTGCCGAAGTCGTGGCGCTTTCCGACGTGGCTCACGCCCCGGCGTGTGGCCATGGCTGCCGCGCTCGCCGGCGCGACGCTCGCGCTGGGCGCCGGCGGCACCTGGGCCAGCGGCGCCACGTTCAACGCCCTCAACCTGAGCAACCCGGGCCGTGCGCAGCTCGGCAGCATCTGGCGGTACTGGGACAAGTACGGCAGCGACGACGGCATGCGCAAGAAGCTCGTGGGCGCCATGGCGCTGGGCTACGGCATGGCTTTTGGCCTGCCGCTTATCGCCTGGGCCTATGCCAGGCAGGGCCGGCCGCTGTACGGTGCCGCGCGCTTCGCCACCACCGGCGAGATGGAGGCCTACGGGCTGTTCAAGGGCGACGGCATCATCATCGGCAAGCTCGGTGGCCGCTACATCAGCTACCCCGGCGAGGAGTTCGTGCTGGTGAGCGCGCCGACGCGCTCGAAGAAGACCCAGGGCGTGGTGCTTGCCAACGCCATCGAGTGGCGCGAGTCGATGCTCGTCATCGACATGAAGGACCTGGAGATCTTCGAGGCCTCGGCCGGATGGCAGGCCAGGATGGGCAAGAAGGTGGGCGTGTGGTCGCCCTACGACGATGGCAGGCGCACCGGGCAGCACAACTTCCTGGCCTACATCCGCCCCGACGCGGCGCACGTGGTCGGGGACCTGTTCGAGCTGGCCTACTGGTGGTTCCCGGACGCGCCGGACGGCCAGGGCAGCAGCGCCAACTTCTTCCAGACGCAGTGCCGCAACCTCATCGTCGGGCTGGGGCTTTACCTGCTGGAAACGCCCGAGACGGAGATGCCGCGCACCATGGGCCAGGTGCTGAGGCTGGCCAGCGGCGGTGGCGAACACGGACTGCGCGAGCACATCGAAGCGCTCATCACCACGCGGCACAAGGCCGGCAGGCGCCTGTCGGCCTCCTGCGAGCGCTTCCTGGGCCGGGTGCTGGCCTGCGGCGATTCGCCGGAAACCTTCGTCAGCATCTTCAGCACCTTCACCGGCGCGCTGTCGATGTTCGACGACCCGCTGGTGGACTGCGCCACCAGCGGCTGCAGCTTCGACGTGTCGCGCCTGATGTACGAGCCCATGGCGCTGTACGCGCACGTGCCGTTCGGCAAGCTGGAGCAGTCGCGCATCTTGCTCAACGCGTTCCTGTCGCAGGTCGTGAGCCTCAACAGCCGGCGGCTGCCGAAGAACGACCCGCTGCCGCGCATCAAGTGCCTGGGGATCTTCGACGAGCTCACGGTGGCCGGGCGCATCAACGTCTACGCCGAAGGCATCGGCTTCCTGGCGGCCTACGGCTGGCGGTTCCTCAGCGTCTGCCAGACGCAGGCGCAGCTGGCCATCCCCTACGGCGACAAGGGCGCCGAGATCATTGCCGACAACCACGGCTGCCAGATCATCTTCGCGCCCCGGCGCGAGACGACGGCTGAAGCGTACGCCAAGGACCTGGGCACGCTCGACGAGCGCGTGCGCTCGCACAGCCGCAACACCGGCGGCCAGGGCACGAGCACGGGCGAGAACGTCACGATCCAGCGCCGCAACCTGCTCACGCCCGACGAGATCCGCTACCTGGACGAGGACAAGCTGATAGCGCTGTTCCGGGGCCTGCGGCCGGTACTGGCGGACAAGGCCCTGGTCTACGCGGACCCGCTGCTCAAGGACCGCGTCATCGCGCCGCCCGGGATCCCGGCGCTCAACCTGGGTGCCCACATCGCCCGCGTCGAGATGCGCTGGCGCGCGCTCAAACCCGGCGAGGGCGAGACCGAGCTGATTCCCGTGGAGGAGCTGCACGGCGTGAAGGTGCCGCTGCGCCCGCCCGGCGGCGTCGTGCCGCCGGAGGGCGTGGACGCGTTCATCGACGACTTCTTCGATGGCGGGCTTGGCGATGCGCCCTCGGCTGTCGCCCTGGTGGACGAGGCAGGAGAGAACTGGGTGGAGGAAGGCGACGAGCCGCCGCCGCTGGCCGTGGTGCGCCAGGCACCCGCGAGCCCGGCGGCAGCGGCGACGCTGCAGGAGCCCGCAGGCCTGTACCGGGAGCTTGACATTGGCGTTCTGGATCATCCGAGCGAAGGAGTAGCTGATGAAGAACCGACTGATACTGCCAGCGGCGCTGGCAGCGACGCTGGCGCTGGTGGGGTGCGGGACGCCGCCGAAGGCGCCGATGCCGGACGAGCGCACGCGCAGCCCGGCAAACGATCCGGCCAGGCTGGAAATGCTGGACGCGGCCGGAAAGATCCAGCGGGCAACGGCGGATCTGGTGGCCGCGGCGCGCGCGTCGGCGGCCGAGCGGCTGGCCGCTGAGGACGCTGTCCCGATGCGGCCGGCGGCGCTGCGCCCGGTCCGCGGCGGGCTCTCAGCCACAGCCGCCGGCGGCAACGTCGTCTACACGTACCGCTTCGCCCTGGGCAGCACAAGGCTGGAGCTGGCGCCGGCGGCCGCGGCGCAGCTGGTGGCCGCGGCCAGGCAGGCGCAGCTGGTGGTGCTGCGCGGGCGTACCGACTCGGCCCGGGACGACGTGGCCAACGCCCGCGCGGCCCAGGGCCGTGCGGAAGCCGCGCAGCTGCTGCTCATCAAGGGCGGCGTGCCCATGGATCGCATCCGGCTCACGTACCAGGGGGCGGGCGACTTCGTGGCGCCCAACTCGACGCCCGACGGCCGCTGGCTCAACCGCCGCGTCGAGATCGAGCTGTACCCGGTGCGGCCGCAGGCTGTCGAGCCACCCGAGCCGCCGGCCCTCGTCGCCGCGCAGTGAGGCCGCCATGCACGGCGAGGCCTATGAGGAGTGGCTGGCGTACCAGGCGCTGATGCAGCGCCTGTGCCCAGGCCACGACGCAGCCCGGGCACTGACGCTGGAAGAGTGCATTTGCATGTACATCGACGATGTCTTCGACGCGCTTGAAGAGCAGCTCCTGCACGGAGGCGGCCATGGTGGATGACAAGCTGCCGGCCAACCGCTACGAGCTGAGGATGCCTGGCGCGGACACCAGGATCTTCACCAGCGCCGACAAGGTCGCCGCGGCGTTCCACGCGGCCGACGCCGACAAGATGCCCAGCGTGCACAGGTTCGTCCGCGGGCAGCCGGAGACCGTGGTGGCGCGCACGTCGCCGCGCCTTGCGCAGGAATACGCCGGCGCGACGCTGGAGCGGATCTTCAAGCGCAAGGCCGTGGACCCGGTGCCGATTGAAGGCGAGCGGTTTCGCGACGCCTACTACGCCGCGGTCGATGCCTCGCTGCGCATGCGGCTGGAGTCCGTGGAGGACTGGAACAAGGTCCAGCCCAGGACGGCGGACGGCGTATGGAAGCTCGAGCGGGCCACCTACGACGACCTGGAAGCGCTGGCGTTTGCGCGGCCCGAGCGGGCGCGGCAGGCCTGGATGGACCACGTGGGCACCCGTTTCGACGCGCCGACCCTGGTTGATTACGAAACGGGGCAGGTGGTCACGCTGGCCGATACCGCCAGCCTCGCGTCGGCGCGCAGGCTGCACGAGTACCGCTTCGGGATCGCTTTGGACGCCCAGCAGGCGCCACGGCAGCCGCAGCCGAAGGAGCAGCAGCCGCCTGCAGCGGCCCAGGCCGCCAGCGAACCGACGCCGTCGCAGGACAACGGTCAGCGCGTTGTGCCCCTTTCCTCGGAGCCCGCAGGAACAGTGGGTGTCGAACAGCCGCCGGCCACTCCGCCGCGCATGCAAGTCGGCCCGAACCGGCATCACTGGCTGAACGAGAACGCCCAGTGGCACCGGGACGTCGCTGACCGTCGCGGGCTGACCGCGGGCATCGAGGCGGAGTTTGCGCAGGGCAAGACGGCAAAGCAGGTCATCAAGGCGATGGGCAAGGAACTGGAGTTCCTGCCCATTGAGGATCGGCCCAATTTCATCGTTGGCGTGCGCGCCACCTTGGGAATCCCGTCACAAGCCACCTCTGACGGGCAGCAGGAGTTCCAGGCCTGGAAGGCTGAGTACGACAAGCGCTTGGCATCTCAATCCGCCACCCCCACTCAACCGCAGCAAGAGGGACCGGTCATGAACCTGATGCGCCTTCAGATCGACGGTGTAGATGTTGGACGCCTCGCATTCGAGAAGCACTCGACGGAAACCGGCGTGTTTGTCGATCTCACTGCGCTGGATCGCAGCGACAAGCCGGTGGCGCAGTTCACGGGCGTCAACAAGGACGAGCTGAACAGCATCCTCGGTCCCACGGTGGGGCATGAAGTCGCCAAGTTCAACGGCGGCAAGGGCGAGTTCAGGGGCGAACAACTGGACGTTCCTGCGGCCGAGGTTGCCAAGGCAGTCAAGGCCGCGCCGGCGCAGCAAGGCCCGCAGGCAGCTGCCGAGCAGCGTCCAGCACAAAAGCAGGAGCCGTCCAGCGTGGCCAGGAGCCGTGCGCCCAGGAAGGGGCAAGGCATGGCCGAGCAACAGCAAGGCGCTACGACGGCCTCCAGCGCGCAGCCGACGCCGTCCAACAGCGTCGAGCCGGCCAACGGCCTGGCGTATGCCATCGACGGCACCGCGGTCGAGTCCGTGAAGTTCAACCGTCGCGGCCAGGGCACCGATCAGGTGGTGGACCTGCGCGGCTTCAACGGCAAGGAACCGATCATCGAGGCCAAGGGCGTGCCGCTGGCCGAGCTCGGCCGTGTTGTGGGCGAGGCCGCTGCGCAGCACATCGCCGCTGCAAAGGGACGCACCGGGACCTTGAAAGGCGAAGCTGCACCTGGGGTGGGCGAGGTGCCAACTCTGGCTGCGACCGCGGCCGCACGGGCGGGCAAGGCGACACCGCAGCAGGCGCCGGTGGCTGCGAAGCAGCCCAAGGCCGATGCGCCAGCGGCCGGTGCTGCTGTTTCTGCCGCGGGCCCCAGTGACACGGTGACGGTGGAGGTGATGCGCCGCGGCCAGCGCGAGACGATCAGCCTGCAGGCCGGCAGCAGCCGTGAGCTGGGCCTGACGATGCGGCCGCTGCAGGGCGACGAGGCGCGCGCCGCCGGCCTGGCGGGTGGACTCCTGGTCGGCGGCGTCTCGGGGGCAGCCAACCGCGCGGGCGTGCTGCCCGGCGACGTGCTCGTGGCGGTCAACGGCACCCCGGTGAGCAGCATCGACCAAGTGCGCGCGGCCGCGGCCAACCCGGCGCCTGCGCCGTCCAGCACGCCGGCGCAGCAGGCCTCGGCGCCCTCCTCCGGACCGGCGCAGCAGCCGGCCGCCGTGGCGCCGCCCATTGAGGAGCCTCCCGCGGTCAAGGCGCGCCGCGAGGCTGAGCGCCTGGCGATCGAAGCCCTCAAGGCGTCGCTGGCGGAGCGGTTCATCGTCCGTGCGGGCCACGCGGCCGACTCCACTGAATACCGCTTCCGTGGCGAGCCGGGGGTGCTCGCGTTCGTGGACCGGGGCTCGAAGCTGGCCACGGACCGTAACGAAGCCGACGTGGCGCGCGGCATCGTGGACCTCGCGCAAGCCAAGGGCTGGAAGGCACTCGCGCTCGCGGGCACGGAGGACTTCCGACGCAACGTGTGGCGCGAGGCTGCGGCCCGCGGCCTGCCCTCGTCGGGCTACACCCCGACCAAGGCGGATCAGGAATGGGTAGCCGCCCGTCAAGGCGCGCAGCAGTCAAACACGGTGGCAAGGACCGACGCCCAGCAGCCAGCACAGCAGCAGGCGCCGCGGCCCGCGCAGCCCGCAGCGGCCGTCAGCCCGGCTGGTGCCACATCGCAGCAGGGACCGACGAAAACTCAAGTCATGAATGCCATGCGCGCCGGCCTTCGCGATCTCAACATGGACAAGGCATCGAGCGACCGCATCATGGAGCGGCTGTCGGTGCGCCTGGACGGCTTGCTGGCCCAGGGCAAGCCGCTGCCCAACATCGCCCGGTATGACCGGGCCGCGATGAGCCGTATGCCCGAGTTCGCCGCCCGTCAGTCACAGCAGCAAGGCCAGGCGCAGGCGCGCGCCCGTGCCCGGTGAGGTGCAACATGAATACACGCTTCAAACTGGTATTCGTGCGCGTGGCCGCCACGATGGCGGTGGCCGCTGCGGTGTCCGTCCCATGCGCCGCACAGCACGGTGTGTCCCATGGGCCGGCAGACCCCTTGGCGCTGCACTCTCCCGAGCAGTGGCAACAGCTGCTGGACCAAGCCAAGGAAATCAACCAGCGGCTGGCTGAGGTCGAACGCCAGGTAGTTGAGCATTGCATTCAGCTCAACAGGTCTGGCCAACGGATTCCCGAGGTATGCCTGCAGCGGCTGCAATCCTCGTCAAAGGAGCAGCGGTGACCATGCCAACCGATGACAAGTCATTGCCCAGCGTGCGCGATCTGCTGACGCAACTGCGCGCCGGTGAGATGGTGTGCGGCCACGGCCACACGCTCGCTCTGGCCGCGGGGATGGGGCCGTTCGTACTGCACTGCACGAATGCGGGCGGTGTGAGCTACTACGGCAGCCTCACGCGGCGGTACGTGGAGTGGTGGCGCTCAAGGTTGATCGCGGGCCAGAGCATCGGCGAGACGACGCCGTACATTGCCGTTGCAGAGCCTGACGCGCAGTCCATTGACGAGGTGGTCGACCGCTTCTTCGACGCCTTCGGGAATGACGTCGGTGCCGGTGCTCAGATGGACGCCGAGCCGGCGCCGGAAGTCCTGGGTCCCTGGGCGTGCCAGGTCATTGCGGCGCAGCTTGTGAAGCTCCTGGACGACGAGCGATTCAGCATCTGGGAGGTGGACAGCCTGGGGCACGCCTTCAGGTCCATATTTCCCAAGATCGGCCGCACGTGGCATCGGCCCCGGGACCATGCCGACTACGCTGCCCTGCAGGTGCTGCACTACGACACCTATCAAACGATGGACCGCGACGTCGCCGAGGGCCTGCCTGACGCCGTGCTGCGGGTCCTGGACCTGGACTACCCGCTGCTGCACGAACTGCTGGGCGACCGTGCCGAGATGGTCATTGCACGCTTTGCGCGAGGCATCGTGCCGCCAGCACCTGTGCCGGTCGTTGAGGTTGACCTGCTGATGCCGAAAGTCGCGCCCGAATCGTTCACGCGGCCGGTGTCCGGCTGGCGGCGCTTTTTCCGCGTGGGCTCAACGCCTGCCAGCCGGGCTGGCTGAAGGCCATGGCCTGCGGGAACACCAACGCAGACCAAGTGGCGCGCCTGGTGCCCGCTCAGTGCAGCAGAGTGCCGGCGTCGAAAGCGCAGCTCATGGACGCCATGAAGTCCGCGCTCAAGGGCATGAGCCTTGACGCGAATTCGGCGCAGCGCGTCCGCTCGCGGCTGTCCAAGGAGTTGGATGGGATGCTGGCCAGGGGCCGGACGTTGCTCTCGCTCGGTCGGATCGACACGGCCACGGTGAATCAGCTGCCGTGCACGGTGCGGCAGGTCCAGCAAGGGCAGTCTCGGCAGGTTGGCCAGCCCCGGACGGGCCGCGGCCGTTGACGCAGCACAGGAGGTGCGGCATGGCACTCGATTCCGATTCCTGGCCGGACAAGTGGGGGCGCGCCTTCGAAAACGCCGCCATGTACGGCGACGCGCTGCTGTTTCCGGCGCTGCTGGCAATACCGGCCCTGCTGCACCGCACCGAGGGCCTGATGTCGGGCATGGCGCTGGCGGTTGCGCTGCTGTGGGCCAAGCGCCGCGTGCGGCGCGTCAGGCAAGCCAAGGCCGGGATCCGGCTCTACCGCTACGGCACCTGGCGCTTCCTGAAATTCATCTTCTGGGTGCTGGCCATCGGCCTGGTGCTCATGCTGAAAGCGAAGCTGGACGGGCATTAAACAACATACGCGACCCACCACCCCAACCCCAAAAACCCCCTCCCCTGTCCCGCCCTGACTTCTCCTTCATCCACCTTGAACAAGGGCGGGCCCAAACAGGGAGCCGAGGTACGCGGGATAGGGGTCCGGTATGTGGCGTGGTTTGTTCGCAGCTGTTTTTGATTCTCAACTGCCGCTTTGGCGGCCAGGAGGCTGACATGAATACGCGCAGCAGCAATGCCGACCCCGTGCTCTTTCTGATCGTCGCTGTCGTGGTGGCCGCCGCGTTCGGCATCTACCAGCTCGCGTCGACGCTGGGACTGGACTTCAAGACCATGCTCGGCGTCCTGCTCCTGTCTGCGACGGTAGTGGCCCTTGCAGGGCTTTGCGTGTATTTCGGGCGCGATGCCGAGTTCGTGCACATCAGTGAAACCTGGCCGCTGCTGCTGGCGCTGGAATACATGGCCTGGTGGCCGGCGATGAATGTGTGGGCCGCAGGTCCGCTCTCGGCATACATGCCTGACTTTTATCCGGTAGTTTGGTGGAATGCCTGGTACACCCGCGCAGGTGTCTTGGCGGTTTGCATCGGGGCTTGGTTCCTCCTGCGGCATCGGCGCACGTCCTACTACTGAATTCAGCTTTTCTCACGTGGGGCGCCTGCGCCTGCACAGACCTCTTTCCTGCTTCTACAAGGGATCAATGATGGAACCCTCAACCCGCAAAGGCATCGCCCTGTTCATCTGCGATGAGCTGCTCACTCTCGCATTTCAAGTGGCTGCCTGCTTCTTGTTCTACAAGATCAGCAGCGGGTGGATTGTCAGCCAGCTACTGGAAAACGGTGGCGTTGCACCCTCTCAAACCGTCCTGACCTTGCTGGCTCTCATGGCTTTCGGTATCTGGATCTCCCTGGGGATCGGCTCCTGTTTGGCCTCGCTGATGATGCCAGTCTCTCATGAGCGGCGTTAAAGGCAGTCACCCATGAAAAGACTGTTCCCTTTCAACGAGGCGCTCAATGCCGCGCATGACGATGTGCTGGCCGTCATGGCCGGCGATATCAGTCTCCCGGTAGGAGCACTTTACATTGGTGATGGCAAGTCCGGCCCCGCCGTGTTCTACACAGAGCAAAGCGGGAACACTGGCGCGCGTCAACATAGTTGTCGCCTGACCTATGCAGCCAGCGGCTGTTTATTCCGGACCGGCACGTGTGCGGCTACGACGGCATCGCGCTCAGGGTTGAGGGTCACGGCGGCGACTGGAGTCCAGTTGCGAGTGCCACGTGACCAGCGACGTGGATGGAGATCTCGGGCTTCGCTGTAGAGCACGTGACGGGCGGCCAAGATGCTCGTGTCCTGGCCCGCATGGCGTTGTGCCGGACTGACGTATTGGATCCCGCTGTGCCGATGCTCATGGTTGTACCAATGAACGAAGCGTGCGGCCCAACTGCGGGCGTCGGCCAAGTCCGCGAAGCCTTTGCTGGGGAACTCCGGGCGGTACTTGGCGGTGCGGAACAGGGACTCGACGTAGGCGTTAGAGCGAGCAGTCAACTGCACCTCTTGGGCCCATCGAGCGACGACTTTTTCGGGTGACCCATCCGTACCATCCGCTCTTCGGTCAGCAGTTCGACTTGGTCATGCGTGGCCAGAACTGGCACGAGGACAGCGCATTCTTTCGGGGCCGTGAAGGCCGGTTGCGCTCTATTCCTGCGAACTGGACGGATCTCGTCGCAGAAGATCCGTTCAATGTCGTCGCCGCCGGCCGGGCTGCGCTTCGGACTCAGGAACTGCTCGATCTGGCGCGCCTCGTCAGTGCACTTCAGCCCTGAGATGGGCGCCGGCGTGTAAGGTTGAATATGTGTGGGCTGTAAGGCCGATTATGTCTTTGCCGAATAATATTTAGCAGCAAGCCGTTGCCGTATGCGTTGAACTTTGAGGGTCTTGAAGCAGAGCTGTAAATCTCCTTGAATTCCAAGCGCCACGCTACATAATTACTTTTACAGCAACAGTACCGCCAACTTCCGAGGTAACCATGGACGCTGACCAGGGCAAGCACGACAAGAACGTGATCCTGCACCAGCACGCCACGCTCAACCCTCGACCCGACGGCGTCATGCATCCGCTGTTCAAGGGCAGCGAGTTCTTCGACCCCAACGATCTGCTGCAGGTGAAGTACGAGATGCTGCGGCTCGTTCATATCGACAAGCGCCCCATCAGCGAAGCCGCCAAGACCTGTGGCCTCTCGCGCCCGGCCTTTTACCAGGCGCAGGAGTCGTTCCGGCAAGGCGGTCTGGCCGGTTTGATTGCCCACAAGCCTGGACCGCATGGCGCGCACAAGCTGTTGTCTCCCGGGCTTTTCCACCTTGTCTTTCCCACGCAGTTTTGTGACGCGGGACGCGCGACTTCCCGCATTGGGCCCCCAGGTGAAGCAGTGTGGGACGGTGGCGTAATGCGGATGGGCAACGAAGACGGCCCGGGGATGCCGGGCCGTGTTGCTTGGTGAGAGAGCCGAACTGGATCAGAACGGCAGGCCGTCGTCCGGGGGCGGCGTGGGGTCGAAGGGCAAGTCGTTGTGGCGCTGACGGCGCTGCCAGCGTTCGATCTGCGGCGCGTAGTGATGGCGCACGCACGCCAGCAGCTGCTCCAGGATGTCGAGCAGTTGCACCGCGGCCTGGTCGGAGATCCTGGGCAGCAGCATGGGCACGAGGACGGTGCGGCGCTTCATTGCACTTCCTCAACGGCGCGGTGGACGTGCTCGGGGTCGATCTGCCGCGCCTTGGCCAGCGCGGCGGCCGACAGCGCGTAGTGGGCGATGCGGTTGACCTTGCGCGGCAGGCCGTGGGTGGCCTGGTACAGCGCCTCGACGGCGCCAGGCTCGAACAGCGGCAAGCTGGTGCCGGCCAGCTGCAGCCGGTGGTCGAGGTAGGCGCCGAGCTCGTCGCGGGCCAGGCCGCCGAGGTGGTAGCGCACGACGATGCGCTGGGCCAGCGACTCGTGCACGGCCATGGCCAGGCGCCGGCGCAGCTCGGTCAAGCCCACCAGCAGCAGGCACAGCCGCGGCGCGGCGTCCATCTCGTAGTTGGTCAGCAGCCGCAGGTCTTCGAGTACGTCGTTGCGCAGGTGTTGGGCCTCGTCCACGACCAGCACGGGATGGATGTGGCATTCGACGGCCAGGCGGCAGACCTCGGTATGGATGGCACGGTAGGCGGCGGCGCGGTTGCGCTCCACCGGCAGCCCGAGCTGCCAGGCGATGGCCTTGTACATGTCCATCACGTTCCCGGTGGACAGCGGCACGTAGAACAGCCGGTGCAGCCCCGGGTGCAGCGTGGCGGCGAGCCGGCGGCACGCCGTGGTCTTGCCCGAGCCGACCTCGCCGGTGATCAAGCCGATACCGCGCAGCTCCACCAGGTGGGTCAGCCGTACCTGCGCCTCGCACACGGCGCTGGAGGCGAACAGTTCGTCGGGCTCGAGCGCACGCTCGAAGGGGTAGTGCGTCAGACCGAAGTGGGTCAGGTACATCACCGCTCCTTGTCGTTGGGGCCGCGCAGGTGGCGCAGAGCCAGGCCCGTGGGGCGAGGCGCCGAGGCCGGCGCGTCGGGCTCCAGGACCTGGGTGGGACGGCGCCGGCGCACGAAGCAGTTGGCGTAGGCGTCGAGTGCCCGGGCGCGCTCGACGAAGCGCCCGTCGTGCCAGACGTCGATGCCGCGCGAGGCGGCGGTGGCCGGGTCGTAGCGCAGCGTCACGGTCTGGCCCACGAGCGTGGCATCGAGCTCGAAGAGCCGGCCATCGAGGCTGACGGTGTGGTCGCGCTGCACGCGGCGCTTGGCCTCGAAGAGGAACAGCTCGTCGAGGTCGAGCCTGGGATCGAGCAGGCGCGGCGGCTGCTCGCTCTGGGCCCAGCGCTCCATGGGCGTAAGCCCGTCCAGGCCCCGGTGTGGGCTGTGGTGGTACTCGCCCTCCACCCAGGCCCACAGTCGGCGGTTGAGGGCTTCGAGGCTGGCGGTATCGGCCTCGGTCAGGGTGGGCAGCAGCTGGGCCCGTACCGTGCGGAACCAACGTTCCTGCTTGCCCTTACCCTGGGGTTGGTAGGGCCGGGCATGGATCAGCGCCACGCCCAGCCGGGCGCACACCAGGGCCAGCTGCTGCGAGCGGTAGTTGGCGCCGTTGTCCACGTACAGGCGCTGCGGGGTGCCGCGGCGCAGCAGGGCCTGCTTGAAGACGGGCAGGAACGCCTGGGTGTTCTCGGACAGGGCGAAGGCGCAGTACGGCACCACGCGCGTGGCGTCGTCGAGGAACGCGATCAGGTAGGTCTTGCGCCGCACGCGCGATCCCGTCAGCGTGACGCTGGGGCCGTGCATCACGTCACTCATCCACAGCTGCCCCGGGTGCGCGAAGGCGAAGCGCCGGCGGTCCTGGTCGCCGCAGTCCTGGGCGGCGCTGCCGCGCTCCATCAGCCCGGCGCGCTGCAGCAGCCGGTGCACGGTCGAGGCCGCGGGGCCGGCCGACTCCGTCGGCGTCGGCCCCAGGGCGGCGATCAGTTGCGCGATCGACAGGTAGGGCTGCTCTTCCTTGAGGCTCAGCAGCGCGTCGGCCGTGGCCTGCGACAGCGCGCGCGAGCGTCCCCGGTCGCTGCGGTCCTTGGGGAACAGCGCGTCGAAGCCGCCGCGCCGGTAGTCCTTGAGCCAGTGGCGCAGCGTCTCGGCCGCCACCCGGGTGCGGCTGCTGCCGGGGATGACGTACTCCAGCGCAGCCTTCTCCCGCAGCCGCGGGTACAGGCCACGGCTGCCCAGGGGCATGTGCAGCAAGTCGGCGATGAGCCCGTAGCGGAACAGGGCCACGGCCTGGGCGTGTGCGGGATCGGTCACGAAGCGCTCCTCCTGGTGGAAGAGTTCCGACCCTAGGCAGCCGCGGGCGGCGGGTCAGGCCCCATGTGTTGTTGGAGGCCGCCGATACCGTCACCGCCACCGCGGCGGCGGTGGCGCAATCCGAGCGGAGTGGCCAGCGCCGGCAGCTCGCGCGCCAACAGCGCGCGCAGCCGCTCCAGGGCGTTGGGCTCCTGCAGGCGCTGGCGCACGGCCGTGACCGTGGCCGCGCAGCCCTGCAGCAGCGCCGGCAACATCGTCACGGCCAGCGGCAGCAGCGCGCGCACCACCGTCAGCCGCCGGCGCACCCAGCGCAGCGCGCCGGGCAGCCCGATCGGGTCGGGGCGCAGTTGGTGGGCACAGGCCTCCAGGCTGCAGGCGTCTTGCGCCGCGGCTGCCACCTGCTCGATCTCGGCCAGCGTGCCGGGGAAGCGGGCTGCCAGGTGGTCAGGCAGCAGGCTGAACGTGCAGTGGCCTTGCGGGCAGTACCAGCGTGCGATGCGGGTGCCCGCCGGGCGCTTGCGCGCGTAGCTGCCGTGCCGGGCCAGCCCACAGCCTCCGCGTGGGTGCAGCGGACAGCGTGGAAGGATTGCCCGACGCCAGAGCTCTCGGGTAACGTACTCGGCGCCGGCAAGCCCCGTGTCGAATCGAAGCTGCACCGGCATCGGGCCCGCGGGGTTGCCGCCCTGCGGGTCCTCCTCATGGCAATGACCAGGCTCCCAGGCTAAACGCCAGGCACAACGCGGCGCAGCCGCGGCCGTCATCTCGGGGGAGCCTGCGCGCCAGCGCAGCCCCGGCGCGCATGTCTCCCACCGTCATCCTCGTCGCCACGCCAGGGAAGCCGACCTGCAGGTCGGCTTCCCTGGCGTGAGCCTCACGCGCCTTCCCTCATTGCCTCACCGCGGTCACGCGCTGGCTGGTGAAGCATTGCGGAGAGAACCGGGCGGTGAAATGCAAATCAAAGTGGGAGACAACACAAGCTCACGCCGCTGGTACTGGACTTCATCATCGAGGCGCGTGCTGCCGACCCCGGCATGCGTGGACAACGCTTGGCCGAGCTTGTCCACCAGCGGCTGGGTGTGCAGGTTCACCCGCGCAGCATCGAGCGACAACTGCGGCTGCTACGCACAAGAAAGCGACGCTGAAGCCCCCGTCGGCGGCGCCGGCATCGTGCGACGGCGGGCTCGTTGAGCGCTACGAGGAACTACGGCGCCAGTTCCTTGAGCATTACCGTGGCCAAGCCCATGGCTTGACGCTGTTCATGCGGCGCGGCATGCGCGCGTGGATGCTGGCATGGAGCCAATGCCAATGTGTAGCGCCGTCATCACGGCTGCCGTCGGCATCGATGACGTCAAGCCAGGAGACATGCCCCGTGCAGTTGCACGCGCAAGTGACGTCGCTGTTGGCCGACATGATCTTGCTCGCACGCCAGGAGGTCCTCGCATGATGACCGACCACCATCAGAAGGTGCACGCCAGTCACCTCAAGCGCAATGCCTACCTGTACGTGCGCCAGTCGACGCTGCGTCAGGTGTTCGAGAACGCGGAGAGCACCAAGCGCCAGTACGACCTACGCCAGCGCGCGGTGGCGCTGGGCTGGGCCCAGGAGCAGGTCATCGTGATCGACAGCGACCTGGGCCAGTCAGGCGCCTCGTCGGACCGCGAAGGCTTCCAGCGCCTGGTGGCCGAGGTTGGCATGGGGCATGCCGGCATCGTGCTGGGCTTGGAGGTCTCGCGCCTGGCACGCAACTCCATGGACTGGCATCGGCTGCTGGAGATCTGCGCGCTCACCGGTACGCTGATCTGCAACGAGGACGGCGTGTACGACCCGGCCCACTTCAACGACCGGCTGCTGCTCGGGCTCAAGGGCACCATGAGCGAGGCGGAGCTGCACGTGCTCAAGTGCCGGCTGCAGGGCGGCATCATCAACAAGGCCCGGCGTGGCGAGCTGGAGATGCCTCTTCCTGTTGGACTGGTGTACGACGGTGCTGGCCGCGTGGTACTTGATCCGGATCGTCAGATCCAGGACACCGTGCGGCTGGTGTTCGACACCTTCCGGGAGACGGGCTCGGCATACGCCGTCGTGCGCCGCATGCGCGGTGAGGAGCTGTTGTTCCCTCAACGGCTCCGTCGTGGCATCGGCAAGGGCGACCTGCTGTGGGGACCGATCACCCACTCGCGCGTGCTGCAGCTCCTGCACAACCCGCGATATGCCGGAGCGTTCGCCTACGGGCGCACCCGCACCAGGTACAACGCCCAGTTCAAGATGCGGCAGATGGGCGTGCCGCAGGCAGAGTGGCAGGTGCTGATCCAAGATGCACACCCGGGCTATATCTCCTGGGAGGAGTTCGAACGCCACCAGGCCACGCTGCGGGGCAATGTGCTCG
>NZ_BCTC01000052.1 GCF_001571085.1 Azohydromonas lata NBRC 102462
CGTCGATGACGTTGATGATGTCGGCGATCTTGCGCGAGCTCTCCTCGATGCCGCGCATGGTGTCCACCACCTGCGCCACGACCGCGCCGCCCTTGACGGCCACGTCCGAGGCGCCCTGGGCGAGCTGGTTGGCCTGCTGCGCGTTGTCGGCGTTGTGGCGCACGGTGCTGCCGAGCTCGTCCATGGAGGCGGCGGTCTGCTGCAGCGCCGTGGCCTGCTGCTCGGTGCGCTGGCTCAGGTTGTGGTTGCCCTGGGCGATTTGGGCGCTGGCGGAGGCCACGCCCTCGGCGTTGCGGCGCACTTCGCCCACGGTGCTCACCAGTTGCGCGCGCATGGCGGCCATGGCGGCCATGAGGCTGCCCTCGGCCGCGCCGTGGCGGGCCACGTCGCTGCAGAGGTCGCCCTGGGCGATGTCGCGCGCCACGCGCGTGGCTTCCTCGGGCTCGCCGCCGAGCTGCCGCGTGATGCTGCGCGTGATCCACACGCCCAGGCCCACCGCCAGGCCTATGGCCAGCAGCGGCCCGGCGATGAGCACGACCATGTTGATGCCGCGCGTGCGCTGGGCCGTGGCGATGCTGGCGGCCGCGGCCTCGCGCTGCGCCTTGTCGAATTCATCGTGCACGGCGCGGAAGTTGTCCATGGCGGCCTGGTCCAGGCCTTCCATGAAGGTGCCCACCAGGTCGGCCAGCAGGCCCCTGCCGGAGGCGATCTCGCGGCGCTCCTGGAGCAGCGGCGTGATCACCTTCTCGAACTCGACGCGGCGGGCGTCCATGCCCTCCAGCCGCTTGAGCTGGGCCGGCTCGTCGGCCACCAGGGCGCGTGCCCCGGCCAGGTGCTTCTCGAAGGACTTGTGGCCATCGTCCCAGGCGGCCAGGAAGCGCTCGTCGCCGCTGAGCAGGAAGCCGCGCGCACCGCCCTGCATGGCCAGCATGTCGCGCAGCATGTCGTCGGCCGTGGTGGCGGCCTCCCCGGTGCGGGTGTTGGTGCGTTCCGCGTCTTCCAGCTTCAGCGCGGTGTAGAGCGAGGCGCCCGCCACCGCCAGCAGCACCAGCACCACCAGGCCGAAGGCCAGTGACAGGCGCTGCGCCACGGTCATGCGCGCGGGCGATATGGGGTTGCGCGCGCTCATAGTCCGCGCTCCAGCGTGGCGGGCAACGAAAACCGCGGCGCAGCTTCAGTGCGGCAGCGGCGTGCAACGGGCGGCAAACAGGCCGGCATGGTCGTCCTCCTGGGGCTTGGACAGGCCGGCCCGCACATGGACAAGCCGCTGCCCGCTGTGGTGGTGTGACGGGCAAAAAAGCACTCCGCGACCAGGCGCGGTTTGCCGTTTGGCTTCAATGTAACTAGAAATTTCTTGCGGGTGTCACGGTGTTGCTTGCCGTTCGCACACCGCGCGAAAAAGTGCGTTTGTCACGCTGTTGAAAGCGATCCGCGTTTGGAACGTGCGCGAAAGCGGCCGTTGGGCGGACGCCGGATCGCCGCAACGCCACGGGATCAGCGGGGCGTCCGGCAAAAAAGCGGCCAGCCCGCCGCCGCGGCGGGCCAGGGGGCTTACAGGCCGAAGGCCGGCGCCGGGGCGCCCTCGTGCAGCCGCTGCGGGGCTTCGGCCAGAAAGCGCTGCAGCGCGTCTTCCAGCCGCGGCGTGAGCTCGCCGCGCTCGCTGGTGAGGGCGCTGTAGGGCGGGCGCGCGGCGCGCAGGCCCAGCGAGCCGCTGTCCACGGCACGCACCAGTGCGCACGGGTGGCCGGCGGCCTCGGCCGCGGCGCAGGCCAGCGCGTACCAGCTCAGCGCGCCGCGGTTGGCCACGTGCCACAGTCCCTGCTGCCCATCCACCAGCAGGTCCAGGCAGGCGTTGACCAGGTCGGGCACATACGTGGGCGAGACGATCTGGTCGTCCGGCGCCGTCCAGGTCTCGCCGCGCGCAAGCCGCTCCAGCCCAAGGTGCAGGAAGTTGTGGCGGTCCCAGGGGCCGAAGAAGGCGCTGGTGCGCACCACCAGCGAGCCCGGCACGCGCGCCAGCGCCCGCTCGGCGCGGGCCTTGGCGCGGCCGTAGGCGTTGAGCGGGTTGACGGGATCGCTCTCGCGGTAGGGGCGCTGCTGGCGGCCGTCGAAGACGAGGTCGCTGGAGAAGGTGAGCACCGGCACGCCGGCATGGCCGCAGGCGCGCGCCAGCGCCATGGGGCCCAGGGCGTTGTCGTGCCACTGGCGCGGGTCGTCTTCGGCGTCGTCCACGCGCACGTAGCCCGCGGCATTGATGACGGCCCAAGCGCCGCTGGATTGCAGCAGCGCGCGCACGGCTGCGCCGCGGGTGATGTCCAGCTCCTCGCGGCGCAGCAGCCGGTAGGGCAGGCCGCGCTGGCGGCACAGCCGCGCGAAAGCCTGGCCCAGCGTGCCGCGCGCGCCCACGATGAGCACGGGCGGCCCGCCGCAGCGCCGGCTTTGCACCTCGCCGTGGGGCAGGTAGACGTGGCGCTCCTCGCGATGCCACCAGCCCGCGCCTTGCAGCACCGGGTGCGAGGGCTCGCGCCCGGCGGCCAGGTCGCGCGCCAGGGCGGCCAGCGCGGTTTCGCGCGGCGTTGGGCCGCGCACGTCCCAGGCGCCGCTTTCGTAGTGGCCACGCGGCCGGGTGAGCAGGCTGTCCCAGTCGAAGGTGCCGAAGGCCGCCCACAGCGTGAGCGCGCGTAGCTTGACGCCGCGCGAGCGCAGCGCTTGGGCGGCGCTCCAGGCCTGCGCCAGCCAGCGCATCTGCTCCTCGCGGGTGCAGCCGATGTGGACCTCGGTGATGGCCAGCTCGTGCCCGGGGTAGCGTGCCGCCACCTCGCGCAGCCGCGCCTCGAAGCCGCCCACGTGCGCGCCCAGCACGCGCACGGCCTCGGTGTCCACGTAGCGGTCGCGGCCGTTGCCGCCGTGCAGGTGCGCCGGGTAGCGCTCCAGCCGGTGGTCCAGGAAGCGCTCGCTGGTGATGTAGTGGTTCACGCCGATGAGCATGTCGGCCTCGGGGGCCTCGCGCAGCGCGTCCAGCTCCCGCGGCGTGGCGCCGTGGTCCAGCAGGTAGCCGCGCAGGGGGTGGTGCTCGTCCACGCGGCCGGCCAGCAGGTCCAGGGCCAGCCAGCGGCGGGCGTTGTCGTGGCGGGCCTGGTACTGCAGTGGCGGCGTGGAGTGGATGAAGCCTATGTCCTCGGTCTGCACCAGGCGGGCCGCGGGCTGCGCCTCGCGCAGCCCGCGCATCGCCGCGGCCGTGCCCATCACCTCGTTCATGAGGGCGCGCACGAAGCTGCGGCCGTCGGCGCGGTGCGGATACCAGATGCCGTAGAGGCCTGAAAAGCGCGCCGTGGTGACGGGCTCGTTGACCGGCGTCCACAGCGTGGCCCAGGGGTAGCGCTCGGCCACGGCGCGGGCGAAGGCGGCGAGCTTGCCCGGGAAGGCGTCGTCCAGCAGGCTGGTGTGGCGCGGGCCGCTGCCGTGGTGCAGCAAGCCCACGATGGGCTCCAGCCCAAGCTCGCGCAGCCGCGCCATGCGCGCGTCGGCCCACGTGAAGTCCAGCGTGCCGTCGGCCTGCTCGGTGCGCTCCCACAGGATGGGGAAGCGCACACGCCTGGCGCCCAAGGAGGCCAGCCGGTCCAGGTCGTCCAGGCGGTGGTTGAAACCGCTGCATTCGAGCTGGTCGATGTAGCGATCGCCTATGCGGTTGACGGTCGCCTCGGGGGCGGCCCACAGCTCCAGCCCGGCCATCGCGTCAGGTGGCAGCGCTGCCGTTGAGCGGCGCGTGCGGCAAGGAGGCTTCGCGCCGCGTGCGGCCCGCGGCCGTGGAAGCCGCAGGCACAAGGGTCTCGGGCGCCAGCGCCACCGGCTCGGCGGCCTCGCCGCCGAGCTGCGCCTTGAGCTTGCGGAAGGTGGTGAGCGCCTGGGCCACGACCTGGTCCATGTTGTAGTACTTGTAGGTCGCCAGCCGGCCCACGAAGCTCACGTTGGGCACCTGCTCGGCCTCGGCCTGGTAGAGGCGGTAGAGCTCGGCGTTCTGCGGCCGCGGCACGGGGTAGTAGGGGTCGCCCTCGTCGCAGGGGAACTCGTAGACCACGGAGGTCTGCGCGTGCGCCTGGCCGGTGAGGTGCTTGAACTCCGTCACGCGGGTGTAGGCGTAGTCGTTGGGGAAGTTGACGGTGCCCACGCTCTGGAAGTGCTCCTGCGGCAGCGTCTGGTGCTCGAAGCGCAGGCTGCGGTAGGGCAGCTTGCCGTGGCGGTAGTCGAAGTAGGCGTCGATGGGGCCGGTGTAGACCATGTGCCGCCAAGGAAAGAGGTGCTCTATCTCGCGGTAGTCGGTGTTGAGCATCACCTTGATGTTCGGGTGCGCGAGCATGCGCTCGAACATGCGGGTGTAGCCCGCGCGCGGCATGGCCTGGAAGGTGTCGGTGAAGTAGCGGTCGTCGCGGTTGCAACGGGTGGGCACGCGCGCGGTGACGCTGGCGTCGAGCTCCGAGGGGTCCAGCCCCCATTGCTTGCGGGTGTAGCCGCGGAAGAACTTGTTGTAGAGGTCGCGGCCGACCTTGCTGACCACCATGTCCTCGGAGGTCTTCACGCTCTCCAGCTTCTCGGCCATGGAGGCGAGGAACGCCTCCATCTGCTGCGCCGTGAGGTTCATGCCGTAGAGGCGGTTGACGGTGTCGAGGTTGATGGGCATGGGCAGCAGCTGGCCGTCCACGCTGGCGAGCACGCGGTGCTGGTAGGGGCGCCACTCGGTGAAGCGCGAGAGGTAGTCGAAGACCTCGGCCGAGTTGGTATGGAAGATGTGCGGGCCGTAGGGGTGGACGAGCAGTCCGGCGTCGTCGTAGCGGTCGTGGGCATTGCCGCCGATGTGTGGGCGCTTGTCGCACACGAGCACGCGCAGTCCGAGCTGGCTGGCCAACCGCTCGGCCAGCACGCTGCCGGCAAAGCCGGCACCGACCACGAGCACGTCGAACCCGCCGGACGCGGCGGCCGGGCGCGGTTGGGCGGCCAGACCGCTGGTATTGATGGAACCCACGGGCATCTCCTGTCAGGACTTCACAAAGACAGGGCTTGGACGGCAATGCGCGTGCCGGGGGGATTTCCCGGGGCCAGGGCAAGGGACCTTGCGAGGGCAGGCGCTCGCCAAGCCAGCCTCGCAGCGGTGCGCTGCCGGCGGCTTTTTCAAGGCGCGCTGCCGCCTCAGTGCGACGTCCCTTCCGAGCGCGTGATCTTGTTCCACACGTTGTACTTGCCCACGGGCTTGCTCATGGGCAGGCGCTTGACCTCCTTGAGCGTTTGCGCGTCGTAGACGATGAGGGCGCCGTCCATCTCCCACAAGCTCACCAGGGCGAAGCGGCCGTCCCGGGTGAACTCGGTGTGGGCCAGGGTGCGGCCGGGCTCGCGTATCTGCGCGGCCACCTGCAGCGTGCGCTTGTCTATGAGCGTGAGCGTGTCCTTGGCGCCCGGGCTCATCATGGAATCGGTCCAGGCGTAGGGCGTGGCCTCGTGGCTGCGCATGAAGAAGCCCGGGCCCGGCGTGGCGATGCGCTGCAGCGGCCGCCAGGTCTTCATGTCGATCACGTCCACCGCGCCGCCTTGCAGGTTGGGGCTGGCCAGCACCGTGCTGCCCTTGAAGGGGAAGGTGATGCCCGACCCCAGGTGCGGCATGCCGGCAATGGGCAGCTCGGCAATTTTTTTGCGGATGTCGAGGTTCACCACCTGCGCCGTGGGCGGGGCTTGCGTGGGCGCCTGCGCGTCGCCCGGGGCGGCGGTGCGCGGGCGTGTCGCGCCCAGGGCATGGGCATAGCTTTGGTCGAAGAAGAAGTCGTCCAAAGGCTCGTCCAGCAGCGTGCGGCGAATGCCGAACGTGCCGGGCTTGGCGATGGCCTCGCCTTGTCTGTAGTCGTGCACGTAGCCGTCGAAGATGGGCTCGGCCTGGGGGTCGTAGCTGATCTCCCACAGCTCCGGGATGTCCTTGAGTGCGACGACGAAACTCTTGCGCGGCGCGGCGTCGTAGACGGCCGACACGCGCGAGCTGGCCTGGCCGTCCAGCGTCGTGGCGGCGTAGGTCTTGACGAGGTTCAGCGCCGCGTCGAAGAGGGCCAGCGTGTGCGGCAGGTAGTTGGCGGCCATGAGCCACTTTCCGTCGCCGCTCACGGCCACGTTGCGCATGTTCAGGCCCGCGCGCACCTCGGCCACCACCTGCAGGTTCCACAGGTCGTACTTGGTGATCCAGCCGTCGCGCGAGCCGAAGTACACGAAGCGCCCGTCCGGGCTGAACTTCGGCCCGCCGTGCAGCGCGAAGCGCGAGGCGAAGCGGTGGATGACTTCGAAACGGTCGCCGTCCACCAGCGACACGTGGTGGTCGCCGCCCTCGACCACCACGAACAGGTTCATGGGGTCGGCCTTCCATGCCGGCTTGGCGGGCAGCTCCTTCGCGTTGGGCGCCGCGGTGCGCGAGGCGCGTATGTCGGCCTCGCCCCACGTGGGCGCGGGCGAGACGGGGGCGTAGATCCAGGCAGCCAGCGCCTGCACGTCCTCGGCGGCGAGTTTTTCTCCGAAGGCCGGCATCTGCGTGGCGGCGCGGCCGTGGGTGATGACCTGGCGCGCCTCGGCGGGCTTCAATCGCTCCAGGCTTTGCGGCAGCAGCGCCGGGCCCATGCCGCCCAGGCGCTGCCCGCCGTGGCAGGCGGCGCAGTGCGCCTGGTAGAGCGCGGCGGCGCGGATGGAGTTGTCGGCCGGCTCGCCCGCCTCGGCGGCGCGGGCCAGGTCCACGCCCATGGCCACCAGGCCGGCGGCCAGCGCCAGGGGGCCGATCCAGCGCTTGCCGTGAGCCAGGGCGGCCGAACCCCACTTCGTCATGCCCGCGAAAGCGGGCATCCACGAACGACGGGACTGTTCCCCTGGCGAGGCTTTGCCTGACGATGACTTGTCCGGGGCTGCCGTTTCGGCGCGCGTGGATGCCCGCTTTCGCGGGCATGACGAACTATTTTGTGTGGCGTGCCGGCGTTGGCCCAACTTTCTTGTGCCCATGGCGCCCTCAGTGCGGCTGGTAGCTGAACGGCGTGATCGCCACGCGCTTGCCCGGCTGCGCCAGGCCGATCTCGGCGTCGTCGAGATAGCAGCCCGGGTCCTCGGCCCACGGGTCGCCGGTGAGCTGCTGCGCGCGCACGCGGGTGTTGCCGCCGCAGATGTCCAGGTACTGGCAACCCGCGCAGCGGCCCTGCACGGCGCGCGGCTGCTGCTTGAGGCCGGCCATGAGCGGGTCGGACAGGTCGTTCCAGATGGCGGAGAAGGGCCGCTCGCGCACGCTGCCCAAGTCGTGGTGCCACCACATGGTGTCCGGGTGCACGTGGCCCAGGTTGTCGATGTTGGCCACGTTGAGGCCGGAGGCGTTGCCGCCCCATTGGCGCAGGTGCAACTGCAGGTGGGGCAGCCAGTGCGGCAGCTGCCTGGCGGCCCACCGCAGCAGGAAGGGCCCGTCGGCGTCGTTGTTGCCGGTGACGTACTCCTCGCCGCCGCCGCGGCGCGCGTCCTCCCAGGCGCGGTCGAAGATCAGCTCCAGCGCCTCGCGCGTGGCCTCGAAGCGCGCGTCGCGCCCGCGGTGCAGGTTGCCGCGCCCGGCGTAGTTCAGGTGCGAGAAGTAGAACTTGGGGATGCCTTCGGCGCGCATGAGCTCCAGCAGCGGGCGCAGGTCGGCGGCGTTCATGTCCGTCATGGTGAAGCGCAGGCCCACGCGCACGCCGCGGTCGCGCAGCAGCCGCACGGCATTCAAGCTGCGGTCGAACGCGCCTTGCAGGCGGCGGAAGCGGTCGTGCACCGCCTGCAGGCCGTCCAGGCTGATGCCCACGTAGTTGAAGCCCACCTGCGCGATGCGCTCGGCCCACGCCGCGTCGATCAGCGTGCCGTTGGTGGACAGGCCCACGTAGAAGCGCTGCTGCAGCGCGCGGCGGGCGATGTCCAGGATGTCCGGCCTCAGCAGCGGCTCGCCGCCGGAGAGGATGAGCACCGGCACGCCGAAGGCTTTCAGGTCGTCCATGACCGTGAAGACTTCTGCCGTGTCCAGCTCGCCCGCGTAGTCGTGGTCGGCCGAGAGGGCGTAGCAGTGCTTGCAGGTGAGGTTGCAGCGGCGGATGAGGTTCCAGATCACGACCGGCCCGCGCGGCTTGCGGCCCTCGGCCAGCGCATAGGTGCCCGTGCGCTCGGCCTGGGCCAGCGCGTGCATGTAGTGGGAGATGCGGAACATGGTCAAACCCCCTGCGGATGCAGGCGCAGCCCGGTCTTCTTGAGCACCGCGCTGGAAAAGAGGATGTCGTGGCCGCGGCAGGCCGCGCCCAACAGCTCGGCCACGGCCTCGGCCTGGGCGTGCACCGAGGTGCGCGAGCGCCCGTGCAGCATGGCGAACAGGTTGTAGGGCCAGCCCGGGCGGCGCGGGCGGCGGTAGCAGTGGCTCACGCCGGGCAGCCGGCCCACCGCCTCGCCCAGGGCGTCCACCTGGTCGTCGTCCACGTCCCACACGCTCATGCCGTTGGCGGTGAAGCCCAGGCGCACGTGGTGGGGCACGGCGCCGATGCGGCGTATGAGGCCGCGCGCGAGCATGTCCTGCAGCGCGGCGCGCACGGTGGCGGACGACGTGCCCAGCGTGGCGGCCACGGCCTCGTAGGGGCGCTCCACCAGCGGCAGCCCGCTTTGCGTGGCCGCCACCAGGGCGCGCTCGAAGTCGGTCAAGGGACGCGACGCCGCTGCGTGCGCAACCTGCGCGGGCTGCGGCGCGGGCTGGGCCGCGGGCAAGTCCATGCCCCAGGCGCCGGCACGCAGCGGCAGCCGCAGCTCCACGTGGTACTCGCGCTCCTTGGGGAAGGCGTGCACCTGCAGCGCCGTGGCGAAGGCGATGCGGCCCAGCGCCTCCTGCGCCGCCGCGGGCGTCTCCGCCGCGATGACGAACCACATGTTGAGCCGGTGCTCGCGCCGGTAGTTGTGCGCCACCTCCGGCATGGCGTGCAGCAGTGCGGCCACGGTGTCGAAGTCCGATTCCGGCACCTCCATGGCGGCCAGGACGAACAGGCCCCCGGCGCGCTCGATCTGGAACAGCGGCCCAAAGCGCGTGAGTTGCCCGCGCGCCAGCAGCCGGTGCAGCCGCTGCAGCACCTGCGCCTCGTCCATGCCCAGATGCGCGCCGGCCTCGGCGAACGGGCGCTCGGACAGTGGAAAGCCGCCGTGCAGGTGCTCTATGAGCAGGATGTCGGCGGCGCTGAGCGCGGGCAAGGCGTCCTCTGCGCGGCCGTCGTCGGCGGCGCACAGGGGCGCCGCGAAGTCGGGTTCATGCATGTTGAAGCTCCTTTGGGCTGCCGAAGTAGCGCGCGCCGCGCTGCATGAAACGGCGGCGGCTGAAGAGCACGGCGCGCGGCGCGTCGTGCAGGCCGGCCGCGGCGGCGGCGCAGGCCAGTTGCGCCAGCACCTGTACGCGCTCGCGGCCGTGCACCATGGCGTAGAGGTTGTAGGGCCAGGCCTGGGCGCGGCGGCGGCGGTAGCACAGCGTCACGCCCGGCTGCTGCGCCAGCAGCGCGCCGGCGGCGTCCACCTGCTCGTCGGCCACGTCGAAGACGCACATGGCGTTGTGGCTGATGCCCAGCTCGTGGTGGCGCACCACCACGCCGAAGCGGCGCAGCGTGCCGCGCGCGAGCCAGCCCTGCAGCGTGTCCAGCACCGCGCCGGTGTCGCGGCCCAGCCCGGCGGCCCAGGCGGCATAGGGCTGCTCCACCAGCGGCAGGCCCTCGCCGGCCAGGGCGGCCAGCGCGCGGTCGGCGTCGGCCACGGGCGCCGCCGGGGAAAGCGGCGAAGGGGCCAACGCCATGCGGCGTGGGCGCGGCGCCTGCAGCAGGTCAAAACCCAGGTCTATGCGGTAGGCGCGCTGCATGGGCAAGCGCAGCGCGCGCAATCCCGTGTCGGCATCCAGCGCGTCCACGGCGCGCTCCACGGCCTGCGCGTCCACGCCCGTCATCACGAACCAGAGGTTGAAGCGGTGCTCGCGCTCGTAGTTGTGGTTGACGCCGGGGTGGGCCGAGACGACGGCGGCCACCCCGTCCAGCCGCACGGGCTCCACGGCATAGGCGCACAGCAGCGCCGCGCCGCCCGCACCCGCGGCGAACACGCCGCCTATGCGGCTCAAGCTCCCTTCGGCCTGCAGCGCGCGGTAGTGCTGCAGCACCTCGCGGGCGCCGCAGCCCAGTTGCCGGCCCACGGCGTCGAAGGGCTGGGGCAGCAGCGGAAAGCCGTGCTGCCAGTCGTTGAGCAGGCGCAAGCGGGCGTTCATGGCGCCACCTTTCCGGCCCGCAACACCCCGTCATACCCGCGAAAGCGGGCATCCACGAACGCTGTTCCGGCCGCCGGTTGGCAAGTGGTTTTCACAATCCCACCCTCCCGGCCCGGCTGGTGAAGAAGATGCCGCTGGGCGCTTCCATCGGCAGTTGGGCCAGCGTCTGGAAGCTGGCCGTGTCCACGACGGAGACGCGGTTGGCGTCGCGCGAGCTGATCCACACCGCCTCGCCGCGCGGCGTGAATTCCAGGTGCAGCACGGCCGCGCCCGGCTCCAGCGTGCGCACCACGCGGCGCGAGGGCGTGTCTATGACCTGCACGCGCTGGTAGTCCGGCACGGCGAAGTTCACCCACACCTGGCGGCCGTCCGGGCGCGCCATCACGAACACCGGCTGCCCGGCCACGGCGATGCGGTCCACCTCGGCCCAGGTCTCGGTGTCCACCACCAGCACCTCGTGCCGGCCTATGGCGGGCAGGTAGGCGTGGCGCCCGGCCACGGCCCAACCGCGCAGGTGCGGCATCTTGAACACCGGCAGCGGCGCCTCGCCGCGGCCGTAGCCGGCCAGGATGCGGCGCGCGCGCGGCGCGTCGTCCCACAGGTCGATGAGAGATAAACCGTCCTCGCCGAAGAGGCCGGCGATGTAGTGCCGCCCGTTGGGCGTGACCAGCGCGTCGTAGGGCTGGCGGCCGATGTCGCGGAATTTGGTGAGGCGCGGCGCCTTGGGCTCGGACAGGTCGGCGATCCAGATTTCGCCCGCGTCGAAGAGCGCGTAGATGAAGCGCGAGCCCGGCAGGTCGGCCAGGCCCACCACACGCGAGGGCTTGCCGTCGGCGCCCACGGCCGGGATGTCGGCCACGGCGGCGAGCGTGCGCGCGTCGAACACCTTGATGCCGCTGGGCTGGTAGTTCTGCGCGGCCACCAGGCGCCCGTCCTGCGAGATGGCGCCGCCTATGGAGTTGCCGGCCTGCATGACGCGGCCGGTGAGCTTCATTTGCAGCAGGTCCACGCGGCTGAGCGCGCCGTCGCGGCCGAAGACGAAGGCGCTGGCCGCGTCGCGCGAGAACACCACCGAGGCGTGCGAGAGGTCTCCCAGGCCGTCCACGCGGCCCAGCACGCGCGGCTCGCTGGTGTTGACGATGGCCAGGCGGCCGCTGGCGCGCTCCACCACCACGCCCAGGTCGCCCGTGCCGGCCGAGGGCGCGGCCCACGATGGGGCCGACAGCGGGGAGGGCGCCGAGGCGCAGCCGGCCAGGCCCAGCAGCGCGGCGCCGCCCGCGGCGGCCCGCAGCCAGTGGCGGCGTTGGATCATGGGGAAACCTCCGGCACGCCCGCGCGAAGCTGGCGGGCGAGCCACTGCGCCTCGTCGGCGCTCATGAAGCGGTTCCACGGCGGCATGGGCGTGCCCGGCCGGCCGTGGTAGATGGTGGCGGCCAGGCTGTCCGGCGGCAGGGCCGCCAGCGCCTGGCGCGTGAGGGCGGGCCCCAAGCCGCCGGTCAGGCGCATGCCGTGGCAGGAGCCGCAGTCCTGGCGCAGCAGCCGCAGCAGCTCGGCCTGGCGCGCGGCGGGCACGTCCTGTGCGGCGGCGCCGGTGCAGGCCAGGGCCAGCGCGAGGGCGAAAAGCTGCGGCCTCATGCGGTGCCTGGCGTTCAGGACTTGAGAATCTGCTCCACCGCCGCCTTGAGCTCGGTGTCGCCTATCTTGTCCGGCCCGTTGGGCGACATGGGGATGGGGCCGAAGCTGCCGGCGCCGCCCTTGCGCACCTTGTCCATGAGCTGGGCGGTGACGTCCTGGCCCTTGTACTTGGCGGCGATGTCCTTGAAGGACGGGCCCACGACCTTCTTGTCCTTGGCATGGCAGGCCATGCAGCCGGCCTTGTTCAGCGACGCGTCCACGTCGGCGAAGGCGGGCGCGGACAGCAGCGCGGCCACCGCGGCGGCGCTGCCCATGAGCAGGGATTTCATGCTGGTCTTCTCCAGGTTGGGTCTGCTGGCGTGAAAGCCCCCGGCCCAGTCCCGCTGGCCAAGAGGCTGCGGGGTCGTGCAAAGCAGGCCGGGGCCAAGGCGCGGGCCGTTGTGGCCGCACCCACTCAACTCAGTAGATGTCGTGCTGCGTGTTGTGGACGTTGAAGTGGCCCGTGGGCGTGACCAGGCGCGGGTCCTTGATCACGGCCTTGAGCTTGAGCGTCTTGTCGTCCACCACCACCAGGGCGCTTTGCTTGTCCTTGGCGGACCACACGGAGAACCACACCTCGTCGCCGTTCTTGTTGAACTCCGGCTGCACCACGCGCATGGCGCCGCCGTCGTTGAGGCCCGCCCACTCGGCGATGGGCAGCACGGTGAAGCCCTTGTCGAGGTTCTTGACGTCGTACACCGCCACCGACTGCGACAGCTTGGGATCGGGGTTGAGCGGCGTGTCCACGTACAGGTGCTCGGACTTCGGGTGGCTCTTGAGGAACAGCGAGCCGCCGCCCTGGCCCTTGATCTTGGCGACCTCCTTGAAGGCGTACTGCTTGTGCTTGACGGGGTCGGTGCCGATGAGCGAGATGGTCTCGTCGCCCAGGTGGCCGGTGGACCACACCGGGCCGAACTTCGGGTGCACGAAGTTGGCGCCGCGGCCCGGGTGCGGGATCTTGCCCACGTCCACCAGGGCGGCGAGCTTGTCTTCCTTGGCGTCGATCACGCCCACCTTGTTGCTCTGGTTGGCCGCCACCATGAAGTAGCGCTTGCTCGCGTCCCAGCCGCCGTCGTGCAGGAAGCGTGCGTTGGCAACTTCCGTGACCTTGAGCGCGTCCAGGTTGGAGTAGTCCACCATCAGCGTCTTGCCGGTTTCCTTGACGTTGACGATGAACTCCGGCTTGAAGTGGGATGCCACGATGGAGGCCACGCGCGGCTCGGGGTGGTACTCCTGCTTGTCCACCGTCATGCCGCGCGTGCCCACGATCTTGAGCGGCTCCAGCGTGTCGCCCTTCATGATCACGTATTGCGGCGGCCAGTAGGCGCCGGCAATGGCCAGCTTGTCGGTGAAGTCGCCTTCCTTGCCCTTGTACTTGCTGGTGTCCACCGACCGCGCTTCCAGGCCGATGCGGATCTCCGCCACGTTGTCGGGCTTGGGCATCCACAGGTCGATCATGTTGACGCGGCCGTCGCGCCCAATCACGTACAGGAAGCGGCCGGACGCGGAGGTGCGCGAGATGTGCACCGCGTAGCCGGTCTTGACGATGTTGATGATCTGCTTGGTGTCGCCGTCTATGAGCGCCACCTCGCCGCTGTCGCGCAGCGTGGTGGAGAAGATGTTGGCGATGTTGTAGTTGTTCTCCTTCTTGGCGGGCCGCTTCTCCGGCGGGATGAGCACCTTCCACGTGCCCTTCATCTCGGCCATGCCCCACTCCGGCGGCTGCGGCGGGTCCTGCTGGATGTAGCGGGCCATGAGGTCCACGTCCTGGTCGTTGAACTCGCCGGAGGTCAGCCAGTTGGGCATGCCCGCGGCCGAGCCGTAGGCGATGAACACCTTCAGGTAGTCCGTGCCCTTGGCCAGGGTGATGTCGGGGGTGAGCGGCTTGCCGGTGGCGCCCTTGCGCAGCACGCCGTGGCAGCCGGCGCAGCGTTCAAAATAGGTCTTGCGCGCCTTGTCGAACTCCGCCTGCGTCATGGGCGGCGCCTTGGGATTGGCGCTCTGGTACATGGGCTCGCCGGCCAGGGGCGAGCCGCCGGCCTGGTAGCCGGCCTCGGGGGCCGTGGCGTGGGGCTTGGCGTCGGCCTGGGCGTCCTGGGCCTGCGCCTGCAGCGCCAGCACCGACATCAGGGCGGCGGCGGCCAGTGTGGAAACTTTCAGGGGTCTCATGCGGGCTTCTCCTCTTCTTGCGGCAACTTGTCGTTGAGCCGGGAGGCATGCTCTGCCCGCGCCGCGCAGGCGTCCTTGAACTGGTTTAAGGACGGAATCGCTGCGCCTGCGGACCATGGCTGCCAACGCAACCGAAGCGAGCCCGATCAAGCCATGAGCGTTTTGGACGAACCGCTGTTCTTCGCCGGCCTGCCGCTGCAGGACGCGCCGCGCGCGGCCCGCGTCACGCTGGTGGGCGCCGGCCCCGGCGACCCCGAGCTGCTCACCGTGCGCGCCGAGCGCGCGCTGCGCTGCGCCTCGCTGGTGCTCTACGACCACCTGGTCTCGCGCGAGGTGCTGCGCCTGGTGCCCGATGGGGCGGACTTGATCTATGTCGGCAAGGAAAGCGCGCGCCACACGCTGCCGCAGGAGGACATCTGCGCCCTCATGGTCCGCCTCGCGCGCAGCGGGCGGGCGCTGGTGCGGCTGAAGGGCGGCGACCCCTACATCTTCGGCCGCGGCGGCGAGGAGGCGCAGGCCCTGGCCGCCGCGGGCGTGCCTTTCGAGATCGTCCCCGGCATCAGCGCCGCGCAGGCCGCCGCCGCCGAGGCCGGCATGCCGCTCACGCACCGCGACCACGCCACCAGCGTCGTCCTGGCCACCGGCCACCGCCGCGCCGGCGCCAAGGACGCGGTGGACATGGATTGGGCGGCGCTTGCGCGCCCGCACCAGACGGTGGTGATCTACATGGGCGTGTCCACGCTGCCCACGGTGTGCGCGCAACTGCAACGGCACGGCCTGCCGGCGGACACGCCCGCGGCGCTGGTGGAGCGCGCCTCGCAGCCCGGCTGCCGCCGCGTAGTGGGCACGCTGCGGACGCTGCCCGCGCTGGCGCGGCATCACGAGGTGCGCCCGCCGGCCCTGCTGATCGTGGGCGGCGTGGTGGCGCTGCACGCGCAACTGGCTGCGCGCGGCACGGCGCTCACGGCCTGAAGGCCGGCCGAATGTCCCTCCCAATGCCCAGCGTTTTTCAGCTACTTCGCCGCTTCTGGACGTGGGTCAACCTCATGCGAACCACTGTCCAGACAATGCCCCATCCGATGTTTGGAACGACGGGATGACTTTCCTACGCAAACCCGAGCTGGTGGCCCCTGCCGGCTCGTTGCGTGCGCTGCAGCTGGCCGTGGATGCCGGCGCCGATGCCGTGTACGTGGGCCTGAAGGACGCGACCAATGCGCGCAACTTCGCCGGCCTCAACTTTGACCTGGCCCAGGCCCGCGAGGGCGTGCGCTACGCCCATGCCCGCGGCCGCCAGGTCTTGATGGCGCTCAACACCTTTGCCCGCGCCGGCGACAGCGAGCGCTGGTTCCGCGCCGTGGACACGGCCGTGGCCATGGGCGCCGACGCGCTCATCTGCGCCGACACCGCCGTGCTCGCCTACGCCAGCAAGACGCACCCGCAGTTGCGCCTGCACCTGAGCGTGCAGGCCTCGGCCACCAGCTACGAGGCCATCGAGTTCTACCGCGAGCGCTACGGCATACAGCGCGCCGTGCTGCCGCGCGTGCTCACGCTCAGCCACGTCGGCCACCTCGCGCGCCACACCACGGCGGAGATCGAGGTGTTCGGCTTCGGCAGCCTGTGCGTGATGGTGGAAGGGCGCTGCGCGCTGTCCTCCTACGCCACGGGCCAGTCGCCCAACAACGCCGGCGTGTGCTCGCCCGCCTCGGCCGTGCGCTGGGAGGAAACGCCCCGCGGCGTGGACGCGCGGCTCAACGGCGTGCTCATAGACCGCTACGCGCCCAACGAGTCGCGCGGCTACCCCACGCTGTGCAAGGGCCGCTTCGACGTGGAGGGCCGACGCGAATACGCCATCGAGGAGCCCACCAGCCTCAACAGCATGGCGCTGCTGCCGCAGCTCATGGCCCTGGGCATCTCGGCCATCAAGCTGGAGGGCCGCCAGCGCAGCGCCAGCTACGTCGAGCAGGTCACGCGCATCTGGCGCCAGGCCATAGACCGCTGCGCCGCCGACCCCGAGAACTTCGACATGGCCCCGTCCTGGGAAGCCGGCCTGGCTCGCCACGCCGAGGCCCAGCAGCACACGCTGGGCGCCTACAGCCGGCCCTGGAGATGAGCGCCATGGCCATCCAGGACAACGCATCGCCCATGGGCCTGACCGTCGGCCCCGTGCTCTACCACTGGAGCCGCGCGTCGCTCACGCAGTTCTATGCCGACGTGGCCGACAGCCCCGCCGACACCGTGGTGCTGGGCGAGGTGGTGTGCTCGCGCCGCCGCGAATACAAGGCCGCCGACTGGTTGTCGCTCGCCCTGGAGCTGCGCCAGGCCGGCAAGGAAGTCATTCTCGGCACGCAGGCGCTGATCGAGAGCGAGGCCGAGCTGCGCACCCTGCGCGAGCGCTGCGCGCAGGACGACTTTCTCGTCGAGGCGGGCGACGCCTCCGCGCTGCGCCGGCTGCAGGGCCGCCGCTTCACGCTGTCGCCGCACGTCAACGTCTACAGCCGCGAGGCGCTGCAGGAGCACGCCGCGCTGGGCGCCGTGCGCTGGGTGCCGCCGG
Source organism: Azohydromonas lata NBRC 102462 (assembly GCF_001571085.1). Taxonomy (GTDB): domain Bacteria; phylum Pseudomonadota; class Gammaproteobacteria; order Burkholderiales; family Burkholderiaceae_C; genus Azohydromonas; species Azohydromonas lata. The sequence continues at coordinate 16,692 of NZ_BCTC01000052.1, forward strand.
TGGAGCTGGACCTCGCCACCATCGCCCGCATCAACCCGGCCGACGACCCCGTGCGCACCCCGGCGGGCGAGGCCGTGCAGACGGAGATCTTCGGCTTCGGCCGCATGCCGCTGGCCTTCTCGGCCCGCTGCTTCACGGCACGCCACTACAAGCTGCCCAAGGACGAGTGCGAATTCCGCTGCCTGTCCGATCCGGACGGGCTGCTGCTGAAATCCACCGAGGGCGCGGACTTCCTCGTCCTCAACGGCATACAGACGCAATCGGCCGGCCTGCAGTGCCTGCTGGACCGCGGTCCGGCGCTGCGCGGCGCGGGCATCACGCGGCTGCGCCTGTCGCCCTGCGCCCAGGGTTTTATCGAGGTGCTCAAGCTGCACCACGCCGTGCTGCGTGAAGGCCTGGACGCGGCGCAGGCGCTGCGCGAATTGAATGCGCTGTCCCTGCCGGGCGCGCTGGTCAACGGCTACGCGCTGGGTGGCGCGGGCCTGGAATGGAGAGCGGCATGAAGGCCGAGGAACTGTTGAACAAGCTGCCGCCCATGCCGCAGGGGCTGCGCCGCCTGGTGGCGCGGCTGCCCTGGCAGCCGCCCAGCCTGGTGCTGGCGCTGGGCCTGCAGCGGCTGCTGTGGCCCAAGCTGGACGAGTGGCAGCGCAACGAGCTCGCGCGCAGCGTGGTGGAAGTGGAGGTGATCGACCTGGGCCTGCGCGGCCGGGTGTGGATTGCCCCGCAGGCCGGCTTCGAGGTCGCGCCGTCCTCCCTGGCGCCGCGCGTGCGCATCAAGGCCCGCGCGGCCGACTACCTGCGGCTGCTGCGCGGGCAGGAGGACCCCGACCGCCTCTTCTTCGAGCGGGCGCTGGTGATCGAAGGCGACACCGAATACGCGCTGCTGCTCAAGAACACGCTGGACGCCGTGGGCCCGCTGCAGCTCGATGCCTCGGTGCTGCCGCGCCCGCCCGCATTCCCTTTCCGGCGCCGCGGCGCCTGATGACCTTCTTCGTGTTGTCCTCGAAGGCTTGATCGTGTGCCGGCTGCGGCCGGCGTGGCGCAAGCGTTATGGGGCCGGCTTGCCGGCCCCTTTTTTCTTCATGGCAAGCCTGTTTGCATCATCGCAACAGGCATGGCGGCTGCTGGTTTTGGTGTGCACGGCAGCCGGACATACTTTCGCCGCCACGAATGCATCCGGCCCTCGCCGCGGCGCGGCGCGGGCCTGAACCGGAGTACCCGATGAGCGAATCCATCCTCGGCCCAACCACCGTGCAGAACCTGCCAGCGCAGCCCATCAGCGAGGAAGTGCTGCTGGAGAAATACGCCAAGGACGGCGAGCGCAGCGTGGACGAGGTGCGCACCCGCGTGGCGCGGGCACTGGCCGCCGTGGAGGCGCCGGAGCAGCGCACGCACTGGGAGCAGCGCTTCCTGGACGCGCAGCGCCGCGGCTTCGTTCCGGCCGGGCGCATCAACTCCGCCGCCGGCACGGACCTCTCGGCCACGCTCATCAACTGCTTCGTCCAGCCCGTGGGCGACTCCATCGCCACGGCCGAGGACGGCTTTCCCGGCATCTACACCGCGCTGACCGAGGCCGCCGAGACCATGCGCCGCGGCGGCGGCGTGGGCTACGACTTCTCGCGCATACGCCCGGCCGGCGCCTGGGTGGCCAGCACGCGCAGCAACGCCTCCGGCCCCGTGAGCTACATGCGCGTGTTCGACCGCAGTTGCGAGACGGTGGAGAGCGCCGGCAGCCGGCGCGGCGCGCAAATGGGCGTGCTGCGCTGCGACCACCCGGACATCGAGGCGTTCATCCACGCCAAGGACCAGGGCGACCTGCGCAACTTCAACATCTCCGTGGGCGTGACCGACGCCTTCATGGAAGCCGTGGTGGCGGACCAGGAGGTGGAGCTGGTGCACCGCGCCGCCCCGGGCGAGAAGCTGCGCGAGGCGGGTGCTTACCAGCGCGGCGACGGGCTGTGGGTCTACCGCAAGCTGCCCGCGCGCGCGCTGTGGGACCAGATCATGCGCAGCACCTACGACCACGCCGAACCCGGCGTGCTCTTCCTGGACCGCATCAACGTCGACAACAACCTGGGGTACTGCGAAACGATCGCGGCGACGAATCCTTGCGTGACGGCTGATACCTGGGTAATGACGGTCGATGGGCCGCGGCAGGTGGCTTCGCTCCTGGACCGGCCTTTTCTCGCGCTGGTGGATGGCAAGGCCTACCGCACCGAGTCCAACGGTTTCTTCGCCACGGGAACCAAGCCGGTGCTGCGCCTGCGCACGCGCCAAGGGCCTTCGGTGCGCCTGACGGCGGACCATCCAGTGCGACGCGTGCGGCGCCTCACGCGCTACACCGTCGAGGGCGAATGGACGCATGCCGGCGACCTCAAGCCGGGCGACCAGATCCTGTTGCATGACCACCGTGCCGCCACCGGGTGGGACGGCTTGGGCAGCGAAGGCGAGGGCTACCTGATTGGCCTGCTCATCGGCGATGGGCATCTGAAGGCCGACAAGGCCGTGCTGTCGGCCTGGGCGCCGGAGCTGAAGGTGGTGGGCGCTCCTACGGGCACTGCCACGCACAGCGCCAGCGGCATCATGGCCGCCGCGCAGGAAGCCGCCATGCGGCTGCCGCACCGCGCCGACTTCAAAGGCTGGCAAAGCCCGGTGGCGGGCAACCGGGGTGAGTTCCGCCTGTCCATGACAGCGCTGCGCGACTTGGCTTTTGGCCTGGGTATGTCGCCCGGCCACAAGACCATCACGCCGGCCGTGGAGGCCGGCTCCTCCGACTTCTGCCGTGGCGTGCTGCGCGGCCTGTTCGACGCCGACGGTTCCGTGCAGGGCAATCAGGCCAAGGGTGTGAGCGTGCGCCTGACGCAGGCCGATGCCGCGCTGCTGGAGAAGGTGCAGCGCATGCTGCTGCGGTTGGGCATCGTTTCCACGCTGTACCGCAACCGCCGTCCCGCGGGCTTGGCCTTGTTGCCGGATGGGCGGGGCGGGCAGCGCGAGTACCCGCAGCAGGCCGTGCATGAGTTGGTCGTCACGGGCGACAACCTGCTGCTGTTCACCGAGCGCATCGGCTTCGAGGACAGCGCCAAGGCCGCCCGCCTGGAAGATTCCTTGGGCGCCTACCGGCGCGAGCTGAACCGCGAACGCTTCGTCGTGGAGGTGGAGTCGTTGGAGACGGGCGGCGAGGAGCCGGTGTACGACGTCACCATCGAGCAGGTGCACGCTTTCGATGCCAACGGGCTGTACGTGTCCAACTGCGCCGAACAGCCGCTTCCCTCCTACGGCTGCTGCTGCCTGGGCAGCATCTCGCTCACCCCCTTCGTGCGCGACCCCTTCACGCCGCAGGCCAGCTTTGACGAGGCCGCTTTTGCCGACGTGTCCGCCGTGGCCACGCGCATGCTGGACAACGTGCTGGACGTCACCGTCTGGCCGCTGCCGCAGCAGGCCCAGGAGGCCGCCAGCAAGCGCCGCGTGGGCCTGGGCTTCACGGGGCTGGGCGACGCGCTGGCCATGCTCAACCTGCGCTACGACGAGGAACCCGCCCGCGCCATGGCACGGCGCATCAGCGAGGTCATGCGCGACGCGGCCTATGGCGCTTCCGTCGAGCTGGCCCGCGAGCGCGGCGCCTTCCCGCTCTTCAACGCCGACCTCTACCTGCGCAAGGGCAGCTTCGCCTCGCGGCTGCCCGCGCCGCTCAAGGAGCGCATCCGCGCCCACGGCCTGCGCAACTCGCACCTGCTGTCCATCGCCCCCACCGGCACCATCAGCCTGGCCTTCGCCGACAACGCCAGCAACGGCATAGAGCCGCCCTTCAGCTGGAGCTACACGCGCAAGAAGCGCATGGCCGACGGCGGCTTCAAGGAGTACGCGGTGGAGGACCACGCCTGGCGCCTCTTCCACCACCTGCACGGCGCCGACACGCCGCTGCCGCGCGCCTTCGTCACCGCGCTGGAGATGAGCGCCGAGGCCCACGCCGCCATGGTCGCCGCCGTGGCGCCGTGCATAGACACCTCCATCAGCAAGACCGTCAACGTCCCGGCCGACTACCCCTACGAGGACTTCCAGGGCCTGTACATGACCGCCTGGCGGTCCGGCTTGAAGGGCCTGGCCACCTACCGGCCCAACAACGTGCTGGGCGCCGTGCTCAGCGTGGGCGCGCCGGCGCCGGCCGCGGCCAAGCCGGAGCCGCTCTTGGGCGACGCGGGCATGAACCAGCGCCTGCGCCTGGAGCGGCTGCCCGCGCCCGTGCTGGCCTCGCTGCGCTGGCCGGGCCGGCCGGAGCTGCCCGCGGGCAACCCGTCGTGGAGCTTCATGATCAAGCACCCCCACGGCGAGTTCGCGCTCTTCGTGGGCGAGCTGCCGGCCGAGGGGCCGGGGCTGGGCCTCTTCGGCAAGACGCTGCCCTTCGAGGTCTGGGTCAACGGCGCCGAGCAGCCGCGCGGCTTGGCGGCGCTGGCCAAGACGCTGTCCATGGACATGCGCGCCAACGACGCGGCCTGGCTCAAGCTCAAGCTGGACGCCCTGGCCACCGTCGCCGAGGAGCGGGCCTTCGAGATGCCGTTCCCGCCGCATGGCGAGCGCCGTCTCTTCCCCGGCGTGGTGGCGGCCACGGCCGCCGTGATCCGCTGGCGCTGCGAGCAGTTGGGCGCCCTGGGCGAGGCGGCCGAAGCGGGCCCAACGCCCGTGCTGGACGCCATGTTCAGCCGCGAGGAGCCGCGCACCGGCACCTCCGGCACGCTCGCCTGGGCCGTGGACGTGGACAACCCCGCCACCGGCGAAACCTTCACGCTCACGCTCAAGGAAGTGACGCTGGCCGCGCGCGACGGCGGCGATGGCGGCGCCGTCACGCGGCCCTGCGCCGTGGGCTTTGCCGGCAACTACCCGCGCGCGCTGGACGGGCTGGCGCGGCTGCTGTCGCTGGACATGCGCGTGCTGGACCCGGCCTGGATAGGCATGAAGCTGCGCAAGCTGCTCAACGTGGGCGAGCCCTTGGGCCACTTCATGGCCCCCGTGCCCGGCGAGCGCCGCCAGCAGGTGTGGCCCAGCACCGTGGCCTACATTGCGCGGCTGATCATCCACCGCTACGCCATGCTGGGCCTGCTGGACGAGGAGGGCTATCCGACGCGCGAGATGGGCATCCTGGCCGCCCCGGCGCCCACGCGCGCCCAAGCGTCCGGCGAGGGCGTCGCCCCCATGGCCGGCAAGCCCTGCCCGGAGTGCGGCAACGCCACCGTCATCCACAAGGACGGCTGCGACTTCTGCACGGCTTGCGGGTACGTGGGGGTGTGCGGGTAAGCCGGTGAACCGGTGAAGGCGGCCTGATCGCCCCGCCTCAGCCTTCGCAGCCGTCCGCCTGCGAAGGCGCCGGCCCCTCCTGCTTCACCCATCCCAGCACCGCGTCCCAGAACGGCGCCGACTGCGCCGGCTCCAGCGGCGCGTCGTGGGTGAGGCCGTCCAGCAGTAGCAGTTGGCGCGGGGCGCGGGCGGCCTGGCACAGGCGCAGCGCGTCGCCCACGGGCACGTCCTCGTCGGCGCGGCTGTGCACGATCAGCAGCGGCTGCGCCACCTGCGCGATGCCGCGCTCGCCGTTCCACAGGTCCGGCAGCAGCCACGCCGCCCAACGCGGCACCAGGCCCACGCGCACCGCCATCTCGCGCGCCGAGGCGAAGCCCGCGCCCAGCACCAGCCCCTTGGGCGCCGGCTCCAGCAGCGGCGCCGCGTCCAGCAGCACCGCCGAGCCCATGGAAAAGCCCAGCGCGAAGCGGCCCGCCGCCTGCGGCGTCAGCGCCACGAAGCGGGCCCAGGCTTCCAGCGTGTCCTGGCGCAGCCGCGCCAGCGTCGGCCGCCCCTCGCTGGCGCCGTAGCCGCTGTAGTCGAACACGTAGGAGGCGATGCCCGCTGCATGCAGCCGCGCCTGCACCGAGGCCCACTGCGAGAGCTCCTCGCCGTCGCCATGCAACACCAGCAGCGCCGGCGCGCGCGGGTCGTCCACCGGCACCCAGCTCGCGCGCAGCCGCCGGCCGTCGCTGCTCAGCACCTGGGGCTGCGAGGGCACGCCCAGCGCGTCCGGCCGCAGCGCGCCCGGCGGCGGGGTGTCGAAGGCCGCGTACTCCACGGCCACGAACACCACGCTGCGCACCAGCACCAGCAGCGCCACCACCCCCGCCAGCCACGCGATCCCGCGCGCCACCCTTCTGTCGGGCTTGCGCCGGCGCACCGGCAGTCTCGGATCCACGACGGGGGCAACCATGGGAGGCGGGCGCTGCGGCTCACTCGACGATGAAGTCGACCTTGCCGTCGTCCAGGTCGTAGCGCGCGCCCACGATGCGCAGGTGCCCCGCGCGCTGCGGCTCTATCAGCGAGGGCTCGGACTCGCGCAGCCGCATCACCGTGCGGCGTATGTTCTCGCGCACGGCCTGGTCCAGCAGCTCATCCTCCTTGGCGCCGCCGCTGCGCGCCTTGAGCACGGCCGGAATGATGGGCTCGATCATCTGGCCGATGCTGCCTGGATACACCGCGTTCTTCTGCACCACCGACACGGCCGCGTCCACGGCGCCACAGCGCTCGTGGCCCAGCACCACGATCAGCGGCGCCCCCAGCACGTTCACGCCGTACTGGATGCTGCCCAGCGCCACGGTGTCCACCGTGTTGCCGGCGTTGCGGACGATGAACAGCTCGCCCAAGCCGGCGCCGAACAACAGCTCCGGCGGCACGCGGCTGTCCGAACAGCCCACCAGCACCGCGAACGGCGTCTGGCTGCGCGCCAGCTCCAGGCGGCGCCGCGCGTGGTCCGGCGGATCAGGCGGCAGCCGGTTGGCCAGGAAGTCGTCGTTGCCCTGCTTGAGCCGAGCCAGCGCCTGATGGGCCGTCAGCGTGGTGCGCGCGCCCTCGGCCGCCCAGGCGGACAGGGGCCAGGCGCCCGTGGCGGCCAGGGCGCCGCAGGCGCAGGCCTGGTGAAAGAAACCGCGGCGGGACGGGCGAAGCAGCGGGGCATTCATCGTGTTGTCTCCTTTGCACCTTCGGGGGGCGGCAAGTCTGGCCGCGCCCAAAGGTGTCTGCGAGCCAAGCCACAGTGCACCGAAGTGTTTATTCCCCCGGCTTGCGCGGGCCGCGTAAGCCTGGGTCAGCGGGCAGAGGAGGACGGCTGCGCGCTGTGCCCGGGCTTCGTCCCGGGAGAAGCCCTGGCGGCGGAGGGCGCGTCCGGCGCCTCCTGCTCCGGATCGTTCTTGCGCGCCGCGCGCAGGTTCAGGCCGAACAGGCCAAGCTGCAGCGCCATCAGCGCCCACGCCTTGGCGTGCCAGCCCCAGGCCAGCCACAGCACGTTGCTCAGGATGAACAGCCAGAACCCCAGGTTGCGCTTGCGCTTGCGTTGCGAAGCCACCATCCACGAGGCCACCAGCGTGGCCGCCATCGCCGGCCATTGCAGGGCGTCAATCAGTTCCGACATGGGTATAGCTTTCCGGCAGGAGGCAAGCGCGGGCAGGACGCGCCCGCGCGCATGGCGGGATGAGGGCAGGCGGCGTACCGCGCGGCCCGTAGCGGTTCCTCAATTTGTCCAGTAAATACGGGAAATAGGCGTTGCGAGCCATGACGCCGCCACTCATTCAAATTATGTCTATTGGCTTGTGGATATATTTGAGGATATTTTGTGGGCCGCAGAAATCTATTCACAAGCATGCCGGGCTGTGGTTTTTTTGGCCTTTGAATGCCTGTTTGCCGGGTAATGGGGAAAACATGGTTTCAAAACACATGTGCCGTTTCGCCGGTTTATCGGGGCTGGCTTGGGGACTGTTCATGAGCCTGCCGGCCGCGGGGCAGGGCTTGTGCCCGCCGGGCGCCACCGGGGCGGATTGCCCCCTCTCGGCACCCATCATCGGCGGCGTGCTCACGGCGCAAAGCGTGCAGCGCCAGCGCGGTCTGGTCACGCTGGCCACCGGCTGCAGCGGCACGCTGCTCAACCGCTTCTGGGTGCTCACGGCGGACCACTGCGTCACCACCAACGGCAGCATCAACGGCCCGCTGGCCCCGCTGGCCAACCTGCGCGTGTCGGCCGTCTGGACGACGCGCACGGCCACGCCCACGCGCGTGGTGCGCTACGCCAACGGCGCGGCGCCGCGCGACCTGGCACTGCTCTTCCTGGGCGCGGGCGACTTCGGGTCCATGCCCACGCAGGCGCTGTACGCGCCGGTGCTGGCCACCACGCAGACGCTGCGCGCCTACGGGCGCGGCATCAGTGCCTTCGCCACTGTGGCGGCCAACGGCACGGTCACGCCGGCCGTCTCCGATGGCCGCTACCGCAACGCCGACATACGGCCCACCACCGCCTCCGCGGCCGCCTATACCTACCCGCCCAATGCCGCCGGCCAGATCATTGCCGGCGGCGACAGCGGCGGCCCCGACTGGGTGCTGGACGCCAGCGGCAACCACCTCGGCATTGCCGGCGTGCATTCCTTTTGTTCCGGTGTGACCTATGCAGCCGGCAAACCCCAGGTATGGACCTGGGCCACCGGCCTCAGAAACTGCACCAGCGCCGCCGTGCGCGACAAGCGAGCCAATATCCTGGCCGTGATTCGCGAAGGCGTCATTCCCTGCGCCGGAGTTTCTGCCGGCTGCGCGGTGCCTGAGTTGGCCGCTTTTGAATTGCTGCTGAATTAGGCATGGATTGAAATCCGGGGCGGGTTTTGAAGAGGCCCGCCAATTTCCGAAAAGGAGGCGTCTGCCATGTCAAGCCTGTCTGCCTGCCGAGCCGCCGTGCTGCTGGCCGCCGCCGTGTCGGCCGCGCCCTCTTGGGCGGCGATGGCCTACACCGACTGGGGCTCGGTCACCTCGCTGGAGGGGGGCTGGACGGTGGACTCCATGTCCATCGCCCACTCCGCGCCGCTGGTGAATCCGGACTTCTGCAGCGTCACCAACGCCGGCTACGCCACCAACCCCGCCGACAGCGGCCACAGCCTGTTCCACACCATGCTGCTGGGCGCCTTCCTCAACCGCAAGGAGACGCGCATGCTCATCTCGGGCTGCGCCTTCAACAAGCCGCGCGTCATCTCGGTCCACATCCGCTAGCGGCGCCGGCGTTGGGCGCCGCCGGGCAAGCTCAAGGCGCGATCACTTCCCCGCTGGGGCCGCGGCGGCCGGCGCCACCGTCAGGCTGCTGTAGTTGATGGGCTGCCATTCGTAGCCCTTGCCCGCCGGGCGCAGCCGGCCCAGGCCGGGGAAGGAGAGGTGGGCGCCGGCGATCCACGTGCCCTGGCGCGCGGCCTCGGCCATCACCTTGCGCCGCTGCGGCGCGGCGGCCTTGGGGTCGGTGTCGAACAGGATGGTCACGCCCGGATCCGGCATCTGCACCGCCGCGGCGTGCATGGTGTCGCCCCACACCAGCATCTGCTCACCCTGGCTGCTCACCAAAAAGCCGTTGTGCCCCGGCGTGTGCCCGTGCAGCGGCACGGCCTTCACGCCGGGCACCAGGTCCGTCGGCCCCTCGAAAGGCTGGAACTTGCCCGCGTCCACGTAGGGCTTGAGCGACGCCATGGCGGCCTGGAAGAAGCCCTTCATGTCCTTGGGCGCCTTTTCCATGTTGGCCGTGCTCAGCCAGTAGTCGGCGTCGGCCTTGTCCACGCGCACCACGGCGTTGGGAAAGGCGCGCTGGCCGTCGGCCACGAGGCCGCCCACGTGGTCCACGTGCAGGTGGGTGATGTAGACCTCGTCCACCTGCTCCGGCTGGTAGCCCGCGGCGCGCAAGTTGGCCAGCAGCTTGCCCAGCGTGGGGCCGAAATTGCCGGCCGCGCCCGTGTCCACCAGCACCAGCTTGGAACCGGTGTTGATCAGGTAGCCGTTGAAGGACGACTCCACCGGCAGCGGCAGCCGCGCGTGGTCGAAGCGCTTGCGTGTCTCCTGCGGGCGGCCGTGCAGCAACTGGTCCATCGGCAGGTTGGTGGTGCCGTCGGACAGCGCCGTGATCTCGAAGTCGCCCAGCACCATGCGGTACCAGCCGGGCGCCTGGGTCTTGATCTGGGGCGCGGCGGCGTGGGCCGGGGCCAGGGCGAGGACAGCGGCGGCGGCCAGGCCGCCCAGCAGGGAACGCAGCATCGTGGAGGTCTCAACGAAAGTCGCAGGGACGGCCAGCATAGCCGCGCCCATCGCGCGAACCGGGGGCCTTGACGAAGCGCGAAGCCTGCTTGTCAGGCGTCTTCCAGCCGCCAGCCCGCCTCTTCCCACCAGTAGCCCGCGGCGTCGTAGAAGCCGTCCCACACGCAGCCGTTGCAGCCGCGGCCGCAGCAGGTGGTGGGCTCTTCCGGCGGGGCCGGCAAGGTGACGCCCAGCGCGGCGGCGCGCTGCTGCATGTGAGCGAAGAGGGCGCGCGCGGTGTCGCGGTCGGTGAAGAGTTCGCGGCTCAAGGGACTTACTCCAGGCAAGCCGCCATTGTCCGACGCCCGGCAATGCCGCCCCGGCGCGGACGGACAATCACGCCCATGCCGCTCACCCTTGCCGCCGCCTGCCACAGCGAACTGCTGATCCAGAAGAGCCGCTTCATCGGCTGCGTCGAGCCCGTGCCGGACCGCGCCGCGGCGCTGGTGCGCGTGGCCGGGCTGCGCGCGCTGCACCCCACGGCCACGCACGTGTGCTGGGCACTGCTGGCCGGCGGCCAGTCCGCCGCGGTGGACGACGGCGAGCCCGGCGGCACGGCCGGCCGCCCCATGCTGGAAGTGCTGCGCAGGCAACAGCTCGAAGGCGTGCTGGCCACCGTGGTGCGCTACTTCGGCGGCGTGAAGCTGGGCGCCGGCGGCCTGGTGCGCGCCTACACCGACAGCGTCGCCCAAGCCCTGCTGCAGGCCGAGAAGGTGCAGCTGCAGCGCCTGCAGGCCCTGCGCTGCACCGTGCCCTACGCGCTGGAAGGCCTGCTGCGCCGCGAAATCGAGGCCGCCGGCTTCAACTTGGGCGAAGTCGCCCACGGCAGCCTGGTGCAGCTCAGCTTCAGCGGCCCCGAGGACCGCACCGCCGCCTTCGTCGCCCGCATCAACGAGATGGGCCAGGGCAAGGTGGGCTGGCTGCGGGCCGATTGACCCGCGGGCCGCGGGCTCAGTACTGCCCGCGCCGCGATTCCTCGGTGTGCCCCTGGCGGTCGGCGCCGCCGCTGCCGGAGCGCATGGGCGGGCCCTTGGGCTCGCCGGCAGCGGGCGCCCCGGCCGTGCCGCCAGCGCCGCCTACACGGGCCTCGGCCAGCCAGTCCGAGCTTTGCGTGGTGCCGTCGCCCGCGCCGCTGCTGCCTTGCGCGGTATTGCCCACGGCGCTCGTGGTATCGGGCACGGCCTTGCCCGCGGGCCCCGGCGTGCCGTTGGGCGGCGTCTCGCCGGGCGGGTTGGCAATGGTGTCGGACTTGATCATGGCAACTCCTGTGGTTGCCCCCTGGGCGGCAAGCCCCATGCCGTGCGGCGGGGCAGGGGAGGTGGTAGCGCTGCCATCGGCTGCGGCGCGCGGCGCACAATCCCGCCATGGACGACACGACGAGCACTCCCCGCAAGCGCCGCGGCGGCGGGGGCATCACCCTGGGCGACGTGGCCCGCCTCGCGGGCGTGGCGCCCATCACCGCCTCGCGCGCCCTGAACACGCCCGCGCAGGTGTCGCCGCAGGTGCTGCAGCGCGTGCGCGAGGCCGTGCAGCGCACGGGCTACGTGCCCAACCTGCTGGCCGGCGGCCTGGCCTCGCGGCGCAGCCGGCTGGTGGCGGCCGTCGTTCCCTCCATCGCCGGCCCGGTGTTCCTGGAGACGGTGCAGGCCCTCACCGAGGCCCTGGCCGACAAGGGCTACCAGCTCATGCTGGGCCAGAGCGGCTACGACGGCGCGCGCGAGGACGAACTGCTCGAACAGATCCTGGGCCGCCGCCCCGACGGGCTGGTGCTCACCGGCGTCATGCACTCGCCCCAGGCGCGCCGGCGCCTGCAGGCCAGCGGCCTGCCGGTGGTGGAGACCTGGGATTTCACGAGCTCGCCCGTGGACATGCTGGTGGGCTTCTCGCACGAGGCCGCCGCCGCCGCCATGGCCGACCACCTCGTGTCGCGCGGCTACCGGCGCCTGGCCGTGCTGGGCGGCGACGACGCGCGCGCCCTGCGCCGCCAGCGCGGCTTCGTCGAGCGGGCCCGCGCGCTGGGCTGCGGCGAGGTGCCCGCGCTGGCGCTGCCCGCGCCCACGGGCGTGCCGGAAGGCCGCGCCGGCCTGCACCGGCTGCTGGCGCAGGCGCCGCAGACGCAGGCCGTGTTCTGCGCCTCCGACGCGCTGGCCCTGGGCGCCCTGGCCGAGGCGCAGTCCCGCGGCTTGCGCGTGCCGCAGGACCTCGCCCTGGCCGGCTTCGGCGACATGCCCTTCGCCGCCTCCCTGCACCCGGCCCTGACCACCGTGCGCATAGACGGCACCGCCATAGGCCGGCATGCGGCGCGCTTCATCGTGGAGCGCGTGGAGGGGCGCGAGGTGGGGGAAAAAGTGATCGACGTGGGCTTCAGCGTGGTGCAGCGAGAGAGCACCTGAGGCTGTCTCAAGACCCTGCGCAGGGGTAAACCCGAGCACGAATCCAATTCGGTAGCGCTACCATCGTGCCTTCATTTGGTAGCGCTACCGTTTGGATTCCACCGGCAGCCGCAGCATCAGAAAGCCCCGCCATGAAGTACACGCGCCGCACCCTGCTTGCCCTGACCCTGGCCGCCGCCGCCTGTGGTGCCGTGCAGGCGCAGGGCTATCCCAGCAAACCCATCACCTGGGTCGTCCCGTTCGCCCCGGGCGGCTCCACCGACGTGGTGGCGCGCACCGTGGCGCAGCACCTGCAGGCCGCGCTCAAGCAGGGCGTGGTGGTGGACAACCGGGCCGGCGCGGGCGGCGTGATCGGGGTCTCGGCCGTGGTCAAGGCCGCGCCGGACGGCTACACGCTGATCGGCGGGACCATCAGCACCCATGCCATCAACGCCTCGCTCTACAAGAACCTGCCCTACGACCCGGTCAAGGACTTCGAGCCCATCAGCCTCATCGCCTACGTGCCCAATGCGCTGATGGTGAATGCCGGCCTGGGCGTGAGCTCCGTGCAGGAGCTTGTCGCCTGGATCAAGGCCCATCCCAAGGAAGCGTCCTATGCCTCTTCCGGTGCCGGCACCTCCACGCACCTGACCGGCGCGCTGCTGGCCGACACCTTGGGCGTGCCCATGCAGCACGTGCCTTACAAGGGCAGCCCGCAGGCGCTGCAGGACGTGGTGGCCGGCAACGTGCCCTTCCTCTTCGACCAGCTCACCGCCGGCCTGCCCCTGGCCAAGGGCGGCAAGCTCAAGGTGCTGGCCGTGACCTCGCAGAAGCGCAACGTGCTCGCGCCGGACGTGCCCACCATGGTCGAGGCCGGCATGCCCGGCTTCAACCTCGTTTCCTGGCAGGCCGTGTACGCGCCCAAGGGCACGCCCAAGGAGATCACCCAGCGCCTGGCGACCGAAATCGCCAAGGTGCTGCAGATGCCGGAAGTGAAAACCAAGCTGGAGCAGCAGTTCGGCATGGAAGTCGTGGGCGGCGGCCCCGAGCAGCTCGCCGCGCTGATGCGCACCGACATCCCGCGCCTGGGCGCGCTGGTCAAGAAGACCGGCGCCAGCGCCGAGTGACGCGCCTCCCGGCTGCTCCTTTCGCCCAACGCTGAAACAAAGCCTCGTCATGCCCGCGAAAGCGGGCATCCACGCCGGCCGGGATGCCGCCCGGTGTTCGTGGACACCCGCTTCCGCGGGTGTGACGGCGGGGCTTCAGCGGCCTCAACCAACATTTTTGAACACCCCATGAAGCACCGCGACAACCTGATCCGCCACGTCCGCGTCACCCCCATCGCCTTCCGCGACGGCCCGCTGCTCAACGCCAGCGGCATCCACGAGCCCTGGGCGCTGCGCGCCATCGTGGAAATCGAGACCACGGACGGCCGCGTCGGCTTGGGCGAGACCTACGGCGACGAGCCCATGCTGCGCGCGCTGGACGTGGCCAAGCCGCTGCTGGAGGGCCTGTCGCCCTTCGATCTGAACGAGATGGAGCAGCGCGTGCGCGCCGCCTTCAAGCCCGCCGCCACGGCGGCGCTCAATGCCGGCGCGGTGGAATTCACCCTGGCCCCCGGCTCGCACACGGCCAAGAACGCGGCCAAGGTCACCAGCGCGCTGGAAGTGGCCCTGCTGGACCTGCAGGGCCAGCTGCTGAACGCCCCCATCGTGGACCTGCTCGGCGGCGCCGTGCGCGACTCGGTGGCCTACAGCGCCTACCTCTTCTTCAAGTACGCCGAGCACGCGGACAAGCCTTACGCGCCGGACGCTTGGGGCGAGGGCCTCAGCCCCGCGCAGATGGTGGCGCAGGCGCAGCGCATGGTGGACCTCTACGGCTTCAAGAGCATCAAGGTCAAAGGCGGCGTGTTCGAGCCCGCGCACGAGATCGCCACCATCCGCGCCCTGCGCGAGGCCTTCCCCAAGCACCCGCTGCGCCTGGACCCCAACGCCAACTGGTCGCTGGCCACCAGCATCCAGGCCGCGCAGGAGCTGGACGAGCTGCTGGAGTACTACGAGGACCCGACGCCCACGCTGGAAGGCATGGCCGAGCTCTCCAGGCACTGCAAGTCCCCGCTGGCGACCAACATGGTGGTGACGACCATGGACGAGTTCCGCCGCAACGTGGAGCTGGGCTGCAAGACGAAGATCATCCTGTCCGACCACCATTACTGGGGCGGCCTGCGCGCCACGCAGGCGCTGGGCCGCATGTGCGAGGTGTTCGACCTGGGCCTCTCGATGCACAGCAACTCGCACCTGGGCATCAGCCTGATGGCCATGACCCACGTGGCCGCCGCCGTGCCCAACGTCAGCTACGCCTGCGACACGCACTACCCGTGGCAAGAGGAAGAAGTGATTGCCGGCGGCCGCATCGCCTTCAAGGACGGCGCCGTGGCCGTGCCGACCAAGCCGGGCCTGGGCGTGGAGCTGGACCGCGAGGCCCTGGCCCGCCTGCACGAGCAGTACCTGGGCTGCGGCGTGCGCAACCGCGACGACCTCAAGCAGATGCGCAAGTACCAGCCGGACTTCAGCGGCAAGAGCCCGCGCTTCTGAGCCACCGGCCCGGTGGCAGGGGGGCACCACGCCCCACGCGGCACGCGGCTTGCCCAAGACGGGCGCCCGCCGCGCCGGTTTCCCATGAGCTGCCGCGGTGGACGTTTGCAGCGGCGGCCCGCGTCCAGTGATGTGCGTTGGGCCGGCCGTGCCGAACAAAACAAGCCTCTAGAGGACCATCCCGCATGAATGCCAAGCACTTGCTGCCCGCCGCCCTGATCGCTTCCGCCTTCCTGACCGGCTGCGGCACCCTGGCCGGCAGCCCCGACCGCGCCGACGGCGCCCCGCACCGCACCGTGGGCGAGGCCGTGGACGACGCCAAGATCGTCACCGAGCTCAAGGCCAAGTACGCCGCCGACAGCGACCTGAGCGCCCTCAAGATCAACGTCGATTCCACGCAAGGCTTCGTGCGCCTGCGCGGAGAGGTGAAAACCTTCGCCGCCCGCCAGAAGGCCGAGGCCATGGCGCGCGACATCAAGGGCGTCAAGTCGGTGGACAACCAGCTCATGATCACCGGCTGATTTCCGCTCCCCGCGCGGGCCGATGCCGGCCCGCTCTCTCCCGACGGCGCCGCCATCGACGGCGCCGTTTCGTTGGGGCGTCCGCAACGGAAGTCCTCAAGATTTCCAGGCACCGGCCGTTACTTCCAAGCAACGAAAGTCCCTGGGAGGGGTGCCATGAAGATCGCCAGTTCCAGCCTGCAAATGGCTTCCATGCATGCCGAAAGCCGTCAGACCGACGTGAAGGAGACGATGCAGGCGTGGAACGGCAACCGCCGCAGCACCCTCAGCCTGGAAGGCCACTACGCCAGTGCCGGCGTGGGCGTGGTAGCCAGCTCGGTGGAGATTTCGGAGGCCGGACGCCGCGCCGCCGCGCAGGCCGAGGCGCGGGCCTCCCTGCAGGAGGCGGCGCTGTCGGCCTCGGCCTCCGAGTCCACCGCGCCTGCGTCCGGCACGTCCGCGACGGAAGGCACCAGCGAGGAGGACGAGGACAACCTGCCGCCGCGCCTGAAGCTGATCAAGAGCGTGGTGGAGAAGGTGCTGGGCGAGTTCATACGCTTGGCCAATGCCCGCCCGCTTGAGGCCGCCCAGACCGCCCAGACCGCCCAGACCGCCCAGGCTGGCCAAGCCGCCCGCCGGCTCGACAACGCCACGGCCGTGGGCATGAGCTACGACAAGACCGTCACCCACACGGAAAGCGAGCAAATGCATTTCGAAGCCCAGGGCGTGGTGAAGACCGCCGACGGGCAGGAAATATCTTTCCAAGTGGCGCTGGACATGCAGCGCAGCTATTCCAGCTCGGAGAGCACGCATTTCCAGGTCGGCCAGGCGCCCAAAGACCCGCTGGTCATCACCTATCCCGGCCAAGTCCCGGAATTGACCGACACGAAATTCGATTTCGATCTGGACGGCGACGGCAGCAAGGAAAAAATCAATTTTGTAAAGTCGGGCAGCGGCTTCCTGGTTTTCGACAAGAACAACGACAACAAGGCCAACGACGGCAAGGAACTGTTCGGCACGAAAACCGGCAACGGCTTTGCAGAATTGGCTGAACTGGACGTGGACAAAAATGGCTGGGTGGATGAGAACGACCCGGCCTTCAGCCAGTTGAAACTCTGGACCAAGGACGGAGCCGGCAAGGACCACCTGCAGGGTTTATTGGCGGCCAACATAGGCGCCATTTCCACGCAAAGCACGGCTGCGCCTTTCAAATTCAAGGATGCGAATAACGTGGAGCAGGGCGTGATGCGCCAGGCGGGGGTTTATTTGCAGGAGGACGGAAAAGGCGCGGGAACGGTGGCGCAGGTGGATTTGATGGTGTGAGGGATTTGATGGCGGAATTTATTCCGCCCTATCCAATGCCGCTCCGCCCGCCAGCGCCGCCAGGCAGGAAACACACAGGCAGCCCTCGAACCGCTGCCTCAACGTCGCCTGCAATTCCGCACTCAATTGCACCGTCGTGCACGGGCAAGGCCCCGCGCCATTGACGCCGCAATGAAAACTCCCCCCGCAGCGTGGGCAGCGGTCGTCCAGCGGCGGGATATTCACGGCGGCGTCGTTCATGGCGGTCAGGCAAAGAGCGTCTTGTATTGGTCGCGCAGCAGGTTCTTCTGCACCTTGCCCATCGCATTGCGCGGCAGTTCAGGCGAAATGAAAACCTGCTTGGGCACCTTGAATCCCGCGATGCCGGCTTTCAGCTTGGCGATGACTTCGGCCGCATCCAGCGCCGCGCCGGCCGCGGGAATCACCACCGCCACCACCGCCTCGCCGAAATCCGGGTGCGGCACGCCGACCACCGCGCTTTCCGCCACGCCGGGAAAGTCGTTGATGAAACTCTCGACTTCGGCCGGGTAGACGTTGTAGCCGCCGGAAATGATCAAATCCTTGCTGCGGCCCACGATCACCACATAACCGTCGGCTTCGATTTTCCCCACGTCGCCGGTCTTGAACCAGCCGTCGGCGGTGAATTCCTCTTTCGTCTTTTCCGGCATGCGCCAGTAGCCGGCGAACACGTTGGGGCCACGCACCTGGATATGGCCGATCTCGTTGGCCGGGCAGGGGTTGCCTGCGTCGTCCATCACGCGCACGCCCACGCCGGGCAGGGGCTGGCCGACGGTGCCGCCGCGGCGCTGGCCGTCCTGCGGCTTGCAGGGGTTGGAGGTCAGCATGGCCGTCTCGCTCATGCCGTAGCGCTCCAGGATGGTGTGACCGCTGCGCTGCTGCCACTGCGTGAACGTGTCTATGAGCAGCGGGGCGGAGCCGGAGATGAACAGGCGCATGCGGCTGCAGGCCTCGCGCGTGAGCCCCGCGTCGGCCAGCAGGCGCACGTACAGCGTGGGCACGCCCATGAAGACGGTCGCCCGCGGCAGCAGCGACACGACCGTGCGCGGGTCGAACTTGTTGAGCCACAGCATCGTGCTGCCGTTGAGCAGCGCGCCGTGCGAGGCCACGAACAGGCCGTGCACGTGGAAGATGGGCAGTGCGTGGATGAGCACGTCGCCGGGCTGCCAGTCCCAGTAGTCCTTGAGCACCTGCGCGTTGCTCAGCAGGTTGCCGTGGCTGAGCATGGCGCCCTTGCTGCGGCCGGTGGTGCCGCTGGTGTAGAGGATGGCGGCCAGGTCGTCGGCGCCGCGCTCCACGGGCCTCTGCTCGTCGCTTTGCACCGACGCGCGCTGCAGCAGCGTGCCGTCGCGCTCCTCGCCCAAGGTGAACACGTGTTGGGCGCCCGCGTTGAAGGCCGTGCGGCTGACCCAGCCGAAGTTGCGCGGCGCGCACACCACCACGGCCGGCTCGGCATTGCCGATGAAGTACTCGACCTCGGCCGCCTGATAGGCGTTGTTCAGCGGCAGGTAGACCATGCCGGCGCGCAGCACGCCGAGGTAGAGCATCAGCGCCTCGACGCTCTTGTCCACCTGCACGGCCACGCGCGGCGGCACGCCGTCGCTGCTGGCCGGGAGGTCCAGGCCCTGCAGCAGGTTGGCGATCATGGCGCTGCCGCGCTCGATGTCGCGCCAGGTGTAGTGCAGCGGGCCGCCGGGGGCGTCCAGCGCTTCGATGGCGCAGCGGTCCAGGTCGGCGGGAAAGCCCGCGCGCAGCGCGGCGTAGAGGTTGCTCATGGTCTGGAAAAACAGGTCTGGGGGCAGCGGGGACGGGCGCCTGTGGAGCGCCGGCCCGTCTCGGACGGCGAACTTGGCGAACCCGCGATCATGCCAAGCACCGCGCCGCGGCGGCCCGGCGGGGGCGGTTTGAACCATCACTCCATGCGCGCGCCGGAGCTTTTCACGACATCGGCCCAACGCCGGGTTTCCTTGGCCGCGTAGGCTCCGAAGGCCTCGCCCCAGACGTTGGGCGTCTCGCTGCCCAAGCTGGTCCAGGCGGCCTTGAGCTCCGGCGACTCCAGCGCCTTCTTCAGCTCGGCCTGCATGCGCTCCACGGACTCGCGCGGCGTGCCCTTGGGCGCCCACAGGCCGTACCAGGTGCTCACCACGTAGTCCGGCACGCCCAGCTCGCGCGCGGTGGGGATGTCGGGGAAGCCGGGCGCGCGGCGCTCGCCGGCCACGGCCAGCGCCTTCAGCCGCCCGCTGCGGATGTGCGCGGCCGAGCTGCCCAGGCCGTCGAACATCATGTCCACCTGCCCGGCCATCAGGTCCTGCAGCGCCGGGCCCGCGCCGCGGTAGGGGATATGGGTGATAAAGGTCTTGGTCTGCAGCTTGAACAGCTCGCCGGCCAGGTGGTGCGAGGTGCCGTTGCCGGCCGAGCCGTAGTTCAACTGGCCCGGTTTACTCCGCAGCCGCTGCAACAGCCCGGGCAGGTCGGAGGCTGCCGGCCTGCTTGCGTTGACCACGATGACCTGCGGCACGCTGGAGACCAGGCCCACGGGAATGAAGTCGGCTTCCAGGCTGTAGTCCAGCTTGGGGTACATGGCCGGGGCGATGGCGTGGTGCACGCCGCCCATGAAGAAGCTGTGGCCGTCGGCCGGCAGCCGCGCCGCCAGCGCCGCGCCCACGGTGCCGCCGGCACCGCCCTTGTTGTCGATCACGAACTGCTTGCCCAACTGCTTGCTGAGCTGCGCGAACAGCGGGCGGGCGAAGGCGTCCGTGCCGCCGCCGGCGGGGAAGGGGACGATCACCGTCACCGGCTTGGTGGGCCAGCCGGCACTTGGGCCGGCAGCCGAGGTGGCGGTTTGTGGCCAAGCGGGCAGGCAGGCCCAGGAAAAGGCTGCGGCGGCACAGGCCAGCCGCGTGCGTCCAGTGGTCATGGTTTGTCTCCGGCGGCCCTGCTGCGTGGCAAAGGCTTCATGGAATGAGGGTGGGGGTGCCGGGCTGCGGCCCGGCGGCCGCAAGTGTATGCAGGCGTATCAGCCGGCCGACAGCTCCGGCAGCCAGCGCGCCAGGGCGCGGCGCAGGGTTTCGAAGACGATGGGCTTGGTGAGGTAGTCGTCCATGCCGGCGGCCAGGGCCATCTCGCGGTCGCTGGCCAGGGCGTGCGCGGTGAGCGCCAGGATGGGGAAGCCCGGCAGCCGCCCCTGTTGCTGCATCTCGCGCAGCCGGCGCGTGGCCTGCAGCCCGTCCATCACCGGCATCTGCAGGTCCATGAGCACCAGGCGCGGCGGCATGGCCTCGCAGCGCTCCAGCGCCTGCGCGCCGTCGTCCGCGGTGAGCACTTCCAGCCCAAGCGCCTTGAGCATCTCCAGCGCAATCATCTGATTGACCGGATGGTCCTCGACCAGCAGCACCGGACCGGCGGCCAAGGTTCCAACGGCATCAGTGGCGGGCGCTTGTGGCACCGAATTCATGCAGTTCTCCATGCGGGTGCCCGAAATGGCCGGGGTCTTTCCTGGTCTGCCGGCACGTACCGCGTAAGCACGCAGTCGGCGCCCATGCTAGCACCGGCCCCCTTGTTGACGGCCCCGGAAGCTTGCCCAGGTTTTTTCTTGTCGCATCAAGCATTTAGGTCCATTTCGGCAAAAAAGCCGAAACGTTAAACCTTGTATTCGGTCCCCGTCCATCAGGCCGCGGGATTGCTCTCCTGGGCAATTCTGGGGCCCTGCGTGGCAACCCTGCCCAGGGGTGTTTTTTTATACAGTCCTAGAATCTTCCGCCTCTTTCTGAAAAGACCCATCCATGAGTTCCGGAGTCATCCGCATCCGCGGCGCGCGCCAGCACAACCTGAAGAACCTGGACCTGGACATCCGCACCGGCGAGATGACGGTGGTCACCGGCCCAAGCGGGTCGGGCAAGTCCAGCCTGGTGTTCGACACCCTCTACGCCGAAGGCCAGCGCCGCTACGTGGAGACCTTCAGCGCCTACGCGCGCCAGTTCCTGGACCGCATGGACCGCCCGGCCGTGGACCGCGTCGAGGGCGTGCCCCCGGCCATCGCCATCGACCAGACCAACCCCGTGCGCACCAGCCGCTCCACGGTCGGGACGATGACGGAGCTCAACGACCACCTGAAGCTGCTGTTCGCCCGCGCCGCCGACCTGTTCGACCGGCAGACCGCGCTGCCCGTGCGCCACGACACGCCGGAGTCCATCTACGCCGAGATGCAGCGCCGCGCCGCGCTGAACGGCGACCCGCGCCTGGCCCTGACCTTCCCCGTGGAGCTGCCCGCCAACACCAGCGCCGAGGAGGTCGAGCAGTGGCTGGCCGCCGGCGGTTTCACGAAAGTGCAGGCCGAGCGCACCGTGGGCGAGCGGAAATTGCTGGACGTGGTGGCCGACCGCTTCCGCATCGGCAACGTGGAGCAGGTGCGCGCCATGGAGGCCATCGAGCTGGCGCTCAAGCGCGGCACCGGCCGGCTCACCGTCTACGTGCTCCAGGACGGGGGCGAGGAGCTGTGGAAGTTCTCCACCGGGCTGCACTGCCCCGAGAGCGACGTCCGCTACGCCCAGCCGCAGCCCTCGCTGTTCTCCTTCAACTCGCCTTTTGGCGCCTGCGAAACCTGCAAGGGCTTCGGCCGCGTGATCGGCGTGGACATGGGCCTGGTCATTCCTGACGAGCGCAAAACGCTGCGCGGCGGCGCCATCAAGCCCATGCAGACGCCCGCGTGGAAGGAGTGCCAGGACGACCTGATCAAGTACGCCGGCGAGGCCGGCATCCCGCGCGACACGGCCTGGTCGCAGCTCTCCCCGTCGCAAAAGGACTGGGTGCTGGGCGGCTCGCCCAACTGGAACGGCCAGTGGAACAAGCAGTGGTACGGCGTGCGCCGCTTCTTCGACTACCTGGAGAGCAAGGCCTACAAGATGCACATCCGGGTGCTGCTGTCCAAGTACCGCAGCTACACCGAGTGCCCAAGCTGCCGCGGCGCGCGGCTCAAGACCGAGGCGCTGCTGTGGCGCATAGGCACCAAGGCACAGGCCGACGCGGTGCTGCCGCCTGAAAAGCGCTTCATGCCCAAGGGCGTGGACTGGACCCGCGAGCAGCTCCAAGCGCTGCCGGGCCTGCACCTGCACGACCTCATGCAGCTCTCGCTGCAGCGCCTGCGCGGCTTCTTCGACGGCATCGAGGCCGGCGTGCAGGACAAGCCGCAGGCCGAACAGGCCGCCATGGAGCTGCTGCTCGACGAGGTGCGCACCCGGCTGCGCTACCTCTGCGACGTGGGCCTGGGCTATTTGACGCTGGACCGGCAAAGCCGGTCTCTTTCCGGCGGCGAGGTGCAGCGCATCAACCTGACCACGGCGCTGGGCACCTCCCTGGTGAACACGCTGTTCGTCCTGGACGAGCCCAGCATCGGCCTGCACCCGCGCGACATGGACCGCATCGTGCAGGCCATGCAGCGCCTGCGCGACGCGGGCAACACGCTGGTGGTGGTGGAGCACGACCCGGCGGTGATGCTGGCCGCCGACCGCCTCATCGACATGGGCCCCGGCCCCGGCGAGCGCGGCGGCAGCATCGTCTTCGACGGCACGCCGGACGCCGCCCGCCAGGCCGATACGCTCACCGGCGCCTACCTGGGGGCGCGCAAGCACGTCGGCGGCAGCATCAAGCGCTTCGTCAGCGACAGCACGCCGCGCCTCATCCTCGAAGGCGCGCGCGAGCACAACCTCAAGAACGTCACGGTCGATTTCCCGCTGCAGCGCCTGGTGGTCGTCACCGGCGTCTCCGGCTCCGGCAAGAGCACGCTGATGCAGGACGTGCTGTACCCCGCCCTGGCCCGCCACTTCGGCAAGGCCACCGAAGCGCCCGGCGAGCACGACCGGCTGCTCGGCGCGGACATGCTCTCCGACGCGGTGTTCGTCGATCAAAGCCCTATAGGCAAGACCGCGCGCTCCAACCCCGCCAGCTACGTCGGCGCCTTCGACGAGATCCGAAAGCTCTTTGCCGAGGCGCCGCTGGCGCGCGAGCGCGGCTATGGCGCGGGCATGTTCAGCTTCAACGCCGGCGACGGCCGCTGCCCAACCTGCGGCGGCTCCGGCTTCGAGCACGTGGAGATGCAGTTCCTGTCGGACGTGTACCTGCGCTGCCCGGACTGCGAAGGCCGCCGCTACCGCGCCGAAATCCTGGACGTGAAGATCGAGCGCCGCCTGCCCGCCGAAGTGACGGGCGGCGAGCTGAGCGTGGCCGACGTGCTGGAGCTGACCGTCAGCGAGGCGCTGCAGCGCTTTCGCGGCGACCGCGAGGTGGCGCGCGCGCTGCAGCCCATCGTGGACGTGGGCCTGGACTACCTGCGCCTGGGCCAGCCCGTGCCCACGCTCTCCGGCGGCGAGGCGCAGCGGCTGAAACTGGCGGGCTTCCTGGCCGAGGCGGCGCAGTCCGCCTCCAAGAGCCGCCAGCCGCTGGCGCGCAAGGGCACGCTGTTCCTGTTCGACGAGCCCACCACGGGGCTGCACTTCGAGGACATCGCCCGCCTCATGCGCGCGCTGCGCAAGTTGCTGGAGGCGGGGCATTCGCTCATCGTCATCGAGCACAACCTGGACGTGATCCGCGCCGCGGACTGGCTCATCGACCTGGGCCCCGAGGGCGGCGAGGGCGGCGGCGAGCTGGTGGCGGCCTGCACGCCGGAGGACATCAAGGCCCACCCCATCTCGCACACCGGCCGGGCGCTGTGCGCCTACGAGCGCGCGCTTGGGCTGGACGGCGCGGTGGAGGAGGGGCGGCCGCTGCAGTCGCTGGTCGCGTCGCGGCGCGCCACGCCGCCGGCCGAGTCCATCCGCATCGTCAACGCCCACGAGCACAACCTCAAGGGCGTGGACGTGGAGATTCCGCACGGCCGCTTCAGCGTCATCACCGGCGTCTCCGGCTCCGGCAAGAGCACGCTGGCCTTCGACATCCTGTTCAACGAGGGGCAGCGGCGCTACCTGGAGTCGCTCAACGCCTATGCGCGCTCCATCGTCCAGCCCGCGGGGCGGCCGGAGGTGGATGCGGTGTACGGCATCCCGCCCACGGTGGCCATCGAGCAGCGCCTGTCGCGCGGCGGGCGCAAGAGCACGGTGGCGACCACCACCGAGGTCTGGCACTTCCTGCGCCTGCTGTGGGTGAAGCTGGGCCTGCAGCGCTGCATCCACGACGGCACGCCGGTGATGCCGCAAAGCGCCGAGAGCATCGCCGCGCAGTTGCTGCGCGAGCACCGCGGCCAGCACGTGGGCCTGCTGGCGCCGCTGGTCGTCAACCGCAAGGGCCTGTACACGGACTTGGCCAAGTGGGCCCTGGCCCGCGGCCACACGCACCTGCGCGTGGACGGCGAGTTCGTCCCGGTGCAGCCCTTCCCGCGCCTGGACCGGTTCAAGGAGCACACGGTCGAGCTGCCGGTGGGCGACCTGCTGGTGACGCCGGAGAACGAGAACCGCCTGCGCGAGCTGCTGCAGTCCGCCCTGGAGCACGGCAAGGGCGTGATGCACCTGCTGCATCCGCTGGACAAGCTGCGCGACGCCATGGCCTGCGGCAAGCCGACCAGCGGGCTGTGCCACGTGAAAGTCTTTTCGACCAAGCGCGCCTGTCCGACCTGCGGGACGAGCTACCCCGAGCTGGACCCGCGCATGTTTTCCTACAACAGCAAGCACGGCTGGTGCGGCGAGTGCGTGGGCACGGGCCTGGCGCTCACGCGCGAGCAGCGCAAGGTCTATGACGACTCGGTGCGCGACGAGGACAACCGCGGCCGCGAGCAGGCTTTCCCGGCCGAGGAGGCCGAGGCCGAAGGCGTCACCGACCGCGCCTGCCCGGCCTGCCACGGGGCGCGGCTCAACCCCGTGTCGCTGGCCGTGCAGTTCGACCAGCGCCCCATCAGCGAGGTGGCGGCCTGGTCCGTGCAGCAGGCGCGCGAGTGGATGGACGGTTTGAAGCTCGTTGGGCGTGACGCCGGCATCGCCCGCGACGTGGTGACGGAAATCGCCAGCCGGCTGAAATTCCTGGAAGCCGTGGGCCTGGGCTACCTGACGCTGGACCGCGCCGCCCCCACGCTCTCCGGCGGCGAGGCGCAGCGCATACGCCTGGCCGCGCAGTTGGGCAGCAACCTGCAGGGCGTGTGCTACGTGCTGGACGAGCCCACCATCGGCCTGCACCCGCGCGACAACGGCATCCTGCTGGACGCCCTGCAGGAGCTGGGCAGCCGCGGCAACACGCTGGTGGTGGTGGAGCACGACGAGGACACCATCCGCCGCGCCGACCACATCATCGACATCGGCCCCGGCGCCGGCCGCCGCGGCGGCCAGGTGGTGGCCCAGGGCACGGCCGAGGAGCTGGCCGCGCAGCCGGCGTCCATCACCGGCCGCTTCCTGGCCTCGCCCTTGAAGCACCCGATCGAGGCGCGCCGCCCGGTGGACGACGGCGTGCAGTGGCTGCGCGTGCGCAAGGCGAATCTGCACAACCTGCAGAGCGTGGACGTGGGCGTGCCGCTGCGCCGCCTGGTGGCGGTGACGGGCGTTTCGGGTTCCGGCAAGAGCACGCTGGCGCGCGACGTGTTGCTCTCCAACGTGCAGGCGCTGGTGGCGGCGCGCGGCAAGGGCGTCTCGCTCACCGGTTGCGGCGCCGTGGAAGGCTGGCTGCACGTGGACCGCGTGCTGGAGGTGGACCAGACGCCCATCGGCAAGACGCCGCGCTCCTGCCCGGCGACCTACATCGGCTTCTGGGACGCCATCCGCAAACTCTTCTCGCAGACGCTGGAGGCCAAGGCGCGCGGCTATGGGCCGGGGCGCTTCAGCTTCAACACCGGCGAGGGCCGCTGCCCGGCCTGCGAGGGGCAGGGCCTGCGCACGATTGAAATGAGCTTCCTGCCCGACGTGAAGTTGCCCTGCGACGTGTGCCACGGCCAGCGCTTCAACCCGGAGACGCTGGCCGTCACCTGGCGCGGCAAGAGCATTGGCGACGTGCTGAACATGGCGGTGGACGAGGCGGTGGAGTTCTTCGCCTCCATGCCCGGCATCGCGCACCCGCTGCAGTTGCTCAAGGACGTGGGCCTGGGCTACCTGACGCTGGGCCAGCCCTCGCCGACGCTCTCAGGCGGCGAGGCGCAGCGCATCAAGCTGGTGACGGAGCTGTCCAAGGTGCGTGACGAGGTGGGCCGCCGTGGCCAGAAGGCGCCGCACACGCTGTACGTGCTGGACGAACCGACGGTGGGCCTGCACATGTCGGACGTGGAGCGGCTGATCCACGTGCTGCACCGCCTGGTGGCCGGCGGCCACAGCGTGGTGGTGATCGAGCACGACCTGGACCTGATCGCCGAAGCCGACTGGGTGCTGGACCTGGGCCCCGAAGGCGGCAGCGGCGGCGGCAAGCTCGTCGTGGCCGGCCCGCCGGAAGCGCTGGTCAAGGCGGGCAGCCATACGGGCAAGGCGCTGGCGCCGGTGTTGAGCAGGTGACGAGGGCGGCCCGGGGCGAAGCTTGCAGCGACCGGCTGACTGACTCGACACATGCCGAAAGCTCAAGCGTTTCGTCCTCTACTTCGTCATTTCCGCCTTCGCGGGAATGACGAAATTGGGTGTGAACCGCTTCAGCTCACGGGCTGCTTCAACAGCGAAGCGCTGCTGCGCTTCTTCGCCTCCCACACCCGCCACCCCAGCAGCGCCGCAATCACCGCCGCGTAGATCGACCACTGAGTGAAATCGTTCTTCCCCGCCTTCATCCAGAAGAAGTGCAGCAGCGCCAGTAGTGCGATGGCGTAGATGCTCTGGTGCAGCCGCTGCCAGCGCTTGCCGCCCAGCGCCTTGATGGCGCGGTTGAAGGAGGTCAGCGCCAGCGGCGTCATCAGCACCAGCGCAGCCGTGCCGACCAGGATGAAGGGCCGCTTGGCGATGTCCTTCAGGATCACTTGCAGGTCCAGGCCCTGGTCCAGCACCGCGTAGCAGACGAAGTGCAGGACGGCATAACCGAAGGTCGCCACGCCCAGCATGCGCCGAAAGCGCACCAGCGCCGGCTGTTTCAGCAGCACCCGCAGCGGCGTGATCGCCAAGGTCGCGCACAGCAGCCGCAGCGTCCAGTCGCCGCTGCGGCGTATCAGCGCCTCGGCCGGGTTGGCGCCCAAGCTGTCGGTGGCCGCGGCCCACACCAGGTAGGCCAGCGGCAGCAGCAGGAGCGCGAACAGCAGCGGCTTGGACGCCGGGTGCAGCAGCAAAGGCTTTTTCCTCGCCGCGCCGGCGGCGATTGCGGGGTTCGCCACGTCGGCCGCCTTGTCAGTAGTTCTTCTTCAGGTCCATGCCCGCGTAGAGCTGGCCGACCTGCGGCTCGTAGCCGTTGAACATCAGCGTGGGCCGCTTCTTGGCGAAGAGGCCGCCCTCGCCAATGCGCCGCTCCGTGGCCTGGCTCCAGCGCGGGTGGTCCACGTTGGGGTTCACGTTGGAATAGAAGCCGTATTCCTCGGCCGCCGACTTCTGCCACGCCGTGCGCGGCTGCTGCTCCACGAAGCGGATCTTCACGAGGGACTTGCCGCTCTTGAAACCGTACTTCCAGGGCACGGCCAGGCGCAGCGGCGCGCCGTTCTGGTTGGGCAGCACCTCGCCGTACATGCCGAACACCAGCATGGTCAGCGGGTGCAGGGCCTCGTCCATGCGCAAACCTTCCACGTAGGGCCAGTCCAGCACGCGGGAGCCCACGAAGGGCATCTGCTTGGGGTCGGCCAGGGTCACGAACTCCACGTACTTGGCGTTGCCCGTGGGCTGCACGCGCTTGATGACTTCCGACAGCGAAAAGCCGATCCACGGAATCACCATGGACCAGCCCTCCACGCAGCGCAGGCGGTAGAGGCGCTCCTCCAGCGGCGCCAGCTTCATGAGCTGCTCGATGTCGAAGGTCTGCGGCTTGGCGACGTTGCCCTCCACCGTCACCGTCCAGGGCCGCGTCTTCATGCGGCCGGCCGTGGCGAAGGGGTCGGACTTGTCGGTGCCGAATTCGTAGAAGTTGTTGTAGGTGGTGGCGTCCTGGTAGTCCGTCACCTTGTCCATGGCGTTGGCGCTGGGCAGGGTGCTGGGCACGGAAGCCAGCTTGGGATATTGACCGTGGCCGGTGAAGGCGGCGCGGGCGTCGCGCGCCGCCCACGTGGCCAGCACGCTGCCGGCAGCCCCGGTGGCGATGGTCTTGAGGAACTGCCGGCGCTGCTCATAAACGGCCTGCGGCGTGATCTCGGACGGGGTGGCGTGGTTGAAGCCGCGGTCCCTGATCGGATGCATATGAAGTCTCCTGGTTGCTTGTGGTCCAGACCGTGTACGAACCGGCGAAGTTCCTGGAGGCCTGTCGATGTGAAGTTTTCGTGAGAAAGCTGTCAGCGCTGCCAGCTTTCATGGGGCGGTGAAGCGCCAGTGGCCTGGAAAAACCCCGCCGCCCGCGGGCCGCAAATGAAAACGGCGCCCGCATTGGGCGCCGTCTCGTTCAAGGGTTTTATCCGTTCAAGCCGGGCTCACAGCTCGCCGTAGGAGTGCAGGCCGGAGAGGAACATGTTCACGCCCAGGAAGGCGAAGCTGGTGACCACCAGGCCGGCCAGCGCCCACCAGGCGGACATGGAGCCGCGCAGGCCCTTCATGAGCCGCATGTGCAGCCAGGCGGCGTAGTTCAGCCACACGATCAGCGCCCAGGTCTCCTTGGGG
>NZ_BCTC01000053.1 GCF_001571085.1 Azohydromonas lata NBRC 102462
CCCGCCGGTTCGCCCATCAAGGACTTGAAGGGGCTGATCGCCGCCTCCAAGAACGGCCCCGGCCTGAACTTCTCCACCGCCGGCACCGGCAGCACGCCGCACTTCGTGGCCGAGATGCTCAAGCTCAAGGCGGGCGCCAAGCTGCAGATCATCCCGTTCAAGAGCGGCTCCGAGGGCATGGCCGCCGTGGCCGGCGCGCAGGTGGACGCCACCTCCGAGGCCAGTCCCGTGGTGCTGCCCATGATCAAGGGCGGCAAGCTCATCCCCGTGGCCTCGACCTGGAACCGCCGCATCGCCGCGCTGCCGGACCTGCCCACCGCCGAGGAACAGGGCTTCAAGGACATCGTGATCGGCCACTGGTCCGGCGTGTTCGCGCCCAAGGGGACGCCGGACGCCATCCTCGACAAGCTCAACGCCGCGGTGAACGTGGCGCTCAAGAGCAGCGAGCTGCGCGCCAAGCTCATCCCCATGGCCATAGACCCCACGGGCGGCAGCCGCGAGGACTTCAGGAAGTTCCTGGCCGCCGAGAAGGCCCGCCTGGCGCCGCTGGCCAAGGCGGCGCAGATGAAGGAGGACTGACGCCCTCCCCGCCGCCACGCCGCGCGGGCGGCGCGGGCGAGAGCTCAAGGGCCCGCAGGCCGCCCCCAGCAGCACCGCGTCCACCCGCAGCCGCGCCAGCGCCTGCGGGTCGGCGCACAGGCCCAGCGCCACGGCCGGCACCAGCGCCAGGCCCCAAGCCAGCGCCGCGCGCCGCGTGCGGCTGCGCCGCAAGGCCCCCAGAAAAGGCAGGGCCAGCGCCGCGGCCACCGGCAGTTTCAACAACAGCTCAAACGGCAGCTCCGGCACGGCGGTGCGGCAATTCAGGATGCGCCCGTGGCCCGGCCGGCTGCCGGCGCAAGCGCGGGCGCCGGATCGGCCCCGGGCGTGGACGGGCGCTCCCCGTCGCGCAAGCCGAAAAAGCTTGCCGCGCCGCCCAGCGCCGTGAGCGCGGCCAGCGCCACGGCCAGGCTGCGGCCGCTGCCCGTGAGGTCGAAGCTCCAGGCGCCCAACTGCACCGCGGCGAAGGCGCCGCACTGGTGCATGAGGAACAGCAGGCCGAACACCCGGCCCTTGATGGCCGCGCCGTAGCGCTCGAAGCAGTACATCGAGGTCAGCACCACCGTGCCCAGGTAGCTCGCGCCGAACACCGCGGCAAAGCCCAGGGTCTGCACGTCCGGCCCGCCCGCCAGCAGCAGCGCCATGGCCAGCGAGCGCAGCGCATAGAACACCGCCAGCAGCGCGTGCTTGCGCCAGCGCATGGCCAGCCAGCCCGTGGCCAGCCCGCTCACCAGCTCCAGCACGCCCAACAGGCTCAGGCTCAAGCCCATGCGCTCGCGCGGGGCCCCCGCGTCCTGCCAGAAGGCCACCAGGTGCACGTCCACGAAGGCCATGGTGGCGCCGCAGCCCATGAAGCCCAGCGCCAGCACGTAAAAGCCCGGGTCGCTTCGCACTTGGCGCCACACCGCCACCGCCACCGCCGGCCCGGGCTCGGCCGCCGGCTGCGCCAGCCCCGCGCGCCGCAGCGCGCGCGCTCCCCAGGCGGCGGCCAGCGCCACCGGACCCGCCAGCAGCAGCCCAACGGCGGCAAACGCCTGCGTCCACGGCAGGCGCGGCTGCAGCGCAATCCACAGCGGCGACAGCACGATGAAGCCGATGGCCGTGCCGTTGCTGACCAGCGCCAATGCAAAACCCTTATTTCGTTGTTGAAAAAGCCGATCCACCAGTACGCCCATGGGCACGTAGGTCATGGCAGCCAGCGCGAAAGCCCCGCCCAGGCCGTAAGCCGCAACGAAAACCCACAAGGAGCCGGAGAACACCGTGGCCCCCCACAGCGACACGCCCCCCGCCACCGCCCCCAGCACCACCGTGCGCAAGGGGCCGACGCGATCGCTCAACGCCCCCACCAGCGGCGACACCAGCCCCGTCACCAGCATGAACACCGAACCCGACCACGCAAACCCCGTCCGCCCCTGGCCAAAATGCGCGGCCAACTCCGCAAAATAAACCTGGTAGACGCCTTTGACCGTAGTGGCCAGAAACATCACCATGAATCCCAGCGCCACCAGCCGGTGAATGAGATACCGCTTTTCGTTTTTCATGAAAACTTGAAAATCACGCCAGACGCCGGCGCAGTTTCAAACTGACGCTTCACGCAAGCAAACGGCTGAAAGCCCCATGCAAGGAAATTCCGGCTGTACGCAGGGCCGAATTTTCAATGACCCTTCCAGCTGAAAATCCAGCCGGCGATCCCAACCACTGCAATTTCCAGCCCCGATAAACCTAAGATGGTAGGCATGCCCTCGGATAACCGCGAGCAATCCCGTCGTCGCCAGCAGCAAAAAAACGGACATTTCCTTCCGTGTCTTGGAAAAGCCTAGATACTGTGCGAAAATGATTTACTTTTCATTACAATCATCCGTAAATAACACTTTCATGCGGCCCCATCGCACCCCGGGCCGCCAGCAGAGCGAGCAATGATCAACAGGGCATTTTTCCTGGTGCTGCCACGCGTCCACATGCTGGACCTGGCAGGGCCGCTGCAAATCATGGCCACGCTGGACGAATTGGGCATTGCGGGGGTGGGCATCCAGTGCATCGGCCCGGATTCCCAGGTCAGTGCCTTCCAGAAAGTCATGCTGGGCCAGGTGGCTCCTCTGCCTGAAAAACTGGAAGCCGACGACGTGCTTTTTGTTGTCGGCAGCAAACTCGACGACGCGCTGCAAAGCTCACCGGCCTGGAAAACCGCAGTCCAGTGGCTGAGAAAACAATTCCTGGAATACCGTATTCCCGCCCACGTGGCGGCCATTTGCACCGGCACTTTCTTGTTGGGCGACGCCGGCCTGCTCGACGGGCGGCTGTGCACCACGCACCATCATTTTGTCCAGCAACTGCGGCGCAATTTTCCCTTGGCGCAAGTGGTGGACAACAGGGTTTGTGTCCAGGACGGCAAAATATGGACGTCGGCCGGCGTGGCGTCGGGTATCGACCTGGCCCTGCAATTGATCGCCAATGCCTTCGGCGACCACATTGCCATTCAGGTCGCGCGTGAAAACGTGGTCCATTTCCGGCGTTTCGGCAACGACCCGGACCTGGCCGTCAAATTCCGCTACCGCACCCACGGCAATCAGCTCGTCCACACCATGCAGGACGAAATTGCCAACAACCTCTCCCGTGCCTGGACCTGCGAGACGCTGGCGCGCAAGTCCGGCTTCAGCAGCCGCCACCTGGCGCGCATCTTCAAGGCCGAGACCGGCATCACCATGAAGCGCTACCAGATGGAGCTGCGCATGGACCTGGCGCGGCGGCTGATCACCGGCTCCACGCTCACGCTGGAGCGCATCGCCGAGCGCTGCGGCTTCAGCAGCATGCAGGCCTTCCGTTCCAACTGGAACAAGGTCGAGAGCGTCCCGCCCTCGCAATTGCGCCACCAGCAAAGGCAAGCCGAAATGAGCTGAGCACGGGAAGAGCCCTACCCCGGCTCCTCCCCACGAGACAGCGCCCCCGGGCTGGACGGGAGCGGCAACAAGGCGTGTCCAGGGTGACCAAACAATGCGTCATCACCTTGACCGCTGCGCCCACCTGCCGCCATGTCTACCCCCAGCGCTTTCGAAGATGCCGTCCGCCGCGGCGCCAGGTTGCGCCGCCACGAGCGCGAATACTTCGCCAGCACGGTGCAGTTGCTCACGCCGGGGCGCCGCATCGTGGAGGCGCGCACGCTGGACATCAGCTTGGGCGGCTTGAAGCTGGTGCTGCCGGCCAACCTGGCGATGGGCTCGCGCTGCGGGCTGCGCCTGGTGATCCCGGTGGTGCCTTTCGGGGCCTGCACCCTCGTGGCGGAAGCGGAAGTGGCCAGCATCGTGTTCAGCGGCCGCGAGAACGGCTTCCTGGCCGGGCTGCGCTTCACCACGCTGACGCAGGCGCCGCTCGCCGCGCTGCAGGCCTACCTGCGCGAGCGCTGCGCGCACCGTGCGTACCGGGTGCGCGCGCGGCAACTGGCCGACTCCGCGGGCAGCGCCGTTCCCCTGGCCCTGCCCTTCGCACAAGACAGCGCCGGCAAGCCCAGTTGAGCAAGGCTTGCGCGGCTTTCGCCGCGGATTAAGGCCCGCCGGGGGCCTTTTCTCCAGCCTTCTGGCGGGTGACGCCGCCATATAACCGGGCAGAGGTCCCCGCTCCAGCCGGGGACGGTTGTCCGTCGCACCCGCGCCGCCAGCTCAAGAGCCGCCCGCGCCGGGCTGAACGCAGTACGCATGCGGGCTTATCCCGCTGGCCCAGCCTTCAAGCCATGTGTGCCTTCCGCAGCTTCGCCGACAACACGCCGTCCCACCCCGAGTTCCGCCGCCACGAGCGCGGACGCCTGGCCTGCACCGTGCACCTGCTGTTGCCCGACCGCCGCATCCTGGAGGCACGCACGATGGACATCAGCGTGGGCGGCCTGCGGCTGGTGACGCCGGTGAACCTGCCGCTGCAGACGATGTGCGGCGTCAAGCTGGTGATTCCCGGCATCCCGTCGGGAACGCACACGGTGATGGCGCAGGCGCAGGTGACCAACATCGTGTTCAGCGGCCGGGAGAACGGCTTCCTGGTCGGCCTGCGCTTCACCAGCCTGCCCGCCGGCGGGCTCCAGGCCGTCTCGGACTACCTGAACGAGAAGTTCAAGCACACGACCCACCGGGGCCGCATGGCACGCCCGCAGCACATCCCGGGCAACGATGGCCAGGGCAGCAAGCCGGGCAAGGCCTGAGCCGCCGGCGCCCGCGCGGCGGGCTTCACTCGATCAGATCAAAACCCTGGGTTTCAACCTGCATGAAGGCCGCCGTGAAGCCGGCCAGCGCGGCATAGAGCCGCGCGCGCGGATGGGCCTGCACGGCCTCGCACAGCCGCTCCACCCAGGGCTGCACGTGGGCGCGGAAGAAGCGCCGCTGCTGCTCCAGGTTGCACAGGGCCACGTCGTCCCCGGCGATGAGCCAGCGCATGACCTCGAACACGCAGGCCACGTGGTCCTCGGTCTCGCCGCGTGCGGGGTCGCGCTCCAGGCCCAGCCGCGCCAGGTCCGCGCGCAGCACGGCCAGCGGGCGCTCGTTGAGGAAGCCGGCCAGGTAGTAGGAGCCGTAGACGAACACCTCCGGCTTGCCCAGGCCCTCGAACAGCGCGGCGTACTCGGCCGCCGCGGCCGCCGGGTCGCTCTCGCGCATGGCGCCCACCAGCGCCTGCCAGGGCGCCTCCAGGAAGGCGCCGGGCTGCGGCGCCTGCGTCACGGCCACGGTGAACTGGCGGAACAGCTCTGCGTCCGGCGGCGCCCACCACAGCCGCGCCAGCAGCCCGTAGGCTTCGGCGCGGGCCAGTTCCTCGGCGTCGTCCATGGCGGCCAGGCTCAGGGCCTGCACATCGTCTTGCTTGCTCACAGGTCCGTGATCCGCGTCTCGTTGGGGTTGGAATAGATGTCGATGACGCGGCAGTCGCCGCACATCTTCAGCCGCTGCAGCGCCTCGCCCTGGAACATCGGGTGCCCGGCCAGGCGCCCCAGCATGGCCTCCACCGCCTGCAGCGTGCCGAAAGGCTTGCCGCAGCGTATGCAGCCGTAGGGCTGTGCCTCGTGCAGCACGCGCGGCTGCTTGCGGGCCTTGCCCTCGTCGGCCAGCAGCAGGCGCGGGACGAGCGAGATCGCGTCCTCGGGGCAGGTGCTGGCGCACAGGCCGCACTGCACGCAGTTCTTCTCGATGAAGCGCAGCTGCGGCTTGTCGGGGTTGTCGGCCAGCGCCGCGGCCGGGCAGGCGCCCACGCAGCTCAGGCACAGGGTGCAGCGGCCGGTGTCCACCACCACGGCACCCAAGGGGCTGGCCTCGGGCAGCGCCACGGCGTCCGGCAGCGCCTGCGGCGCCTGCGCCATCAGGTGCTCCAGCGCCAGCTCCAGCGTCGCGCGCTTGTCACTTTGCGCCGCGAAGGCCGCAGGCAGGCGCACGGTGGCGGCGGGCGCGGCGCCGCGCAGCGCGGCGTCCAGGGCGGCCAGGTCGCGTGCGTCGCGGGTCTCAAAAACCTGCACGTGCGCGCCGGCGTAGCCCAGGCCCGCCAGCAGCGCGTTGGCCACTGCGGCCTGCTCCCTCAACGCCTCGCGGTACTCGGGAGCCTCTTCCTCGGTCAGCAGGATGAAGATTTGAGAGGCGCCCTGCGCCTTGGCCGTGAGCCACAGCTCCAGGCCGACGCTGGCCGTGTGCCACAGGCCCACGGGCAGCACGCGCGCGGGCAGGCCGTGGATGTCGGCATCGGTGCGCGCGGCCCGGCCCAGGTCGCCCAGCAGGCGCGATCCGGCCCCTTCGCTGTGCAGCAGCAGCGCCGCGTCGCGGCCGCCGGCGCGGGCGTAGGTGGCGAGCAGCGTGCGCAGCCGTTTGCCGGTGGTGGGCGCGTCCGGATAGGCGTAGGCCAGCGCGCCGGTCGGACACACGGTGGTGCAGGCGCCGCAGCCCACGCACAGGTGCGGCTCCACGCGGATGCCGCCGGTGGTGGTGGCCTCGCTGGCGATAGCGCGGGCCGAGCAGATCTGCACGCAGGCGTCGCAGCCCACGCGCTCGTTGCGGCTGTGGGCGCAGAGCTTCTGCTTGTATTGGAAGAACTTGGGCTTCTCGAACTCGCCGGTCAGCTCGCGCAGCTTCAGCACGGCGTCGAACAGGCGGGCGCTGTCGGAGGCGACGTGGAAGTAGCCCTGCGGCAGCGCGTGCTGGCTGAAGGCGGGTGCGGCGCGCAGGTCCAGGACGAGATCAAACGTCTCTGCCATGGACTCCGGCGCGCGGCCGAAATCGATGGCGCCGGCCACGCCGCAGGCCTTCACGCAGGCGCGGTGCGAGGCGCAGCGCGAGAGGTCCACCTGGTAGTCGAAGCCGATGGCGCCCTCGGGGCAGGCGTCCACGCAGGCGTTGCAGCGGGTGCAGAGGTCCAGGTCGATGGGGTTGCCGCTGTCCCAGCGCACCTGGAAGGCGCCCAGCCAGCCGGTGACGGCCGTGACGCGCCCGGCGAACACGGCGCGCTCGCGCCCCTGGGGCAGCGCGCTGCCGGCCTCGCTGAGCAGCAGGGTCACGTCCAGCTTGTCGGCCAGCATGGCGGCGGCGCGCTCGGCGGCTTCGGCCGCGCCGATGACCAGGAGCCGCCCGGCGCTGCGGTAGCTCACCGTGGGCACGGGCTCGGCTTCGGGCAACTGCGCGGCGGCAATCAGCGCGGCGAGCTTGGGCGTGGCGCCGCGCGCGTCCTTGGACCAGCCGCCCGTCTCGCGCAGGTTGACGAAGCGGATGGGTTGTTCCTCGGCCGGCAGCGCCCCTTCGGTCTGCGCGTTGAGCTCCAGGAAGAGGCGTTTTTCCTGCGTGCAGGCCACGAGCAGCTGCTCGCCCGCGGCGGCGGCCGACTTGGCCGCACGCTGGAACTGCACCGCCTCGTGGCGGCACAGCAGCGTGTGCACCGTCTGCAGCCCTTCAGCCTGCGGCAGGGCCCGGGCCAGGCCCGCGCCGTCCAGCGGCATGGTGCGGTTGCAGTTGCAGATCAGGGTCTTCATCGGTGGCGGTGTTCGTCGTGAGCGGCGGCGGCGCCGGGTCGTCGGCCGGCAGCGCGCCGGGGGCGGCGGGCGCGGCGTCGGCCACCGGCGCATCGGGTGCGGGTTCGGCGGCGGATTCGGCGAGCCCGGCAGCCGTGCCGGCCGGCGTGTCCTGGGGGGGCTTCTGGTCCTGGCCCTGGTCCTCCTCCTCGTCGTCGAAGAGGCCCAGCATCTTGGATTGCGCCAACTGGCGCAGCATGCCGGGGGGCAGCGGGTCAGGCTTGTTGTAGTCGTCGATGTAGATGTCGAGACCGTCCATCACGTTGAAGTGTGGATCGGAGAAGAGCTTGCGCAGCGCGGCGTTCTTCACGTCCGGCGCCACGTCGCGCGCGACGAAGCGGGAGTAGTCCGACTCGCGGCCGAGGTTGGAAACGTCCTCCAGCGTGGGCGGCGGCGCGGCGGGCTTTACATCGGCCGGCGGCTGGACCTCGGCCGCGGGTTGCGCCGGGACGGTAGCCGCCGGCGCTACGGGCGGCGCTGCCAGCGGCGCGGGCTCGGCGGGCGGCTCGCCGCGCGTGACCTGCGCCTTGCGCCGCGACCAGCGGGAGAAGAAGCCGTCGTCGGCCATGCCGTGAAACTCCTGCGTGGACGAAAAGGGAGCGGAAAGAGTAGCGGTCTCGTCAGCCGCCGCGCCCGCGGTCCTCGGGGCGCTGGAAGGAGGCCGGGCGTTGGCGCGTCTTGGGCTCGGGGCGGTAGTGCTCGTCCACGAAGGCCTGCAGCCACTCGCGCACGCCCGCGTGCAGCGGCACGTTGTCCACGCGCTCCTGCGCGTCCAGCCAGCGGCCGGCCTCGTTGTAGGAGAGGCTCACGATCTCGGGGCGGGCGCGGGAGGGGTCTTCGTCATCGACGCGCCACATCACGAACCACACCGGCGAGCCGGCGGAGAGGTTGAGGTAGTAGCCCTCGGCCTCGTCCTTGAACAGCTCCAGCTCGAAGCCGGGGAAGAGGAAGCTGGCCGTCTTGCCGTCGTCGCGCAGCAGCCGCGGCTCGCTGCCGAAGCCGCCCTCGTCAGGCAGCACCTCGGCGATGCGGTGGCGCCAGTCCTCCCAGCGGTTGGGCTGGTGCTCGCGCTCCATCAGGACCGCGACGCGCACCGAGGGACGGCTGGCGGTCATCGACTTGGCCTCAGCTGTTCTTGGAGATGGAAATGGTGGGGAACTTGCTTGAAAAATCCTTGGCCTTGGCGGCGATCTTGATGGCCACCTGGCGCGCCACGGCCTTGTAGATGCCGGCGATCTCGCCGTCGGGGTCGCTCACCACGGTGGGCCGGCCGCTGTCGGCCTGCTCGCGGATGCCCAGGGACAGCGGCAGCGCGCCCAGGTAGTCCACGTTGTATTCGGCGGCCATCTTCTTGCCGCCCTCGGCGCCGAAGATGTGCTCGACGTGGCCGCAGTTGGTGCACACGTGCACGGCCATGTTCTCCACCACGCCCAGGATGGGCACGCCCACCTTCTCGAACATCTTCAGGCCCTTGCGCGCGTCCAGCAGCGCGATGTCCTGCGGGGTCGTCACGATGATGGCGCCGGTGAGCGGCACCTTCTGGCTGAGCGTGAGCTGGATGTCGCCGGTGCCCGGGGGCATGTCGACGATGAGGTAGTCCAGGTCGCCCCAGTTGGTCTGGCGCAGCAGCTGTTCCAGCGCCTGCGTGGCCATGGGGCCGCGCCACACCATGGGGTTGTCGGCCTCGATGAGGAAGCCGATGGACATGACCTGCACGCCGTAGTTCTCCAGCGGCTCCATGGTCTGGCCGTCGGCGCTCTCGGGGCGGCCCTCGATGCCCATCATCATGGGCTGGCTGGGGCCGTAGATGTCGGCGTCCAGGATGCCCACGCGCGCGCCCTCGGCGGCCAGCGCCAGCGCCAGGTTGGCGGTGGTGGTGCTCTTGCCCACGCCGCCCTTGCCGGAGGACACGGCGACGATGTTCTTCACCTTGGGCAGCAGCTGCACGCCGCGCTGCACGGCGTGGGCCGTGATGTCCACGCTCAGGTTGGCGCTGACGTTGCCCACGCCCGGCACGGTGCGCGCTGCGGCGATGAGGGCACGGCGCAGGCCGGCGATCTGGCTCTTGGCCGGGTAGCCCAGGACGACGTCGAAGCTGACTTCGTCGCCCTCGATGCGCAAATTCTTGAGCTGGCGGGAGGAGACGAAGTCGCGGCCCGTGTTGGGGTCGATGACGGTCTTGAGCGCATCCAGCAGCGCGGCTTCGGTGACGGCCATGTGGTTTGTAGTGAGGCGGTTCTTGAGACGCCGGGCAGTCTATCCGAGGGGGGGTGACCTTGACCCGGAGCCTAGAATCCGGCTTTGCCCCGCGCGCCCAAGAGACCCTTGATGACACGCCAGCTTTTCGTCACCACCGCCCTGCCCTACGCCAATGGCGCGTTCCACATCGGCCACATCATGGAGTACATCCAGGCCGACATCTGGGTTCGCTACCAACGCATGCGCGGCAACCGGGTGCACTTCGTGGGCGCCGATGACGCCCACGGCGCGCCCATCATGATTGCCGCCGAGAAGGTCGGAAAAACCCCACAACAGTTCGTGGCCGAGATCGCCGCCGGGCGCAAGCAGTACCTGGACGGCTTCCACATCGCCTTCGACCACTGGCACTCCACCGACGCGCCCGAGAACCACGCGCTGGCCCAGGACATCTACCGGGCGCTGCGCAAGGAAGGCCTGATCGCCATCCGCAACATCGAGCAGTTCTTCGACCCGGTGAAGTCCATGTTCCTGCCGGACCGCTACATCAAGGGCGAATGCCCCAAGTGCGGCGCCAAGGACCAGTACGGCGACTCCTGCGAGGTCTGCGGCGCGGTGTACGCGCCCACCGAGCTGAAGAACCCCTACTCCACCCTCACCGGCGCCACGCCGGTGATGAAGACCTCCGAGCACCACTTCTTCCAGCTCTCCTCGCCGCGCTGCCTGGAGTTCCTGCAGCAGTGGACGCAGGCCTCCGGGCGGCTGCAGCCGGAAGTGCTCAACAAGATCAAGGAGTGGTTCGCCGCCGACGACGAGGGCCACGTGGGCCTGTCCGACTGGGACATCAGCCGCGACGCGCCTTACTTCGGCATCGAGATCCCCGACGCCCCGGGCAAGTACTTCTACGTCTGGCTTGACGCCCCCGTGGGCTACCTCGCCTCGCTCAAGGCCTGGTTCGACCTGGGCGGCCCCGCCAGGCGCGACGGCGAGACGCGCACGTTCGAGCAGTTCGTGGCCGACCCGGCGGTGGAGCAGTACCACTTCATCGGCAAGGACATCACCTACTTCCACACCCTGTTCTGGCCCGCGATGCTGCATTTCAGCGGCCGCAAGGTGCCGGACAACGTGTTCGTGCACGGCTTCATCACCGTCAGCGGCGAGAAGATGAGCAAGTCGCGCGGCACGGGCATCAGCCCGCTGAAGTACCTGGACATCGGCATGAACGCCGAGTGGCTGCGCTACTACATCGCCGCCAAGCTCAACGCCAAGGTCGAGGACGTGGACTTCAACCCCGACGACTTCGTCGCCCGCGTCAACTCGGACCTCGTCGGCAAGTACGTCAACATCGCCAGCCGCGCCGCCGGCTTCATCGCCAAGCGTTTCGACGGCGTGCTCAGCGCCGACCTGGGCGTGGAAGGCCGCGCCCTGCTGGACGGCCTGCGCGCCGCGCGCGAAGGCGTCGAACAGCTCTACGAGGAGCGCGAGTTCGGCAAGGCCGTGCGCGAGGTCATGGCCCTGGCCGACCGCGTCAACGCCTACGTGGACCAGCACAAGCCCTGGGACCTGGCCAAGAAGCCGGAGCTTGCCGCCGCGCTGCACGACGTGTGCAGCACCTGCATCGAAGCTTTCAGATTGCTCACCATCTACCTGAAGCCGGTGCTGCCGTCCGTGGCGGCTCAAGTGGAGAAATTCCTGCAGGTGGAGCCCATGACGTTTGCCGACGCCTCGCGCGCCCTGGGCGCGCACCGCATCGGCCAATACCAGCACCTCATGCAGCGCGTGGACCCCAAGCTGCTGGACGCGCTGTTCGAGCCGCCCGCCGCCGCGGCCGCCCCCGCGGCGCCGGCGGCCGACGCGCCGGAGCTGCCCGGCGGCGAGGCCATCGCGCCCACCATCGGCATCGAGGACTTCACCAAGATCGACCTGCGCATCGCCCGCATCGTCGAGGCGCGCAAGGTCGAGGGCAGCACCAAGCTGCTGCAGCTCACGCTGGACGTGGGCGAAGGCCGCACGCGCAACGTCTTCAGCGGCATCCAGTCGGCCTACGCGCCGGAGCAGCTCGTGGGCAAGCTCACCGTGATGGTGGCCAACCTGGCGCCGCGCAAGATGAAGTTCGGCGTGAGCGAAGGCATGGTGCTGGCGGCCAGCCACGACGACGAGAAGGCGCACCCCGGCATCCACATCCTGGAGCCCTGGCCCGGCGCACAGCCCGGCATGCGGGTGCGCTGATGAACGGGTGCCGGACGCGACCGACCAGCCTCACGGCGGGTCCGTCGCGCCGGCGCCGCTTCATCGCCCTGCGCCACCACTGCGGGCCCCCTCCCGAGACACGCCCCATGGACGTGTCCGCTTGCACAGCATCGAGGAGGGAGTTTCATGCTCGCACTGCACCGCTTCCAGCCGCGCCTCATCCAGGCGCTGCGCGGCTACACCAAGGCCCAGCTCATAGGCGACCTGGGCGCCGGCCTGACCGTCGGCATCGTCGCCCTGCCCCTGGCCATGGCCTTTGCCATCGCCAGCGGGCTCAAGCCTGAACAAGGCATCTTCACCGCCGTCATCGCCGGCTTCCTGATCGCGGCGCTGGGCGGCTCCAACGTCCAGATCGGCGGGCCGGCCGGCGCCTTCATCGTCATCGTCTACGGCATCCAGGCGCAGTACGGCCTGGCCAACCTGATCATCGCCACCATGCTGGCCGGCGTGCTTCTGTTCGCGCTGGGGCTGCTGCGGCTGGGCGCGCTGGTGCGCTACATCCCGGTGGGCATCGTCATCGGCTTCACCAACGGCATCGCCGTGCTCATCGGCCTGTCGCAGCTCAAGGATTTACTCGGCTTGCGCATAGCCAAGATGCCGGCCGACTTCTTCGCGCAGATCCACGCGCTGTGGACGCACATCCACACCCTCAACCCCGCCGCCCTGGCCATGGGCTTGGGCAGCCTCGCGCTGGTGGTGGTGTGGCCCAAGTCCTATGCCATGCCCACCGCGCCCATTGGGCTGCTGCAGAAGCTGCGACGCCATGCGGCGCAGGTGCCGGGCACGGTGATCGCGCTGGTGCTGGCCACGGTCACGGCGCGCGTGGCGGGGCTGGACGTGGAGACCATCGGCTCGCGCTTCGGCGGCATTCCGCAGTCGCTGCCGGCCTTCGCGCTGCCAGCCTTTGAATGGACGAGCGTCAAGCAGCTGCTCATGCCCACGCTGACCATCGCGCTGCTGGGGGCCATCGAGTCGCTGCTGTGCGCGCGCGTGGCCGACAACATGAGCGACCTGCCCCGCCACGATCCCAATCAGGAGCTGATGGCGCAGGGCGTGGCCAATTTCGTGGCGCCGCTGTTCGGCGGCATGCCGGCCACCGGCACCATCGCCCGCACCTCCACCAACGTGCGCAGCGGCGCGCACACGCCCGTGGCGGGCATGGTGCACGCGCTGGTGCTGCTGGCCATCGTGCTGGTGGCGGCCCCCTTGGCGGCGCACGTGCCGCTGTCGGCGCTGGCGGGCATCCTGCTGTTCGTGGCCTGGAACATGGGCGAGTGGCACGAGTTCGCGCGGCTGCGCCAGTTCAAGCTGCCCTACCGCACGGTGATGGTGGGCAGCTTCGTGCTGACGGTGGTGTTCGACCTGACCGTGGCCGTCGAAGCCGGGCTGCTGATGGCCTGCGGCTTCTTCATTCTGCGCATGAGCGACCTCTTCCGCGTCGAGCCGCTGGAGGTGCCCAAGGCGCCGCCCGGCGTGCGGGTGATGCAGGTCTACGGCGCCCTGTTCTTCGGCGCCGTGGGCAAGCTGGAGCCGCTGGCGGCGCAACTGCCGCCGCACACGCGCGTGCTGGTGCTGGAGATGCACCGCCTGGTGGCCCTGGACACGACGGGCGTGGACGCCCTCACGCAACTGGCGCGCGACCTGCAGCGCCGCGGCGTGGGGTTGATATTGGCAGAGCTCAACGAGCAGCCGCTGTCGCTGCTCCAGCGCGCGGGGCTAGAGGACATCCTGGGCGCGCGCTGCCTGTTCCGCACGCTGCAGGAGGCGCTGGCGGTGCAGGCGGCGCAGGAGGACGAGGCGCGGACGGCGTAGCAGGCGGGCTCATCGTTCAGGAATCTGAACGATGGGGGCCATTCAATGGGGGCTCAGCGGGCACGGAAGTGAACGATGGCGGTGTCCCGCGGCGCTGGCTTGCGCGCCGCCGCCTTGCCGTCACGCATCCAGCGCCGCCCCCAACCACTCCAGCACCAGCCGGTTGAACCCCGGCGAGCGCAGCAGCTCGCCCGCGGCGGCCAGCGCCTCGGCGTCCGGCCTGGCGGCCACCGCCTCCAGTTGCGCCTTGAACGCCTGCAGCGAGGCCGCCTCCGGCCGCAGCGCCGCCGCGCGCAGGCCGTCTTCCACGGCTTCCAGGGCGGCTTGCAGGTGGTCAGGGCCGCCTAAACCGTCGGCCAGCTCAGCGGCGTTGGCCAGGAGCTGGCGCAGCGCGGTGGCCAGGGTGTCGGCCTCCAGCCGCAATGCGGGCACGTGCTGGATGCCGCGCGCCAGGCGCTCGCCGCGCTCGGCCTTGCTGCGCACGTCCAGCCACAGGCCGTGGCGCAGCACGCCTTCGCCGGCCAGGGCCAGCAGCGCGTCCACCGGGCCGCTCAGCAGCTCGTACTCCAGCTCGGACATGGGCGACTCGTCCGCTCCGGCGCGCAGCGCGCCTTCGTCCAGCGCCAGCTCGATCTCGGCGTCGGCCTGGCGCAGCCGCAGCACGGTGCGGTGCACGTCGGTCTCGAAGGTGGGGCGCAGCTCGCGGTCGGCCAGCGCCCGGCGCAGCGCGGCGCCGGCCGGGGTGCCGTCGTGGCGGGCGATGTCGAGCTGCACCGCCTCGCCCGCACCCAAGCGGACTTCGTGCTCCAGACGCTGCATCACGCCGTCGCCGCGTCCCTTGAGCGTCTGCACCCAGGCGTCGCCCTCGCGGCGCAGGCGCAGCGCCATGCCGGCGGCGGCCAGGGCGCGGTCGGCCGTGTCGAAGTAGCGCGCCTGCAGCCGCAGCGGCTGGCCGCCTGCGGCGTCCACCTCGGCACGCACGGCGGCGCGGGCGGCGCTCGGGATCTGGAATTTCAGTTCGGTTTCGGTGCTCATGGGGCTTTCGCAATGGGAGCCGGTGAACTGCGGCGGGCCGCAACGCCATCGGATTCATGGCCAACGGAGGCGGCGCCAACGGGTGCGGGGCAAGCACCGCGCTCAGGTTTGGGCTTTCGCCCGGGCTCAGTAGCGCTCGCCGGGGACTTCGTCGATGCGGGCCACGGACTTCACCTTGCCCTCGGCGTCGAAGGTGACGCTGAAGAGTTTTTCCTGCTGGCCGTCGAGGTAGCGCCAGTCCCAGACCTCGGTCTGGCTCAGGCGGTAGGGCACGCGCTTGGCGGGGCGGCCGAGCAGGTCGCGCACCGCCTGCTGCGCCATGCCGGGCTGGACCATCTCGAAGTAGCGGGCGGAGAGCACCTGGCGCAGCGCGCTCATGCGCCCGTCCGGGCCGATGGTGATAAGGTAGTTCTGCCGCCCGGCGGGCTGGCGCGGGTACTCCAGCGTCCGGGAGCCGTCCGGCTCCTCGCGCACGCGGTCGGGCTCGCCGAACTGGCGGCGCACGTCGGCCTCGGTGGCCACGCCTTCTTCGAGCTTGCCGATGCGCTGCTCGTCGCAGCCGGCCAACAGCCAGCCCAGCGCCGCGAACAACGCCACTTTCCACCACCGCGTTTCGGGACTGCCCAAAGTTAAAATCCTCGTTTTCCCACCATTGTCCCGCCGCGCGCCATGCCTCTCTTCTGGAAGCCCTACAAGTCGGAGTTCGGTCAGTTCCTGGACGAGCTGAAGAACAAGAACCCGGAAATGGAAGCGCAGCAGCGTGCCGGCCGCGCCCTGCTGTGGGACCGCCCGCAGGACCGCCAGGCCACCGCCGAATGGCGCGAGGCCCGCGTGCCCCAGCAGC
The DNA here is from genome assembly GCF_001571085.1 of Azohydromonas lata NBRC 102462. Lineage (GTDB taxonomy): Bacteria > Pseudomonadota > Gammaproteobacteria > Burkholderiales > Burkholderiaceae_C > Azohydromonas > Azohydromonas lata. The sequence goes on from NZ_BCTC01000053.1 coordinate 15,753, forward strand.
CCTACGTCTACCAGACCAAGGCCGAGTGATCCCGGCGGCGACGGCCGCCCGCAGCACCCTCGATGGCCGTTTCCGCCTCGCTCCCCTTGCCCGCCGCCCAGGCCGACGCCCTGGCGGACGGGTCTGAACCCATCCATACCGTGACGCCGGCCGCGCCCAAGCTGGACGCCGCCGCGGCTGCGCACGCCCCTGTGGCCGCCAACGAGGCGGTGAACGCGGCGCCAGCCGCCGACACGGCGCCGCCCGCCGCCACGGTGAACGCGGCCATGGACGCGGTCGAAACCGCCGTCGCGCGCCTCTACGGCGAGCCGCTGTTCAAGCTGCCGCAGGACCTCTACATCCCGCCGGACGCGCTGGAGGTCATCCTCGACGCCTTCGAAGGCCCGCTGGACCTGCTGCTCTACCTGATACGGCGGCAGAACTTCAATATCCTCGACATCCCGTTGGCCGAAGTGACGCGCCAGTACCTGGGCTACGTCGAGGAGATCCGCAAGCGCAACCTGGAGCTGGCCAGCGAGTACCTGCTCATGGCGGCCATGCTCATCGAGATCAAGAGCCGGCTGCTGCTGCCCCCGCCCAAGAGCGAGGACGGCGCCGAGCCGGAAGACCCGCGCGCGGAGCTGGTGCGCCGGCTGCTGGAGTACGAGCAGATGAAGCTCGCCGCGGCCCGCATCGACTCGCTGCCCACGCTGGGCCGCGACTTCATGGCCGCGCAGGTGGCCATCGAACAGGCGCTGGAGCCGCCGCTGCCGGAGGTGCGCCCCGACGACCTGCGCGACGCGTGGCTGGCCATCGTCCGCCGCGCCAAGCTCAACCAGAGCCACACCATCACGCGCGAGCAGCTCTCGGTGCGCGAGCACATGAGCATCGTGCTGCGCCGCCTCAAGGAGCGGCCCTACGTGGAGTTCGAAGCCCTCTTCGACGTGCGCCGCGGCCTGCCCGTGCTGGTGGTGACCTTCGTGGCCATGCTGGAGCTGGCGCGCGAGCGGCTGCTGGAGATCACCCAGGCCGAGGCCTTCGCGCCCATCTACGTGTGCCTGGCCTCGCCGGCCCAGGCGCCCGCGGACGAGGACGCCCAAGGCTGAGACCGGCCGTCCCGGGGCGTTCCCGGGCTGCCCGGCCCTGCCCTGGGGGCCGTGCGGGCCCGGTGCGCACCGGCCGGGCGGGGGGCGGCTTGTCCTCCCGGGCAGAGGCGAATCCGACTCCCCTGCAGGTAAGGGGGGGCGCGCCTGACCCCCTGTTCGCACGCATACGCTTCCCAAGCCGTGCGGCAAGGCGCATGGCAAGGGACGCCGACCGGCGGCGGGACGAGCCCGGACGTGCAGCCAGACGAGCCGGCCGGGCGGGATCACAAGCCATGCCCTCTGCACCATCCGCATCCTGGGTCACCGAATGCGCGGCCTGCCGCCACAGCAACCCGGCGCGCGCCCACTTCTGCAACGTCTGCGGCGCCCCGCTGCAATCGCCGGCCGCCGCGGCCGCCCGCGCGGCGCACGCCCCCAGCGCCAGCGCCGCCCCGCAAGCGGAGACCGACGTGGCCGAGCCCAAGGGCTTCATGCTGCATTTCAACGACGACAACACGCTGGCCATCGCGCCGCGCTACACGTCGCCCGACCCCGGCGGCGAGGCCGAGACGTCCAACCCCGCCGCGGCGCCTGGCGGCGAGGGGACGGCCTCCTCCACCATCCACGCCGCCGCGGCGCGGCTGGGCGGCATGCACTTCAGCCTGCCCGCGCCCACCCCCAAGGGGCCCGCTACGGCGCCCGCCTCCCGCGCCAACGCCACGTGGACCGGCCCCACCGTGGCCGCCGCCATGCTGGTCCTCACGGCCCTGGTGGGCACGGGCAGCTACCTCTTGGGCCGCGGCACCGCGCCCACGGCCACGGCCACGCCGGGCTACGACGCGATGCAACTGGCCACTCAAGCCACCGCCGCGACGGCCGCGCCCGCGCTGCAGGGCGCCGCGCCGCTGGCCGGGGCGCAGCCCCTGGGCATGGCGACGGCCGCGCTGCCGGCGGCCGGCGGCGGCAACGCCGTGGCCGACAGCCTGGCGCAGGCGCAGCAGGCGCTGGCCATGTCGAAGGCCAATGCGGCCGCCGGCGCCACCGTGGCGCCCGTGGCGCCGGCCCTGCCCGCGCACCAGACGGCCCAGGCCACGCCCGCCACCCGCACCGCGCCCGCGGCGGCCGTCGCCCCGGCCGCCGCCGCGGCCCGCGCCCCGGCACCCGCCACGCCCTGCAACGCCACCGTGGCCGCGCTGGGCTTGTGCGAACCCTGAACACCCAGAGGGAGGACACCGAGATGGACATCACCAGAACCGCCCGCACCGCCGCCGCATTGGCCTGCGGCCTGGCCGCCTTCGCCGCGCAGGCCGGCAGCGTGGACTACAAGATCGTCACCGCCTCCGAGCGCGGCACCTACATCCAGATCGGCCGCGACCTGGCGCGCTTCGTGGCGCCGGAGGCCGACATCAACCTGGAGTCGCTGCCCTCCGCCGGCTCCGCCGAGAACGTGCAACGCCTGCGCAGCGAGCCCGGCGTGAAGCTGGCGCTGGTGCAGTCGGACGTCTACCAGGCCTTCCTGGACCGCGCCGCGGCCGGCAACCCGCAGGCGGCCGAGACCATCAAGCCGCTGCGCGTGGTCATGCCGCTCTACAACGAGGAGATCTACTTCATCACCCGTGCCGACTCGTCGCTGCAGAACGTGCACGACATCAAGGACGCCCGGATCAACGTCGGCCCGCTGCTCAGCGGCACGGCGCTGTCGGCCACCACGCTCTACAAGCAGATGTTCGGCAAGCCGCTGCCCGACGGCCAGGCCAGCTACCTCAGCAACGAGGACGCGCTGGTCAAGCTCACGGTGGACAAGAGCATCGACGTGGTGGTGGCCGTGGCCGGGCAGCCGGCCAAGCTGCTGGTGGACATGAAGGCCGAGGCCCGGCAGCTCATTCGGCTGCTCAAGTTCGACCAGAACAACCCCGCCAGCAAGGCCGCGCTGCAGACCTACTTCCCCTCCACCATCAAGGCCAGCAACTACCCCAACCTGCTGGCGGAGGACGTGCCGGGCGTGGCGGTGAAGGCCTTCCTCGTGACCTACAACTACGGCGGCAGCGACACCAGCAAGTACCTCAACCGCTTTGCCCGCTCGCTGTGCCACAACTTCGCCACGCTGCAGGCCGAGGGCCACCCGAAGTGGAAGGAAGTGAACCTGGCCCTGCCGCCGCTGGGCAAGGGCTGGACGTACTACTCGCCCATGGCGCGCGAGATGAACGCCTGCCTGGCCGATTCGCAGCAGGCCCGCAGCGGCGCCACCCCCGCGCCGCGGCCCATACAGCCCGTGGTCAACTCGCAGTGCCCGCAGCAGGAGCGCATCCTGGGGCTGTGCCGCTGAACGCACGCGCCGGCCGGATCACAGCACCCCCCGCCCCCGCCCCCGCCCAAGCCGCCGGACAACCCGGCGGCTTTTTTGTGCCCGGCGCGGCCTGCGGCGCTTTCAGCGCTGCGACAGCTTGAACCCGATCATCGCCCGCAGCTTGTTGGGCAGCACCGGCTTGATGAGCAGGTGGAAGTCGTGCGCCGCAGCCTCGTTCTCCAGCCCGCTGAGGGTGCTGCCGGTGATGACGATGGCCGGCAGCCGCTGCCCCGCCCAGCGCTGGCGCAGCAGGGACAGCGCCTCCAGCCCGGAGCGGGCCTCGGGCAGCCGGTAGTCCACGATGAGCAGGTCCGGCCGCGGCAGCTCGGCGCCGCCGCGGGTCCAGGCCTCCAGCGGGGCGACGGCGTCGAAGTCCAGCACCTGCGCGCCCCAGGCCTTGAGCAGCACCACCAGGCCCTCGCGCACCGCGGGCTCGTCCTCCACCACCACGATGCGCCGGCCCTCCAGGCTCAGGCCCAGCGCCGCCTTGGAGCCGCCCGGGGCCAGCGGCTGCGCCGGCGGCGCCTGCAGCCGTCCCGGCGCCACTTCCAGGCTGAAGACGGTGCCGTGGCCCACGCGGGAGCGCACCGTCAGCGGCGCGTCCATCAGGTCGGCCAGGCGCTTGACGATGGCCAGCCCCAGGCCCAGGCCTTTGCGCTGGTGCGGCTCCAGCGGGCGCTGGCTGTTGACCTGGTAGAACTCGTCGAAGATGCGCGGCAGCGCCGTGTCGCTGATGCCTATGCCGCTGTCCCACACCTGCAGCAGCAGCGCGTCGCCGCGGCGGCGGCAGGTGACGAGCACGCCGCCGTCCTCGGTGTAGCGGATGGCGTTGCTCACCAGGTTGCGCAGGATGCGCTCCACCACCACCGGGTCGGCCTGCACCACGTGCGACTCGCCCCGGAAGCTCAGCGCCAGCCCCTTCTCGAACGCGCTGGGCTCGAAGTGCAGCCGCAGCCGCGCGAACACCTCGCGCAGCACCACGGGCTGGGGTTTCAATTCCACGCCGCCCGTGTCGATGCGGGTGATGTCCAGCAGCTCGCCGAACAGGCCCTCCAGCGCGTCCACGCTCTCGTTGATGCTGTTGACCAGCGCGGCCACGTCCGGGTCGTGGCAGCGCTGGCGCAGCGTCTCGGCGAACAGGCCCATGGCGTGCAGCGGCTGGCGCAAGTCGTGGCTGGCGGCGGCGAAGAATTGCGTCTTGGCGCGGCTGGCGGCTTCGGCGGCGCGGCGCGCGTCCTCGGCGGCGGCTTTTTCCACGCGCAGTTGCGCGGCGAGCTGGTCGGTGCGCAGCTTGAGGTCTATGGCCAGCGCCAGCGAGCTGCGGTAGGTGCGCGCCATGAGCCACACGGCGCCGAACAGGATGCACAGGATGAGCGCGATCTGCAGGTGAAACGGGTGCGTGGTGTCGCTGGCCACGCGCGCCACCGTGGGCAGCAGCACCAGGCACAGGAAGGCGACGAACAGCCGCGGCTGGCCGGCGAGCATCTGCACCGAGCCCACGCAGTAGCTGTAGATGATGAGCAGCAGCGCCACCTGGTGCGAGGGCGTGCCCAGGCTCCAGAACATCCAGGCTGCCACGCCCCAGCAGGTGCCCTGCAGCAGCGCCAGCACCCGCCAGCTCCCGCGCCAGGCCAGCAGCGTCGCCTGGTCGGCGTCGGGCTGGCGCCTGAACCGCAGGTAATGCGCCAGCCGCACGCTCCACAGCACCGCCACCACGCCCACCCAGCCGAAGAGCCGCCAGGGCTCGGCCACGCTGCGGTAGAAGGCCACCACCAGCAGCACGCCCACGAGGTTGCCGGCCAGCGTGGCCGGGGTCTGGGTGTAGAGGGCGCGGGCATGCTCCAGCTGCCGGGCGTCGGCGGGCGGTGCGTCCGCCTCGGCCCTGGGCTTGAGCTTGAACGCGTGGACGGCCGGCAGCACGTTGCCCAGCATCGCGGACTTACCAGCGCGGCGTGGTGGTGGCCACGGCCGGCGCGCCACCCTGCTGCTGCGTCATGCGGCTCACGGCCAGCACGGCCTGCGTGCGCGTGCTGACGTTGAGCACCCGCAGCACGGCGGCCACGTGGTCCTTGACCGTCTCCACCGACAGGTTCAGCTCCCGCGCAATGAGCTTGTTGGGCAGCCCCTGCAGCAGCTTGCCCAGCACCTCGTTTTGCCGCGGCGTGAGCCCGGCGACGTTGGGCACGCCGGGCACCAGGGGCACGCCCGCTTGGGCGCCATGCCCGCCGCCATGCAACCCCGCCAGCGCCTGCGCGCGCGGCGGCACCAGCGGCGCGGGCGACGGCTCGCGCACCTCCGGCGCGCTGGCCAGCCCCGTGGGCATGGGCGGCACGAAGATGCCGCCGGACATCACCAGCCGCAGCGCCTCGAACAGCAGCTCGTTGGAGGCGCGCTTGGGCACGAAGCCCATGGCGCCCAGGTCGATGGCGCGCAGCACGTCGGCGGCGCGGTCGGTGCCCGACACCACGACGACGGGCAGCGCCGGATGATCGCGGCGCATCTCGGCCAGCACGTCGAAGCCGTCGGCGTCGCCGAGTTGCAGGTCCAGCAGCAACAGGTCGTGGTCCGCGTCCTCGGCCAGCTTCTGGCGCAGCTCACGCGCGCTGGCCGAGGTGGTCACGCTCACGTCGCTGCCCAAGCCGCGAATCACGCCCTGCAAGGCCGAAAGGATGAGCGGATGGTCGTCAACGAGCAGCACTTTCATTGCCGGTTCTCCAGTGCATTCATATGTGTGCAGCGTACCCCTACGTTGCGCGGGTAACAGTCACGACCGGTTACCGCCACTCCATGGGCTATCGTGGCGTTTTCCCCATGCACCCCTGGTTGAGACCGATGTACTTGCTCGCGCCGACACTGCCTTTTGCGCTTCCCTTGACCGCCGGGAGCGCGTGATGGCGGCGGAGCTGCAGGCCGCGGCGGGCGCGGCGATGGAAGAGGCGTCCAGCGGCTGGCTGGTATCCAGCTTGGTGTACCTGGGCGCCGCGGTGATCGCCGTGCCGCTGGCGCGGCGGCTGGGCCTGGGGTCCATCCTGGGCTACCTGGGCGCGGGCATCGCCATAGGCCCCTGGGGGCTGGACCTCGCGGGCGACGCGCAGTCCATGCTGCACTTCTCCGAGTTCGGCGTGGTGCTGATGCTGTTCCTGGTCGGCCTGGAGCTGGAGCCGCGGCGGCTGTGGGCGCTGCGCCGGCCCATCTTCGGCTGGGGCAGCGTGCAACTGCTGGGCTCGGCCGCGCTGGTGGCCGGCGCGGCCATGTGGCTGGACCACGCGCCCGGGCGCATGGCGCTGGTCGCGGCGCTTGGGCTGGCGCTGTCCTCCACCGCCATCGGCCTGACGGAGCTGGCCGAGCGCAACCTCAAGGGCACGGCCGCGGGCGGCGGCGTGCTGGGCGTGGCGCTGCTGCAGGACATCGCGGCCATTCCCATCCTGGCGCTCATTCCCATCCTGGCCGGCGTGCCGCACGAGACGGTGGCCGGTGACGGCTGGGACGCCTGGCCCGCGGCGCTGCGCGCGGCGCTGGTCATCGGCGCGGTGGTGTTGGGCGGACGCCTGCTGCTGCGCCCGGCCCTGCGCTGGAGCGCGCGCAGCCGCACGCCGGAGGTGTTCACCGCCGCGTCGCTGCTGCTGGTGGTGGCGACCTCGGCGCTGATGCAGGCCGCGGGGCTGTCCATGGCGCTGGGGGCCTTCCTGGCCGGCGTGCTGCTGGCCGACAGCGAGTACCGCCGCCAGCTCGAAACGGACCTGGAGCCGTTCAAGGGTCTGCTGCTGGGCCTGTTCTTCATGGCCGTGGGCATGGGCGTGGACTTCTCCGTGGTGATGGCGCGGCCCGTGGCGCTGGCGGTGGTGGTGATCGTCTTCGTCTCGCTCAAGGCGCTGCTGCTGACGGCCATGACCATTCCCATGAAGCTGCCGCCGGCCGAGCGGCCGGTGTTCGTCCTGCTGCTGGCGCAGGGCGGCGAGTTCGGCTTCGTGGTGTTCCAGGCCGCGGCGCAGCGCGGGGTGATGGACGCGGGCACGGCCTCGCTGCTGGTGGGGGCGGTGGCGCTGTCCATGGCGCTGACGCCGCTGCTGCTCAAGGCCAGCGACCGCTGGCTGTGCCCGCGCCTGGCGCGAGCGCGCGACCACGGCGACCTGCCCGTGCTGGAGGAGCCGCAGCAGGCGCCGGTGATCATCGCGGGCTTCGGCCGCTACGGCCAGGTGGTGGGCCGGCTGCTGGCGGCGCAGGGCCTGTCGGCCACGGTGCTGGAGCACGACGCCGACCAGGTGGAGACGGTGCGGCGCTTCGGCTGGCGCGTGTTCTTCGGCGACGCCACGCGGCTGGACCTGCTGCGCACCGCCGGCGCCCAGCAGGCCAAGGTGATGGTGGTGGCTATCGACGACGTGGCGCAGAGCCTGGCGGTGGTGGACGTGGTCAAGCAGCACTTCCCGCAACTGCAAGTGGTGGCGCGGGCGCGCAACGTGACCCACTACTACGGCCTGCGCTCGCGCGGCGTGGCGCTGATAGAGCGCGAGACCTTCGACGCCGCGCTGGCCAGCGCGCGCAGCGTGCTGGAGCTCATGGGCTACGACAAGGCCTACGCGCACACGCAGGCGCAGCGCTTCCGCGAGCACAGCGTGGAGCTGCTGGAGCAGATGGCGCCGCACTTCGGCGACGAGCAGCGCCTGATCGCCATGGCGCGCCAGGGCCGCGACCAGTTGGAAGCCCTGTGGGCCCGCGAGCGCGCCGAGCGCGAAGCCGCCCTGGCCGCGGCGCGCAAGGCGCCCACGGTGGAGGCGGCGGCGCTGCCCTCGCCCGCGGTGGCGGCACGGGTGCGGACGGAGCCACCCGGGGCAGGATGAGTCAGGGCGCGGTGCGGTCCCTCACCTCACCGCATCCCAAACCAGCTTCACCCCCGTGAGCAGCATCCCCAGCGAGAACAGCCCATAGAACACCCGCTGCGAGATGCGCCGCACCACGTGCACGCCCACCCACACGCCCACGGGCGCCAGCGGCATGAGCACCAGCGAGGTGGCGAGGTTGCGCAGGTCGATCAGCCCAAGCCAGGCATACGGAATCCACTTGGACGTGTTCACCGCCGTGAAGAACACCGCCGTCGTGGCCGTGAACTGCACGGGCGTGAGGCGCAGCGGCAGCAGGTAGAACGCGGCCGGCGGCCCGCCGGCGTGCGCCACGAAGCTGGTGAAGCCGGAGGTCACGCCGAGCGCGAAGCCCAGCCAGCGCGGCGGCGGCGGTGCGTCCGCGCGCGGCGGGAAGAACCAGCGTATGGCCAGGAAGGCCAGCGTGATGCCGCCCACCATGCCCGCCACCACCTTGGCCGAGAGCAGGTTGAACAGCAGCGTGCCCAGCACGGTGCCCAGGAGGCCCGCGGGCAGCAGCAGCCGGATGAGCTTGCGGTCGAACTCGCGCAGGAAGACGGCCAGGCCCAGCGCGTCCATCACCGCCAGCAGCGGCAGCATGATGGCCGCGGCCTGCGGCACGGGCACGGCCAGCGCCATCAGCGGCACGGCCAGGGCGCCGAAGCCCGCGCCGAAGCCGCTCTTGGCCAGCCCCATGAGCACCACGGCGGGAATGGCCACGGCGTAGAAGCCGGGGTCGCTGATCACCGAAGGCAGCATGGCGTGGCAAAAGCAGGGGCAACGCCGCGGCGACAATGCGCGCCGCTGCGGGGAGGTAGGCAGGGCATGGGGAGACTTCCGGATTTGTGGGGCGCATTGTCCACGGCGCAACTGGCCATCGAAGTCGTGGCCACGCTGTCCTTCGCGCTGTCGGGCATGGTGGAAGCCGCGCGCAAGCGGCTCGATGCCGTGGGCGTGTGCGTGGTGGCCGGCCTCACCGCGTTTGGCGGCGGCACGCTGCGCGACGTGCTGCTGGACCGCCGGCCCTTCTTCTGGGTGCAGCACGCCGGCTGGGTGTGGGCACTGCTTGGGCTGGCCATGGTCGCCATGCTGTTCATGCGCTCGCGCCACCTGCAGCCCACCGAGCGCGCCATGCTCTGGCCGGACGCGCTGGGCCTGGGCCTGTACGCGGCCAGCGGCACGCAGATCGCGCTGCAGGCGCAGATGCCGCCGCTCATCGCCGTGCTCATGGGCGTGGTGTCGGCCTCCTTCGGCGGCGTGCTGCGCGACATCGTGTGCAACCAGATCCCGTCGGCCTTCAGCGACCACCGCCCCTACGCGGCACTGGCCTTTGCCGGCGGCTGGACGGTGGTGGGCGTGCAGACGCTGGGCGGGTCGGACGAGGCCGCCCTGGCCGTGGGCGCGCTGGTGGCCAGCAGCCTGCGCCTCATCACCCTGGGGCTGGACTGGCGCGTGCCGGCCTGGCGCATCGACGACGACCAGCGGCACTGAGCCCCACGCGGGGCCGGGGCAAGGCGGACGGCGACAATTGCGGGATGTTCCAACCTTCCCAACACGACGTACGCCACTTCTTCTGCGAGGTCTGGCGCAAGCACCGCGAGGGCGGCGTGCTCACGCCCATGGAGGCCGTGGCCGCGCCCTGGGTGGCCGAGCACCCCGAGTACCACGACGAGCTCGCCGACCTTCAGGCCGCGCTGGCGGCGGACTACAAGGTGGAGAACGGGCGGGTAAACCCCTTCCTGCACCTGTCCATGCACCTGTCCATCACGGAGCAGGTGTCCATAGACCAGCCCCGCGGCATCAAGCAGGCGTTCGAGCTGCTGGCGGCCAAGCTGGGCTCGGCCCACGACGCACAGCACGAAGTCATGGAATGCCTGGGCGAGATGATCTGGGCCTCGCAGCGCTCCGGCCTGCCCCCGGACGGCCAGGCCTATTTGGAATGCGTGCGCAAAAGGGCGACCACACGGTAAACAAAATATCCCCGCCCCGGCAAACGGAAAGGCGAATTGCCAAAATATTGGGCAATTCGCCTTTTTGCATCCCAATCAATTCAAAACAAGCACAAAATAAAAATCAAAATCAAACCTGCAAATCAAATTCAACAGTCAAATTCAGCCGTCAAATTCACTGAGAATACACCCCAAAGGCATCAGTCCATGGGTGGCCACACTTCCGCGACCAGCCGCGAATCGCCGGGGCTCCAGCAGCGGCCGGGCAAAAAGGAGTTGCCGATCTGGTCCAGGTGGTCTTCGACGTAGTACATATTCACGTCCAGGGCCGCATGCTCCTGGACAGCGAAAAACCTGATGCTGGCCGGGTCGAGGTGGAAACTCCACTCCGGGTTGTAGGGCATGGACTGGGGAATGACGCGCCCTGCCACGTGAATCCTGATTTTTTCCTGACCCGCCAATATCCGGCGCGCGTCGTCTATCTTCAGCGGATCGTTCAGTTCGAACACGAAACCACGCTCATGCAAATCCGCGTCACTGCCGTCCGCGTTGATGAATCTGAACCAGGCAGCACCCATTTTCCTCTCCTGAAAAGCCCGCCTTTGGCGAGCGGAAGCAGTAGCCCAAGCGGCTGCAATGCGCACTCGAAAAAAACCTGGGTACGACAATCAATTTTCAGCAGATTTCCAAAACAGCCGGAATTCTTGAATCGACGCCAGGGACTGGCGAAATCATCGGTGCGCGCCTCCAAGCAAACTCGTCAATAACCGTTTGAGTGGTGCCAAAAAGTTAAATTCACCGAGTGAATCTCTTTATGCGCAACAAAATCAAAGCGCAATTTCGCAAAAAAGAAGAAAACAAACGAAGAGAAGCGCCAGGCTCCTGAACCTTGGGGGAGTTCACCCTGACAAGGCAAGGCATTTGGCCGGCCGGCTTATTCAGCGGTCGACCATGCACTGTTTTTCATGAGCCCCCGCGCTGCGGCAGCATTTCGCGGAGCGTTCAGTCGCGCTCTATGCGTGCGTAGGCCGAATGGTTGTGAATGCTTTCGAAATTCTCGACGTCCACCGAATAGCGGCCCAGGCGCGGGTCGGCATTCAGGCGCAGCGCGACTTCGCGCACCAGGTCTTCGACGAAGCGCGGGTTTTCGTAGGCACGCTCCGTGATCCACTTTTCGTCGCTGCGCTTGAGCAGCGGCCAGATTTCGCTGGAGGCGCTTTCCTCGGCGAATCGCACCAGCTCATGCCATTGCACGGGCTGCAGCAGCTCGGCGCGGATGGTCACCAGCGAGCGCTGGTTGTGCGCGCCGTAATCCGAGATTTCCTTGCTGCAGGGGCAAAGGCTTTTCACCGGCACGCCGACCTCGGCCCACACCGCGGTGGCGCCGGCACGGGTTTCGGCGATCCAGCGGCCCTGGTAATCCAGCAGGCTGCAAACGCCCGATACCGGCGCGCGCTTCTTGAGGAAAAAAGAGAAGCGGGCTTCGATGCGGCCCTCGGTGGCGTGAAGGCGCTCCAGCATGGCGGCCAGTTGGGCGCGCAGCAGCGGCGCGTCCAGCGGCTGCTGCGCGGCGTCCAGCTCGTTGAGCCAGGCCACGAAGCGCGACATGTGCGTGCCCTTCTGGTCGGCGGGCAGCTTCACGTCCAGGTCCCACAGCGCCGCCACGGGCAGCGGCGCGCCGGCCACGCGCAGCAGCAGCGGGTAGCGCACGTCCTTCACGCCCACCCGGTGTATCGCCAGGCGGCGCTCGTCGCGTTCGCTCTGGGTATCGGGAATGTGCAGCGCGTGGGAAGGATGGGTCATGGCGGGTTTGTTTTTGGCGGCTGTGCCGCCCTGGCCGGCGGCGGCGCACGGCGAAAGCTTGTCATCAAAAGCGGGCGCGACGCCGCGGCGGGCCCGCCGGCATGCTGCATTGCAGCAACAAATACCGGTTTGGGCCGGGCCGCGGGCCGCGGCGCCCGCGGCCGGCGTTCAGCCGTTGGCGGCGGCCGGCGGGATGACCAGCGCCGGCTTGTGGCCGAAGCGCTTGAGCACCGATTGTTCGATGCCGGCGGCATCCAGCCCCTGCATGGCCAGCAGTTTGGCCGGGTCGCCGTGCTCGATGAACTCGTCGGCCAGGCCCAGCGTGAGCACCGGCGTGTCCAGGCCGGCGGCCTGCAGCGCTTCCAGCACCGCGGAACCCGCGCCGCCCATCACGCAGCCCTCCTCCACCGTCACGATGGCCTCGTGCGTGCGCGCCAGCTCCTTCACCAGGGCCGTGTCCAGCGGCTTGACGAAGCGCATGTTGGCCACCGTGGCGTCGAGCTTGTCCGCCGCTTCCAGGGCGGGGTACAGCAGCGTGCCGAAGGCCAGGATGGCGATGCGCTGGCCGCGCCGGCGCACCTCGCCCTTGCCCCAGGGCCACTGCACGAAGCCGGGCTGCACGGCGCGGCCCACGCCCGCGCCGCGCGGGTAGCGCACGGCCACGGGGTGCTGCTGCGCGTAGGCGGTGGACAGCGCGGTGCGGCACTCGTCCTCGTCCGCCGGGGCGAGCAGGCTGACGTTGGGCACGCAGCGCAGGTAGGCGATGTCGTAGGCGCCGGCGTGCGTGGCGCCGTCGGCGCCCACCAGGCCGGCGCGGTCCAGCGCGAAGACCACGGGCAGGTTCTGCAGCGCCACGTCGTGGATGAGCTGGTCGTAGGCGCGCTGCAGGAAGGTGGAATAGATGGCCACCACCGGCTTGAGCCCTTCGCAGGCCAGGCCCGCGGCGAAGGTGACGGCGTGCTGCTCGGCGATGCCCACGTCGAAGTAGCGGCCCGGGAAGCGCTGGTGGAACTCCACCATGCCGGAGCCCTCGCGCATGGCCGGGGTGATGCCCACGAGCTTGGTGTCGGCCTCGGCCATGTCGCACAGCCACTGGCCGAAGACCTGGGTGAAGGTGGGCTTCGGGGGCGTGGCCGGCTTGACCAGGCCCAGCGCCGGGTCGAACTTGCCGGGGCCGTGGTAGGCGATGGGGTCGGCCTCGGCGAGCTTGTAGCCGTAGCCCTTCTTGGTGACCACGTGCAGGAACTGCGGGCCCTTCTTGTGGCGCAGGTTCTCCAGCGTGGGGATGAGGGCGTCGAGGTCGTGGCCGTCGATGGGGCCGACGTAGTTGAAGCCGAACTCCTCGAAGATGGTGCCGGGGATGACCATGCCCTTGGCGTGCTCCTCGAAGCGGCGCGCCAGCTCCAGCAGCGGCGGCGCGTTCTTGAGCACGCTCTTGGCGCCCTCGCGCGCGGCGGCGTAGAACTTGCCGCTCATGAGCCGCGCCAGGTACTTGTTGAGCGCGCCCACGGGCGGGCTGATGGACATGTCGTTGTCGTTGAGCACCACCAGCATGTTGGCCGGCAGCCCCGCGTGCGGCACGCCGGCGTTGTTCAGGGCCTCGAAGGCCATGCCGGCGGTCATGGCGCCGTCGCCGATGATGGCCACGGCGTGGCGGTTCTCGCCCTTGAGCTGCGCCGCCAGCGCCATGCCCAGCGCGGCGGAGATGGACGTGGAGCTGTGCGCGGTGCCGAAGGTGTCGTAGTCGCTCTCGTCGCGGCGCGGGAAGCCGCTGACGCCACCCAACTGGCGCAGCGTGTTCATGCGCTCGCGCCGTCCGGTGAGGATCTTGTGCGGGTAGGTCTGGTGGCCCACGTCCCACACCAGGCGATCGTGCGGCGTGTCGAACACGGCGTGCAGCGCGATGGTCAGCTCCACCGTGCCCAGGTTGCTGGAGAGGTGGCCGCCGGTGCGGCTGACGCTGTGCAGCAAGAAGTCGCGCAGCTCGTGCGCCAGCAGCTTGAGCTCGGCGCGCGAGAGCCGGCGCAGGTCAGCCGGGCCGTGGATCGTTTCGAGCAAGGGATGAGCGTTCATCGGTGCGGTGGTGCGGCGCGCGGCGCCGGTAAATCAGCTGTCGCGGTCCACGACCTTGTCAGCCAGGGCCGCGAGGCGGGCGGTGCCGGGAAGGCCGCAGCGGTGCAGCGCCGCGTGGGCCTGGTCGCGCAGCTCGACGGCGTGACGGCGTGCGGCCTCCAGGCCCAGCACCGAGACGTAGGTCGGCTTGTTGTCGTTGAGATCCTTGCCGGCGGTCTTGCCCAGGGTATGCGATTCCTGGGTGACGTCCAGGATGTCGTCCACGACCTGGAAGGCCAGGCCCAGCGCGGCGCCGTAGTCGGACAGCCCCTGCAGCGCGGTGGCATCGAGCTGCCCGCAGGCCGCGCCCATGAGCACGCTGCCCTGCAGCAGCGCGCCGGTCTTGCGGCGGTGCATGTCACGCAGCGCGGCCTCGTCCAGCGGGCGGCCGACACTGGCCAGGTCTATGGCCTGGCCGCCGGCCATGCCGGCGTGGCCCGCGGCGCGCGCCAGCAGCGCGCACAGCCGGGCCTGCAGCGCGGGGGCGATGCTGTCGTCCTGCGGCGTGAGCACCTCGAAGGCCAAGGCCTGCATGGCGTCGCCGGCGAGCATGGCCTGCGCTTGGCCGTAGCGCACGTGCACGGTGGGCTTGCCGCGGCGCAGCACGTCGTTGTCCATGCAGGGCAGGTCGTCGTGCACCAGGGAATAGGCGTGGATGAGCTCCACGGCGGCCGCCGCGCGCAGCGCCGCGGGGCGCTGGCCGCCCACGGCCTCGCAGGCGGCCATCACCAGCAGCGGGCGCAGCCGCTTGCCGCCGTCGAGCACGCCGTAGCGCATGGCCTCGCCCAGGCCCGCGGGCGCGTCGGCGGGCACCCATTGCTGCAGCGCGCACTCGACCTCGTCGAGCACGGCCTGCATCCAGGCTTCCAGAGTCATGTCGTTCATGCGCCCGTCCAGGGCTTGAGCTGGCCGTCTTCGAGCAGCTTCACCTGCTCCTCCACCGCCTGCAGGCGGCCACGGCACAGCGTGAGCAGCTCCGCGCCGCGCTTGTAGCTGTCCAGCAGCCGGTCCAGCGGCAACTGGCCGTCCTCCATCGCCTGCACCAGGCGCTCCAGCTCGGCCAGCGCGTCTTCGTAGCTGGCGGGCTCGGTCAATTTTTTGTCGGTGGCGGGCGAACGCGGCATTTCGTGAGGCGAAAAAAGCGAGGGGGGATTGTAGTCAGCCCGCCTTTCCGCACCCTGGCGCGCGGCTGCTGTCCATGGAACGCGTGCGCGGCGCAACCCACCACACCCTACAAATCAACACGTGCGGCCCGATTTCGTGAAGGACTTTGCACCCCCCACCGGCGCCCCTCCCCCCCCTGGCTACAATCCGCCCCCTGCCTTCCGCCCGGAAGGCATATTTCCATCCCACCCTCAAGTCTTGTGGTGGGCGGGTTGACATTGGTTTTTGGAGATCCTGGGGATCATGTCCGACCTGAGCATCAGCCTTGAAGCTCTTGAGCGCAGCCGCTCGCAACTGTCAGTTTCCACCTATTTTGATGAGGCGTTGTTCCGCAATGAACAGCGACTGATCTTCCAGCCTGGCCCGCGCTACCTCGGGCACGAGTTGGCCGTGCCTGAGGTGGGCGACTACTACGCGCTGCCGCATGAAGGCGAAGGCCGGGCCCTGGTGCGCACGCCCAAGGGGCTGGAGCTGATCTCCAACGTCTGCCGCCATCGCCAGGCCGTGATGCTGCGCGGCCGCGGCAACACCAAGCAAAACGTGGTGTGTCCGCTGCACCGCTGGACCTACGACCTGCACGGCCAACTGCTGGGCGCGCCGCACTTCGCGCACGACCCCTGCCTGAACCTCAACAACTACAAGGTCCGCACCTGGAACGGCCTGGTGTTCGAGGACAACGGCCGCGACATCGCCGCGGACCTCGCCGGCATGGGCCCGCGCGCCTCGCTGGACTTCAAGGGCTACGTGCTCGACAAGGTCCAGGTGCACGAGTGCAACTACAACTGGAAGACCTTCATCGAGGTCTACCTGGAGGACTACCACGTCGGCCCCTTCCACCCGGGCCTGAGCGGCTTCGTCACCTGTGACGACCTGCGCTGGGAGTTCGCCAAGGAGTACTCGGTGCAGACCGTGGGCGTCAACAACGCCTTCAGGCCGGGCTCGGACGTCTACAAGCTCTGGCACGAGGCCGTGCTCAAGTACGGCGAGGGCAAGCGGCCCATGCAGGGCGCCATCTGGCTGACCTACTACCCGAACATCATGGTCGAGTGGTATCCCAACGTGCTGGTGGTCTCCACGCTGTTCCCGACCAGCCTGGGCAAGACGACCAACCTCGTCGAGTTCTACTACCCCGAGGAAATCGCCGCCTTCGAGCGCGAGTTCGTCGAGGCCCAGCAGGCCGCCTACATGGAAACCTGCATCGAGGACGACGAGATCGGCGAGCGCATGGACGCCGGCCGCCTGGCCCTGCTCAAGCGCGGCGAGGACGAGGTCGGCCCCTACCAGAGCCCCATGGAAGACGGCATGCAGCACTTCCACGAGTGGTACCGCCGCGTCATGGGCGACGCGCTCACCGGGCCGCGGTGACGCGCAGGCGGCCGGCTCACGCTCGCGGCGGGCCGGCAGCCCCTGCGGCGGCCCAGGGCACACGCGAACGCGGCGTGTCCGGCCGCCGTTCCCATTTCAGCGGGCCGCGCGGCCTGCACGGTGCCCCCAGCGCAGACGGAGCCGCCTGATGCCGTGGTGGCCAGGGCGCTGGCTGCTCCTGCTGATGCCGCTGGCCGTGGTGGCGCTGCTGCTGTGGGCGGCGCCGCGCCTGCAGGGCTGGGCGCACTGGCAGGCCATGGAGCAGCGCGTGGCAGCCCTGGTCGGACGCTGCAAGCATCCCCGCGTGGTGGCGGCGGCCATGGACATCTCGGCCTTGGGCTCGTCCACGCTGGTGGGCCTGTTGGGCGTGGTGGCCGTGCCCGCGCTGTGGGCCGCCGGCGGCACCGACGCCGCGCTGGCCCTGGCGCTGGCCACGGCGCTGCCCGGTCCGCTTGGGCGCTGGCTCAAGCATCGCACGCAACTGGTGCGGCCCGCCGGCTCGCGCAGCATCACTTTTGGGAGCTCCTTCCCCAGCAACCACACGCTCATGGCCAGCGCGTGGTGGCTCACGGCCGCCGCCCTCACCGCCCCGCTCATGCCCACCGACGCGCTGCGCAACGGCGCCTGGCTCCTGGGCGTGCTGCTGCCGCTGGCCGTGGGCGGCTCGCGCGTGGCGTTGGGCGCGCACCACGTGGCCGACGTGGTGGCGGGGTGGCTCCTGGGTTTTGGGCTGGCGCTGTCCCTGGTCACACCCAGCATGTGAAGGTGTGGCACGCCGGTTGCCTTGAGCTGACAATCCCCATTAGGGAGGTACTTATCTCATGCAGGCGTTGTGGAACACGGTGCGCGACGATCACCAGACGATTCGCATCTACCTTGAAAAGATCGATGGCCTCAGGCGCGAGCGCCCGCAACTGCGTTGCGCCGCGCTGCGCGAGCTGCTGGCCTTCGTGGCCGCGCGCGACGCGGCCCTGGCCGAAGTGCTGCCTCTGGCCGGCGCCCCTGAACATGCCGCGCAGGCGCTGCAGGCGCGCCGGCGGGCCTGCCGCCACGCCCTCTTCCAGGGCCTGCGCATGGAGCCCGACAGCACGGCGTGGTGGGGGTTCTTCGCCGACGGGCGCAGGCGGCTGATGGCCGGCATGCGCTGGGAGGAGATGCTGCTGCGCCGCATGCACCAGCCGCGCGACGAGGAAGCGCTGCTGGACGCCTACGTGGACCGCCGCGAACGGCTGCTGCCCCACGCCCGCGCGCAGCTCGACCGGCTGCAGGCCCGCCCCGAGCACGAAGAGCTGCCCCTGCGCGCCGCCGCCTGACGCGCCGGCCGCACCCCCGACGCCCGCTTTCTCCGTTTTCCCGTTTCCTTGACTCGCGGCCGCCTCCCGGGCGGCCGTTGTTTTTGGCGGGCGTCCGACAATCGCGGGATGCCCGCTCCGCTGCTGATCCTCTGCGCCTCCCTTTGCTTCGCCACCATGGGCCTGTGCATCAAGCTGGCTTCGGCGCAGTACGCCACGGCGGAAATCGTCTTTTATCGGGGGCTCGTCGGCGCGGTGGCCATCGCCGTGATGGCGCCTTTGCGCGGCGGCACGCTGAGGACGCGGCTGCTGGCCCAGCACGGCAAGCGCAGCCTCACCGGCGTGTGCGCGCTGTCGCTGTGGTTCCACGCCCTGGCCGGGCTGCCGCTGGCCACGGCCATGACGCTGAACTACATGTCCTCGGTGTGGATGGCGGCCTTCCTGGTGCTGGGCGTGCTGCTGCCGGGCGCCAAGGGGCGCGTGGACGCCCGGCTGGTGGCGGCCGTGCTGGCCGGCTTTGCCGGCGTGGTGCTCGTCCTGCAGCCCACCATCACGCGCGAGCAGCTCGGCTACGGGCTGGCCGGGCTGGTGTCGGGCGTGCTGGCCGCCTCGGCCTACCTGCAGGTGCAGGCGCTGGGCCGCGCCGGGGAGCCGGAGTACCGCGTGGTCTTCTATTTCTCCTTGGGCGGCATGGCCGCGGGCGCGCTGGGCATGGCCTTCACGGGCCTGCACGCCCATGACGCACGCGGCCTCGTGCTGCTGCTGGCCACGGGCACGCTGGCCACGCTGGGCCAGATGCTCATGACCCGCGCCTACGCCATCGGCCGCACGCTGAGCAACGCCAGCCTGCAATACAGCGGCATCGTGTTCTCGGTGGTGCTGGGCACGCTGGTGTTCGGCGATCCGCTCACGCTCACCGCGCTGGCGGGCATCGCCCTCATCGTCGCCGCCGGGCTGGCCGCCACCTGGCTGCGCAGCCGGGGCGCCGTCGCCGGCTGAAGCGCAGCGCGCTTTGCGGCGCCGGCCGCCTAAATTCCATTCCCGTTGGAACAAGCGGGGCGCGGCCTCTTCCAACACCCCAAGCGGCACAACCCTCCCGGCCGCGGCCGGCGCGCAAAGCCCCGCCCGCGCCGCACACAATGCCGGCTTCCCGTGGACGAAGACGCCCGAACATGCCCTACCGCACCCTGATCACCGTGGCCGAGCTGCAGGCGCTGCAGCGCGAGGGCCAGCCCCTGCTGCTGCTGGACTGCGGCTTCGACCTGGCCGACCCCGCCGCCGGCGAGCGCGCCTACGCCCAGGGCCACCTGCCCGGCGCCCACTACGCGCACCTGGAGCGCGACCTCAGCGCCCCGGCCGTGCGCGACGCCCAAGGCCGCTTCCCCGGCCGCCACCCGCTGCCCTCGCGCGAGGCGCTGGCCGCGCTGCTGGGCCAGCTTGGGCTGAAGCCCGGCGTGCAGGCCGTGGCCTACGACGCGCAGGGCGGCATGTTCGCCGCGCGCGCCTGGTGGCTGCTGCGCTGGCTGGGCCACGAGGCCGTGGCGGTGCTGGACGGCGGCCGCCAGGCCTGGGCCGAGGCCGGCGCCCCGCTGGACAGCGCCGTGCCCGCGCGCGACGCGTCCGCGGCGCCCTACGCGATGGGGCCGGCCACCATGCCCACGCTGCAGGCCGGCGAGCTGCTGGAGAAGCTGGACCGCGTGCGCATCCTGGACGCCCGCGCCCCCGAGCGCTATCGCGGCGACACCGAGCCGCTGGACGCCGTGGCCGGCCACATCCCCGGCGCGCTCAACCGCTTCTTCAAGCTCAACCTGCTCCCGGACGGCCGCTTCAAGAGCGCACAGGCGCTGCGCGAGGAATTCGCCCCGCTGCTGGCCGGCGGCGAGGCGTCCGCCCTGGTGCAGCAGTGCGGCTCCGGCGTGACCGCCTGCCACAACCTGCTGGCGCTGGAGCACGCCGGATGGGCCGGCAGCCCGCTCTACCCCGGTTCCTGGAGCGAGTGGTGCTCCGACCCGGCAAGGCCCGTGGCCAGGGCTTGACCTCCGTCAAGGCAAGGCCCCGCCGCGGCGCGACACTTCTTACACGGCCCTTTCGAACGAGGGCACAGAAAAAGGAGATCGATCTATGTACAAGCGCATCCTGGTTCCCACCGACGGTTCCGAAATCACCGCCAAGGCCGTGCGCCAGGCCATAGAGCTGGCCAAGCTGTGCGGCGCGGAGCTGCTTGCGCTCAGCGCCAAGGAGCCCTTCCCCTACGGCGCCATTTCGGAGATGCAGCCCACGCCGCCGCAGGAGTTCTTCGACGCGCAGGAGCGCATCGCCAGCCAGCGCATCAACAGCGTGCTGGAGGCGGCGCAGTCCGCCGGCGTCGCGTGCAAGGCCCACACCATCGAGGCGCTGCACCCCTGGGAAGCCATTTGCGAGCACGCCAAGGAGCAGGCGTGCGACCTCATCGTCATGGCCTCGCACGGCCGCCGCGGCGTCGCGGCGCTGCTGCTGGGCAGCGAGACGCAGAAGGTGCTCACGCACGCCACCATCCCCGTGCTGGTCGTGCGCTGATACGGACTCACAGGGAGAGCCGCGCGCAGCCGCTGCAGCGCGCGGCGTCAGAGGCTTGGCGCCGGGAGCGTGGATTACCGCGCCCCGGCGTTTTTCTTTGCGCCGTCAACGGCCGCCATGGGCACCGCCGCCGCGCCGGGCGCCTGGACGTCAGTGGTGCAGCATGCGCGTGGCCACCAGCACCACGCCCAGGCCCGTGGCGAGCCAGCCCAGTTGCGCGAGGGTGTCGCGCAGGCTCAAGCGCCGCTGCAGTTGCGGCAGCAGGTCCGCCACCGCGACATAGATGAAGCTGCTGGAGGCCACGACCAGGAGGTAGGGGAACAGCGGCTTCCAGGGCTCCACCACCAGGTAGCCCACCACGCCGCCGACCACGGAGGCCAGGCCCGACATGGCGTTGTAGACCAGGGCGCGCTGCCGGGAGAGGCCGGCGTTGAGCAGCACGATGTAGTCGCCGACCTCCTGCGGTATCTCGTGCAGGATCACCGCCAGCGCCGTGGCGATGCCCAACTGCGTGTCCGACAGGAAGGCCGCGGCGATGATGATGCCGTCGCAGAAGTTGTGGATGCTGTCGCCCAGCAGCACGCTCCAGCCGCCCTTGCCGGCCTGCTCGGCGTCGAAGCCGTGGTGGTGGTGGTGGTGCGGGTCGTCGCCCTCGTGGTGGTGGCCGTGGCGGTAGAGCTCGGCCTTTTCCAGCAGGAAGAAGAACAGCAAGCCGGCCAGCAGCGCCAGGAACAGGCTGTGCGGGTCCGCGTCCCCCTCGAAAGCCTCGGGCAACACGTTGATCAGCGCCGTGCCCAGCAGCACGCCCGCGGACAGGCTCACCAGGCTCTTGACCAGCCGCCCAAGCACGCTGAGCGTGAGCTGCGCAGCGATCAGGACCGACAGCAGACCGCCCAACAGCGTGGCGACAACGATGTACGCAAGCGTCATGGAACAGGGGGCGACCGCGTTCGTCACGCGGTCAACAGTAAGGACGGGCCGCGCCACGGCAGGCGCGGCGGGTGGGGGGCGCGCATCTTAACAATCGCCCGCGGCGGCGACGGCCGGTGCGTCAGCCTGGCGTCAGTGGGCGCGACGCTCCGCCGCCCTCAATGCGCCTCGTCCCAATTGCGCCCAACCCCCACCTCGGCCAGCAGCGGCACTTTCAACTGCGCCACGCCCGCCATGAGCCTGGGCACCTCGGCCTTGACCCAGTCCAGCTCCGCTTCCGGCACCTCGAACACCAGCTCGTCGTGCACCTGCAGGACGATGCGCGTGAGCTTGCCCTGCTCGTCCAGCGCCCGCTGCACGGCCAGCATGGCGAGCTTGATCAGGTCCGCCGCCGTGCCCTGCATGGGCGCGTTGACGGCCTGGCGCTCGGCCTCGGCCCGGCGCGGGCCGTTGCCGCCGCGGATTTCCGGCAGGTACAGCCGGCGGCCGAACACCGTCTCCACGAAGCCGCGCTCGGAGGCCGTGGCGCGCGTCTCGTCCATGTAGCGCTTCACGCCCGGGTAGCGCGCGAAGTAGCGCTCTATGTAGGTGCGCGCGGCCTTGTTCTCTATGCCCAGGCGCCGCGCCAGGCCGTACTCGCTCATGCCGTAGATCAGGCCGAAGTTGATGGTCTTGGCATAGCGGCGCTGCTCGCTGTTGACGTCTGCCGCCGCCACCCCGAACACCTCGGCGGCGGTGGCGCGGTGCACGTCGTCGCCCTCGGTGAAGGCGCGCAGTAAACCTTCGTCGCCGCTGATGTGGGCCATGATGCGCAACTCGATCTGCGAGTAGTCGGCGCTGGCGATCACGCAGCCCTTGGGCGCGATGAAGGCCTCGCGCACCCGGCGCCCTTCCGGCGTGCGGATGGGGATGTTCTGCAGGTTGGGCTCGTTGCTGGACAGGCGCCCCGTTACCGCCACCGCCTGCGCGTAGGTCGTGTGCACGCGGCCCGTCTGCGGGTTGACCATCGCCGGCAGCTTGTCGGTGTAGGTGCTCTTGAGCTTGGCCAGGCCGCGGTGCTCCAGCAGCCGCGCGGGCAGCGGGTGGTCCAGCGCCAGCTTTTCCAGCACTTCCTCGTCGGTGGACGGCGCGCCGCTGGCCGTCTTCTTCACCGGCGCCAGGCCCAGCTTGTTGAACAGGATTTCGCCGAGCTGCTTGGGGCTGCCCAGGTTGAAGGGCTGGCCGGCGAGATCGTGCACCTCCTGCTCCAGCGCCAGCAGCCGCTGGCCCAGGGCGTGGCTTTGCTTGGCAAGCACCTCGCTGTCGATCAGCACCCCCGTGCGCTCCATGCGCGCCAGCAGCGCGGAGATGGGCATCTCGATCTCGCGGTAGACGTGCAGCAGCCCACTGTCGGCCTCCACCCGCGGCCACAGCGCGCGGTGCACCTGCAGGCACAGGTCGGCGTCCTCGCAGGCGTATTCGGAGGCGCGCTCGATGTCCACCTGCGCGAACGGAATCTGCTTGGCGCCCTTGCCGCACAAGTCCTCGTAGCTCAGGCCGCTGCGGTTGAGGTGGCGCTCGGCCAGGCTCTCCAGCGAGTGCGGCTTGTGCGCCTCCAGCACGTAGCTCTCCAGCAGCGTGTCGTGCACGTAGCCGCGCACCGTGATGCCCACGTTCTCGAACACGTGCAGGTCGTACTTGGCGTGCTGGCCCAGCTTGGGCTTCTTGCCGTCCTCCAGCCAGGGGCGCAGTTTTTCGAGCACCACGTCCAGCGGAAGCTGGTCGGGCGCGCCCGCGTAGTCGTGGCGCAGCGGCACGTAGCAGGCCTCGCCCGGCTCCACCGACAGCGACAGGCCCACGATGTTGGCGCGCAGCGCGTCCAGGGAGTCGGTCTCGGTATCCAGCGAGGTCAGCGGCGCGGCGTCGATCTTTTCAATCCACGCCTGCAGCGCTTCCATGGTGAGGACGGTCTCGTAGCGCTTCTCAACCGGGGCGCTGGCCGTTTCCATGAGCGTCACCAGGTCGCCCTGCGCGTCGGCGCGGCCTTCCATGGCAATGGCCTCCTCCAGGTCGCGCTTCCAGGTCTTGAAGCCGTAGCGCGTGTAGAAGGCCAGGAGGTCGTCGCGCTGCACGGGGCGCAGCGCCAGCGCGTCCAGCGAGGGCCAGCCGGGCACGTGGGTGGCGAGGTCGCAGTCGCAGCGCACCGTCACCAGGCGCCGGCCCTGCGGCAGCCACTCCAGCGCCTTGCGCAGGTTCTCGCCGGCCACGCCCTTGATCTTGTCGGCCGCGGCGATCACGCCGTCCAGCGAGCCGTGCTCGGCCAGCCATTTGGCGGCGGTCTTGGGGCCGACTTTCTCGACGCCGGGGATGTTGTCCACCGTGTCGCCCACGAGGGTCAGGTAGTCCACGATGCGGTCCGGCGCCACGCCGAACTTGGCCAGCACGCCGGCCTCGTCCAGCCGCTCGTTGCTCATGGTGTTGATGAGCGAGACCTTGGGCGTGACCAGTTGGGCCAAGTCCTTGTCGCCGGTGGAGACGACCACCTCATGGCCGCTGGCCTCGCCCACGCGGGCCAGGGTGCCGATGACGTCGTCGGCCTCCACGCCGCTGACCTGCAGCACCGGCCAGCCCAGCAGCTTCACCACTTCATGAATAGGCTCGATCTGCTCGGCCAGCGCCTCGGGCATGGGTGCGCGTTGCGCCTTGTAGTCGGGGTACCACTCGTCGCGGAAGGTTGGGCCGGAGGCGTCGAACACGCACACCGCGTGCGCCGCGGGCACCTGCTCGCGCAGGCGCTGCATCATGGCCACCATGCCGTGCAGCGCGCCGGTGGGCACGCCGGCGGGGCCGCGCAGGTCCGGCAGCGCGTGGTAGGCGCGGTAGAGGTAGCTGGAGCCGTCCACCAGCAGCAGGGTCTTGTTCTCGCTCATCCGCTGGATTGTCAATCAGCGCGCGGCCTGTGCCATGCGGCCAGGGCGGGCGCAGGCCGGCTCCTACAATGGCGGCATGAACGCCTTCTTCCGCCCTGCCGCGGTGCTGCTGGCCGCGCTGAGCGCGGCGCTGCCGCTGGCTGCCCAACCCGAAGCGGCGCCCGCCGAGCGCCAACTGCCGCCGGAGCCCAACGTGCAGCACGTGGTCGTCCAGGACGAAGGCGTGCGCGTGGAGGAGCTGCGCGTGCGCGGCCAGACCCAGCGCATCCACGTGCAGCCGCGCAAGGGCGCGGCCTACGAAGTGATTCCCGAAAGCGGCGGGCGCGACCCCAGCGCCGGGCCGAGCAGCAGCCGCGGCGCCGTTGGGCAGCGCGTTTGGAACGTTTTCAATTTCTGATCCATGGCCGTCTTCACCGAGGTGTCGTTCGAGGAGGCCGCGGCCTTCGTTTCCACGCTGGACGTGGGCCAGCTCACCGCGCTGCGCGGCATTGGCGCGGGCATTGAGAACACCAACTACTTCGTCACCACGACCCAGGGCGAATGGGTGCTCACGCTGTTCGAGCGCCTGACCTACGAGCAACTGCCCTTCTACCTGCACCTCATGCGCCACCTGGCGCAGCGCGGCATCCCCGTGCCTGAGCCGCGCTCGGACGACAACGACCAGATCCTGCACCAGCTCAACGGCAAGCCCGCCGCGCTGGTCAACAAGCTCCCCGGCGGCCACCAGCTCGCCCCCGACCTGCACCACTGCGAGCAGGTCGGCGAGATGCTGGCCCGCATGCACCTGGCCGGCGCCGACTTCCCGCTGGCGCAGCCCAACCTGCGCGGCCTGCCCTGGTGGCAGGAGACGGTGCCGGTGGTGCTGCCCTTCCTCACCGACGACCAGAAGGCGCTGATCACCGAGGAGCTGGCTTTCCAGACGGAGCTGGCCGCCTCCGCCGCCCACGCCGGCTTGCCGCGCGGCCCGGTACATGCGGACCTCTTCCGCGACAACGTGATGTTCGAGGGCCTGCCCGGCCGCGAGCGCCTCACCGGCTTCTTCGACTTCTACTTCGCCGGTGTCGACACTTACCTGTTCGACATCGCCGTGTGCCTGAACGACTGGTGCCTGGACCTGGACAGCGGCCGCGGCGTGGACGAGCGTGCGGTGGCGTTCGTGGCCGCCTACGAGCGCGTGCGGCCCCTGAGCGGCACCGAGCGGCGGCTGATGCCCGCCATGCTGCGCGCGGGCGCGCTGCGCTTCTGGGTTTCCCGCCTGTGGGACCTGCACCTGCCGCGCGACGCCAGCATGCTCAAGCCGCACGACCCCACGCATTTCGAGCGCGTGCTGCGTGCACGCATCGCCACTCCGTGGCACCCGCAAGGCCAACGCGACGAATGAGCTCCCTGCCGCTGCCCCCTCCGCCCCTGCTGCTGCAAACCCTGCCGGCGAGGCAAGGCGTGTTGTGGGTGCGGCGCGGCTTTGCGCTGTTCATGCGCAGGCCCATGGGCTTCACGCTGCTGTTCCTGTCCTTCCTGTTCGTGGCGCTGTTCGTGATGTCGCTGCCGGTGGTCGGACCCATCGTGGTGATGATGGCGCTGCCGCTGCTGTCGCTGGCCTTCATGGTGGCCACGCGCGGCGCGTTGGGCGGCAAGCCGGTGCATCCGGGCCAGTACGTGGAGCTGGTCGGCGGCCGGCAGAAGGCACGGCGGCGCGAGCTGATCAAGCTGTGCGTGGTGTACGGCCTGGCCACGGCCTTCATCGCGGCCCTGTGCGACTGGGTGGACGGCGGCAGCTTCGAGCAACTGCACGTGGAAATGATGGTCGAGGGCGGCGAGCCCGGCGTGCTGCTGACGGACGCACGGCTGCAGTTCGGATTGCTGCTGCGCGTGGCGCTGACCACGCTGCTGGCGCTGCCCTTCTGGCACGCGCCCGCGCTGGTGTGGTGGGGGCAGCAGGGAACGGCGCAGTCGCTCTTTTCGAGCTGGATCGCCTGCTGGCGCAACCGCGGCGCGCTGCTGGTCTACGGCCTGGCCTGGGTGGTGCTGGTGGTGGCCTTCACGCTGCTGGTGGGCACCGTGTTCGCGCTGCTGGGGGCGCGGCAGATGGCGGGCATTGCGGCGCTGCCGGCGGGGCTGATGTTCAGCTGCGCCTTCTACGTGTCGCTGTACTTCACCTTCAGCGACAGCTTCGGCTGGACGACGACTGCGGCCAGCACGGACCAGCCTAACGACCAGGCGCCGACGAACGGGGCGGCGTGAACGCCGGCAGCAGCGCTGCAGGCATCAGGGCCGGATAGCGCAGCGGACTGACCGCCTCGGCCTTGCGGGCCTGGCGGTCTTTTTGTTGGGATGCACGACGGCCGCGCGGCGCGGCCTCAGCCGGCAAGCCCAGCGCCAGCCGCGACGCGGCCAGGAAGCTTTCGCTCAGGTAAGCCATGGGAACTGCTCCGGGGGTGAACTGCTGAGTTGGGCGCTGCACGCAAGGTGCAGCAGCGACGGCGGCAGTGTCGGCGCCCGGCATGACGGTCTCATGTCGCGCCCGTGTCGATTTCGTGAAATGGGAGCCACAGGCTGCAACACGGCGGCCGCGACAATTGCGCCCCATGAAATCAAAGTTTTCCCTTTTTGCCGGCCTGCTGGCCGCCTCGCTGCTGTGTTCCGGCTGCGCCGTCGTTTCCGTGGCCGGCGCCGCGGCGGGTGCGGCGATCTCCGTGACCGGGGCCGTGGTGAGCACCGGGGTTTCCGTTACCGGGAAAGTGATTGAGAAGACGGTGGACGTGGTGGCGGGGGGCGACTAAAAGCCTTGATCGCCATCGCCCGCCGTCACGCACGGCCGCGGTAAACCCCTCCCCTGAACCGCCTCCACGCCGCAGCGACGCTCCTTAACAACTTGATCAGCATCAGGCGTGTTTTTCGGTAGATCGGACGGGGCCGAAAAACACGTTTGAAATCAACGGGTTAGAAGTAGAGTATTTCCCGCGCGAGCGGGGATAAACCGCAGAAGGCGTGCAAGCAGCCGCCCCAGCCCGTGTATTTCCCGCGCGAGCGGGGATAAACCGGCGCTCGCGGGTTTCGGCCGTCACCAGCGAATGTATTTCCCGCGCGAGCGGGGATAAACCGCCATGGCCGGCAGCGTCGGCAAGGCCGTCAAGGTATTTCCCGCGCGAGCGGGGATAAACCGCGGCCCAATGGTTCAATGAACTGACTGGAAGTGTATTTCCCGCGCGAGCGGGGATAAACCGTCCACGCCCACGACGTCGGCCACGCGGATCACGTATTTCCCGCGCGAGCGGGGATAAACCGCCGCCGCCCTTGAAGCCGCCAACTCGGCCGGCGTATTTCCCGCGCGAGCGGGGATAAACCGCCGCCTTGACCAGCCGCGGCACGTTCACCAACGTATTTCCCGCGCGAGCGGGGATAAACCGCACGACGCCATCCAGCTGCGCTTTGCGGGCGCGTATTTCCCGCGCGAGCGGGGATAAACCGTTTGCGCGGCAGGACCACGTTCACCCCACGGAGTATTTCCCGCGCGAGCGGGGATAAACCGGCTGCGCCCACGGCCTGGCCGTTGACCTGGTGGTATTTCCCGCGCGAGCGGGGATAAACCGACCATGGGCGGCACCGGGCCCGGCGCGTACTGGTATTTCCCGCGCGAGCGGGGATAAACCGTTCGCGCAGCGAGAACAGGCCCACGGCGACATGTATTTCCCGCGCGAGCGGGGATAAACCGTGGACGAGGACTAAAAGGGAGTCGGCCGTGTCGTATTTCCCGCGCGAGCGGGGATAAACCGGTAAATACGGTTTGGGCAAAATATCCGATTTAGTATTTCCCGCGCGAGCGGGGATAAACCGCCGAACGTCGCCCCCTGGAACAGCGAATTGCCGTATTTCCCGCGCGAGCGGGGATAAACCGGACCGGGACACGTAGATCACTGATCCGTGCCTGTATTTCCCGCGCGAGCGGGGATAAAACGGACACGTGGGAAGGGCTGTTCCTCACGGTCTCGTATTTCCCGCGCGAGCGGGGATAAACCGCGTCAAACCAGGAGAAAGCAAATGGCTAAGTCGTATTTCCCGCGCGAGCGGGGATAAACCGAACGGCTTCGTGAATGTGGCCGACCTTATGGCGTATTTCCCGCGCGAGCGGGGATAAACCGTTGGCCGCGGCCATCGGCGTGGATCTGTCGCAGTATTTCCCGCGCGAGCGGGGATAAACCGATCCAGGAGCAGATGCCTCGCGGTATGAAGCGGTATTTCCCGCGCGAGCGGGGATAAACCGGGCTCCTTGGCGATTCGCTCCACCTGGTGGAAGTATTTCCCGCGCGAGCGGGGATAAACCGAACGGTCAGTCCCACCTCGTTTCCTGACCACCTGTATTTCCCGCGCGAGCGGGGATAAACCGGCCAGCCGCCGTGCGGCTTTGTCGCGGGCGAACGTATTTCCCGCGCGAGCGGGGATAAACCGACTTGGTCCGTGCGGGGCGCGGCCGGCGAATCGTATTTCCCGCGCGAGCGGGGATAAACCGGGAATCCACTTCAATGACGGCGGTGGGGATTCGTATTTCCCGCGCGAGCGGGGATAAACCGTGATGCCACAGGCCGTTGCCGCCCCACTCGCGGTATTTCCCGCGCGAGCGGGGATAAACCGTCTCCGAGCATGTCTCCACCGGCGCGCCGGACGTATTTCCCGCGCGAGCGGGGATAAACCGCAGTTCCAGCGGTTCGACTTCTGCTGGTAGAAGTATTTCCCGCGCGAGCGGGGATAAACCGACGCCAGTGTTCGTAGTGGAAAATCTCACTGCGCATTTCCCGTGCGAGCGGGGACAAACTGCGCCAGCGGATGGAGTCAGGATCCACGAACGCTGCAAGGCCGCCCGAAAAAACCTTTTGGTGTCAGCTGCAGCCAGTGAGTTGCGCTGACTACTTTTTCATCCCCGGGCAGGCCAGTGCTGTCCGGGAAAAGTGGACAAGCGCCAGCCGGAGACAGACGCGCAGCGCCCCCGGAAGTCGTCATTCCCGCGAAGGCGGGAATCCAGGCGGCCCCCAAGCTGGCCGTCAGCCCACGGGGCAGCGTCAGAAGGTCCAAAACCGCGTTTTTCTGCCCTTCGCTCTGGCGTGGGGCCGCCTGG
>NZ_BCTC01000054.1 GCF_001571085.1 Azohydromonas lata NBRC 102462
TCAGCTGCTTATTCAGCAGTAAACGAAAACCGAAGCGGTCCTTTTCTGAGCTGCCTGTTCGGCAGTGCGGTGGAACCCATGTCTACCAATTTCTCAGCTGCCTGTTCGGCAGTGACTGGGATCAACCAGCACCCGCTGGACACCGAGTCGATGCATCAGCAAGTGCCACAGAGCATAGCTCATCCGCTGCCGCGTGGACGCACCTTCGGGCGCGAGGTACTTGCGAAAATTCTGAGGCGTCACACCGACCAGCGCGGCCGCAGCGGCGCCGGTCACGCCAGTGAACGATCCCTCGCCCACCACGTGGCGGATCTGCCAGGCCGTTGGCGCCTCCCACTCGTCAGGGTCCGCGGCCAGCACGTGCTCGGGCAGCAGCTCCGCGATCCACGCATTGCGTGGCGCCTCGTGCTCGCATTGCAGCCGCGCGAACTCGCCCAGCGACTCCAGCGGCATGCTGAACGTCGGCCGGCTCGCCGAGACGATCCAGTGCTGCCAGCGGTCGTCCGGCAACCCTGCCGACATGCCCGGCACCACGCCGCCGCTGACAGCGAACGCGGCCAAGTCCAGGCCCGTTGTCACGTCATGCAAGCGCACCAGCCCTGGCGCGTGGCGCCGTCGCAGGTCCGCCGCGAAGGCACCCATGTCGTCGGCGAAGGCGTCGCGCACGCCGTACTGCGTCGCGGCTTCCGGCACGGTGCGCTCGGCCAGCTGCTGCTCGCCGTAGTACAGCGTCCAGCGCCGGGAGTCCACGCCCGCCACGCGCAAAGCGCGGCCGGCGCAGAACGAGAAGGGGCCGATGCTGCAGTCGGTTTTCATCGTTCTGTTCCTGATCAGACGGCTTCGACGATGGCCATGAACTGCAGCTCGCTCATGCCCATCGCGGCGGCGTAAACGGCGAGCGGCGTGCCGTGCTTTTCGAGCAGTGCAGCGGCAATGGTCTCGCGCTGCTTCTGCGTTGCCTTCTGAAAGCGCAAGCCACTGTCATAGGCCTTGAGCAGCTTCGCGGCGAGCGCCTGCACCTTCTTGTCGCCGAGAAGATCGGCCTGCTGCAGGAATTCGGGTTCAGCGACCAGGCCAATGAGGGCATGGATCGGGGCCGATTGCATGCGGCCCTTGAAGACGCCTGCGGCGTATTCGATGTGCATCTCAATCTCCTTGAGGGACAGCGCTTGCGGTGTGCAGTGCTGATGGGGTGAATATTACTAGCGCGATTCGCGCTAGTCAAGGAGTAATGCACCTCGGCTGCGCTGGGAGCTGACGCGAAACTTACAAAAATCTTGCGCGATTGCGCAGCGTGTGCTAGAAACGCGCCATCTTTGGGGAACCTCCCCTAGCAGAATCACAGAGCCCGCCACGACGCAAGTCCGGCGGGCTTTTTCTTTCCCGGTGCGGGCGTAGCTCAGTTGGTAGAGCTGCGGTCTTCCAAGCCGCAGGTCGCGGGTTCGAGTCCCGTTGCCCGCTCCATCAAATTCATGGCCATGGCCAAGCTGACGATGCTCAAGCCGCGTGTGGCGACGGTGAGCACGCAGCGCGCGCGGACGTTCACGACCGAGACGGTGCGCATCACCGGCTCACGGTTGCAGGCGATCCGCGAGCGCATCCTGCGCAGGGACAACGGGCTGTGCCAGTGCGAGGAGTGCAAGGCCGCACCGGTGCCGCGGCTGGCTTCGGTGGTGGACCATGTGGTGCCGCTGTGGGAAGGCGGGGCTGAGTCGGACGAGAACCGGCAGAGCCTGAACGTGGGCTGCCATGCCCGGAAGTCGGCCGAGGAGGCGCGGCGGCGGGCGGGTGGACGTTGACCCCTCAACCCCCTACTCAGGGGGTTGACCCCTGCCGTATCCCCTCATGCAGAGGGGTAGGAGGGGAGGGGTAGGTAAATCTTACCGATTCCGTCAGGGCGAAACCACCCGGTTCCGCACGCGCAAAACAACGCCTCGTTTTGAGAGATATTCAAATGGCTGGAGCAAAGGGCAGGAGCGGAGGTGCCCGCCCTGGGGCCGGCCGCCCGAAAAAAACGCCGGTCGTGACCGAACTCGTGGACCCGCTGGAGTTCCTGCGCGCCGTCTGGAAGGGCGAGCTGGACCCGAGTCCGGCACAGGTGAAGGCCGCGGCTGCCGCGCTGCCCTACGTGCACCCCCGCAAGGCGCCCGGCAAGAAGGAAGACGGCGCACCGAGGACCGGCGGTAGCAAGTACGCGGCACGCCAAGGCCCGCGCCTGGTGTCCAGCCGCTGATCGCTGACCATGGAATGGTCCACCTCCTGCCCCGACTGGGAGCGCAGGATCGTTGCGCGCGAACCGCTGATCTTGGTGCCGCCGCTGTTCCCCCAGGAGGCTGACGAAGCCTGGGACATCTGCGGCGGTTTCAGGCTGGTGGATGTGACCGGCCAGCCGCTGCTGCGCGACGCTGCGCTGCCTTGGCTGCGCGACTTCGTGCGGGCCGTGTTCGGCGCCTACAACCCGGAGGACGGGCGGCGCTACATCAACGAGTTCCTGCTCTGCGTGAGCAAGAAGAACGCCAAGAGCACGATTGCTGCGGCGATCATGCTGTGCGCGCTGATCATGAATTGGCGGCAGTCGGCCGAACTGCTGATCCTGTCGCCCACCAAGGAGATAGCGGACAACTCCTACAAGCCGATCCGCGACATGATCCGCGCGGACGACGAGCTCGGCGACCCGGACCATGGGCTGCTGAAGGTGCAGGACTACTGGCGCACCATCACGCACAGAGAAACGGGTGCCACCCTAAAGGTGGTTGCGGCCGACTCGGACACCGTGTCAGGCAAGAAAGCGTCGTTCGTCTTCGTGGACGAGCTGCACGAGTTCGGCAAGCAGGCCAAGGCTTCGAACATGCTGCTGGAGGCCACGGGCGGCCTGACGTCGAGGCCTGAGGGCTTCGTCATCTACGCCACGACACAGTCGGCAGAGCCGCCGGCGGGGGTGTTCAAGGAAAAGCTGCAGTACGCGCGCAAGGTGCGCGATGGTGCAATCAAGGACCCGCGCTTCCTGCCGGTGATCTACGAATTCCCGCAGTCCATGCTGGAGGCGGGTGCGCACAAGGATTTGGCAAACGCCTACGTCACCAACCCCAACTGGGGTGCCTCGGTCGATACCGAGCGGATCACGCAACTGCACAGTCAAGCGCTGGAGAGCGGTGAGAACGCCTTCAAGGAGTTCCTGGCCAAGCACCTGAACGTCGAGATCGGCATGAACCTGCGGGGCGACCGCTGGGCTGGTGCCGACTACTGGGAAGGTGCGGCCGAGCCAGTGCTCACGCTGGACGAGCTGCTCGCGCGCGCCGAGGTATGCACGGTGGGCATCGACGGCGGCGGGCTGGACGACCTGCTGGGCCTGGACGTCCTGGGCCGCTGCAGCGAGACGCGCCGCTGGCTGGTGTGGAGCCATGCCTGGGCGCACCGCATCGTGCTGACGCGCCGCAAGGAGATCGCGCCGCGGCTGCTCGACTTCGAAGCCGATGGCGACCTGACCATCGTGGACCTTCCTGGCCAGGATGTGACCGAGGTGGCCGACATCGTCTGCCGCGTGCGCGACGCCGGCCTGCTGCCGGAGAAGGCTGCGGTGGGCGTGGACGCCGCCGGCATTGGCGACATCGTGGATGAGCTCACGGCCCCGGGCCGCGACATCACGATGGAGCAGATCGTGGGCATCAGCCAGGGCTGGCGCTTGAACGGCGCCATCAAGACCTGTGAGCGCAAGCTCGCCGGCGGCGAGATGGTGCACGGCGGCCGGCCGATGATGGCCTGGTGCGTGGGCAACGCCCGCACGGTACAGCAGGGCAACGCCGTGTCCATCACCAAGCAGGTGTCTGGCACGGCCAAGATCGACCCGCTGATGGGACTTTTCAATGCGGCCTCTCTGATGGCCATGAATCCGGTCGCTGCCGGGGGCAAGAGTTTCTGGGAGACCACGACGTGACGACACTGCTGACCCGCTGCAGCGCAGCGGCCGCGCGCCACGTCCCCGACGTGCTGGGCGTCTGCGGCGCCTCAGCCATAGCCTATGGCGCAAGCCTCATCTATGTGCCGGCTGGCTGGATCGTTGGCGGCGCCATTGCGCTGGCCGTTGCCGTGCTCAGCGCCCGGAAGGCTGACGCGCCGTGAGCTTCCTGGGGAGGCTGGTCGCACCGCAGCGCAAATCGGCGGGCGACACGCTGGAGATTTTTCGGGAGCTGTTCGGCTCCCGCCTGTCGAAGGCCGGCATCGCCGTGAACTGGGACACCGCCATCCGGGTGTCCACAGTGCTGGCGTGCGCGAGCGTCATCTCGCGCGGAATCGCGCAGGTGCCACTGAAGGTGTTCCTGCAGCAGGGCGAGAGCAAGACGCCAGCGCTGGACCATCCGCTGTACTACCTGCTGCACAACCAGCCCAACCCGTGGCAGACAAGCTTCGAGTACCGCGAGACGATGGGCCTGCACCTGGCGCTGGCCGGCAAGCACTACTCGTTCATCAACCGCGTGAGCGGCGGCCGCATCGAGGAGCTGATCTCCTTTGAGCCGCAGAAGGTGTGCGTGGACCGGGCCACGGACGGCACGCTGACCTACAACATCACCATGCCCAACGGGGCGCAACAGGCCTTCCCGCAGGAGGCCATCTGGCACGTGCGCGGCCCGAGCTGGAACGGCTGGCAGGGCATGGACCCGGTGGAGCTGGCGCGCGAGGCCATCGGCCTGGCCATCGCGGCCGAGGAGCAGCACGCCAGGTTGTTCAGGAATGGCGTGCGACCGAGCGGCACGTACTCGGTCGAGGGCAAGCTGCTTCCCGACCAGTACAAGGTGTTGCGCGAGTTCATCGTCGAGAACACCACCGGCGACAACGCCAGCATGCCGCTGATCGTCGACCGCGGCGCCAAGTGGCTGCCGCAGGCGATGTCCGGCGTTGACAGCCAGCATCTGGAGACGCGACGCTTCCAGGTCGAAGAGATCTGCCGCAGCTTCGGCGTGATGCCGATCATGGTCGGCTTCGCCGACAAGACAGCCACCTACGCCAGCGTCGAGCAGATGCTGATCGCGCACGTCGTGCATTGCTTGTCGCCTTGGTACATCCGGCTGCAGCAGTCCATCGATGCGCACCTGATCGGCAAGCGCGACGTGGTGCGCGGCTACTACGCCAAGTTCATCGCCCAAGGCCTGCTGCATGGCGCCATGCAGGACCGCGCCGAGTATTTCGCCAAGGCACTGGGCGCCGGCGGCTCGCCAGCCTGGATGACGCAGGACGAGGTGCGCGGCCTGGAAGAGCTCAACCCCATGGGCGGCGCGGCGGCGAAGCTGCCGGTACCGACCAACGTCGGCGGCGGACAGCCGCAGCCGGCCGCCAACGACGACACCTGACGCGTCGCGCCGCAAGACACACGAGCCGCCTTCGGGCGGCTTTCGCATTTCAGCCCCGCAAGGAGCTCACCATGAACATCGCTGCCCGCTTCGAACGCAAGGACGGCGCGGATCCCGCCCATCTCGGGTGCGGCCTGGTCGAACTGAAGTTTTCCGGCGCCGACGAGAAGGAGATGACCTTCAGCGGGTATGGAGCCGTCTTCGGCAACATCGACAGCTACGGCGACGTGATCCAGAAGGGCGCCTTCGCCGACACGCTGCGCCGCGCCAAGAGCAGCGGCCAATGGCCGGCCATGCTGATGCAGCACGGCGGCCTGCTGGGCGCGGAGATGACGCCTGTCGGCATCTGGACCGACATGCATGAAGACGACACCGGCCTCTTCGTGGAAGGCAAGCTGGCGCCGACGCCGCGCGGCAGCGAGGCGTACCAGCTGCTCAAGATGACGCCGCGGCCGGCGATCAGCGGCCTGTCCATCGGCTATCTGGCCAAGGAATGGTCCGTGCGAACCCGGCCCGATGAGCCGCGGCGCACGCTCAAGGCCGTGGATCTCATCGAGGTGTCGCTGGTGACGAACCCGGCGAACCCGAAAGCCAGGGTCCAGGCCGTCAAGAACGACCTCACGATTCGTGATGCGGAGAAGGCTCTACGGGATGTGGGCTTCTCCCAGTCCGATGCCAAGGCAATCGTCGCCTCTGGCTTCAAAGCGCTACCTCAACGGGATGTTGAGAGGAGCGGAGTAGCTGCTGCGGAACTCGGCGACCTGCTGGCGTCCGTGCAGCGAGTTCATTCCATCTTCACCAAGCCCTGAGAGGCAACACCATGAAGAAATCCATCCTGCTGGCCGCGTGCGCGGCCCTGGCTGCCGTCGCCTCGGCTGCCGTTGCTGGCGCTGACGTGTCGGCCATCGTCGCGCTGACCGCGCATTCCCTGTTCGGCCTGGATCCGCAGGTGCTCGGCCTGGTCCTGGCCGCGGCGCCGGCCGCTGTCGGCTACGAGCGCAAGAACGCAGGCGGCGGAGATGGCGGCGGCGTCGATGCCAGTGCCGCAGTGCTTGAGGTCAAGAAGCTGGTCGAGGCCATGGGCCGAGGTTTCGAAGAGTTCAAGACCACCAACGACAACATGATCAAGGCCAAGGCCGACGGCAAGGCGCTGTCGGACTTCGAGGCCAAGCTCGACAAGATCGACAAGGACCTCACCAGCCTGAGCGAAGCCAAGAGCGCGATTGACGCCGCGCTGGCCAAGCTCAACCGCCCGGCACTGGGTGGTGCCGGCGAGGGTGCCGGCGACCTGGCCGCCGAGGTGAAGTCCTTCAACGACTACCGCCGCTCCCTGGCCAACGCTCCGGGTCACGTCTCCGAGGTCACCACCGAGCAGTACGTCGCCTACAAGAGCGCCTTCATGTCCTTCGCACGTAAGGGCAACCTGGAAATGCTGACGGACGCCGAGCGCAAGGCCATGTCCGCCGGCGTGGACTCCGATGGCGGCTACCTGCTGCCCACGCCGATGGTGGGCCGCATCATCCAGCGCGTCTATGAGACCTCGCCGATTCGGCAGATCGCCTCGGTGCAGACCATCTCCACCGATGCCCTGGAAGGCATCAATGACCTCGACGAGGCCTCGGCCGGCTGGGTGGGCGAGACCAGCGCGCGCAACGACACCAACACGCCGCAGGTCGGGAAGTACCGCATCGAGGCGCACGAGATGTACGCCCAGCCCAAGGCCACGCAGAAGCTGCTGGACGACGCCGCGGTGGATATCGAAGCCTGGCTGTCGGGCAAGGTGAGCGACAAGTTCACCCGCGTCGAGAACGCCGCCTTCATCACCGGCAACGGTGTGTCCAAGCCGCGTGGCTTCGCCGACTACCCCACGGCTGCTACCGCCGATGCCACGCGCGCCTGGGGCACGCTGGAGCACATCAAGACCGGCGCCAACGGCGCCTTCGCGAGCTCCAACCCGGGCGACGTGTTGTTCGACCTGATCGGCGCCTTCAAGGCTCACTTCCTGGCCAATGCCCGGTGGGTGACGCGGCGCGAAATCATCACGCTGGT
The DNA here is from genome assembly GCF_001571085.1 of Azohydromonas lata NBRC 102462. Lineage (GTDB taxonomy): Bacteria > Pseudomonadota > Gammaproteobacteria > Burkholderiales > Burkholderiaceae_C > Azohydromonas > Azohydromonas lata. Next base: position 7,395 of record NZ_BCTC01000054.1, read on the forward strand.
GCGCAAGTTCAAGGACCAGCAAAACGGCTACCTCTGGCAGCCGGGTCTGCAGGCTGGCCAACCCGACCGGCTGCTCGGCTACCCGATCGTGAACGCCCAGGACATGCCGGCGGCAGCCACCGGCAGCTTGTCGCTGGCCTTCGGGGACTTCCAGGCCGGCTACCAGATCGTGGACCGCATCGGCATCCGCGTGCTGCGCGACCCGTACACGTCCAAGCCGTACGTGAAGTTCTATAGCACCAAGCGCACCGGCGGCGGCGTGCTGGACTTCGAGGCGATCAAGTTCCTGAACTTCTCGGCCTGATGCCCTGAGCGCAACCACATCGGAGAAGTCCCATGCGTGATCTCATGAACAACATCCACGTGGCCCGGGCCATCGCCCCGGTCAGCGTGGCCGACAACACCGCCCAGGTGTCCCAGATCATCGACCGCCGCGGCTACGACAGCCTCACGTTCCTGATCGCCATCGGCGCCGTGGCCGACGCCGACGCCACCTTCACCGTACTGGTGGAGGAGGGCGACGCCGCGAACCTGTCCGACGCTGCGGCCGTTGCCGACGACGACCTGATCGGCACCGAGGTGCTGGCGGGATTCCAGTTCGATGACGACAACGAGCCCCGCAAGATCGGCTACCGGGGCGCCAAGCGCTACGTGCGCCTGACCATCACCCCGGTCAACAACGCTTCCGCAGCCCTACTCGCAGCCGTGGCGGTGCTCGGCCACGCGTCGATCAAGCCGACCGCCAACCCGCCGGCCTGACCCACTTCGTTGCCAAATTGAGGCCGCCTCCGGGCGGCCTTCTCATTTCTGGAGGCCGTCATGGCTGCAATCGTCCGAATCGTGCAGAAGAACGGCGCTGGCGCAACTGCGACCGACGCCAGCGGCGGCGTCCGCTTCAAGAACGCCGACAACGCCACCGTCGACCTGAACAACCCGCTGGTCAAGCCCACCTCTGGCAGCGACTTCAGCTTCGAGAAGTGGCTGCGCCTGGAGGTGACCGGCGGCACGTACTCGCAGATCACGAACCTGAAGGCGTACAGCGACGGCACCAACTCGTTGGGCACCGGCATCCTGCTCTGGGCCAAGGCGGTGACCACCTACGCCACGCCGGCGGAGGCCACGGCAACCACGGGCTACAACAACTTCTTCTCGTACACGTCCGGCTCTCCGCTGAGCCTGGGCGCGGGTCCATACACGAGCACTGGCGAGAAGGGCGACCACCTGGTGCTCATGTGCGAAGTGCAGTCCACCGCGTCGGGCGGGCTGGCGTCGGGCGATTCCGTCTTTTTCGGTTGGGATGAGATCTGAGGGCGCAACGACATGACGCCCACCCCATTCGAGATCGCCGTTGACGAGGCAACCGGCATGCGCACAGCCTCCAACGGCGCCGTGCGCGTGGCCCTGCACGACACCGACGGCGTGATCTTCCGCCGCCGCGGCGTGATGGTCGCCGGCCCGCTCGCCGGGGCACACGTCGAATGGGCCGTCGTTGAGCTCGCCGGCGTGCGTGTCTACGTCGACAGCGCCAGCGGCGCGGTCGTCGTATCGCGCCAGGACATTCACCCCTGAATTCCAAGAGGCTGCCATGCCGCTGTACTCCGTTTCGCGCGCTCGCGCTGCTCTGAGCCTGAGCGCTGACCTGTTGACGATCAAAGCCAGCGCCAGCAAGCCGCTGCGCATCAGCGTGGTGGACATCAAGGGCATGGACTCGTCGTCCTCGGTCAACGAGATCGTGATGCAGCGCAGCTCTGGCGGAACGACCGGTGGCGGCGCCATCACCCCGAGCAAGGTGAACCCGTCCAGCGTGTCGGCCAGCTTCAACGTCTACACGACCTGGAGCGTGCAGCCCACGCTCGACGGCGAAGTGCTGTGGCGCTTCGGACCCAACGCCAACGGCGGCATCGACAAGGACGTGGCCATTCCCGGCTGGGAGTGGCCTGTACCCGTCAACGGCCAGGTCAGCTTCCGCAGCGTCACCGGCACCGGAAACGTGACGATCAACCTGCGCATCGAAGAAATCGACGGCTGAAGCCATGGCATACGGCAGACCGATCGCTGTGCGGGCCGGCATGGGACGCACGCCACGCAGGCGCCCGGCCGAGTCCGTGCCGGAGCCAACGCCGGGCGTCTTGAGCGGCACCGCGTCTGCGGCCGTCCAGCTCGCCAGGTCCGCCTCGTCCGCGCTGAGCATCAGCGTCAATGCCGGCGGCGGCGGCGGCACCGACAGCCCCTCCTACCGCTACATCCGCGCCGGCGCCGCGGCAGGCGGCAACGGCTTGAGTTGGTCCACGGCCTGGAGCAGCTTTGCCTCGGCCTCCGGTATCACGGGCGGCATGACGGTGTGGGTGGCGGGCGGCAACTACGGTGCTGTCCGGCCAGGATGGAACGGCACCAACGCCAACCGCATCACGATCCGGGCTGCCACGCTGGCTTCCCACGGCACCGACACGGGCTGGTCCAGTGCGTTCGCCGTGGACGGCGGCAATCCGGTCATCTTCGACGCTGGCGGCTCGGCGTCGCCAGCCGTCACGAAAGCGTTGAACCTCGACGGCTCGAACTACGTCACGGTCGACGGCCAGATTCGCAACGCCGACCTCGAAAGTGGTTACGGCATCATCGCCCGCAACGCCTACTACGCTGTCCACTGCGATGACGGAACCGGCTCCAACGGCATCACGCTGCGCTACATCGAAGCCAGCGTCATGCCGAACTCCGACGTGAACCGGCGTGAAGACGGCATCCAAGGCAAGGGCGACGACCTGATCGTCGAATACTGCTTCATCCACGACAACGACAGCGGCGTCACCCACGGCGACAACATTCAGTGGTTTGGCGGCAACCGCATCACGCTGCGCTACAACGTCTGGAAGAACGGCGGCCAGTCGATCTACCTGGGCGACGGCGGCCTGAACTTGTGGTGCAACAACGTCGAGATTTACTACAACCTCATCTACAACCGCGGCGGCGGCCACTACAACGGCATCCTGTTCAACTGCGTGTCCTCGCAGGCGACTTTCAACGGCGGGCAGCCGGCGTACTACAACATCTACAACAACACGGTCGACCTGGAGTGCCTGTCGAACGACGGCTTCAACGCGATCCTCAACGCCGCGAACTCGGGTCCGACGATCCGCTTCACGAACAACGCGTTCCGTGCCACGAACACGAGCACGATGCAGTGGCGCTCCACGAACACCACGAACGCGTTCGACAACAGCGGCACCGGCACGTGCTTCAACCTGCCCGCGGGCATCACAGCGGCTGATCTTGGGTTCCTGGTGTCCGCGCCCTCCAACGCGCTCGGCTTCCGCCCGGGTGCGTCTTCCGTGCTGCGCGGTGTCGGCACGAACGTCGGCTTGACCGTGGACATGCTCGGTAACCTGGTGCCGAGCACGCCCGACATCGGTTGCTTCCAGTTCGCACCCTGAGGACCGCGCATGCCCATCACCTACAGCGCCGCGCACGTCACCAGCCCCAGCGGGACCTGGACCACCGGCAATATCTCCAGCGCCGCCACGGCCGTGACGACGGGGCAACTCGTCGTTGTGATGTGGACCTGCGGCACCAACGCCTCCGGCAGCGTTGGCACGCTCTCCATCTCCAACACCGGCAGCGTCGGTGCTGGGCTGACCTGGACGCTGATCGGCCAGAACTCATCGCCCTCGACGGGCAACAACGCCAAAGTCGTGGCCTGGTACGCCGTGGCCGCGCGCAACGAGAACATCACGGTCACGGTCAACAACACCGGCTGGCAGGACCTCGGCCGCCGGCTTACGACGATCGTGCATTCCGGCGCGCACGCAACGACGCCGGTCCGCTCGTTCTCCACGGCAGAGAGCCAGGCCACGTCGGCGTCGGTGACCATCACGCCGCTGCAGTCGGGTAGTGCCATGTGGATGCTCGCGGGCGACTACACCGCGGCCAACTCGGCCACGGCGGGCACGAACTGCTCACTGGAGGGCTCGGTGTTCAACAGTACCGGCGACTTCACCACGGCCGTCATCCGCCCCACCACGCAGCCGCGCACCGACTCCGCGGCCTTCACGTTGAGCCTGAGCGGCACGTCAGCGACATGGGCCTACATCGCCTTTGAAGTGCAGGCCGCCGGGTCGTCGCAGTCCCAGGCTCCGCGCTCGATGCATCAACTCCGCCAGAGGTTCGCGCAATGAACATCCTCAAGCAAAGCACCGCCGTCACGCTGGTGCTCGGACCGTTTGTGGACAACACGGACGGCTTCACGGCCGAGACGGCGCTGTCGATCGCGCAGGCCGATGTGCGGCTGAGCAAGAACGCGGGGACATTCGCGCAGAAGGGCGACACGACCAGTGCCACGCACATGGAGAACGGCTACTACTCGGTGCCGCTCAACACGACCGATACCGGCACCCTGGGGCGCCTCACTATCGCCGTAAACAAGACCGGCGCGCTCCCCGTGTTCATGAACATCATGGTCGTGCCGGCCAACGTCTACGACTCCATCGTGGCCGGCACGAACTTCCTGAAAGTGGACAGCCTGGCGCCCGTGTGGTCGATCAGCGGCACCACGCTGACCGTCAAGGCGCCGGACGGCACGACGACCCAAACCACGCGCACGCTCACGACCGACGCCGCGGCCGTGCCCATCATCGGCGCAGCCTGACCTTCGCTGGGAGCAAGCGATGCACGCGAGTTGGGCCAAGGCGCAGACCACGACGACCGGCACGGGCAACCTCACGCTGTCGGCCCTGCCTGGGTTCCCGACGCCGTATCAGCTCATGGGCTCGCTGCCGTTCGCGTACACGCTGCTCAACAGCAGCAACCAGCCAGTCGAAGGTGGCATCGCCACCATGTCGAGCTCGACGGTGATGGTGCGCTCGCGCGTGCTGCGCACTTGGGACGGCACGACGCTGACCAAGAACGGCGGCGCCACCGCCGCGAGCCTGACGGGCACGACCCAGGTCATCTGCACGCCGCTCGATGCGACCTCTGAGGCGCTGATGCCCACGGTCGACAGCACCGCCGGCGTCGGGCGCTACGTCACGTCAGCACACCGCACGACCGTCACGGCCAGTGCGTCGCCGACGTCGCTCACCGTCTACTACCAGGCGTTCCTTCTGCGCGCCGGGGGCATCGTCACCGGCTTTGCATGCAACGTCACGACGGCGGCAGCAAGCGGTGGCCAAGCGCTCATTGGCCTCTACAACCTCACGCCGACCGGCTCGATTGGGAGCCTGATTTCTGGAGCGTCGACGTCTGCGTTTGCCGTGGACACGACCGGCTTCAAAGTGCTTTCGGCCGGCACGGCGCAGTTCCTGCCGCCCGGGATGTACATCGCCGCGTTCCTCTACTCCGGGTCGTCGCTGGTCACCGCTGGCCATAACTCCGCGGCCAGCGCGCTGATCGGCGGCAGTCCGTTCGGACTCAACGGCAACGCCAACGCCCCGATCGAATACCGCACGGAAACCGTCGGCAGCCTGGCGCTGCCGTCCAGCGCCGGCACGACCACCGCGTCGAACATCGGCTCCGCTGCCGCGGTCATGCTCTTCGTGGGAGTCCAGTGATGGCCATTGCGTACGAAGAAAAGGGCGCCGGCCTGCACGAGCGCATCCGCACCCAGGGCCACTGGCTGGTGCAGGAGGACGGCGCGTGGCAGTCGAGCGACGACGCCGCCGTGCAGGCCATCATCGACGCCTACACCCTGGACGATGCGCGCGCGCCGATCATTGCCGCGATCAAGCAGGAGGCCATGGACCGCATCCTGGCGTTCTTGCCGGCCTGGAAGCAGTCGAACCTGAATGCGCGCATGAACGAGCTGAACGAAGCGCGCTTCGTACGGTCTCTGAGCATCCCGGAGGTGTACGAGGTCGAGGCGATGCGCGGCATCTGGGACAAGGCCAAAGCGATCCGTGCTGCCTCCGATGCCCACGAGGCGGCATTGAAGGCGCTGGGCACGTTCAGCGCCGTGCTCGCCTACCCGTGGCGCACTACCGGCTGGCCGACGGTCTGACCCGATGAGCCTGAGCCTCGGGGCGCTGTCGCTGCAGGCGGCAGGCTTGCCGCCCCAGACGTCCAATGGCGGCATCAGGTCGCCGTTGCTGCTGGCGCTGGGCGGCATCGGTGCCGCCAACGTGGCAATGGACGCATCGGCTCCGCTGTCGGCCGCGGTGCGTGCCGCACAAGCCGCGAGCGCCGCCGCTTCTCTCGCAGTGCTGCGTTCCAGCAGCGCCAGCGCCGCGGTGTCATTGTTCGTGCACGGCAACGCCGGCCTGCGGTCCCTGGCATTACCGGGCCTGGGTGGTGTTGGGGCCGTGCAAACGGCCGGTGGCCGCACCGTTCAGGCCTCCGTTGCGGTGCAGGCGCCAGCACTGGCCAGCGCCGACATGAACCTGGCCGTCCAGACGGCTGGCGCTGCATCCTCGGCGCTGTCGATGAACGTGCAAGGCGGTGTCGCCGTCGCGCTGCCGGCGTCGGTCGCTGTGATGGTGACGGCAGAGGTGTCCGTCGCGCTGGACGCTGCCGTGCAAGCCGCACAGGCCGCATCGGCCGCGCTGAGCGTCCACATCAACCAACCCGGCGGCCTGCGATCGCTGGCGCTGCCGGGCCTGGGCGGCATGAGCGCGCTGCTGCCGGAAGTGCCGCGCGTCCTGCCTTATGACGACGGCATCCCCGTCGCGTGGGCCTCGGACCTCGGGTGGGCCTCGCTCTATGCGCACCAGCAGGCCGGAACGCCGGTGGCAATGCGCGTGTCGTCCATCCGGGTCGTCGGAGAGGTCAGCGTCGCGGTATCTGCCCCGGGCAGCCTTGAATCCGGGCTGTCCCTGATCGTCGGTGGCAGCCCTGAGGTCGCGTTCCCGGCTTCCCTGGCGATCGAGCATGAAGAGGTGGCGTCGGCGAGTTTCGACGTGGCCGTGCGGGAACCACTGGCGTTGACGGCAGAGTTCTCCGTCAACGTGCTGGCCCCGGCTGGCGCGAGCGCTGAGCTATCGGCACTCGTCGAGGCGGCGCTGGCTGTGCAGGCTGGGCTCAGCGTCTGCGCTCAGCAGGACCGCACGGCTCAAGCCGAGCTGCACGCGATCGTGGCTCTGCGGCGGAGCGCCGTTGCCGTGACGTCCGTCGTGGTGATGGAATACGAGCCGCAGGTGGCAGTTGTGGACGTCACCATCCCGGTGATGGAGACGCGCGCAGTCGCTGCCGGCATGGCCGTTGGCGTTCAGTCGTCGGCGCTGGCAAACGCAGGCGTGAGCGTCTATGTGGACACCAGTCACCCTGCGGGCACCTTGCTGGTTTCAAGCGTAGCCGTGCAGGTCGCGCAAGCCGCGGGCGCAGGCGTGTCGGTCGCAGTGGCCAACGCCGCTGGCACCGCCACCCCCTTGAGCACCACGGTGCAGCAGCGGGCATCGCTTCGATCGACCGTGTCGGTGTACGTCTTCACGACACACGTGTACCGCCGGGCTCCGAGCGGCAGCGGCTTTGCGCCGCGCTTGAACGACACGAAACGCCCCCGGAGGTAACTTGTCAACGATCAAGGTACTGGAGGCCACCACCGAGCCGGTGAGCGTGGCAGAGGCGAAGCTTTACCTGCGCGTCGACGGCGGCGACGAGGACCTGCTGATCGCGGGACTCATTATGGCGGCACGGCACCTCGCCGAAGGCGAGATGCGGCGCACGCTCCTGAGCGCGACCTGGCAGATGACCACGGACGCATTCAGCGATGCGCTGCGCCTGGAGTGGCCGCGTGTGCTCGGCGTTGAGTCGCTGCAGTACATCGCTGAAGACGACGAGGTCGTCACGTTGGACCCGGCCGACTACGTGCTCGACAACAGCAACGACGTGGCGCCGGCCTGGCTGGTGCCAGCCAAAGGCCGTGGGTGGCCGAGCACCAGCGCCGAGATCAACGCCGTGCGCGTGCGCTACGTCGCCGGATACGGCGACAGCGCTGCCGACGTGCCGGCGGCGATCCGGCAGTGGATCCTGCTGCACGTCGGCGCAATGTACGAACACCGCGAGGCCACCGCGGCCAGGGAGCTGAAGGCCCTGCCGTTCCTGGCCGGCCTCCTGGATCCGTATCGGGTGTACGGCTGATGGGTGCCGGGCAGTACGACACGCAGGTGGACCTGCACAAGCGCCAGTCCGGCCAGGACGCGGCTGGGCAGCCGGTGCAGACCTGGGTGGTTGCGGCCGCCGGCGTCTGGGCCGATGTGCGCCACCTCTCAGGTCTGGAAGCGATCAAGGCCGGCGCCGACACATCAACCACGCGCGGATCCGTGCGCGTGCGCTGGCGCACGGGCATCGACGCCGGCATGCGCGTCGTTTCCGGATCTACGACCTACGAAATCAAGGCCGTCCTGCCGAACCGGCGCGGCGGCTACATCGACCTGGCCTGCGAGGCCGTCAACGTCCGGACCTGACCGACATGGCCAAGGAATTTCACGACTCCGTCGCCCAGCCGGTGACGGTCACGGGCACGGGCAACGCCGCGCTGGCCACGACCACGTCATACCCGGCGCGGCGCACGCTGCAGTCCGTCGTGTCTGCCGGCGCCGTCGTGCAGTACCGCATCGCGGCGGTGGACGCCAACGGCATCGAGACTGGCGAATGGGAAACGGGCGAGGGCACGTACCTGGGCAGCGACGTGTTTCAGCGCACGACGCCGGATGCTGGCTCTAGCACGGTGCCGGTGAACTTCTCCGCCGGCACGACGAAGAAGTTCACGCTCTCGATCAACGCGGACGTGCTCCGGTTCATCGCCGCGATGACCGGCGGCGCATCCCTGACCTACGACAGCGACGGTGACGTCGCCACCGCAACGATCAACGGCACGGTCTTCACGATCGGCTACACGACCGTCGCCGGCAAGAAGACCTGGACATCGGTCGCCGGCGGCGGCTCAACGATCACCTTGAACTACGACAGCAACGGCCGGTTTGCGTCGTACTCGTGAGGAATCATGGCAGACGTCCCATTTGTGCTCGCGACGATCCCCGGCGGCGTCGACTTGCGCGGCGCCGGCGAGGGTCCGGCCGAAATCCTGTTCCCGCTTGTCGCGCTCGCGGGCCCGGCGTCCGGTGTTGTGACCATACAGACGGCCAACGTCCCCCAGGCTCTCGCCGCCGCGCGCGTGGACCGCAAGGGCTGGGCGCTGCAGAACTTCGACGAAGAGCTGTGGTGGGAGTACACGAACAACCCCACGCAATACCAGTCGTTCAAGATCGATCCGTACGCGTTCTGGATCTGCCCGCCGAGCCTGCTCACCGGCGCCGCGATCAAGATTCTTGGCGGCCGCGCAGGCCAGCGCTTTTGCTTTCGTGAGGCCTTCTGATGTTCGGCGGCCTCTTCGTTCCCAGCAACAACCAGACGTCGCGGCTGTTCCGCCTGACGGCGGACGGCGGCGACACGGCAGCGCCAGGCAATACGACATTGCGCGCCATGGCGGGGTGCGTCTGCACCGTGGCGCCCAACGCGCTGCGCGTGGGCGACCTGCTGCGCATCTACTGCGCCATCGGGCGCGGGCTGAACCAGAACTCCGGCACGGAAACCGTCCAGGCCGCGCTCTATGCAGGCCCCAACGGCAACCTGACGGACACCGCCATCAGCAGTTTTGGCGTCACCACGAACACCACCACCACCACCGCGGGCTGGTCCACCGAGTGGCGAATCATCAGCAACACGACGATGCGCAAGCAAGGTGCCGGCGCCGGCTTTTCTTCGCTCTCGGCCCAGATTTCAAATATTCGCCCGGCCATCGACACGATCCCCAGCATTGCCACGGGCTTCAAGCTCACGCTGGCCGCGGCCATGTCGACCGGCACGGATTGGTGCGTCGTCAGCGATTTCCGCGTCTACATCGAGCGCTGATCCGATATGCCTACCAACTACAAGTGGTATCCCGGCCACTACGTGCTGGGGGCTGGCGACACCAAGAACCTGAATGTGCTGCTCGACGGAATCGCCAGCACCACGACCGCGACATCCAATATCCCAAACCTGATTGGGGTACAGATGCGCTACATCTGGAAGAACCTGGAAAAGCCAAGGACGGATAACCCGGCCGTTTACGAATACGATTTCAGTTCGATCCTTGACGATCTGCAGACGCTAAAGACGCGCAGCGTGGCTATCGGCCGCGACATCTACATGCGCATCCTGGTTCAGTTCAAGGGCATCGGGGGGCGCGGAGCACCGGCCTATCTGCGCTCCGGGCAAGCCGGCTACAGAAGCGAATACGGCATAGGCGTCTATACCTGGGGCAACGCTGCAGACGACGCAGCAATCAACGAACACCCAGCACTCTGGATTCCTGCCGTTGAAGAGCGCTTGGCGCTGTTCATGGAAGCCATGGGCACCGCGCTGGACAGCATCGGTCGACCGGCTGGCGACATTCGATATTTGCTGTCAACGGTTGATTTCAATGAGTCATCGTGGGGCACCAACAGCGGTACGCCACTGACTTCAACACAGCAACAGCAGCAAAAGGACGCCCTGCTGCGCATTCAGCTCAGGACAAAGAGAAAGTTTCCGACAACCATCGTCGGCCACTTCATGAATTTCCCGCCGTATGCCGTGAATACCATGTGTGGCCCGATGGTCGATAACGGCATCACGCTGGGCGGCCCCGACACCTGGTGGGATGACGACAGCGTCGAAAACGGCGTCTATGAAAAATACGCTGACGCCTGGGGCAAGACGGCAATATCTCCGAGCATCCAAAACCAGAACTGGGAATTCAAAAAGCACGCGGACGTCAATCCGCCTGGCGATGCCCCACCCATCTATTACATCGGGCACCTGTACGACGCCGCCGGAAATCCATCGCTGCAGAAGATCTACAACCGCGTCACCGGGGCCGGGGTGAGTGTGGACGGCACTTTCCGCGCCGGTCTCAAAGGGACGCACGTCACCTGGCAAGGGGCGACATGGCAGCTGCACAACACCGGCGGTTCGCTGAGCACGCTCAAGCCGTGGAACCTGATCCGCAATTTCTTCTATGACCTTTGGTCAAGCCCGGGGCCGGACTACCACAACAGGACGCCCGGCGTTGTCACCACGATTCCGACAACGCTCGAATCGACCACGTCGCCGCCACCGCCACCACCGACCGGCACGCTGACGCTCGCGCTGACAACCGACACCGGGCCGGTAACCACGGACAAGATCACGAACAATGCCGGCGTGAGCGTCACTGGAGCCAGCAGCGGCGCAACGATCCAATACTCAACGACCAACGCTGGGCCATGGACAACGACCCCGCCGACCCCCACCCAGGGGAGCAACACCTGGTTCGTGCGCCAGGTCGTGGGCGGGACGCCTGGAGCGGCATCGGCCGGGCTCACGTTCACCTACGACAACGACCCTCCGGACCTGCTGCAGATCACGGTCAACGACAACGTCGCGCTCATCACCTACACGGATGCGCTGAGCCTGACAAACGCCACCGGCTTCAAGGCGCCGGGCAGCGCGTTCACCGTCAAGCAGGGCACGTCCACAGTTGCGATCACGGGCTCATTCGTCAACGAGGATCTGAAGCGAGTGCGCCTGGACCTGGGTGCTTCCGTCACGGCCGGGTCAACGGTGACAGTGAGCTATGCCCAGCCGACCTCGGGCACGGCGCGCATCCAGGATCTGGCCGGCAACTACGCGGCCAGCTTTACCGAAGTCACGGCGACCAACACCACCGGCATCGCGACGCCGACGACGACCGTGGCGATCTCGACCGTTGGCGGCGCAGCGTCCGCGGGCTACAGCAACTCGGCGTCACCGGCTGTCGTGGGCACACTCAGCGCCGCGCTCGTCGGCTCCGAGCGAATCGAGCTGCAGCGCGCGCCGGCCAGCGGCGTCTACGTCACGCTGGGCATGCTCACGGCCACCGGCACCGCCTGGACCTATGCCGACAGCGGACTCACGGAGGGCACCTACACGTATAGGGCGCGCGTGCGCAACGGCGATCTCCTCGGTCCATTCAGTGCGCTGTTCACGGCCAACGTCGATCTGACGCCGCCGGCGGCGCCTACCGCATCTGGCGCCACCGTCGCCTTCGGTCAAGCCGCAACGATCCGGGGCACCTGGTCGGCCGAGACGGGCGATGTGCTCACCGTGAGCGTCGGCAGCGACACCTACACGACGGCCAACGGCATCAGCGTTTCTGGCACGTCCTGGTCTCTGGCGCTGCCGGCACTGCCTCCCGGCTACTACGACATCAACGCGCGCACGACCGACCGCGCCGGCAATGCCGCACTCAGCGAAGAAGAGACCGTGCTGGTCGTTCTTCCGCAGCCGTCCATCAACCACGCGCGCCTGGCCAAGGCGCGCCGCAGGCGCTGAGACATGCCCAGCTTCTCGATGAAGGCGGATATCGACAGCCTGCTGCAGGCCGTTGGCGGCATGCAGGAGCGCGCCGAAGCCGCCGCGCGCCCGGCCGCCCAGGCCGCGGCCCAGGTGCTCTATGACGCGGTGCGGGCCAACGTCGCCCGCATCAAGAAGCACACCGGCAACCTGGACCGTGCCATCTACCAAGCTTTCAGCATCGACAACAGCGGGCCCGGCCGCGCCACGTACCACATCAGCTGGAACGCGCGCCGTGCACCGCACGGGCACTTGGTGGAGTACGGCCACATGCAGCGCTACGTCTACTACAAGGGCAACGACGGCCAGATCAGGCCCATGGTGCGCCCGGGCATGGACGGCACGCCCAAGCCCAAGCAGCGAGCATCCCAGGCCGTGAAGGACGCCTACTACGTGCCACTGCCCGGCGGCCCGCGCCTCGTGGCCGCGCGCCCGTTCATCCGGCCCGCGGTGGCGAAGATGGGCGAAGCCATGGACGAGGCCAAGCGCGTGGCCCTGGACATCATCCTGGGCACGCAGCCATGAGCCTGGAATCCGCACTGCGCGACGTACTGCAAGCCATCTGCTCGCGCGCCTACCCGGACGTCGCCCCTGCCGGCGCGTCGACGCCTTATGTCGTCTGGCAGCAGATCGGCGGCCGCGCGACGAGCTACACGGATGACGCGGTGCCGGACGAAGAGAACTCGTTCGTGCAGGTCCAGGCCTGGGCGAACACGCGCGTCGAGGCCAACGGGCTGATGCGCCAGATCGAGGCCGCCATGGTCGTTGCCGCCGCGTTCGCCGCGCGCCCCATGAGCGCCATGAGCGCGGCGCCCAGCGACGACGAGAACCTGCGCGGTGCCATGCAGGACTTCGACATCTGGATCGATCGCTAGACCGATACCGAACCCGGCCACGAGGCCAACAAGCAAGCCGCCCCTGAGGCGGCTTTTTCATGCCCGCGACGCGGGCTTTTCCATCTGGGAGCCCACAAATGCCCACCGTACCGACCGGCACCATCTATGCCGTGGCCACCGCGTTCGCGTCGTCGAAGACGGTCACGGCGATTTCCAACGCCACCGAGGCTGTCGTGTCCAGCACCGCCCACGGCTACAGCAACGGCGACTACGTCGAGATCACGACCGGCTGGGGCCGGCTGAACAAGCGCGCGTTCCGGGTGAAGTCCGTTGCAACCGACACCTTCACGCTCGAAGGCGCGAACACAACGAACACCGAATTTTTCCCGTCTGGCTCGTCTGCAGGAACGGTGCGCAAGGTCACGACCTGGCAGCAGATCAGCAAGATCATGAACCCGCAGTCCAGCGGCGGCGACCCGAAGAACATCACGTACAAGTACCTGGAGAGCGACGTCGAGTTCACCAAGAACGACGGCTTCACGGCGGTGCAGGAGTCGTTCGAGATCGATGCCGACGAAATCGGCGGCGCCTCCTACACGGCGCTGGTGGCGCTCACCGAGGTGCAGTCCGACACCATCCTGAAAAAGACGCTGAAAAGCGGCTCGATCATCTTGACGCCTTCGACCATCGCGCTGAACGAGAACGTGCGCATGCAGGACGGGCAGATCAACCGCTGCGTGGTGTCCGTGGCCGCCAACAACCGCGTGACGCGGTACCAGTCCTAAACCACGTCTCCTCCGGCCCATTGCGGGCCGGCTTTACCCCGGCCGGGTCGCGCCCGGCGGGCTTTTTGATCATCACCCCACGACAACACCATGGCTGCGAAAGTCAAGCTGGGCGCGCGCCCGAAAGAGTTCAAGCACACGGTCACGGCGCCGCTGCCTGAGGGTGGCGACGGCTCCATCGAGGTTGCCTACGTCTACCGCACCCGCACGGAGTTCGGTCAGTTCGTTGACGCGCAGATGGAAGCCAACGGCGTGAAGCCGGACGGCACGCTGACCGAGGAAGAGAAGTTCACGATGCTGCGCATGCAGATGAAGGCGCGGGACTCGAACGCCGCCTACATCATGGGCATCTGCAACGGCTGGAACCTGGACTTCGAGTTCACGCGCGCCACCATCGAACAGCTCTGCGACGAGCTGCCGGGCCATGCCGACAAGATCATGAACGACTACCGCGCCGCCATCCTGGAGGGGCGCCTGGGAAACTCGTAGCGGCCGCGCGCGCGGCCTACATGACGCTCCCGACAGCCGAGGAGCTGGAGGGCACGGGCCTCACGCCCGAGGACTACGAAGACGAAGAGGTCGAGGTCTGGCCGGAGCTCTGGCCGGCCTGGTGCCTCTTCGACGACATGCGCACGCAGTGGCGCACGCGCGGCATGGATGGCCGCCCGTACGGGCTGGACTACGCCGTCCTGTTCCGGCTGATGGACGAAGACGGCCTCAAGGGCCGCGAGTGGCGGCAGGCGCTGGACGACATCCGCGTCCTTGAAGGCGCAGCGCTCGAAGAGATGCGCAAGCAACACACCAAGTAGGGCCCGAAAGGGCCCTTTCTCATTTCCGGGTAGCTCATGAGCACTGACGATCGCAAAGCCCAGCTCGGCGTAGAGGTGGACTCCACCGACGCCAAGCGCGGCTTCGAAGAGGTCAAGCAAGGTGCCCGGGACATGGCGCAGGCCGTGTCGCGCTCCGGGCAGGATGCCGCCCGCGGCATGGACGGCATCGGCACCAGCGGCGAGCGCGCGGCTGCGCAGGCTGACCGTGCCACGCGCAGCCTGGCCAGCAGCATCCAGCGCGCCACGGCGGCGATGCAGGCCGGCAGCCAATCCAGTGCCGACTACTACCGCGCCCTGGCCAACCAGCGCGGCGCCAACACGGCCGCCCTGGAGCCGTACCTGCGCCAGCTCGAAGAGGTCACGCGCAAGCAGCAGCAGATGGCTGCCAGCGCCGGCGTGTCGGCCGCGCAGACCGCAGCGGCTATGCGCTCCATCCCGGCGCAGATGACGGACATCGTCACCCAGCTCGCCGGCGGCCAGAACCCGCTGCTGATCCTGACGCAGCAAGGCGGGCAGCTGAAGGACCAGTTCGGCAGCATCGGCGCGGCGGCGCGCGGCTTCGGCAGCTACCTGGCCAGCCTCATCAACCCGGCCACGGCCGCCGGCGCTGCGGTGCTCGCGCTGGCTGTGGCCTACGAGAAGGGCGCCAGCCAGTCCGCCGAGTTCGCACGGATGATCGCGCTCACCGGCAACGCCGCCGGGCTGACCGAGGGCCGGTTCAACACGCTGGCGTCCACGATCAGCGAAACGACCAAGACCACAATCGGCAGCACGCGCGAGACGCTGCAGTCGCTCGCTGCCACCGGCCAGCTCAGCGGCCAGGCCCTGGAGAAGGCCACGGCTGCGGCGCAGTTGATGAGCAAGGTCACCGGGCAGACGGCGGACGCGATCGTCAAGCAGTTCGCTGGCGCTGCCGAAGCGCCGGCCAAGTTCGCGGCCGAGCTCAACAAGTCCTACAACTTCCTCACTGCCGCCGAGCTGCAGCACATCCGCGCGCTGGAGGACCAGGGCCGCACGCAGGAGGCGCTGGCCAGGACGTTCGATGCCCTGAACACGCGGCTCAAGGACGCCGCGCAGAACTTCGGCACGTTGGAGCGCTGGTGGGACACCCTCAAGCGCAAGGGCAGCGAAGGCATCGACTTCGTGCTGCGCATCGGCCGCGTGCAGACGACGGACGACCAGCTCAAGACCGTTCGAGAGCAGATTGCCAGGGCTTCTTCACAGCCGTTCGATCCGAGCCGCTTCGGCGGCAATGCCGAGGCGCGGGCGCGGCTTCCGCAACTCCGCGCGGACGAGTTCGCGCTCTCTATTGCCGAAGACAACGAGGCTCAGCGTGCAGACGCCGCCGCCAAGCGCGCCCAGGGCGAAAAGGACGTGGCTGCGGCCTTCGAGCTGCAGAACAAGCACCTGGACAAGCAGGGCCAGCTCAACAAGGCAATCCGCGACTACGCCGCGCAGATCAAGACGGCGCTCGAAAGCACCACGATCACCGCCGAGCAGCGCGCGTCACTGCTGGCGAACTACGACAAGAACATCAAGGCGATCCGCGAGCAGTACACCGACAAGGGCGGCGCCGCGGCCGCGCGCTCCGCGGCCAAAGACCAGCGCGACGCCGAGCTGGAGAGCATTAAGGGCCTGGAGCGCCAGCGTGTCGAGGCCTCCAAGCAGGCACAGGACGAGATCCGCGTGCTGCGCGCCACCGGCGTGCTCGATGAGCGCCAAGCCATCGAGGAAAGCACGCGCCTGGACGTGGCCGGCCTGACCGCGAAGAAGGCAAGCCTCGAAGACCAGCTCGCGCTGATGAGCAAGCGCAAGTTCTCCGAGAAGGAGATCGCGCAGGTCATGCGCGAGGTCGCGCAGGTCGACGCCGAGATCAAGACCCGCATGCTCAAGGGCGAGAACGACCTGATCATCGCGATCCAGGCGCGGGAGGACGCCTGGGCCAAGACCACGCAGGCCGAAAACGCTGCGTTCATCGAGCGTCAGCAGGACCGCGCCGGTCAGATCCAGGCCGAGGTGAAGGCCCAGCTCGAAGCGAATGCCGCCATCGGCAAGAGCGCCATCGAGATCGCGGGCCTGGAGGTGGCCAAGCTCAGCGAGACGGCCGCGACGAAAGAGCGGCTGGCGGCAGAAGCCGAGGCGAACCTCCAGAGCAAGGAGCTGATCGACGCCTATCGCACCCAGGCCCAGGCCCTGCGTGAACTCGCCGCGGCCAAGACGCAGGGTGCCGTGCTGCAGGCCAACGCTGACACCGCCAAGAAGGCCAAGGAGGAGTGGGAGCGCACCAGCGACCAGATCGGCCAGGCCCTGGCCAACTCGTTGATGGAGGGCGGCAAGAGCGCGGGCGAGTACTTGAAGGGTCTGTTCCGCACGATGGTGCTGCAGCCGGTCATCAAAGCCGTGGTGCAGCCGATCGCTGGCGCTGTGGCAAGTCTGTTTGCGCCTGCTGCAAGTGCGGGAGGTGGAGGCCTTGGAGGCAACGGGCTTGGCCTACTCTCGTCCGCCGGAAACCTCGCCGGCATGTTCGGTGCCGGCGGCTTTGCGGGCGCTCTGACCGCGGGGGCTGGCTGGCTCACTGGGGCCACGAGTTTCACGGGGGCTTTGACGGCTGCCGGCTCATTGATCGGCACTGGTACCGCCGGCGGCGTCATGAGTGGCTTGGCGATGGGCGCTGGCGCGCTCGGCCCGATCGCTCTCGGCGCGCTGGCTCTGGGGTCTTTGCTTGGCCTTGGCGGCGGCGGCACCCCCCACCGCGGCGGCGCATTCACAGTCTCCAGCGACGCCCTCTTTGCCGGCCGGCTGGCCAACGCCGCAAACGCGCCCGGCTTCGGCCTGGAGAGCGGCGCATTCCGCAGCGACCGCAGCGCCGACGTCGACAAGAGCGTGCAGTCGCTGGTCACCGGCGTGGCGTCCACGATTGGCTCTGCGCTGACCGCGTTCGGCCTCGGCCCCGCGACCGTGACCGGCAAGTTCGCATCCGACAACGACGACGGCAGCTGGGGCGGCCTGCGCATCGTCGGCAAGAACGGGCGCGTACTGGCCAACCTGGATACGCGCAGCCTGAGCAGCAACCCGCAGAAGGGTTTCGAGGAGCTGACGCAGCAGGCGGGCAAGGTCGTGCGCGACGCCCTGATTGCCGCTGACCTGCCGGGCTGGGCCAAGGACATTCTGAAGTCCGTGAGCGACTCCGCGAGCGTTGACGTGATCGGCCAGGTCGTCACCGAGATCAAGGCGATCACGGACGCGTCCACGACGCTGGGGCCGGCGCTGAACCTGAGCACCAGCCAGTTCATCGAGCTGGCCAAGGCGCTGGGTGGCGCATCGAACACGGCCTCGCTGGCGCAGAGCTATATCGAGGCCATCTACACCGACGCCGAGAAGCTCAAGGTGGCCCAGAAGACGCTGGCCACGACGTTCGCGCAGCTCGGCGTCGCCGTGCCTGCCAACGCCGCCGCGTACCGGCGCCTGGTGGAGTCGCAGAACCTCAGCACAGACGCCGGGCGGCGGATGTACGTGCAGCTCCTGCAGCTCGCGCCCGTCTTCGGCGAGATCACGAAGGCCGTGCAGCAGGCCAGCGAGGGCGTGCAGGCCGAGATCGAGCGGCTGCGCGGCGCCGCAGGCGTCAAGGACGTGGCGTCGCTGCAGGCGCAGTTCGCGGTCAAGACGGCCCAGGCCAGGGCCGGCGACAGCGCGGCGCTGCAGGCGCTGCCGGAGATCAGCAAAGCGCTCGAAGCCGCGCGCACGGCCACCGCCACCAGCGCCGCCGACGTCGCGTTCGTGCGGGCGTCGCTGGCTGCCAGCCTGGCCGAGACGCTGCGCGCGCTGAAGGTGCCGGGATTCGCTGATGGGGGTTGGCACGACGGCGGCTGGCGCGTCGTCGGCGAGCGCGGCCCCGAGCTGGAGTACACGCCGCCGGCGCGCATCTACAGCAATCCGCAGTCGCAGCAGCTCCTGAACACGGCACGGCTGGAGCAGCAGGTGGCCGTGCTCACCGAGAAGCTCATCGACTGCGAAGAGAAGCTCATGGCCATCGCGCTGCACGCGGCCGACACGTCCAAGACGCTGCGGCGCGCCATGCCTGACGGCGACGCCATCGCCGTGCGCAACGCAACCGACACCACCCTGACTGTGACCGTGGTCGGCACCGTCAGTACGACGAGCACCTGAGCATGCAGTACATCGTCCCAACCAGCATCGGCGACTCGATGCTGGTGAGCAGCAGCGTGCCCGAAACGGATTACGGCGAGTGGTTCGCGGGCGCCGTCTACGCCGCCGACCAGTACGTGATCCGCAGCTCGATGCACAGCGTCTACAAGCGCGTGGTGGCCGGCAACACGACCACGCCGCCGGAGCAGGACGCGATCAACTGGGTGAGAGTTGGTCCGACAAACCGGTGGGCGATGTTCGACCGCGTGGTGGGCACGAAGACGGCGGCCACCGCGCCGGCGCTGGACCAGGACGCGGTCATCACGGTGACGCTCAAGCCCGGCCTGGTGCGCGGCCTGGCGCTGCTGGACCTGGACGTCGACGGGCTGACCGTCGAAATGGTTGCCAGCGGCGAGACGGTCTATCGGCGCGACCTGGATCCGCTGGGCAGCCTCGAAGACGTGGACAACTGGTGGGACTACTTCTTCGACGCCATCAAGCGCCGGAACCTGCTGGTGCTCACCGATCTGCCGCCGTACGCAGACGCCGAGATCACGCTCACGTTCCGCGGGCGCGGCGCCATCTCGATTGGCTCGTGCATCGTGGGGCGAGCCTACAGCCTGGGCAACGTGCTCGTGAACGCATCGACCGGCATCACGGACTACAGCGTCAAGAGCCGTGACGAGTTCGGGGCCGTGACCCTGGCAGAGCGCCCGTTCAACAAGCGCATGAGCCTGCCCATCATTCTCGACACGGCCCAGGTCGATGCGTTCGTCTCCCGCCTGTCGGCCGTGCGCGCCACGCCGGTGGTCTGGATCGCGTCGACGACCAAGAGCAGCCTCGTGATTTACGGGTTCTACAAGGACTGGTCGATCACCATCCCAGGCCGCGTCAAGAGCACTCTCAGCATGGAAATCGAGGGCCTGGTTTAGCCGGTCCGCACAGCAGTTACCTCATCAACAAAGCCGCCTTCGGGCGGCTTTTTCCATTTCCGCCATGGAAACAGGTTTCGCAGAAGTCGGCGTTGCTGGCGTCGGCACGTCCTGGGTGCCGCTGACTTCGTCTGCGCCGCCCGTCACGTCACCGCCGTCACCGCCCGTCCTAGTTGGCAAAGGAGCGTTCTACGTGAGCTTTACTCCACTACCGCCCTCGCCGTCGCGCAAGGACCCGGTCAATTTCAATGACAGGGCTGATGATCTGTTCCCGGCGTTGGCGAACTTCGTTGAAGAGGCGAACAAGCTGATTCCCGGGGAAACCGCCGCCGGTCTTGCGCAGTTTTTGGCGACGGCCGATGAGGCAAGGGGTGCGGCCCTCGTCGCGTTCATGCCCTCTGGCGCCGGCGCTGTCAGCCGCACGGTGCAGCAGAAATTGCGGGAGTTGCGCACGGCGGGTGACAGCGCCGGCGGCACGAATACGGCAATTGGCACGAATGCGCTGAGTGCCACCACCACCGGCCAGAACAACACCGCGGTTGGGTCGCAGGTGCTCACCGCGGCGACTGTCAGCAACGCAAACGTCGCGGTTGGCCGCCAGGTGATGGAAAACCTCACCTCTGGCAGCAACAACACCGCCGTAGGCACCACGGCGATGCAGGGCGCCGTAGGCGGCGACAACAACGTCGCCGTGGGCCTGTTTTCACTGCGTGAGCTCAACAGCGGCTCCAACAACACTGCAGTCGGCACCCACAGCATCCAGTACCTGGGCAGCGGAAGCTGGAACACGGCTGTTGGCTTCGGTGCGCAGATGGGCTGCGCCACCGGAAACACGAACACCGCGTTCGGCTACCGCAGCATGTATTGCGGCGGGGACAGCGGGACCGGAGCCGGCGACAACAACACAGCGGTTGGCGGCTATGCCCTGCACAGTCTCGCGGCCGGCTTCTCAAACGTCGCTTTTGGGCTCAATGCGGGCTTCAACATAACGTCTGGAGCCGAGCACATCGCCATCGGCGCCAACGCCCTGTTCCGCATGAATGCCGGCAATGGCAGTGTTGCTATCGGAACGCGAGCTCTCTACAACTTGACCGCGCCATCCGGGCAGAACCTGGGCATCGGCAGCGACGCCGGCTTTGGGCTGACGACCGGCGCAGCAAACGCTGCGCTTGGCTACAACGCGCTCAAGGCCGGAACAACGGCCAGCAACACAGTGGCTGTTGGCCACCAGTCGTTGGTCTCGGCAACCACTGCCAACAATAACGTGGCTGTCGGTCAGGCTTCCGGCTCAAGCATCACCACCGGATCGAGTAATTCGGTCATCGGGTACGCTGCTGGCGCGGGGCTGACCACTGGATACC
The DNA here is from genome assembly GCF_001571085.1 of Azohydromonas lata NBRC 102462. Taxonomy (GTDB): domain Bacteria; phylum Pseudomonadota; class Gammaproteobacteria; order Burkholderiales; family Burkholderiaceae_C; genus Azohydromonas; species Azohydromonas lata. Next base: position 28,603 of record NZ_BCTC01000054.1, read on the forward strand.
AGAACGTGGCCGTTGGGGCGGGAACCTCCATTGGTGCAACGCGGTTCCAGAACACCGTAATCGGCTATTCCGCCAGCACGGGGGAATACAGCAACTGCTCCGCCATCGGCTATGCGTCCTCGGTCACTGGCGACAGTCAGGTCCAGCTCGGCGGCCCTGGTACCACCACTTACGTCAACGGAGCACTGCAGAGCCGATCAGACCTTCGTGACAAGGCCGATGTCCGCGACACGAAGCTTGGACTCGACTTCATCAACGCGCTGCGTCCCGTGGATTTCCGTTGGGATCGACGCGACGATTACGGATGGGGTCCGCGCGACGGATCCAGGCGCGGCAAGCGATTCCATCACGGCCTCATTGCCCAGGAAGTGAAGGCGGCGTGCGCGTCCGCTGGCGTGGACTTTGGCGGCTACCAGGATCACAGCGTCAACGGGGGCATGGACGTGCTCTCCCTCGGTTATGAAGAGTTCATTGCTCCACTCATAAAGTCGGTGCAGGAGCTTTCTCAACGATTAGTTGAGATTGAGAGTCGCATTAAAAGCGCCAGCGACTGAACACCGATGTCAGCGCCCCGCTTCGGATACCAACGGTTCCCATGGAGGCGCAATGCCTAGTCGTCAAATCAGGCCACCACTTTCTGATGAAGAAATCGAAAAGTTGCGCGAGCTACTTATACGTGAGGCGCGGGTTACTTGGCTTTGGAGCACGGCCCGCACCTGGGCCGTGTGGATCGCCGCCGTGGTCGGCGGAGTGACTATCGGGTGGGACACGCTGACAAAAATCGTGCGCTCGCTCGGCAAAGGGTGACCAAATGGGAATCACGACAGCCGTGCTGTACCGCTTACGTTGGCTGGCCACAGCCATGATCGGTCTGTGCCTTGGGCAAATCACGGTCTGGGGCTTGGACAGGGAACCGCCATTCAAGCTTCAAGGCTATGCCGTCGAGCGGCCCGTCCACCCCGGCGGGCCGCTTCGCATCACGCTTTCCGTCGCCCGCGACTTGCGCCAGTCGTGTGACGTGCAGATCACGCGGTACATCGTTGATGGCGGCGGCTTTCGCTTCTACATGCCACAGATCGGCCTTGATGCCCATGCCATCGCCGAACTGCAATCCAGTTCCCGCGACGAGAACCGAATTCTGATCCAGATGCCAGAGGACGCGGCACCAGGGGATGCACGATTCGGCAACGCGCTCAGCTATGTCTGCAACCCGATCCACAGGCTGTGGCCGGTGCGAGTGGCCTTCGAGGTGCCTTTTGACCTCACACCCATACCCGTTGCCCAGGAGCTGTAGCTGTGGAAATGAAACTTCCCCTGGTTGAGACGCGCCTACTCTGGGACGGACGCGTGTGCATCGTCCGCCAGGATGACGTCGAGGTGCGGCTGCCATGGCGCCCGCCCGTGCTGTCGGCGCTGGTGATGGAGGCCGACTACGCGCCGGCCGTGCGCGTGCAGGACGTGCGCGAGCTCGGCTGCTGCAGGCGCGACATGACGGCTGCCGAGGCCGCCGCCGTGGCGGCCTGGATGGCGATGTTCATCGGCGCCGTGCGCGTGCAGGCGCAGCTGGTGACGGGAGGCTGACGTGCTGCCCACCACCGAGATCAAGCGGCTGCGGGCGGCACTGGTCGACACGAACGTCCAGGCTTTCCTGGCCGTCATCCGGGCCGGGGAGGGCACTGCGGGCGAGGACGGGTATCGCACCAGGTTCGGCGGCGGCCTCTTCGACTCGCTCATCGATCACCCGGGTGGCACGGTCTCGGCCAAGTCTGGCGGCCGGGTGCTGGTCAGCAGCGCCGCCGGTGCCTATCAGTTCCTGCTCAAGACCTGGCGCGAGTGCCAGGCCGCGCTGGCGCTGCCCGACTTCTCGTCGGCCAGCCAGGATCTGGCGGCCGTGTTCCTGATCGATCGCCGCCGGGCGCTGGTCGACGTCCTGGCCGGGCGAATCGAGGCCGCGATCGCCAAGTGCAACCGCGAGTGGGCCAGCCTGCCGGGCAGCCCCTACGGGCAGCCGGTGGTGTCGCTGGCGCGCGCGCTGGAAACGTACCGCGTCGCCGGCGGCGTCTCGCGCCCGGCCGGCACGCCGGCGCCGGTCGAGGCGCGCGACATCCCCACCGAGCCCGTGACCCGCGAGCGCGCGCAGGCGCTCGCCCCCAACCCACAGGAGCCCGCCATGGCGCCCTTCATCGCCGCGGCGTTGCCCGCCGTCATCAACGCCGTGCCGGAGCTGGCCAAGCTCTTCGGCAGCGGCTCCAAGGTCGCCGAGCGCAACGCCAAGGCCGCCGAGGTCGTGGTGGGCATTGCCCAGGACGCGCTGGGCGCGCGCAACGCGCAGGAGGTGGCCGAGCAGCTGCAGAGCGACCCGGCCGCGGCGCCGGCGGTGCGCGCGGCGGTGCAGGAGCGGTGGTTCGAGCTGCAGGAGGCTGGCGGTGGCGGCATCGAGGGCGCGCGCAAGGCCGATGCCGCGTTCGTGGCCGGCAGCGGCGACATCAAGCGCTCGCCGTCGTTCTGGATCGCCGTGGCCCTGGTCCCATTGGTCTACCTGATCGTGGGCAACGTCGTCGGCCTGTTCGGCAGCCCGCTGTCCGACGAGGTGCGCAGCGCCATCAGCAACGGGGTCGTAGGCCTGATCCTGGGCGCGGTGTCGGGCTACTACTTCGGGCAGACCACCACGCGTAACCGCACGCCGGCGGGCAAGGAGTGAGCATGGATCCGCTCTCGAAAGTCCTTCGCACCGGCGCCGACGGTGCCTTGTACTTCTGGTGCCTGGGCTGCGACATGCCGCACTGCGTCATGCATGGCGCTGGCGGCGGGCCGCGGTGGACGTGGAATGGCGATGCCGACAAGCCGACGCTGTCACCCAGCGTGCTCGTGCAGTGGGACCACCTGAGTCCTGCGGCGCGCGAGCGCAACGCCGCCTTCTACCAGGAGCACGGCCGGTACATGACGCATATCGAGCTGCCGTACGACGTCCACCACGTCTGCCACACCTTCGTGCGCGACGGCCGCATCGAGTACTTGGGCGACTGCACGCACGACCTGGTCAACCAGACCATCGACCTGCCCGAGTTCCCGGAGGGATGGTGATGCGCGCGCTGGCGCTCCTGCTGCTGGCCGCGGCGCCCGCGTGGGGCCAGTACCTGCAGCCGCTGGCGCCGCCGCTGGATCCGCTGGCCGAGACGCGCATCTGCGGCGCACCAGCGCGGGACGTGCGCGGCGAAATCAAGCGCAGCTCGGCATGGGTCACTTCTCGCCTTTGATGCTTGGCGCCTACGCCACGGCGCCGCAGATCGTCATTCTCGAAAGGTGACCCTTTTTGTGCTGGATGCGAGGCCCAACACCGCAGAAATCTCCCGCAGTTGCCATTTGAGTGGTTCGGGGCTGCCGGGCCTCGCGGGCGCAATTTTAGGGGTGGCCGCTTTTGCGCACTGGCGTCAGCATGAGCTGGTGACGCCGCCCGCGGCGTCATTGCCCTGGAACCCCCTCTACCGGGTGCCTGAGGCTATGGGAGGGCCACCCCGAAGGGTGATGCACTCGCGCGCACGCACGCCCCACGCTGGCCGTCCCATAACTCTGGAGACGGCAATGAGACGCAGAAGAAGAATGGTCTTGGCCGCGGCGGCGCTCGCTGCGGCAGCCGGGCCAGCGCTGGCGGCAGTCAACTCGACCGCAGCCCTCACCAACATCCGCTTCGAGCTGGTGGATCTGGCGCCCGACGATGGCGTTGATCCGTGGGCCCAGTATGTGAGCGGCGTCAGGGCGACGGCAAAGGTCTACGGCGCGCCGTTCTGCTGGGGCATTTGCATGATCGACGGCGCGCCCATTGGTGAGCCGGCAGCAGCAAGCGTGAGCAAGGATGGCGGCACAGCCTTCGCTGCGTACTCGGTGACCGGGATGTTCGCCGGTGGCAGTGCTACGCCCGGCGACGGCATGGCCGGCCGCTACACCGGCCACAGCTGGCTTAAATCCGGCAGCAGCACGCCGCTTTTCCGGCTTGGGGCGTACACGGGCGTGCGCATCACCGGCGACTATTCGGTGACGGCGACAGCCATGAACGCCGGCGGCCCGCCGGAGCTGTCCGGCGCCTACGTGTTCGGGTACGGCGCCCTCGCGGGCGGCTACACCTTGGAGTACGTGCGCGCGTCGTCGGATGGCTCGGACGGCCCGTCCTTTGCGCACGACACCGGCACCTTCTCCATGATGTTTAGCAACGACAAGGCGCGCACGGTGGGTGCCTGGGGCGGCCTGCAAGTCGGTGCATTCGGACGCCAGGTGTCACCCATCCCAGAACCGTCCACCTACGCCCTCATGGCTGCTGGCCTGGGTGTTGTGGGCGTGGTGGCGCGCCGACGCAGGGCCGACATGGGGTAGTAGCCAAGCTCAAGGCCGGCCCGTGCGGTACGCATTCCCGCGCGCGGGCCGCACGCCTAAATCCCGCAAATCAACTCCAAGCCTTTGATTAACAAGGATTTCAACTGCCCCACAGGGGCAGCCGCAGGGCGTCCAGCAGCTCACTCATCGCCATCTTCCCCGGCGGCGCCGTCGTCGTTGCGCAGCACGCTCACGCCGGTGCGGGCCCAGGCGGCCAGCGGGCCGTAGAGCTGCGGGGCAAGGTCGGCGAAGCGGCCGTCCTGCGCCAGCGTTTCGAAGTCGGGGTACAGGCGCGCCAGGCAGGGCTCATGGCCTTCAGGCGCCACGGGGCTGAAGCCACCGCCCTCGTACACCTCGGCCGCCTTGTCCGGCTTGTTCTCGGCCACGAAGGCCAGCGCCGTGCGGCAGGCCAGGGGCAGCGGCGCCTGCATGCCCAGCCGCCACAGCGACAGCAGCACGCGCAGGGTCTCGGCGGCCTCGGCCTGCGGCAGCGGCTGCAGCGCCAGCACGGCGTCGCGCGAGACGATGCGCCCAAGCAGCGGCACGCCGCAGGCGCTGGCCACGAGCTGGCGCACCCAGTCGTCCACGAGCTTGTCGGCCCGCGCCGCGCCTTTTTTTTGCAGCACGCTGGGCGACAAGCGCAACTGCAGCGGGCCGCCGCTGCCCGCGCGCAGCTCGGTCAGCCAGTCCTCCAGGCGCACGCCGCCGTGCTCGAAGCTCAGCGCCTCCTTGGGCGCGGCCTGCGCGTGTTCGCGCTGCAGGTGCAGCCACTGCCGGTGCATCCACTGCGCGGGGCGCAGCAGCTCGTCGCGCTGGCGCTCGCCCAGGGCGTTCATGGGCAGGCGGCCGCTGCGCTGGATGCGCTGGGCGCGGCGGGCGATGTCCGCGGCCGTGCAGTGGTGGGCGTCGGCCAGCAGCTCGCTGATGAGCGTCCAGGCCTCCAGGCCGTTGACGCCGAAGGGCTCGTCGTCCTCGCTGGCGGACTCGGCCTCCTTGAAATTCACGTTCAGGCGGCGCAGGAAGTACTCCGACACCGGGTTCTTCACGAAGGCGGCCAGGCGCGAGACGGTGAGCACTGGAGACTCGGCCTCCAGACCCGGCGCCGCGGTCCCCGCTGCCGCCCCTTCCGCCGTCCCTTGTGCCGTTCCCATGGCCGCCCCCGCTGCCGCCTCGCCGGCATGGTGCGCGGCGCGCCACTCGCGCGCCCACGTGCGCAGGCCGTGCGGGCTGGCCTCGAAGTAGCGGCGGCTGAAGGGCTGCAGCGGGTGCTCCACGGTGAGCTGGCGCGCCGTGTGTTCGCCCCAGCCGGCATCCAGGTAGTCGCGCAACTGGGCAATGAGCACCGAGGGCGGCTGCTCGCTGTTGTCGCGCACGCTGCGCCCGCTCCAGCTCATGTAGAGCTTGCGGCGCGCGGACAGCAGCGCCTCCAGCATGAGGTAGCGGTCGTCGTCGCGGCGCGAGCGGTCGCCGGGGCGGCGCTGGCCGGGCAGGGCCATGAGGTCGAAGTCGGCGCGGTGGGTGCGGCGCGGGTAGTCGCCGTCGTTCATGCCCAGCAGGCACACCACCTCGAACGGGATGGCGCGCATGGGCATGAGGGTGCAGAAGGTGACGCCGCCGTCCAGGAAGCGGCGGCGCAGCGTGGGCTCGTCCAGGCCGGTGAGCCAGCCCTCGCGCAGTACGTCCAGCGGCACGGCCTCCTCGAAGCTCGCGGCCTGGCAGGCTTCCAGCCAGCCCTGCAGCGCTTCCTGCGCCAGGCCGAGCTGCCGGCGCTCGGCCTCGTCCGACGGGTCGAAGAACGTGTCGAGCAGCTTCCTCGCGTGCTCGGCCCATTGCAGCGGCGTGGCGTCGGCCGCGGCCAGCTCGTGCCAGCGGTGCAGCTCATCGACCAGCACGGCCAGCGAGCCCGCCACGGCCGCCTCCAGGCCGCCGACCTCGCCGTAGGCCTCGATCTCGTCCCAGGCCGCGCCCTCGCCCGCGGCGTAGCCCAGCAGCATGCGGCGCAGGCCGAACACCCAGGTGTTCTGGCTGCCGCAGGCCTCAAGGCCCAGCGCGGCGCGGTGCCCGGCGTCCAGGCCCCAGCGCACGCCGGCGCCCGTCAACCATTGGCCGATGCGGGGCAGCTCGTCCTCGGTGACGTCGAAGCGGCGGGCCAGGGCGGGCACGTCCAGCAGGTCGCGCACCTCGGTGAGCCGGCAGCGCTGGCGCGGCAACCTCAGCAGCCACTCCAGGGCCACGAACAGCGGGACGTGGCCGCGCTGCTGCAGGTCGGCGATGCCGTAGGGGATGTGGCGCGCGTCGCCCGCGCCGTACTGGCCGAAGACGGCGCGGATGTTGGGCGCGAAGCGGTCGATGTCCGGGACCATGACCAGGATGTCGCGCGGGCGCAGCGGCCCGCCGCCCGGCGGCTCGGCCAGCAGTTGCAGCAGCGCGTCGTGCAGCACCTCCACCTCGCGCTGCGCGCTGTGGGCGACGTGAAAGACGATGGAGCGGTCACCCTCGGCCACGCCGCGGCGCGGGTGCTCGGCGGTGGGCAGCAAGTCGCGTATGGCGGCCTGCACCTGGGTGAGCAGGGAGCCGGGGGCGCCGTCGCCGGCGTCGAACAGGTCGATGCGCGGCAGGGTGGTTTCGCGGCCCAGCGCGTGGTCGTCGAAGGCGTCGAGCTGGCGGACGAAGTCGCGGCCCTGGCGGCCCCAGGCGGCCAGCAACTGGTGGGAGTGCGCGTGCATCTCCTCCAGCGACACGGCGGCCAGCTCGCGCTCGCCGCGGCATTGGAAGCGCCGGCGCTGCAGCTGCAGCAGCTCGCGCCCGTCGATGATGTCGGCCCAGTGGTACTGGCAGGGGTTCACGACCGCCAGCAGCACCTGCGTGTGGCGCGAGAGCGCGGAGAGGGCTTCGAGCATCTGCATGGGCAGCTGCGACAGGCCGAACACCACCACGCGGCGCGCCACGGGGCTGCGCGGCGCCTGGCCGCTGTGCAGCGCGGCCAGGAAGCGGCGGTGGATGTGCGGGCGCACGGCCAGGCGCTCCTCGTCCGTCAGCTCCTGCAGCAGCTCGCGCCAGAGGGTGCTTTGCCAGCGCTGCTCGTCCGGCACGGCGACGAGCTCGCCGTCGGCGCGCTGGAGCTGGTCGCGCCCGGCGCCCCAGATTTCCAGCCAGTCGGCGCGGTGCACTTGGTACTGGTCGTACAGGTCGGCCAGGCGGCGCGCGAGCTGCAGGCGCCGGCCCACGTCGCCGCCGTCCAGAAAGCGCGCCAGCGGGGCGAACTCGGGGCGTTCGAGCTGGCGCGGCAGCAGCCGCATGAGGCGCCAGGTGAGGGGAATCTCGTCCAGCGGCGACTGTGCCGGCACGCTTTGGCGGCCCAGCACCTGGCGGTAGCTGCGCCAGAGAAAGCGCGCGGGCAGTTCCACCCGCGCCGCGGCGCACACGCCTTGTGCTTGGGCCAGGGCCATCTTCAGCCACTCGGCCACGCCGTTGCTCTGGACGAGAAAGACCTCCGCCTCCAGCGGCGCCAGCGGCTGGCTCTGCAGCCAACTGACCACCGTCTCCTTGAGCATTTCAAGCCGGTTGCCATGGAGCACCATCAAACCCGTGCCGATTTCGGCGCTCATGTGGCCGACCTCCGTAACCCGTTCTTCCACGCGCCGCCGGCCCACTGCCGACGACTGGATATTTTCGCAGGGGGCAACACCGCCGGCCGTGCCCGATGTCTCGTTTTCGCCTCAAGGCCCGCCTGCGCGGCAGGCCCTTGAGGCCCAAGCGCACGAAAGCGCTTGAAAGCGTTCAGCAACGCCCACGGCGGCACGGCCCCCGCGCATTTTCCGGCTGCCGGGATTCGGCAACCTGAAAAATGCCTGAGCTACCGGGTTGGCCGTTTCGAAGGCCCGGCGGCCGCCATTTACGGTTGTGCTGCTTGAATCGAAAGCCGCCAAGACCGATTTGCTGCGGCCCTGCCATATTCCGCAAATCCCCAGAATTCGCAGGCCATGGCGGCGCAAGCGTTTGAGCTATCAAAGCAAAAAGCCCCGCACGAGGCGGGGCTGATAACGCGGCCGGTGTGGGACCGCGGGTGATTCAGGATTGGAACCTGGATCAGGCCTTGATGGCCAGATCGTCCAGCGACTTGCCGCTTTCCAGGGCTTCGGTAACCCACTTCGGCTTCAGGCCGCGACCAGTCCAGGTCTTGCCGGAGGCCGGATCCTGATACTTGGGGGCGACGGTGCCGGTTTTGCCACCGGTTTCGCCCTTTTTGCTGCCGCGAGCATTGCTGGTCAGGTCTTCGACGCTCAGGTTGTTCTGAGCCATCAATTCCTTGATGGTGTTGATCGCTTCAGAGCGCGAATTCTCTTGCAGTTGCTTGATCTGACGCTCGAGGTCTTCGCGCTGCTTCAGAAGGTCTTGGATGTTTGCCATACGCTTTGCACCTTAGGTGAATGTCTTGGACATTTCTGATCTGTAGCGACTTGCCTTCACCGTAACTCGACGTACCGAGTACTTACCATGTTGCCGGCGGGTTGCGAAACCTGCCGGGGACTTTGGAGAACTCCTGGAGGCCGGTATGTTCGGTTCGGCATTGCGCGGAACGAATAATGCCACAACTGCGCTAACTACGAAGCCGCTGCATCAAAAAATTTTCAGTGCATCTGCATTGATTGCATTGATGAGAACCTGCCTTCACTTACAACGATGGGCACATACCCGATTCCTGGACGGTGCCGATCTCCGCAGGACCTGAGTATGAATCCCGGTTCCCGAGTCGGCCTGGGGCGGGTTGGGTGGGTTGCCGCCATGTTTGGAAGGCGAGAAGCCGGCACGCAGTTGCTGCAAGCCGTGCCGGGAAAGCGGGGATTTCCAACTGAATTTCAAGCGTGAGCGCAGGGCATGGCAGCGGTGCCTGATTTCAGTTCCCGGCCCTCTTTGAGGTCCACCGTGAATACGGCCTTGGCTGACCCTGGCGCATTCAGCAAGTACAGGGTTTGCCGCTGTGTGTCACAGGCCCATGAAAAGAATCATGCCGTGACAAAGACACGCTGCGGTCGTATTGCCTGCCCGTCGCCCATGCCGGTCTCATTTCGGAATGCGCCGATTCCACAAGCTGCGTGAGGAAACTTGTCCGGCATCAGCCGTGCTTCCCGCGCATTACCAAGACCGGCCGCATGCCGAGACGCGGGGCGCGCGTGATTTGCCCTGCGCCTTCGCAGTGGATGAATTCGTCGCACAGGCGGCTTAAAGGTCGGACACCATTGAGCCATCATTCTTGATTCAAATACCGCAGCACTTTCTGCCGATTCCGTGCCGGCCTGTTCGACCGTCATCGGCAACAAACTGGCTCCCCGACCCTCCCCTGTTTCTGGGGAGGCACACAGCAGCCTCAGAGGGGACCTCTCCACCGCAAGTCCGGATATTGGAAACAATTTGTAATCAAAACGATGTTTTTCCGGATTTAAACGCCCGGGAAGAAAACTTTCGCCGAGCCGGTGAGGGTTGCGCCTTTTGTGAAGTTCTTCACGCCAACCTTAAAGCCGGGAGCACTGTGGCGAAATGTTCGTGCCGGAGTTTTGAGCATTCAGCTTGATCCGATCCGTGGCGGCTGCTAGGCGCGGACCCATAAGCGTTTGCAACGCGGGCAGCACAGAACGTCACACATTAACAACGGCTTCAGCTCAGAACGATCGGCTACCTCCCGATACTTGTTGGCAACGCGTGCGGCAAGGGATGCACGGGGGAGGCGAAGCGTCGCGCATCCCAATTCCGGGCAGCTTGCACGCCAGCAGCAAGGACGCGGAGGAAACCCATGCGCCGCATGGATACAAGGGCCTGGACGGCCGGCTTCATGGCCGGCGAAGTTTTCGCCGGCAACTGCCCATACACGCATGGTTCGTTCGAGGCGCTGGATTGGTTCGGCGGCTGGATTGAAGGTGCAACAAATGCACTGGGCCGCGACGAATCTTCGGATGTCCCATCTTCCCTGGGCTCCACGACGGAACGGCAATCCACGGCCTGGCAACTTTTGCGCCATTGAAGCGGGCTCATCAGAGCGACCGGCGATTTTCCTGCAGCCCTGCGCCATATTGCGGTGCAGCATTTTTCCGCGGCTGGCGGCCCGGCCTTCTCCAGGCAAGCACCTCTGCAAGACTTATACAAGCCTTAAATCCGTCCTCCGGGCTTCGAAAAGTGCTGGGTTTTCCCCGGGTGGTCTTCCGGTGCTGACTGTGCGCCGCCAAAGAGCCGGCAAAAAATCCTGAAGCCGGTCCGGCATTCGGGCGCCAACAGGCCTTGACGGTGGGGCAGGCACAATTTCGCAATTCCATATGGGTCGGCTTGTAGCCGCGGTGCGGCACGGTGGTCCGGATCGGTCTTTCAACGTGTCAACCGCGGGATGCCGGCCAGATGCAAGCATTTGCAGCCCAACCTGCCCATATCAGAGGGGAAGGCTTTTTCCGTGGCCTGCGCATCAGCGAATCGTTACGGAAATCACGGCTGCAACCGGTTCGGCAAGCCGGCTACAGGCGGTTCATCGTGTGACTGGCTTCATCACTGTGTAACGGCATACCGGAACTCTTCGGCATAAGCCGGATTTGCGGCCAGGAATTGCGAATGCCGCAGCCTTGAATCACCCCGCTGTCCTGCCATGGGCCGGCTGTTGCCGGCGGCAACAAAATCGCATTTGGTATCAAGGTCCCTGGGGGATGGGTCCCACCCGGGTTTGAGCCTGTCACCTGCATGGCGGGTAATTCTCCGCCTGATGCCTTGCGAGGCTGCCGCACGGGGTCGGTCCACGGTCTCGTCATCTCCAGCCGCAAATAGATGGTGACGAAAGTCCGGCCTCACTCGAATACCCGGCCGTGCGGCCTTCGCCAAACCGACAAGGCCAGTGCCGCCGATTCGCCGCGCGCCGAGCGGCAAAAAGGATGTGTCGGGCACGCCGGTGTGCAGGGCTTGATTCCGTCGTCGTGCCCGCTATGCTGTATGTATATACAGTGTTCCAGCCGTGGCACTGGTGCGGCCCGCGGTTGGGCGCTTGGTTTTCAAGGCCCGCCGAAAGGATGCAAGCCATGGCTGACCCGGTGCGAAAGATTCCCGAGGGCTACCTGTCCGTGACGCCTTATCTGACGGTCAAGGGCGCGGCGCAGGCCATCGAGTTCTACAAAAAGGCTTTTGGCGCTCAGGAAGTGATGCGGCTGCAGGCGCCTGACGGCTCGGTGATGCATGCGGAGATCCGCGTGGGGCAGGGCGTGCTCATGCTGCATGACGAGGCGCCGCAGTGGCAGGCCTACAGCCCGTCCACGTTGGGCGGCTCGCCTTGCAGCCTGATGTTCTACGTGGAGGACGTGGACGGCGTCGTCCAGCGTGCCGTGGCCGCTGGCGCCACGCTCACCATGGCCGTGGCCGACCAGTTCTACGGCGACCGCTGCGGCGCGCTGAAAGACCCGTTCGGCCACAAGTGGCACATTGCCACCCACGTTGAGGACGTGCCGGAAGACGAGATCCGCCGCCGTGCCGCCCGCATGTTCGAAAGCGCCGAGCGGTCCTGATCGGCCGCGCCTGACCTCACCGCTGGATACACATGGGCTGCCGCCTTGAACCATGCGGCGTGCCTCGCCGGTACAAGGTGGCGGCTTTGGGCGGCGCGCCGCCGTTTCACCCCGGGAGCGGTTTGACATGCATCTCCAAGGTTCCTGCCATTGCGGCGCCGTGCGTTTCTCGGTCGAGTCGCACGAGCCCGTACCGTTCATGCGCTGCTATTGCTCCATCTGCCGCAAGACGGCGGGCACGGGCGGCTTTGCCATCAACCTGGGCGCGGACAAGGCCACGCTGCAGGTGCAGGGGCGCGAGCACCTGAGCGTCTACCGCGCCCGCATGGAGGACGGCAGCCGCAGCAGCGGCGAGCGCCACTTCTGCAAGCACTGCGGCACGGCGCTGTGGCTGTGGGACCCGACCTGGCCGGATCTGGTGCACCCGCACGCCGGGGCCGTGGACACGCCGCTGCCCGTGCCGCCGTCGTCCACGCACATGATGCTGGGCTCCAAGCCGGCCTGGGTGGAGGCCAGCGTGCAGCCGCAGGACGCGCGCTTCGACGAGTACCCCGACGAGTCGCTGGCCGAGTGGCACCAGCGCCACGGGCTGCGGCGCTGAGGCGGGCGCGGCGCCGACAATCGGCGTGCGCCGCCGGCACATCCCGTGCCGCCGGCGCATTCATCCGGGTACCGCCGCAAGGCATCCCGCAAGAGGTCATTGATGCAACAACTCAGCCCCGAAGGCCGCCAGGCCCTAGACGACATCGCCCGCCGCCACGGCTTCAGCAGCGAGGCCGTGACGTCCATGCTGTGGTCCGTGGTGCAGGGCAACGGCTCCATGGCGCAGTTCGGCCACCCGGAGTTCGGCGGCGCCGGGCAGTGGATGCGCGGCGGCATGACCATGGTCTCCGACATGTTCAACAACGCGCTCAAGGCGCGGGTGGATGGCCTGTGCAACGAGCTCTCGGCGCTGGTGGCCAATCAACCCGGGCTGGTGCAAAGCGGCAGTTTTCAAACGCAAAGCCAGGGGTCCGGCTACGGCGGGCAGGGCGGGCAGCAGCAGTCGTCGTGGAGCGGCGGGGCGCAGCCGTCGCCCGGCGGCTTTTCCGCGTCCGGCGGCGCCAGCCTGTTCGTCCCGGCGCCGGGCGGCGGCGACTGGTGGGGGCCCAGCCTGCGCTGGCCCGACGCCACGGGCGCCCAAAACGGCGTGCGCTACGCCTACTTTTCGCAGGCGCGGCGGCTGGCCATCGAGGTCAATGGCCGCGTGACCATTTACGACACGCTGGACCACCACATTGGCGGCTTTTCTCAGCAGCAGTCCGGCAGCGGCTCGCTGAGCTTCAACAGCCAGTACGGCCTGGTGGACGTGGTCAGCCTGCCCGTGGTGTCGGTGGACGGGCAGGCGCCGGCCGCACCGGCGCCGGTTCAGGCCGCGCCCGCGGCCTGGGGGGCGCAACCGCCTTCGCCGGCGCCGGTGCAGTCACCGCTACCGTCCAACAGTGCCGCGGGCGGGCTGCCGCAGGGGCTGGACGTGTTCGCCGCCATAGACAAGCTGGCCGAGCTGCACGCCCGCGGCGTGCTCACCGCCGAGGAGTTCTCGGCCAAGAAGGCGGAGCTGCTGAGCCGGCTGTAAGCGGCTGCCCCTGTGGTGGGCCGGGTAGACCGGGTGGGCGCGGCGCAGGGCGCCCTGTGCCTTCCCGGGTGCGGAACGCCTCTTGCCCCGGGTGGTCGGTGCATTACCCGGACATCGAATCCCACGGCGTCATCGGCAACCTGCGCACCACGGCGCTGGTGTGCAGCGATGGCAGCATCGACTTCTTCTGCTTCCCGCGCTTCGACTCGGAAAGCGTCTTCCTCTCGCTGCTGGACCCGCAGCGCGGTGGGCATTTCAGCGTGCGCCCGGCGCACCAGGACATGCGCACGCGGCAGATGTATTTGCCCGATACCAATGTGCTGGTGACGAGATTCATGTCGCCGGCGGGGATGGCGGAGGTGACGGACTACATGCCCGTGTCCGAAACCGGCGCGCCGCGCAGCGCGCTGGTGCGGCGCATCCAGGGCGTGCGCGGGCGGCTGGCGCTGCGGGTGCTGTGCGCGCCCCGCTTCGACTATGCGCGCGCCCTGCTGCCGGCCCGGCTGTCGCAGGACGGTCGCTGCGCCGTCTTCGGCGACCCGGCCGCGCCCGGCCCCTTGCGGCTGCGCGCCACGGTGGAGATGGCCGTGCGCGACGGCGACGTCGATCTGCAGGTGGAGCTGGGCGCGGGCGAGGAGGTCGCCTTCGTCCTGGAGTGCGTGCAGGAGCGGCCCAGCGAAGGCCCGCTCGACGACTTCGTGCAGCGCTCCTTCCAGGACACCATCCGCTTCTGGCGCGGCTGGAGCGAGCGCTCCAGCTACCGCGGGCGCTGGCGCGAGATCGTCCAGCGCTCGGCCCTGGTGCTCAAGCTGCTGTCCTCGGCTGACCACGGCGCCATCATCGGCGCGGCCACGTTCGGTCTGCCCGAGCACGTGGGCGGCGAGCGCAACTGGGACTACCGATACTGCTGGATACGGGATGCCGCCTTCACCGTCTACGCCCTCATGCGGCTGGGCTACACGGGCGAGGCCGAGGCCTTCATCGGCTGGGCCCACGAACGCACCCTGGACCACCATGCCGGCGAGCCGCCACAAATCCTCTACGCCGTGGACGGGCGCCACGTCGGCCAGGAGGTGGAGCTGTCGCACCTGGCCGGCTACCGCGGCTCGCGTCCGGTGCGCGTGGGCAACGCGGCGGCGGGGCAGCTTCAGCTCGACGTGTTGGGCGAGCTGGTCGATGCGCTGTACATGGCCGACCACCACGGCGTGTCCGCCTCCATCGACGTGTGGCAGGGGCTGTCGCAGCGCATCGACTGGTGGTGCGAGCACTGGGACCAGCCGGAGGAGGGCATCTGGGAAATGCGCGGGCCGCGGCGCGATTTCCTCTCCGGGCGGCTGCTGAGCTGGGTGGCGTTGGACCGCGCGCTGCGCATGGCGCGGCGCTTTGCCCGGCCCACGCCCTGGGCGCGCTGGTACCAGGCGCGCGACGCCATCGCGCTGCAAATCCTCACCGAGTTCTGGAACCCGGAGAAACAGGCCTTCGTCCAGACGCGCGGCGGCGACACGCTGGACGCAGTGGCGCTGCTCATGCCCATGGTCAAGTTCGTCAGCCCAACGGACCCGCGCTGGCTCTCCACGCTGGAGGCCATCAGGCGCGAGCTGAGCATCGACGGGCTGGTGGCGCGCTACTCCACCACCAGCGCCAGCGGCGTGGTCAACATCGACGGGCTGCAGGGCCAGGAGGGCGCCTTCACGCCTTGCTCGTTCTGGCTGGTGGAATGCCTGGCGCGCTGCGGGCGCGTGGACGAGGCGCGGCTGACCTTCGAAAAGATGCTGACCTACGCCAACCACCTGGGCCTGTACGCCGAGGAGCTGGGCCCAAGCGGCGCGCAGCTGGGCAATTTCCCGCAGGCGCTCACGCACCTGGCGCTCATCAGCGCCGCGCACGCGCTCAACCGCGCCCTGGAGGAAGGTCCCTCGACTTGGGCGCGCGAGCAGGGATGACACGCCCGGCGGCGCCGCGCCGTCCGCTTCAGGACTCGGCTGTCTGGCCCTGCGGCTGCACGGCCACGCCCAAGCCGTAGAGCGCCAGCAGGCCGATGACGTGGCCAACGGCCACGCCCGGCTCGCCGGCTTCGATGCGGCCGATGGTCTGCACGTGCACACCCAGCCGCGCCGCGGCGGCGGACTGGCCTTCGCCCGCGGCGGTGCGCGCCGTGCGGGCGGCGGCGCCCAACTCGCGTATGGCCTGCAGGGCCTGCGGGGAGATGTCGGTGGAGGTTCGCTTGCCTTGTGCCATGGGCGGGATTGTCGCCGTGCCGTGGGCGGGCTCCACGCCGGGCGGCCGCAGGGGGACGGGGCTGCGGCTTCAGCGGACGACCGCCAGCTCCATGCGCTCGCTGCCGTTGCGGTAGGTGTAGAGCGTGAGCGCGCCGTTCTTGATGTCGCCCCTGGCATCGAAGGCCACCGTGCCCGTGACGCCCTTGTAGGCATTGCCGGCCAGCACGGGCAGGTATTTCGCCGGTTCGGCCGAGCCGGCCTTGGCCATGGCGTCCGCCATGGCGAGGGTGGCGTCGTAGGTGTAGGGCGAATAGATCTGCACCTCGGTACCGAAGCGCTTCTTGTAGTCGGCCTTGAACTTGTCCAGCGCGGCGCGCTGCGAGGCGTCCACGCCGCCGGCGATGGCGCACACCACCGCGTCGTCGGCCAGCGATCCGGCGGCCAGCTTGGGCAGCTCGGCGGTGCACACGCCGTCGCCGCCCATGAGCCGCGTCTTGAT